>JAKPPU010000067.1 GCA_029547185.1 Deltaproteobacteria bacterium | reverse complement strand
CTTGTTTCTGATAAGCTTCTGATCGGTAGTCATGGTTCAATCTCCTTTCTTCAGTTTTTTGCAGAACTTCAGAAAGGTTAACCATGACTACCACTTACTGGCAATCACTTACTGTCCGATCAAGTCGTGACTAATACATATAAAACCGTCCTATCGGCGGTTATACTGTTCACATTCGTTTTCGCAGTCTATGGTCGTGCTGTCCATTATGATTTTATCAATTTTGATGACGGGGCTTATGTTATTGATAATATAGTTATTCATTCAGGACTGACACTAAAGAATGTCCTCTGGTCTTTTAGTCTGGAATCATCGAGGAAAACGGGTTGCTACTATCATCCCATTACCTGGCTGTCACATATGGCAGATATTGAAATTTTCGGTCTGCAACCGGGGATGCATCATCTGATGAATATCCTTCTTCATTCCATGAATGCATTTCTGCTCTTTTCGGTTCTGTGGTGGATGACCCGAGCTTTCTGGCAAAGCCTCCTCGTTGCTTCGCTTTTTGCCCTGCATCCCATGAATGTCGATACTGTTGCATGGATAGCGGAACGAAAGAATATCCTCAGCCTCTTTTTTTGCCTTACAACACTGCTGGCCTACACCTACTATACTCGGAAACCAGGCTTCTCGAGATACATGCTCGTGATGCTGACTTTCTTGTGTGCCCTGATGTCCAAACCCATGGTGGTTACTCTGCCCATCCTATTGCTCATGCTTGATTATTGGCCCCTCAAACGCTTTCAAAACTTGAGGAACGAGGAGGGGGGAGCGCTGTTGTCGAAAAGAAGATTTAAAAAATCGGTTCTCCTCCTCGTTGCCGAGAAGATGCCGCTCATCTTTCTCTCGATCCTGTCCACAGGGATGACCCTAAGTTCATTGACGTTCTACCAAGATATTATTCCGCTGGAAACAAGACCGCTCGGAGCGCGCATCAGTCATTCACTGATCGCATACGTCATCTATCTCCTGAAAACTTTCGTGCCGGTCAACCTTGCCATACATCATCCATATCCTGTCTATGAGCCTTTCTGGCAGAAAGCCGGTGCAATGCTCCTCCTGGCGGGAATTACACTGCTTTCGCTCATCAAAATAAAGAAGTATCCTTTTCTCTCAACAGGTTGGATTTGGTATCTCGTGCTGCTATTGCCGGCCTCCGGTATCGTACAGGGAGGATTATGGCCTTCATATGCCGAAAGATGGGCCTACTTACCCCTGATCGGTGTATTCATAATGGTTTCGTGGGGGACGCCTCATGTCATGAGAACGTTCAATCTCAGTAAATCATTCACTGCGACGATCGCTCTGATCATATTATTCTTCCTTGGTACTTTGTCTTGGATCCAGACAGGTTATTGGAAAAACAGCCTTATCCTTTTCAGTCATGCAGTTGACGCTACAGATAATAATTATCTCATGCTGAACAACCTTGGGAAGGAGTACGAAGACCGTCTTAAGTTGGAGGATGCTGCACACCTTTATGCCGAGGCAGTGCGCCTCGTACCGAATTATGCCGGTTACCGATGCAACTTGGCGAATGCATACGCAAGGCTTGGAAAATACGACGAAGCTATGAAGCAATACTCGATAGCCCTTCATATGAGCCCTTATGATGCGAAGGTCTATTTACAGTTGGGGCATACGCTGTACCTTCGCAAGGACTATAGTGGAGCGATAGAGAATTATAAGCGAGCGATTGCTCTGGATGCCGGTCAGGTTTCGGCATATTATGAGATGGCGAATGCCTTTATGAGGCTCAACAGGCCAGATGATGCTCTCGTTCAACTGCGGAAGGCCGTAAGTCTCAAGCCCGATTATGTCGATGCCCGCTGTCATCTCGGTAATGTACTCGTATGCCTCGGCCGATATGATGAGGCTATACAGCAGTACACGGAGACAATAAGAATAGACCCCTTCTGCAAACTTGCACGGGATAATCGTGAGAAAGTGTTGATGCTCAAAAAGAAGGTTGATAGGTGATTGCTTCGAACAGCAATGATGAGAGCCGGTATCAGCATAAGGGGATTTCAAGATAAGATCATTCGCCTGTAACGGGTTGTAGCCCGAAGCTTTGATTGAAATGCTCTGCAGTCGACGTTAATGAATTATCCCACGGCAGGCTGCGGGGTGATTTAACCCTAATGACTTCAGTAAGGTCTGATGGTAGACCCTCTTCACATTCCTCATAGGAGAGATAGCGTTATAGAGAAAATGTGCCAACAGGTTGATTTTCATAGACAGGGTTTCTTGTGCAGATATCTTCAGACGCTGTTTCCTGAATCGTTTTTCCATTATCGCTCATCTATAGATTATGATATAATTTAATATAATTAGTTTATTGTTTACACCTTGATGCTTCTCTCCACGGGCCTGTATCTCTGTTTTTCGATAGGACAGGATATTTATTAAGGTTATAGAAATATACTAAATTAAAGGAGCTACGTTTCAGTATGCCTGTGAAATCAATAACCTTCTCGAGCGAAACTCCGAAAGATGCAAGCAACAGAGATACTAAGAATATGGCATTCTTTTCTAACTGGTTTATGCGCTATGCCATGGTTGTTATCTCGATTGTAGCCGCTTATTTGTTACGCCAATCGCTGATGCATTTCATTGGTGGAGATATGCCCCCTTTCGCTACTTTTTTCCCAATAGTTATGATCTCTTCGTTGTTATGGGGGTTCGGTGCGGGGCTTCTCGCCACTGCCCTTGCAGCATGTATTTCAGCCTACTGGACTTTCCCTCCAGTCGGAATGCAAATCGGCTTGGCCATGGATATTATCAGCCTGCTCATGTTCATTTGTATGGGCATATTGATGAGCGTCATTGCCTTACTTTACAAAAGGAATCGTCTCAGTGTCGTGAATCTGATGACCGAGCATGCTATCGACCTGGAAGAGAAGAACCAAAGGCTCAGGCAAGAGATACTTGAGAGAGAAAACGCGGAAAGAGAGAAGCTCGAGGTTGAAACAGAACTCGCCCAGGCTCAGAGGATCGATGCCATTGACAGGTTCGCTGGAGGCATTGCCCACGATCTGAACAATATTCTCTCTCCTATCATCAATACCGAAGAGCTCCTTGCCGAAGAGCCGATTGATTCTATCCGCCATGGAATACTGGACCAGACCCTGAAGGTAGCATACCGTCAGAGGGATCTCGTGAAGAAGATTCTCTCCTTCAGCAGGCGAAGCGAACGGACTCTCAAGAACATTCAGGTCAAGCCGCTGTTGGAAGAGACCGTTAATTTCCTCACGTCCACAATTCCGAGCACAATCCAAATACATCAAAATATCGACGTAAAGTCTGATACGATCATAGGAGATCCTATACAGATCCAACAGGTGATCATTAACCTCTGCCAGAACGCTGCCGATGCTTTGGATTCAAAGAAAGGCACAATAGAGATAGGGCTCACGAATGCCTCTGTCGATTCCAAAAACGTTACCCAGGGGATAAAGGCAGGGGATTACCTTGGGCTTACAGTGAAGGATACCGGTCATGGGATGAAACCTTCGGTGAAGGATCATATCTTCGAGCCGTTCTTTACTACCAAAGATGTGGGGAAAGGTACTGGTCTTGGTCTCTCGGTTGTATATGGAATCATAAAAAGCCATGGGGGAACCATCACGGTGGAAAGCGAGGAAGGAAAGGGATCTCTCTTCACGGTGTACCTGCCCATGAGCGATGCAGAGTATCAGGTTCAATCTTCCGATGATGACAATGTCCCATCAATCCAAGGCAAAGAAAGGATTCTCCTTGTCGATGATGAAGAATTCATCCTTTCGAGTCTTCAGCGGACGTTGAGGCAGTCCGGTTACCGGGTGACAGCTCTCAAGAATGGTATGGAAGCACTTATAGTTTTCAATGAGAAGTCGGATGAATTCGATCTCGTCATCACAGACCTGACTATGCCGGGAATGACTGGCTTGGAGCTTTCGAGTAAGCTCCAGGATGTACGACCTGGGGTCCCCATCATCCTGTGTACCGGGTACAACGATGTCATCAGTAGACAGGAAGCGAAATCTTCCGGCATTAAAGAACTGGTCCTGAAGCCCACTGGGACAGGCGAATTGAGAAAGGTCGTCCGCAGGATACTTGAAAACTGCCATAGCTGAGAGACAGTCCGAGTACATATATCTCTCCCACCAGGATCATAATAGGCTCTTCGCCTGTGAAGAGTGTATGTTCCTGGGAGAAATCATACCAAGACTGTACGATGACGCCATGTCTTAATGTGATCCCTTGTAAGACCAGCTCTCAGCTTATACGTTTTATGCACTCATGAATTTTCAGCGCAGAGCTCGGTGACGGCAGGAGCATCTTCTTGGAGGATCTCCGGGAGGAACGTCGAGGGGGTCTGGAACTCCTCCCTGCCGTAGATCGTGCGATACTTCGACCAGGAGAGGCTCACCTCCTTCTTCGCGCGGGTGATGCCCACATAGAGGAGCCTGCGCTCCTCTTCGATCCCGCGGTCGGTATCCATGGACCTGCTGTGGGGGAGGATCCCCTCCTCGAGGCCCGGGATGAACACGTAGTTGAACTCGAGGCCCTTGGACATGTGGAGCGTCATGATCGAGACCCGCTCCTCGCCGGCATCTTTGTCGAGCCGGCTCATGAGGGACTTCTCCTCAAGATACCTGCCTATGTCCCTCACATCCACCGTGCTGGCGATAAGCTCCCGGATGTTGTTGACGCGGTCCTCTCCATCCGGCTCTGTCTTGAGCGCCTCTTCGTACCCGGTGACCTCGAGGATGCCGCCCAGGATCGAGGCTATGTCGTTCATTCCTGCGCGGCAGACGATCTCGGCGTAGATCCTGTGGAACTCCTCGAGGCCTTTGAGCTGGGCGCCAGAGACCACCCTGTCAATCACGGCCTCGCCCACGGCATAGGCGATGGGTATGCGTCTGTCACGGGCGTACTGCCTCAGGATGTCGATGGTCTTTTCCCCCACGCCCCGGTGGGGCACGTTGATGACCCTCGCTAGGGCCTCCTCGTCGCGGGGGTTCACGAGGATCCGCAAGTATGCGAGCAGGTCCTTGATCTCCCGGTTCTCATAGAACCTTGTGCCGCGGTAGACCGTGTAAGGGATCCTCCACTGCGCAAAGGCCTCTTCGATGACCCGGGAGAGGGAGTTGACCCGGTAGAGCACGCCGATGGAGTCCGGGCTCGCCCCGGAAGCGATAAGCTTCTCGATGGCCTGGGCGATGCCTGCCGCCTCCATCGCGTCATCCGTGAACTCCCTCACCGCGACCTCCTTGCCCCTTCCTCTGACCGACTTCAGGTCCTTGGGCACCCGGTGCCTGTTGTGGCAGATGAGAGAAGAGGCCGCCTCCAGGATGGCCCCTGTCGAGCGGTAGTTCTGCTCGAGGACGACCACCTGCGCACGGGGGAAGTCGTCTCTGAACTTGAGGATGTTGCCCACGTCCGCGCCCCGCCAGCCGTAGATGGCCTGATCGTCGTCGCCCACCACGCAGAGGTTTCCCCCGTCCCCGGCGAGGCTCATGAGGAGGAGATATTGGGCCGGGTTCGTGTCCTGGTACTCGTCCACGAGGAGGTAGGGGAACCGGCTGCGGTATGCGTCCCGCAGATCCTCATCGGAGGAGAGCATGGTCAGCGGTGCGAAGATGAGGTCGGCGAAGTCGAAGGCGTGGCTCTCTCTCTTTCTCTTCTCGTAGAGGGCAAGGACAGGGTAGGGGTCGAAGGGCAGGCCGCATGCGATCTCGTTTAAGTCCTGCATGGTGTCCCGGGCAAAGTTCGCGAGCCAGGCAAGCGCCCCGCTCATGCCCCGGCCGGGTTTTATGTCCAGCTCTTTGAGGCACTTCGAGATGAGAGAGCGCTGGTCGGCCTCGTCGTAGATCGCGAACGAGGACGGATAGCCGATGCGGGAAGCCTCCTGCCTGAGAAACCATGCTCCGAAGGCGTGGAACGTGCCCGCCCACACCGGGGCCTCCTCCCCGAGGATGGCACGAAGCCGGTCCTTCATCTCTCCTGCAGCCTTGTTGGTGAAGGTCAGGCACAGGATCTCCTTAGGGGATACGCCTCGAATGATGAGGTTGGCCACCCGGTGGACGATGACCCTCGTCTTGCCCGAGCCCGCGCCCGCAAAGACGAGGAGCGGACCCTTCGTGTGCTTGACAGCGCGCTTCTGCTGCGGGTTCAAGCCATCGAGAATCAGATCTCTCGACACTTAAGCTCTCCGATCCATGACGTCTCGTGGCAGGGGTTCCCGGGCCGGCCTGCCCGGGACAAAGTCCTGGTGCTCGAAGCTGTCGGTTCGCATACAGGCTGGTACGAGGTTTTCCGAGGTGTTCATGACGAGGTTGGTATAGCGTAAGGGAGACGTTTACACAAGGCAAAAGGTGTCGGGATCGCCCTCGGAGACGGGGATCCGGCCCGGTTTCAAGGCGTGAAACAGGTATTGCATAATGAATTTATATCATATAGCATGCCCACCAGAAGAGGAAAGACCATGGGGGCGGCATTCTACGCTGCACGTAAGCAAAAAGACTTTCGAGAAACAGCCTCTTCGAGCAGAGCGTAAGAGCTACAAAGGAGTTAAGCACTATGGCAGGATTTGTTAACAAGGTGATTCTCATCGGGCGCCTCGGCAAGGACCCGGAGATGAGATTCACTCCCAATGGGAAGGCGGTCACGAACTTCACCATGGCAACGAGCGAGGTATGGTCGGATCAGAACGGCGAGAAGCAGGAGCGCACGGAATGGCATCGCGTGGTGACCTGGGACAAGCTTGCGGAGAACTGCGCCAAGCTGCTCTCGAAGGGCAGGCAGGTCTACGTGGAAGGCCGTCTCCAGACCCGCCAGTGGGATGATCGCGACGGGAACAAGCGCTACACGACCGAGATCGTTGCAAACCAGATGCAGATTCTCTCGCCCATGGATCCGCTGGGGACCCGGCTCCAGGATTTATCCGACGAGGAGGGGCTCAATCCGGGCGAGAATGTCCCCGGTTCTCCCGCGTTCGACGATATACCCTATTGAAGACAACCTTGAGCGTACCCGGCATCGCTCACCTTCAGAGGTAGCGGAGACCGGGTAAGTTCTTGTTTTTATCAGCGTAGAATGCTCTTCCCCGCACCATCCCCTCCCTCGCAGAGACAGCTGTGCAGGCCCGGGAGGAAGCTGACCCCGAGACAGGTGAGCGGGGCGCTTGCCGGGCCCATCGGCGAGAGCGTCAAAACCCTTCTCGTCACCCCGCCTGATCCTCTCGTGGAGCACTGCTGCACGAGAGTCTTCCGATAGCCGGTGTATCACCCTGAGATGACGGCCCAGAAGATGAGTATGGTGAGGGAGAGGCCCAAGAGGACGGAAGCGATGCCGAATATTCCGGCGAAGAGCTGGATGCCGGTGCCCTGTCCAGGAAATATGGGCGCTTCGAGCTTGCCCACGGCGGCACGATCTTTCTCGACGAAATCGGAGACCTGCCTGCAAATGCACAAGCTACTCTTCTCCGGGTGCTCCAGGAAAAGGAGATCGAGCGCGTGGGAGGGACGAAGCCGATAAAGGTGGACGTGCGGGTCATTGTCGCCACGCACAGGAACCTCGAGGAACTGGTGCGCCAGGGGTCTTTCAGGGACGATCTCTGATTCCGGCTGAGCGTGTTCCCCATCGTGATACCGCCGCTGAGGGAACGGAGATCCGACATCCCGGAACTGGTTCACCATTTCATCGTGAAAAAGTCGCAGGAAATGAATTTCGGCAGAATTCCAATGATTCACCCCGGAACCATGGAGCAGTTCATGTCCTATGACTGGCCTGGGAACGTCCGTGAGTTGGAGAATATCGTGGAACGCGCCCTGATCAGGAGACGCGCCCTTGATCCGAAGGAGCCGTTCGAGTTCGAAGATTTTCTGCCGGGCCAGCAGACCCAGGGGTACTCATCGAGAATTCAATTCATAAGAGAAGCCGGAGACGAGCGCTCCCTGGACGATGCCATGAGAGAACACATTCAGGCAACGCTCATGAGGGCAGGGGGGAGAGTGCAGGGTCCCGGCGGCGCAGCAGCCCTGCTCAGGATCAAGCCGAACACCCTGAGGCACCGGATGCGCAAGCTGGGGATCCCCTTCGGAAAGAATGCCTGACGGATCGAGACGCGGAGATTCCCCATGGGGGTCGGTCTTCGAGAAAGTCCATATTCATGAAAAGATGATCATCATGAACGGATGGCCTTACAGCCCTTGGTTTTTTCAAGGCATCGGCTCGTGGGCCTTCCTTCCGTAGACGCGCTCGTAGGCCTTGCAGAACGGGCAGAGTCCGCCCTCGATCTTTCTCACGAACCAGTTGGCGAAGCCTTCCTGGTTTGCCCTGGCCCGGCTGCAGACCGCACACTGCATACATACCTGCGCCATCTTCCTGTCCCTTGCACTGGCAGACTCCCGGCTCATTCATGCACCTCCTTCATTAACAGGCAGTTACCACCTACATATACCTGTCTCTTCAGCCGGACAAGACAAAGAGAGCTGCGCCGCTATCAGAGACATTTTCTGTCTGTATCAATGGATCGTTCAGCGGCCGTGTCAGAAATCCGGACGGCTCACATGAGGATGCTGTACAGGCGCAATACCCTGTCCCAGTCTTCGGTCTGCGGATTCTTCAACTCGGGATCGATCGCCTTGAAGACGTCGGCGAGGCTGACGATGATCGCCCCTGCGACGTTCGACAGATCCTCCTCGAATGAAATGCCGTACTGCGCGTCGAGCATGGGCGCATTGGTCAGGCTGTCGAGGATCGGGTTCAAGCCAAGCTGTTCGTTGAATTTCACATAGCGGCTGATGCATTCCTCGATCCCCTTGGTGAGGGGAAGGTCCCAGGGATAGATGATATCCCGGTCATTGGCCTTTGCCGTATCCTGGGCAATGAGGAGCAGGTCGCGGATCTTCTCGTTGATGAAGTCGTTGAGGCGCTTCAGATCGCTCTTGTCCACATCCAGTCCTGAAGAGAGCCTGAAGAGACGCTCGAACTTCGAAACCCCTTCTACTCTGTCCATACAAGACCCCTCATATGTGGATTGTATACATAGATGGTAACGGGTGGCACCCGATCTTACAAATGGACGAAGGCCGCACCCCTGGGACGGATACCCGGACTGCTGTCTCCATGGGAAAGTTCATTCCTGCAGGAACGGCAGCTTTCCTAGCTTGAAGAGTCTTTTGTATAGTGACACCGTATGGGATTGGCATTGATCAGGTCGAAGAGGCACCTGTTGCACGATACGCACGAGGATTCTCTCCTGTCCCCGTTCATCCAGCGCCTGGGCAGGTTCGGCTCCCGGATGATCGGTCTCGACATGCCGATGAGGTCCGCTGTCCCGCTCCGGACTGCGGACTCTGCATCGTCGAACCTGCGGATGCCGCCCGCAAGGAGGAGCGGTATGGTGAGCCCGCGCCTCTTGAGCTCCAGGGCTGCGGTCCGGAAGTAGGGCTTCTTCACCCGGGAGAAAGGCTTGTAGAAGAGGCCGACCGCCTTCCAGTAATTCTTGAGGAGAGGGCCAACGTGATCGTCGATGACGTCGACGGGCATCTCGCCCTTCGAGAAGGTCATCGTGCAGGTCTCCATGATGCCGATGGCGAACTCGAGGGCATCGACGCCGAGATCCTGCATCCGAAGCGCTGCCGCATAGTTTGCAGGGAAGGGATGTCCCATGACGAGGAAATCGCCGAGGTGCAGCTTCGCGAAGACCGGATAGTCACTGCCCACCGACTGCCTGACCTCCCGGTAGATCTCTTCGAAGATGTGGAACCGCCGTTTCTCGTCTCCGCCCCAGGAGTCGTTCCTCAGGTTTGTCAGCGGGGAGAGGAAGCCCGCCAGGAGGTATCCACCCGAGGCGTGGATCTGCACCGCATCGAACCCCGCCGCCTTGACCCTGGCCGCGGCATCGCCGAACTCCTTGATGATCCCGATAATCTCCCTGTCCGTCAGCCTCTGCGACCGGTACAGGTAGAAGAGATTGGGCATCGACGACGCCGATTTGGCCTTCCTGCCCCTGATGAGGTCGGGGTCCATCTGCCTGCCGCCGTGGGTGATCTGCATCACGATCCTGCCGCCTGCCTCGTGCACGGAGTCGGTGAAGCCCTTCCACTGCGGCACCAGGGCGTCTTCGTATATCCCGCTCTCACGGGGATAGGCCCTTCCTTCCCTGCTGACGGAGCACAGGCCCATCATGAGGAGCCCGCTTCCGCCCTTTGCTGCCCTCGTATAGTGCTTCACGAGGCGGTCGGTGGGCGCGCCTTCTTCGGTGGCCATGCTCTCCATGGTCGGCGCCTTGACGATGCGGTTTTTGATTTCGAGGCCGTTGATCACGATCGGAGTGAAGAGCGCGCTGTCCGTGCCCTTGGGCGGATTGGTATTCATAAGGTAGAATCCCCCTTTCATCTCATAAGGATAAAAACGTCTTACTGCAGAATGATACCGGCAATTATAGCTTTAAAAACTTCATTGTCAATAACGGTCGGAGCTGCATTGAGACGTGCGTGCAGGTTGTCACGCCCGCTTCCCCTTCGTGAGAGAATACATCCCGGCAGGAATGACGGAGGGCCTGGTTCGGCGTCTTTCCTGAATCGGCGCACGCCCTGGTATGCTTTGCGTCAGTTCTCGATCGCCCCGATGTCGCCCTGCAGGTTCGATGGACGGGGATTGCCCAGCTGATCCGAGCCGGCGAGGCCCGTCCTGTGTCTTCCCCTGATCACCCTCATGGTTATCCTGCCGTTCAGCGGTCCGCTTTCGAAGGTGCCCCAGAAGTCATCCCCCAGGGTGACCATGCCGAGCGTATCGCCGATTGCGGTGTCGAGATCCCTCCAGAATGCGATCCATTCCGCGTTCAGAGGGTCGGATGGCCACGTGGCTGGAGAGAGGTGCCAGGTAACGCCGGACATATCCCCGAACCCGGGTCCGAAATCGCTCCCGAGCCACTCATCCGTCCTCAGCTTTTCAAGGACCATGTTGAGGAAATCGTACGGGGCCTGATCGTATCCGTCGAATTCGGCCAGGACGGACTCGACCTCGTACTTGCCGGCAGGGATCCGGTCCACTGCGTCTCCGGACGGAGGATACCAGAGGACTGCTCTCTGACCCGCATCGGCCCCTGCCGAGACGATCGAGGCATGTCGGGCGGCGCTGTCCAGGGAAAGGACATCGGATGCCGCGACGCCCTCATGATCGCCTGTTTTCGGCCAGTGCTTGCGGCTCAGGTCGCCCCAGGCCGGCACCGGCACGAGGATCTGGCTGAAGTCGATCCTGCCCACGAGGTTATAGCCGTAGCTGTAAAAGTGGAGCAGGGACCCGGTGTACAGATCGTTGCCGGACCCGTTCACCGAGTTGCCGGCAATGATCGAATGCCATACGGACATGTACTCCACCACGTGGGCGTTTCCTATGGTGGCGCAGATTCCGCCGCCGCCCATATTGGGTTTGCCGCTGAATGTGGCGGCATTGCCTGTCACGCTGTTCTCCGCAATCGTACAGCTCGCCACGGACAGGCTTCCTCCGCCCACGTAGACGCCGCCGCCGCGGTAGTAGTACTGGACCATCGGGCCTGGAGCGGGATTGATGTCCGGGTTGTCCTCCACCAGGTTTGTGGCGATGGTGCAGTTCGTGAGACGCATGTACATGGTATTGTTCGGTCCGCCTCCCAGGGTGAAGATGCCCCCGCCGTATGCGTGCTGCCCGGTGACGCGGTTTCCGCTGACCGTGCATGCTGTCAGCGATGAGTCGATTCCGGTGCCGTCCGAACCGCCCACCGAATAGATGCCGCCTCCTGCCGCCCCGTAGCCGATGGCTGAATTGCCGCTCACGATGCAGTCTCTCATGACGAGGCCGTTCGCATAGATGCCGCCGCCATAGGTGCCCCGGTCCCTGCTGGACTCGCTGTCTCCGGAAACAGTATTGCCGCTGATCGTGCAGTGGTCGAGCGCAGCGGTCCCCCAGACGGCAAGGCCGCCTCCCCGGGCCAGGGTGTACGGCTGCTCGGTCGAGCCGGTAGCCTCGGCCTGAGAGTAACCCGAGGTGACGGTCACGTTCCTCATGGTCAGATTGCCGTACACGGCCAGAACCCGGGCTCTGTTCCCGCCCGTACCTCCCCATTTTATGGTGATTCCGTCCGGCAGGCCCGAGGCATCGATGACCACGTTTTTCCGGGCATAGAGAGCTGATTTGCCGTAATCCCGTTCCTGGTATCCCAGATACTGCATGCCGGAATACACCTCGCCCTTGAGCACCGTATGGCTTGACCCTACGATACCGAGCTCTATGGTGCCGCCGTTGAGGGAAGGATCGAAGGTGATGACCTCGCCCGGATTCGAGGCCTCGAGTGCGGCCCTGAGCGTCATGGTGCCGTTTGCCGGGTGCTCTGTATCCTCGAGGGAATTGACCACGATCGTCGCCTGATCGTGGTCGGACGAATCGCTGCACCCCGAGCAGACCAGGAAGACCAGGCACATCGAAATGATGAGAAGAGGCATGCGGCCGGTCCTCCGGCTGTTGTCCGCCGAGTCCGAAAAATTCAGCCGATGGTATGGTAATGCGGATATGCCCGGGAAAGCATCGATGGTGTATCTCATCGTTGTATCTCCATGGAGTAGGATCTTTGAGTGCATCGCCAGCTTAAGAACAAGGGCCCCCGAAGTCAAATTAATTTTGGGTCTTCGGTATGGGTCTCGATCTCCGGGATGTCGGTCTCGCATGGGGTCTTTGGGGTCGGACCATTTTAGGTCTTAGTCTCCGCTGCGGAGTCTCCGCTGCGGGGTCGGACCAAGATAACTATTCATAATGATGACGGATCACCACCAAAAGGAGGGGTATAAAAGCATGAAAATGTTGTTTTCGACGCCCAAAACAGGAGTTTAAGAAAGCTGTTGTGCAGGTTGTTTTCTTGGAGAGGGATTTCTGTTGAAAAAAATGGTGTTTAAGCCCGGGAAAGGACATTTTCTCGGGCTTATCATGTCTGAAATCAGGAGGTTATCTTGGTCCGACCCGAAAGTCCACAAACTGCCGTTTCCATTCCTGCCCCGGTCCGATTGAAACTGCAGGCAGGCTGAACGAATGTTTGCAAGTCCAGCCAGTTTCTGGTATATTAGATTAAGAGATATTTCGATTTCTCCTCAAATGGTTCAGTCAGGGTAGGTTATTCTGTCTGTTCTTAACTGTATGCGACCGGAAAATTTAGATAATTAAAGAGCCTTGCAGGAAAGGCCGTTGCCGATCGGCAGCAAACAGAACAGGAGGTGTTTCAATGAGCTGGCAGATACAGTTGAAGGAAAGCGTCGAGTCCATCCAGGACGTGGCCCAGGCGATAGTCATCTCCTCGCGGGAAAAAACCCGGCTGAAAAAGGTGGTGGAGCACCATCCCATGCGCGTGCCGCCCTACTATCTCTCCCTGATCGATCCCTGCGACCCGGATGATCCGGTGCGGGCCATGGCCGTGCCGAGCGTCGACGAGCTCAACCTCATGGGAAGCTACGACACCAGCGGCGAGAAAGACAATACGAGGATGCCGGGACTCCAGCACAAGTACTCGCAGACAGCCGTCATCATCTCGACGAACCGGTGCGCCATGTACTGCAGGCACTGCTTCAGAAAGCGGCTGGTGGGGCTGCCGAACGACGAGCTGCTGAGGCGGTTCGACGACGCCGCCTCCTACATCCGGCAGCACAGCGAGATCAACAACGTGCTCGTATCCGGAGGCGACCCCTTTGTCTTGAGCACGTCTCTGATTGCCCGGTTCCTGGAGATGCTCTCAGACATCAGGCATCTCTCCTTCATCAGGTTCGGCTCGCGCATCCCTGTCACCCTTCCGCACCGGATCATCGACGACACCGATTTTCTGCAGCTTCTGCGAAGGCATTCGCGCGCCGACAGAAGGCTCTTCGTGGTGACCCAGTTCAATCACCCCCGGGAGATAACGGATGAGGCGGTCGCCGCGATCGACTGTCTCCTGCGCGCCGGGGTGGTGGTGAACAACCAGTCCGTGCTCCTGCGAAGGGTGAACGACAACCCGGAATCGCTTGCAGCCCTGCAGAACGGCCTGGTGCGCATCGGGGTGAACCCGTATTACGTGTTCCAGTGCCGGCCGGTCAAGCGTGTGAAGCATCATTTCCAGGTGCCTCTCCACCAGGCGTATGAGATTGTGGAGGAGGCGAAAAGAATGCTCAACGGGCACAGCAAAAGGTTCCGGCTCGTCATGTCGCACAAGAAGGGCAAGATCGAAATCGTCGGGAAAAAGGGCGACGAGATGTTCTTCAAGTTTCACCAGGCCAAAGACCCCGCGAACTCCGGGAAGTTCTTCAGCAGGATGGTGCATCCCCAGGAAGGCTGGCTGCACGACAATGAGGAGTCCTTCTCCAGGGCCGGGTGAGGCATCTCTCCGGGACGTACGGGAATGATTTTTTCTTGATGACTGTACACACTGATCGAGGATGGTCATGAAAGTGGGGTTAAAAGATCCTGGAAGGTCGTTTCCGGCGCCCAAAACAGGAGTTTAAGAAAGCTGTTGTGCAGGTTGTTTCCTTGGAGAGGGATTTCTGCTGAAAAAATGGTGTTTAAGCCCGGGAAAGGGTATTTTCCCGGGCTTATCATGGCTGAAATCAGGAGGTTATCTTGGTCCGACCCGAAAGTCGAGGGCCACCTTGATGGCGTTGTTCTTCTTCTTCGAGCGGAAGCACCGGATCGCCTCCTGATACTGCTCGACCGGGAAGGTGTGCGATACCAGGCCGGAAAAGCCGGCCGGATCTCGCGATATGAGATCGACGGCCAGGTCGAAGGCGTCGATCTCTCCCTCCTCGCAGGTTTCCCTGCCCGAGAAGAGGGCGCCGGTTACCTCGATCTCCTTCCAGACCGCCAGCGACCAGTCCACCTTTTTGGTGAAATTGAAATCCATGCCGATGAGCACGACCTTTCCGTTGCTCCTCACGAGCCTCAGATCGTCGTCCACCGTGGCTTCCGTAGCCACGCAGTCGTAGATGATGTCGGGGCCTTTGTTGCCGTAGAGAACGCGCTTGCTCATGAGCGGCGAGAAGAGCGAGCCGCCGGTTGCATCGGCGATTTTCGTATAGAGCTTCTTGTTATCCCGCTCCGATACGACCTCGCTCGCCCCGAGCCTCTTTGCCATATCCGCCTGCATGGGGTAGCGGGCGAGCGAGATGATCCGGCTTTTCGAGCCCAGTGCCCTCAGCGCCTTTATGGTGAGCAGGCCGATGATGCCCGCCCCCACCACGACCACCGTATCGTCATGCCTGGGCATATGGCGTGCGACGCCGTGCAGGGCAATGGTGAAAGGTTCGGTGAGTACTGCCGCCTCGTCTGGAACGTGGTCGGCCACCCGGTGAAACTGCCTTTCGAATCCGAGCATGTACTCGCTGAAACCGCCGGACCCGAAGCCGCCGAACTTGCGCCTTCCGCCGTACTTCTGCTCGCGGCTGCTTCCGTCTCCGACGCCGAGCAGGCAGAAGCAGTGCTGATAGTTGCCTCTCCTGCAGCTCGGGCAGGGGTCGAACCCGTAGAAAGAGCACCGGTTCACGGGGTTGTACACGACCCGGTCCCCGGGCCGCAAACCGCTGACCTCAAGCCCGGCCTCCGCAACTACTCCCATGGCCTCATGGCCCATGGGCATGGGATTGACGGGCGATGCCATGATGCTCGCATACAGGGACATCGTGGCGGTTATCTGATGCAGGTCGGATGCACAGATGCCGGCCAGGGAGGTTTTTACGATGACCTGGTCTCCGTGCACGATCTTCGGCACCGGCCAGGCGTCGCTGTACTTGACCAGGCTGAAATCGCCTCCGATGCCGATCTTTTTCAGAGCGATCTTGGGGATATTGTAATCGAACATCACTCCCTTCATCAGTGAACCCTCCTTCTCAATTTTTATATATTCAACATTCTGGTACGTGGTTCATGACTCGATGCCTTCCCGGCTGAGGATCTTCTTGCAGCGCACCATCCGTTCCTGAGCAGGCCAGGAGCTCATGAGCCGGTCTGTCCCCAGGGGATCGCGAGCCCCGATCTTGGCGCACTTCTCATGCCAGAGGGGGTTGTAAGCCATCAGCGCTGCCTTGTTCACGCCGAGAGAGCGGAGAAAGCCCGCGATCCCGGATATGTTCTCCACCGTATCCGTGATGCCGGGTATGAGCGGTATCCGGGGAAGGAGTATCTTTCCGCCCGCTCGCGCCACTGGGCAGAGCCTGGCTAAATTCTCGAGGATCCGGGCGTTCGAAGCCCCGCAGTACCGCTCGTGGGCATCGCCATCGAACAGCTTGATGTCATAGTAGATGGCCTCGAGGTTCGGATAGAGCGCATCCATGAACTTCTCGAAATCGAACTGTCCGCAGGTTTCAATGAGCGTGCTGATGCCGTTTGCCTTGAGGGATTCGAGCAGGAGTGAGACGAACCCCATGAACAAGGTCGGCTCCCCTCCGGAGAGCGTCACGCCCCCACCCGAGGTGTCGAAGAAAGGCTTGTCCATGCTCACCTTCGACACGATCTCGTCGATGCTCATCTCCCGTCCCACTCTGCTCAATGCACCGGACGGACAGACATCGACGCAGTCGAAGCAGAGGCTGCACCTCTGCCGGTCGATATACAAGGGGTTGTCCCTCGACAGGGCCGCCCGTCCGCAGGCTTTTGCGCAGGTATCGCAGCCGATGCACTCCTTCGGATCGAAGGAGATCTCGGCGTTCGCTGATTTGCTCTCCGGGTTGTGGCACCACACACATGAAAGCGGGCAGCCTTTGAAGAAGATCACGCTGCGGATACCCGGTCCATCATCAAGGGAGTTTCCCTTGATGTCGAGGATGAGCGGTCGTTTCAGGATTTCATCTTCGGTGCTTTGCATCCCCTGTCGCTTCTCCTTTCAGCATCCGATTCCGCAGCAGCCCCCGGCATGATCTTCTGCCGGGTGATGATCTCAATCGGTGCCGGGTTCGTGAAAGGCTTCAACAATGACGAGCTGCAGGGCTGCAGAATCTCCTTATCAAAAGTCACATATCGCTCTTAAGACCGAGGCGCTCAGGACGTACCGTAACCCGGATGCTCTTCATAGCAAGCGAGTAAAATTATAACAACACAATCATGGAAAGACAACCGGACTCTTCCCGAGGACAGACCGACCGATACATCGGCCTGCCCCTGTCTTCCGCTTTATCCTGATGCGGTCAGTCCTTGAGCACGTCCCGGGCAATGACGATCCGCTGGACCTCGGACGTGCCTTCGTAGATGGTCGTCGCCCGTGCATCCCGGGCCAGCCTCTCGATCTTGAACTCCTTGGTGTAGCCGTAGCCGCCGTGGATCTGCAGCGCATTGTAGGCGACCCTGTTGGCAAGCTCCGAAGCGAAGAGCTTGGCCATCGAAGCCTCCCTCGTGAAGGGCAGGCCCTGGTCCTTGAGGTCTGCAGCGGAAAGGACGAGCAGGCCGGCTGCCTCGATGCCGGTCGCCATGTCGGCGATCATCCACTGGATGGCCTGGAACGAGCTGATGAGCCTGCCGAACTGCTTTCTCTCCTTGGCGTACCTCACTGCCTCGTTCATGCACGCGCGGGCGATCCCCAAGGCCTGAGAGGCGATGCCGATGCGTCCGCTGTCCAGCGCCGTCATGGCGATCTTGAACCCTTGCCCCAGCCTTCCCACGAGGTTCTCCTTCGGTATTTTGCAGTCTTCGAAGATGAGCTCGACGGTGTTCGATGCCCGGAGTCCCAACTTGTCCTCCTTGGCGCCCACGGAAAAGCCCGGGGTTCCCTTCTCCACGATGAATGCGGAGAGGTCTTTGTTTCCCTTGTCAGGCCCTGTCCGGGCGATGAGGTTGACGAGGTCGGCATAGCCGCCGTGGGTTATGAAGATCTTCGTCCCGTTGACGAGGTAATGGTCCCCTTTATCCTCGGCCTTGATCTGCAGGCCGCCCGGATCAGACCCCGCGGAGGGCTCGGTGAGGGCAAAGCACCCGAGCATCTCGCCGCTTGCGAGGCGGGTGAGGTACTTCTCCTTCTGCTCCTGGTTTCCGAACTTGAGGAGGGGCTCCGTGGAGAGGTTGGCGACCGACATGGTAACGGCGGTAGAGGCGCAGGCATAGGCGATCTCCTGGAGAGCGAGGCAGTAGCTCACCGCTCCCGCGCCGGAGCCGCCGTATTCCGTCGGGACCATCATGCCGAGCAGGCCCAGAGTCCCCATCTTTTTCACGGCAGGCAGGGGGAAGGTCTCTTCTTTTTCCCATTTCGATGCAAAGGGCTCGATCTCTTTCTTGGCAAAGTCCCTTGCCATGAGACCGACCATCTTCTGTTCAGCGGTTAGATGAAATGACATATGACCTCCTCACGGCACATAGATGACGACCAGAAGCTCGGCCTTTTCGTCGGTGGGATTGCTGAGCGCGTGATGGAGCGAGGAATCGAAGGTGATGCTCTCGCCTTCTTCGAGCATGCTCACGTTCTGCCCGACCTGGATCTTGAGGCCGCCGGAGAGGACATAGACGAACTCCTCTCCCTCGTGGTGGTACTCGACGCCCTTGTGCTGAGTCTGCGCATTGATGGTGACCCGGTAGGCCCGCAGGTGCTTTTCCTCGCCCGGCCGGGTGAGCGGGGCATAGGCATACGACGCGACGCGCTTCTTGTGGCTCTTGGCGCGCCTCTTCGATGCCTGCTTGTCCTCGCCGCCCTGAATCTGCTCGATATCCATCTTGAAGGTCCTGCCGAGCTGGAGCACCAGGGCGACAGGCGGGGCGATCTTTCCCTCTTCGACGTCTTTGAGCACCTCGGCGGGATAGCCTGTCTCCCGCGAGAGCGCATCGAGGGAGACGCCCTTTTCCTCCCGGAGGTTCCTGATCTTTCTGCCGAAGGTCTCTTCCTGTTTTCTCGCCATCGCGCCTCCTCTTCCGTGAAGTAAGTATATGATATTGTAATTCTTATGTATTGATGACAACGATATGATAAACGCCAGATTGACCTGTGAGTCAAGCCCATTTTCACCGGAGCAGACGTGCCCGGCCCGCGTGCTTCCAGGCTTGATGGCGGTCGGGAAGAAAACGCTATGACAGCGCTGAGCAGGCTGTGGCTCCCGGATCGCCTGCGATACCTGCATCAGAGGATGCCCGACAGTCGGGAAACAAGCGGCAGAAGCCGGCCGGCAGGCATGCGGCCGCTTGGGAACTTCTCTTCCGGATGGCGTTATGTGCCGTCGGAAGGGAGCACCAGGCCCTTAATGCGAGGATTCAGCTGCCCATTCCTCGAGGAGCTCTCCCAACTTCATGGCCTCGGGATTTATGACGCCATACCCTTCAAGCGCTAAGATCTCGCCGAACCCCTCATCAGGGGTGACCACCTGCAGCTTCGGAACCTTCGTGAGAAAGCTTAAGTTGCTCACGATCGTCTCGATGCGGTCCATATCCCAGTTGTGTTTGCCGATCGTGAGCTTGTGGCGTTCAGCCATCTCGTCCGCAGTAACGTTCTCGCCTGCCGGAGCGTGAAGGGGGACTTCTCCGTTGCCCTGAATCAGCTTCTCGAACAAGTCCGAAGCTTTTGTCTTTATCCGATCAGCCTGGTCCTGTGAGATCTGGCCCGACCGGCATTTCTCCTCTATCGCATGAAAGAAATCCAGTCTGACCTTCGGGCTCGATATGCACCGTACTCCGCACAGGATAGCCTTCTTTGAGCAGAGCCAGTGCATGAGCTCACTGCCGTTTTCCGGAAGGAAGTATTTCTCCATTGCGCATGCGTCCAAGAACAAGGTTCTCATAGCCTTACACCCCAAGGGAAAATCCCAGTACGTCTGCCTGTATACGAGATACAGTGGTTGCGGTAAACCCTCCTTAAGCTGTCCAAGCCTTTCCCTGATCCTGCTGTACGAATTCGTTATCGCATACAGCGTGCCAGATGAGCCGGCAGTGAAAAGATTCTATAATATATTGATTTATTAGATTATTGACCGAGCTGAAGCCGGCCCTTCAACCTCGGGAACCCTCTTGCGGCCATGCTTCATTCAATGGAATGTTCAACAGCGTTGAATGAAACGTGCAGGCCTTCGGAGGTTCTGCGGCGTATCCCGGCGCTGCACGTCGCATGCTTGAAGAGAAGGGATTTGAGATATTCCGGGCATCCATTAAGTCTTGTATAGCAGGGAGGCCGGATGCTCGTGCTCAGAGAAAGACTTTTCGAGGTGATCAAGGCAATAGCGCCCCTGGTTGCTGTCGTCTGCATTCTCCAGTTTGTCCTGGTCAAGGCACCTGCCTCTTTATTTATCCAGTTTCTCATAGGATCGCTCATGGCAGTAGGTGGCCTGATGCTCTTCTTCCTGGGAATAGACATCGGGATTCTGCGCATGGGAAGATTCATCGGGGCCGAACTGCCGAAGAGGAACTCGCTGTTTCTGATCGCAGCGGTCGCTTTTCTGCTGGGATTCGCAGCAACCCTTGCCGAACCGGACGTGCAGGTATTGTCGAAGCAGGTTGATGCTGTCTCGCATGGCGAAATACCCAGGAGCATGGTCTTATACGTCGTTGCCGTAGGTGTGGGGTTCTTCGTTGCCATTGCAATGCTCCGGATCGTGTTCGGGGTCAGGATGGTCTATCTGCTTGCAGCTTCATACGCACTGATCATCCTGCTCTCCTTTTTCACGCCTTCGGAGTTCGTCCCGCTGGCATACGATGCAGGCAGCGTGACTACTGGTGCCCTGACCACACCGGTGGTGATCTCGCTTGCCCTGGGCTTGAGCTCGGTCCTTGCGGGCAGGGCATCCGTGTCCGAAGGCTTCGGACTGCTCGGGTTCGCTTCCATAGGGCCGATCATTGCCATAATGATCATGGGGATCATCCTGAGTTGAGCGGAATCGACATCTTTCATGACTTCCCTGGTAATCTGCAGAGTGTCATTGAGGCCACGCTGCCATTAGTGGTGATCTTCATCGCCTTCCAGCTCCTCATGCTCAGATTGCCCAGGAGGTATGCGCTGAACATTCTCACGGGAACCGCCCTGGCTTCCCTTGGCCTTCTCCTGTTTCTCCAGGGAGTGAGCGTTGCTTTTCTGCCGTTCGGCAAGGTTCTGGGAGAGGCCCTCGGTGCACTGCACAGCAAATGGCTTTTGGTTCCTATCGGTTTTGTTCTCGGATTTCTCACGACCTGGGGAGAGCCCTCCGTACGCATACTGGCAGACCAGGTTGAGGAAACCTCGAACGGATCAATCCGACAATCAACCGTGCTGTACACAGTCTGCATCGGTGTTGCAGCGGCTGTAAGCCTGGGGATGCTTCGGATCGGATACGATATTCCCCTGCTCTATATCCTGATACCGGGATACAGCTTTGTGCTCGTAATCATCTGGTTCAGCGACAGGGATTTCCTGTCCATCGCGGTCGATGCCGGGGGCGTCGCCACAGGCCCGCTGGCAAATTCCTTTCTTCTGGCCTTTGCTTTAGGTATATCTTCTTCCGTGGGAAATCAGAGCCCCGTCGTCCAGGGTTTGGGTCTGGTGGCGCTGATAGCCTTGGCTCCCATAATCTCGGTCATGAGTTTGGGTTTTATTTTCCGTATCAAGAAACACTAAAAAGGGGTGAAAAAGATGTCGAATCTCTCACTCATCGTTACCATCGTGCAGAAGGGGTGGGGCAACAAGGTGCTGGACGCTTCGGTAAAGGCAGGCGCATATGGGGGGACCATACTGTTCGGACGCGGTTCCGGAATTCATGAGAAGCAGACGATCCTGGGCATCCCGATTGAGCCCGAGAAAGAGATCGTTTTGACCGTTACCTATTCCGACAAAGCCGACGACATCCTCAAAGCAATCAGTCGCAGTACGAACCTGTGCAGACCGGGTATGGGAATAGCCTTTGTTGTCCCCGTCGACAGGGTGCTCGGTGCGGGACTCCTGTGTGAGCCCCCGAAACCATGAAAGCGTCATTGGCCTGGTTTTATCTCTCGGGGTGCGGGAGCCGACCGTACAGGGGCCTCTTCGTCTTCTTCAGCCGGGGCACCGACGATCTTTTCATAAGTGTCGAGGTATTCGGGCCTGCGCTCCCGGGACAGGGCCTTCGAGATGAGCTCTGCTGCCTCGGAGTTCCTCCCGAGCTCGTGGAGGACGTTTGCGAGGTTGTTCATCACGTCGGTGTTCGTGTCATCGAGGGCGAGGGCCCGGCGGTAGTACTGCTCGGCGGCAGGAAGGTCACCTCTGCCATAGGAGAGGTTCCCGAGGTTGAAGAGGGGCAGGGCCCAGGAGCCGTCCTTTTCAGCCGCCTTGAGGTACTCCTTTTGCGCGAGATCGAACATGCCCTTCTGCTCGTAAATGAGGCCGAGGTCGTTGTGCTCTGCCGAGTTGAGAGGGTCTTTCATGATCACGAGACGGGGCGTGGAGCAGGAGCAGATGAAAAGGGCGGCGAGGAGCACCCATTTCAGGGATGGATGACCAGATATACCGAGCCTTGCTTTTTCCATATCTTCACGAAATCCTCACGGCTGAAGTGCTTCGATGCCTCGCTGCCGGTGTGCGCCGTGATTCCGTCTTCCGTGCAGCCCGTGACCACGAGGTAATGGGGTTTTGAAACCATCCAGAAACCCACGTCGACGAGTACGATGACAGGCCTTTTCCCGGCCGTGAAGCCCTCGATGTCGTCGATGCTCCCCTGTGCAAGCCGTGTCTTGAATCCTTTCTTCTTTGCGAAATTTTCGAGATCGGTTATCAGAGAGCCCTTGAGCCCTTCGCAGTAAACCTCTTTCCCGATGGCATCCTGGTCGATCGGACTCCCGTAGAAGGCCATGACCGAGGCGAGGGCGGCAGGCCCGCAGAAATTGGATTCCTGCTTTACGAAGGGGACGCCCTCGATCTCGGATGCCCCCGCGCTAGCCGATAAGAGCGTCAGCAGGAGTATGAGTATCTTCAAGGGTCATCTTGATGATGATGTCGTGATCGAGCAGCTTCAGGATGATGATGACGAGGATGATGATGATCAGCACGGCGATGACCGCACCGAGACCGTCGCCTCCTGCGAGCACGTCATCGCTTGCCTGTGCGAGCAGGTGGATCTGAGACGGTGACATGCCCGAAAGCTTTGCCTTGACCTCTTCGGCAGAGAGCCCGTATGCCCGGAGCTTTTCCTGGACGAGCTTGTTTTCGAGCGCAAGCTGGACCGTGCTGATGTCCTGCTCGAGCTGGGCATTTTGGGCGGTGTTGCCCGAGGATCCCTTTGATGGAATCATTGCTGCCCATGCCGGAGATGCGATGAAGCCGATCATATACGCGGTAACGACCAATGCCAGAACCCGATTCCTCATCAAAGATATCATTTCCATACCTCCTCGGAGATTCCTTCTAGTAGATAATCCGCTTCCGCTCGCGTGTCAACAGGAAGGCAGGAAGAGACTCAGCGCGGGATGCGGGCCTTCCGGGGAGGATGCGACGGTCTTCCGATCATTAGCCAATATCTGCAAGGAGATGGAAGGCAAGACCGGCCTGCATGCCCTCCCTGAGCGAGGTGAAATTCAGCCCGACGAACGACTGTTCCCTTAGACGCCCCCGCTGAACTCGTCGCGGTACTTGACTGTCCCGGATACCCCTTCCATGGCCTTTCTGTCCATGATGATGACAAAGAAGGCATCGTCCGGCACATCATCCCACTGGCTTTTCATGCCGTGCCATGAAGCGGGCTCGAAGCCGAAGCGCGGATAGTAGTCGGGATGGCCGAGGACCACGACGAAGGGACACGATTTCGCCCGGAGGATGCTCAGCCCCTGGTTCACCAGACGGCTCCCCACCCCCTGTTTCTGATACTCGGGCAGGACCGCCACCGGAGCGAGCCCCATGCCTTCGACGGTCCCGCACCAGGAATCGATGGTGACCGGGCTGAACATGATGTGTCCCACGATCCTTCCTTTGTCCTCGGCAACGAGCGACTCAACCGTATTACAGGACATAAGCAGCCTTTCGGCCAGCTTCGCCTCCTGGAGCCTGCCGAAGGCCTGCTTGTATACGGACCTCACGGCCGGGATGTCGGCCGGTCTCTCATCGCGGATCAGGATCGTCGTTTTCATCTCTTTTCTCTTGATTGTCGATTTGAGCCCGATATACCACAGCGGGATTGAAGATGGACTATAAAATCTTACAGGCGATCATGCAAGACTTTTCAAAAGAATAAGACGCTGCCGGAAAACCTCGATCCCCTTCATGAGGAATTTTGCGCCCGTTCCGAGCGCCGGCTTTCCTGTTCAAGTTCCCTTCTGCAGGGCGGATCAGCTTCCGCGCACCTGCCTCATCGGGCATTATCCCCCCTCCGGCGCGAACCTCTTCTGGAACCGGGCATATCCGATGAGGTGCGATATCGCCTTGAAACCGTCCTCGATGTGCTCGAGCAGATGCATGCCCTTTTCGTGATAGTAGCCCCTGGCGTAGTCGTTCACCTCCCGGAAGGCCATGGGGATGATCGGCTTCTCCGAGCTGTGGACATAGGGAATGATGGTTTCGTTGAACAGCTGGGGCATGACATCGTCCTTGCTTTCGGGTACGAAAGAGAAGGGGGCGATGATATCGATGTTCTCGTCATCGAGCAGGATCCTGATGACCTCACTCAGGCCTTTTGAAAAGCCTGAACCGGTTACGTCGAGAGGATTGTCGGGCTGCGCGAAGTCGGGCAGGACCGCCTTCAGGGAGGCGGTCGTCTTTTCCGAAAGCCGCGGCAGGTCTATGCCGTACCTGCTGCACAGATCGGCGTAGAGGCCGCACAGCCCGCCGGAGACCGTGCAGACGCACAGGCCTCCTCCCCGGGGAAGGCGGCATCGGGAAAAGATGCCTGCGGTCTCGACGAGCTCTTCGACGGTATCCACGCGGATGATGCCGTGCTGCCTGAGGAAACCCTCCATCACCGCGTCGTTTCCGGCCATTGCACCGGTGTGGGAGCTGGCCGCCTGTACCGCCTTTTCCGAGCGTCCTATCTTGATGAGGATGATGGGTACCCGTTTCTCTGCTGCCTCCAGGGCAATGCGCTTCATCCGGGGAATGTCTCGGAATGTCTCGATGAACCCGGTGATCACCCGGGTGCGCCCGTCGTTCACGAGATACTCCATGATGTCCTCGGCCGTGAGCATGGCCTCGTTGCCCGTGGTTGCATACAGGGATACCCCGAGCCGCTTCGCAAGGATCTTGGTCACCATGATCTCGGTGGAGGCTCCGCTCTGCCCGAGCACCGCCACCTGTCCGGGGATGAGCTCTCCCTGGACTGCCCCGCCCGTGAAGACGCTCACCCTGTCCGAGAAGTTCATGAACCCGAGACAGTTCGGACCCATGAGCCGGACGCCGTTCTCCCGGCAATATCGCGTGAGCTCCTCCTGCTTCGACAGGCCTTCACCGCCCAGCTCGGCATAGCCGGACGAGAGGAGGAGGACATTCCTGATCCCCTTGCGGACGAGCTCTTCGATGGACTTGAGCACGAGTTTCGCGTTCACGATGATGACGCCGAAATCGATCAGTCCGTCGGGAAGCTCCCCTATGGAAGGGAAAGCCTTGATCCCCGCCACCTCGGCCGCATTCGGATTTATGGGATGGATCCCTCCCTCGAAGCCTATGCTTCGTGCGTTCTTGACCACATTGGCAAACCAGTGATTCTTCGTCGATGCCCCGACAACCGCAATGTGCGTCGGAGAGAAGAACCGCCTCATCCCCTCGAGCGTCTCACGATCCATGGATATGCACTCCCTTCCCAGAGGTCACGGATACTCAAAACATCATCCAACATGAGGCTTGTCAAGGGGAAACAGGCTCCATGAGCTTGGTATAATCCGTCATGCTGCTATTCAAGTATCAAGGACCATGGATGCATGTTTCAACTGCATCCCGTATCGCTGATCCGGAAGAACGGTACGGATGCCGTGGGAGACAGTCCGGGATGTAAAGGAGGTAGTATGGAGGGAAGGAACAGGCTCATCCTGTCGGCAGTCGTAATCGTGCTCCTGGCCGCAGCCGGGACACATGCTGCCGATGACCGGCTTTCACTCTGCGAGGAATTGAGGCTCTACCCTGCTCCGAAGCAGTATGATTCGTATTCGCTCTATTATGACATCACCCTGGAAACGCCGGGCCTCATATGCGTAGGGCTCGAGATTGACGGTGTATTCCCCGAGATACAGGGGAAGGGCAATCTCCTGAGCGTATCGTTGAGATCTCGGGATGAAGAGGTCGAGATGCGCTTTGCTCAGTTCGGCCGGGACGGCGGCACGTTCTCTTACGGCGTCGATGCCTATGAGCTCGACAAGACCAAGGGAGAATACCGCATCGTTGTCTCCAACTGGTCGCTGCAGCATACCGTGGCAGCCAAGCTCGTCGCCGTGTATCCCGGCTCGAAAGGGCCGGAGGAGGAAGGGAAGGTCATCATGATCCCGGGGAGCTCGATCTGATCTCTTAAAGGCAGTCCACGGGCTTCTCCTTCTTTCTCGAGAGGAGCCATTATCGCGAGCCCTGCCGTCCGGCAACACCCGGACCCTTGAGCGTGGTTCGTGATCTCACCGGTGGCTCCCGACACCGACCTGCCGGCACATATCGAGGACAGGGCAGGTGGAGCACTTGGGGAGCCTCGGCGTACAGATGTGCTTTCCAAAAGGAACGAGAATACGGTTGATCCCGACCCAGTATTTTTTCGGCAGGATCGTTTCGAGCGCGGCCAGGGTCTGCTCGGGGGACTTTGTGTGAACATAGCCCCAGCGGTTCGTGATGCGGTGTACATGCACGTCCACGGTTATGCAGGTCTGCCCGCAGGCGATGCCGAGCACCAGATTCGTGCACTTGCGGCCGACGCCTCTGAAAGACATGAGAATGGTGTCCTCGCAGGGAAGCGTGCCTCCGTACTCCCGGACGATCCGCCTCGCAATCTCGGATATATCCTGCGATTTGGTCTCATGGAACCTGCAAGACGAGATCACCTCATCGATGCTCTCAGGCTCATAGCGGGCGATTTCTCCGGGGGTCCGGCCGAGCCGGAAGAGGTCTCGTGAGCACCTGAGGGATATCTCGTCGAGCGTGCGGGTGGACAGGATGCAGGCCATGAGCTGCTCGAACGCCGAGTTGAATCCCTCATCGGCGAGCTGGAACAGCGCCGCCTTGGGGAAGGGCCTTACTGCTTCCCTGACGAGGCTCATGACAAGATCGATATCGAAGGGGCGCTTTCCTGAACTCATCATCCCCCCCATGATGATATGCGCACGTACCACTTAGGATAACGGAAAAGATCCGTGAGAAAAGTCATCAGAGCGGCACTACGAGCCCATTCGGGAGGCACGGGAAAATTGTATTCTTCGTATATGGTGAAAATTAATTTTTTGTGTAATTATCCCTTGCAATTTTTTCGAGAAGTATTATTACAAAATCTCAAAAGAGATCTCTCTTGGGGAAGAGAGAAGGATTTTAAAAATAACAGATTCGGGAGCGAGCATTACTGTGGAAACGTATACAGACAGTACTATCTCAACGCAAGCCAGAGATGGTGCCGCGTATTATTGAATCACCTTCGATGATACGCCCTCCCGCACAACTCATCCCTCCCCACCGACGCAATCCTTTTCATCACATTTTACCTCAGTACCGTAACCGCACAACCACACACAGACACCTGTTCGAAGGAGGAGATTTGAGATGAAGAACAGCGGTCCAGCAGCGTCTGTTTCACCCAAAGACCCGGACCCCCTGGGTACAGAGGCCCCCGAGGAGCCCCCATCGATATCCTCAGGCATGACCCAGGATTTATTATTTGCAGCACAACCCATACGGAAGTTTCCCCTCACCGGCCGTATTCCCATCACCCTCCGTTCGCGCCAGTTTTTAAGGGATTTCTACCCGGATGCGACCGAGGTCGACTGGGCAAGCTGGAGCTGGCAGATCCGAAACAGCATCTGCAGCTTGGACCAGATCCAGCGGATCATCCGGCTCACGCCTGATGAGTGCGCCGCCATCCTACGGCGCACCTCCGGGCTTCCCTTCAGGATAACACCGTACTATGCGAGTCTCATGAGCCCTGCAGATCCTTCGCAGTCCATCCGAAGGTCTGTCATTCCGGTGACGGATGAATATACCCGGTGCCCCGGAGAAGAGCGGGACCCTCTGTCTGAAGAACACCAGAGCCCTGTTCCCGGGCTGGTCCACCGGTATCCCGACCGGGTCCTCTTTCTGACGACGGGATTCTGCTCGACGTACTGCCGGTACTGCACCCGGTCGCGCATGGTCGGCAACAACGGCAGGTTCAGAACCAGCATCACGCAATGGCAGCAGGCCATCGCTTATATCGAGGAGCATCCGGAGGTGAGGGACGTCCTCCTCTCCGGCGGAGACCCCCTGACACTGCCGGACAGCCACCTCGACTATCTCCTCTCGAGCATCAGGCGCATCCCCCACGTGGAGATGATACGCATCGGCACCAAGGTGCCGGTCGTACTGCCCCAGCGCATAACACCCAAGCTCATGAGGATCTTGAAGAAATACCAGCCGCTGTGGATGAGCATCCACTTCACCCATCCCGACGAGCTGACCCCGGAAACGCAGGCAGCATGCAATCAGCTCGCAGATTCCGGCATACCGCTGGGGAGCCAGACCGTTCTCCTCAAGGGAATCAACGACAATGTCGACACGCTCAAATCCCTCTTCCACGGTCTTCTCAAAGTCCGGGTACGGCCGTACTATCTCTACCAGTGCGACCCGATCCTGGGCTCTGCCCACTTAAGGACCACCATCGAAAAGGGCATCGAGATGATCGAGGGCCTGCGGGGCCACACCTCGGGATATGCCGTTCCCCATTACGTGGTCGATGCACCCGGAGGAGGGGGCAAGATACCGCTCCTGCCCGACTATTTCCAGGGCAGGGCAAACGGGCAGGTCATCCTGAGAAACTATGAGCACAGATCCTTCTCGTATCCCGAGTACTGCGAGGAGATGACCAGCAGGGCATGAGATGAAGGTCGGCATCACGTATGACCTCAGAGACGATTACCTGGAAGAGGGATACAGCTCCGAAGAGACGGCGGAGTTCGACCGCATCGACACCATCGATGCCATCGACGAGGCACTGAGCACGCTCGGCCACTCGGTCGACCGGATCGGCAACGCGCGGCAGCTCGTCTCAAGGCTTGCAGCCGGCCACTCCTGGGACCTCGTGTTCAACATCGCCGAAGGCATGTACGGTGTGGGCCGGGAGGCGCTCGTGCCGGCCCTGCTCGACGCCTACAGGATACCGTACACCTTCTCCGACCCCCTCGTCCTGGCACTCACGCTCCACAAGGGCATGACCAAGACCATCATCCGCCATGCCGGGCTGCTGACCGCGGATTTTGCCGTTGTAAACTCAAGCTCGGATATCGAGAACGTAAACCTTCCGTTTCCCCTGTTCGCAAAGCCTGTGGCAGAAGGCACGGGCAAGGGCATCAGCGATAAGTCGAAGATCGAATCTCCCCCGGAGCTCTATGCGGTGTGCGAACGCCTCCTCCGTGAGTTCAGTCAGCCCGTGCTCGTCGAGACCTATCTGCCGGGGCGGGAGTTCACCGTGGGCATTGTCGGGACCGGCAGCGACGCGCAGGCCGTCGGCACGATGGAGGTGCTCTTCAGGGACAAAGAGGACAGCGGGCTCATCTACTCCTACCACAACAAGGCACACTACGAGGAGATGATCGTATACTCCGTTCCGGAGCAGGAAGCGATCGATTCGTGCTCGAAGCTCGCCCTTTCCTCGTGGAAGGTCCTCGGATGCCGGGACGGCGGACGCGTCGATGTCCGGATGGATGAATCGGGCAGGCCCAACTTCATCGAGGTCAATCCCCTGGCAGGATTGAATCCGGTGCATTCCGACCTGCCGATCCTGTGCAGGCTGAACGGCATATCGTTCGAAGACCTCATCGAGCGTATCCTTAAACATACCCTCAAGAGGATCGGCTGAAGGGCACCGTGGCCAAGGGCGTTCTCATCCTCCACAACAGTCTGCCCCCTGATGCCCCTCCCGATGAAAGGGACGTCCTCATCCAGGCTGCAGCCGTATCGGATGCGCTCTCCCTTCTCGGATACCGGTCGGACATCGCTCCCTTCAAGCTCGATATCAGGGCGCTCAGCGACCTGCTCGACGAGCTCGAACCGGTGTGCGTCTTCAACCTGCTCGAGGCCCTCGACGGTGACGGAAGGCTCATCCACCTCGCCTGCTCGATCCTCGACCACCTCGGGATACCCTATACCGGGGCAGGCACGGAGGCCATGTTCCTGACCTCGAACAAGGTGCTGGCCAAAGAGTGGATGCAGCGGAGCGGCATCCCCACACCCGAGTGGCTCGTTCCCCGCAAGGGGCCCGGGTGCGATCTGCCTTTTCCTTCGCGATACATCCTCAAGACCCTGTGGGAGGAGGCATCCATAGGAATCGACAGTGAATCCGTACAGGAGGCGGGAAGCGTCGAAGAGCTTGTCTGTCTCATGGAGAAGCGGTCGGGTGCGATCGGAAAGGCGTGCTTTGCCGAGCGCTTCATCGATGGGCGTGAGTTCAATCTCTCGATCCTTGCATCAGGGGACGGCCCTATAGTGCTGCCCCCGGCAGAGATCAGGTTCTCGTTCCCCGACGAGAGGCCGAGGATCGTCGATTACAGGGCGAAGTGGGACGAGGGCTCCATCGAGTACAGGTCCACGGTCCGCACCTTCGAGTTCAAGGACGAGGATGCAGGCCTTCTCGAGGAGCTCGAACGGATCGCCCGGCTGTGCTGGGATGCCTTCGACCTGAAGGGATATGCCCGGGTGGACTTCCGCGTGGACGGTGAGGGAAGGCCGTGGGTGCTCGAGATCAATGCCAATCCGTGCATCTCGCCCGACAGCGGGTTCGTGGCCGCATCGGAAAGGGCCGGCCTGAGCTATGACCGACTGATCGAATGCATCGTTTTGGATGCACTGAGAAGAGACAGGTAATGTCGCTTACGTTCCGCAGCCATACACTGCCGGATGACGCCGCAGCAGTCAGGGGTATCGTCGAATCGACGGGCTTCTTCAACGAAGAGGAAATTCGCGTCGCGGTGGAGCTCGTGGAAGAGCGCCTCGATAAAGGCATCGAGTGCGGCTACCACTTCCTCTTCTGCGAGGCGGAAGGTAATTCCGTTGCCGGGTATACGTGCTTCGGGCCCATTCCAGGCACGAGGTCGAGCTTCGATCTCTACTGGATCGCCGTCCACGCCCGGGAGCGCGGAAAGGGCATAGGCCGAATGCTCATCGAGCGCACGGAAACGGCGATCGCTGCCATGGGAGGCACGCGCATCTACATCGAGACCTCGTCGAGAAGCCTCTATGAGCCTACGCGGGGATTCTATCTCAAGCACGGCTATAAGCAGGAAGCCCTTATAAAAGACTTCTACGCCCCGGGCGACAGCAAGATCATCTATGCAAAGGTGCTTGCCCCTTCCTAGGCCATTGCCTTTTGTGAAGGGATGTGAGATTTCACTATCGAGGGGGTTCCGAAGGTATGGACATAACCGCAGATCCTGCTGCCTGGGTGCATTCCCTCATGACCGGGTTCCTCGAGCTCGCTTGCGAAAATTTCATCCGGTCGGGCCTTCCCGAGAAGGCCCGGGGTGATCCGATCATCGGGTTTTCCCGGGGGATCGACCCGCTCTATGAACAGTTCAAGGATCATAGGCACGTTCGGATTGTGCCAGGACCTCATTACCCCGGTGGGCAAGGTCGTGCGTACCGGCTCGGTGATAGCCTGGGCCCGCATACCACATTCATCAATCACGGCCTTGACAATGAAGATTTCACATTTCGTTTTCAGATGATTTGATCTCGAGGCCTCTGTAGATCCATAGTTCCAGGTTGTAATTTTCAATACAGGTTGCTTCAGGATTATCGAGATTCGTTACGTTAAACGTGAAGGTTATGGATCCATTACGCTGTTCCGTCGAGAGGAGCTCATAGCTGCCCGTGCATGCATTCGCTGCTTTGAAGATGAAATAGTCATACGTATCGAGCGACGGGAGGTCCAGTGCGGCAGTACTGTCGCCGAGGTTTGCCAGCAGGGTGTTGAACTCGGATAGGTCCGCCTCGTCCGTTATGGCATAGATGACGGAAGGATAGATCGTCTCGGGGGTATTTGTAAAGATCAGCTGAGTGCCGTTAAGATCAATGTTGGAAGCCTGACCGTCATAGCTTCCCTCCAACCTGACGATCGCGGCTTCATCGTCATCCCCCTCTCCGCAGCTGATGACCGTTAAAGTCAGAGCCAAGCATATGATCCATGTAAACCCGAGCTCTCTTTTCATCCTGACCCCTCTCATACGCTCCGGCATAACATGGGGCGGCTTGCACTGTTTTGAAGGAATCGGGCCGAGGTGATCTAAGGATAGATTATTATGCCGTCAAGCAAACAAATCAATTCACAGGCGTATCCCCCAGCCGGAAGATCTCATTGTCTGCCTGTTCTGTTGAAAAGGTCCCGCACTGTTTTTCCAAACGCGATGCGGGCAAACTCGTAATAGTTCATCCGGCCAGCTATCAGTCCGAGATAGCTTTCGACGATCTCCGTGGCACGGGGCAACGCCCTGATGAGCCTTGCCTGGGGATAGCTCGGGTACAGGAAGTGCCTCAGCATTTTTGCGGGTGAAAAGAATCTTGTGATGCTTCTGTACGAGGGTTTGTAGAAATCATAGGCCATATGGGGGATGCCGCTGTTTGCTGCCTTCAGAATGGACTGCGCAGCGAACTTCCCGCTCATGAGGGCGAATGCGATGCCTTCACCGGTTATGGGATCGACCAGGCCTGCCGCATCGCCCACCAGGAGGGCATTTCCGATGCCCGGCTTTTTCGAGTAATTCCCCAAAGGGGTATAGCAGCCCCTGATGCTTTCAGGGCCTCTGCCGGTCACATGCCTGAAGAAACGGGTGAAGAGGTTCTTCATGTTCCTGTTCTTCGAGAGAGAGCCGCCTATCCCGATGGAAAGGGTCTCTCCCTTGGGAAAGACCCAGGCATAACCCCACCTGACGAACCCGAAATAGATTTCGGGCAGCGGCTTCGTTTCCCTGAGCTCGGACCTCGGAATTTCAGATTGAAAGCACAGGGCATAGTCTTCCTTATGAAACGAATCCGGGAAAAGGCAGGTGCGCACCCGGCTCGTCGCGCCGTCCGCCCCGATGATGAAGTCGGACGTGAAGGACGTTCCGTCTCTGAAGTTCACCCTGTTTCTGTCGATCGAGGTAACCGCAACGCCATGGAATACCTTTGGGCCCTTCTTCGAGGCCAGTTCGAGGAGGTACGAATCGAACGTCTTTCTGGATGTAAGGTAGAGAGGGTAGGAGTTGTCTATGCTGTTGAGCAGTCCCTCGCTGCCGAAGAATCGGGCGCCGCACATCTCGCTTTCTATTGCCGGTCCCCAGGCCTCATCGAAGATGCTCTCGAATGCCGTCTTGGCCCTTCCGCTCAGCAGCCCTCCGCAGAGCTTGTTTCTCGGGAAGACGCACCTGTCGATCAGGGCCACCTTCATTCCTGAGGCAGAGAGAATGTACGCCGAGGCAGCGCCTCCCGGACCGCTGCCCACGACGGCGACATCATATTTATTCATTGCCTGAAGCTTAGCATAAAATGCTATTAATTACAATAAGATATAATCGGGCAAGATATGGAGATCAACCCTTCATCTGGCTCAAGTATGCCTCGATCTTGCCCTTTTCAGTCAATACCTTGATGCCCAGCTCGTTGAGCGTCGGCAGCACCTGCGGGGGCTCGGCCCTCCTTATCAGGGCGATCGCCTCAGCCGGGCAGGCAGAGACGCATAGCCCGCAGCCGATGCATTTTTCCGGCGACAGGAGCGCCTTGTCGTCAATGACTTCGATGGCCTCCTTGGGGCAGCGGTCGTCGGCGCATACGCCGCAGCCTGTGCAGGCTTCCGCATCGATCCGGGCCTCGAAGCCGCTCGGCGCAAAGGCGTTCGGGAGACCGAGCCGCGTGCTGCAGGTGAGGATGGTGCAGCAGCACGGACAGCAGTTGCAGATGAAGGTGGGTTTGTCCGCGCTGTTGCTGACCGTATGGACGAGCCCCGACTTCTCGGCGAGGTCGAGCACCTTGTGGGCTTCTTCCCTGCTGATCTCCCGGGCGAATCCGCGCTGAACCAGGAACCGGCCTGCGCCTTCGAAGATGAGGCACATCTCTCTCGGGCTGTCGCAGCTTTTTACGCTTTCCCTGCACGCGCACCGGGCCAAGGCAAAGTATTTGACCGAATCGATGAGCTTGACGATCTCTTCATAGGGCTGAACCTTCGTATCCGCCTTCATGGACTGCTCCACCGGGATGACCCGGGCGATGGGCGTAGGGCGGCCGGAAAAGGAAGCGCCGAGGGCTTCACTGTGGTATTCGTCCCAGAGTTTCCCCAGCTTTTCCTGTTCGGGTGTTACGATGCCCTTCATCAGGGGGAACTCGAACAGGCCCGGAATGGTCGGGAGAAGGCTGTAGGATCGGATGCCGTCTTTTTCGCGGGAAAAGATCACCGCCCTGTCGGCCATGGCCTCGAGCATCTTTTCCGCCTCGTCCTCGGGCAGGCCCGCGTCCTTCGCAATGACAGAGAGCTTCCTCGGGGACAGGCCCATGTGCACGGCGAGGGATGCCTCCTCAGGCGAGAACAGCATCCGAAGGATCTCATCGAATATCTTCGAGGGCGGCGCCCCGGTGGGGCTCGCATCGAGGATCTGCCTCAATTTATCATATACGTCCATATACTCTCCTCCTTAGATAATGTTTCAGACTGCTTCGATCCTGCACCTCACATACCGGTGAAGAGGTGTGCCTGCAAACCTGTCCCGGTAGGTATTCTTGGTGAGCCTGTTCACATTCGCGCCATGTTCCCTGCCGTCATGGATCATCCCGAACCCGTGGGGGATGATGACCTGACCTTGCCTTGTCGCCTCGGTAATCTCTGCCTCGATCTCCACCCGGCCCGCTTCCGTGCTCACCCTTACCATCTGGCCGTCGATGATGCCCAGGCCTGCGGCATCCGCCGGATGCACCAGGACCGTACAGTCCCGCTTTCCTTCATTCCATGCCGGGTCCCGCATGATGGTGTTTGCGTTCATGCTCATGTGGCGGCCTGCCTGGAGGATGAGGGGGTAGTTCGGATCGGGCATGAGTGCCTTCTCCTCGGATTCGGGCGCGATGCTCTTCACCCAGTCCGCCATTTCCGGGATGTGGATATTCACCCTGCCGTCTTCTGTCTGCAGGGAGGAGAAGTTGTTCTCAGGGTCGGCTTTGCCGATGATGAGCCCCTCGGGATGGTCGATGACGGCCCGGAAAATGTCCTCGCCCATGGTCGGCCCCGGAGTGAAACCGGCCCTGGCCGCACACCTGCGGAAGTCTTTCGGCGCTACCTGCAGCATACCCCACAGCGCCGCGAGATTGGCAGAACCGAGATGCTCTCCGAGGGTCTTTGCCAGGACGTACTGCATGTTCGGAAGGGCCCTGGGCTCTTCACCTGCATACTTCATGAGCTCCATGCCGAAGGCGAGCCGGTCGCCCCTCGCGGCGTTTTTCAGAGAGTCAGGAATTGCCGGGATGAGCCCGAGCGCATCGGCGAGCTTCACATGGATCCGGCTCAGCTCGCACCGCTCTCCCTCCGGCTCGAGGATGGGCCGCCTCATCTGGAAGTAGATCTCGGGGAAGGTCCAGGCGAAGAAGGTCGCATCCCACGATTCATAGGCCGAAAGGGCGGGCAGGACATAGTGGGAGAGGGCGGCGGTTTCGGTCATGGCAAGCTCGCAGGTCACCAGCAGGTCGAGCTTCTGAAAAGCCTGCTCGTACGCGGTCGTGTCGGCAAAGGACCTTAAAGGATTCGACTGGCAGCACAGGACCGCCCGCAGGCGCTCGGGATTGTCGGAGAGAATCTCTTCGGGCATCACGTTGGGCGGGAATACGCCCATGAGGGCGGGGAAGCCCGTGGCCACGGTGCGCCACGTCTTCGGGTCGCGCTCGTCCGTATGGGCGCCGAGCGGCATGATGCTGCCGGGGATGACATTGCCGCCCGCTACGCAGAATCTTCCGCACAGGGCCGCCATGGCGAGGTGGAGATAGGAAGCAACCGTGCTGTGGCGGTTCATGTAGATCCCGAGGTCCGTGTGCATGCACCACTTCCTGGTCGAAAGCAGCCGGCAGACCTCGCGGACCTGATCGAAGTCGAGGCCGCATACCTTCACGGCAGCCTCTGCATCGAAGTCCTTAAACCACGGCTCGATCTCGGCAAAGCCGCTCACGTGCCGGTCGATGTACTCCTTGTCGTGCCAGTCTTCTTTGAGGAGGATGGCGATCATGGCCCTCGTGAGCAGGGCATCCGTTCCCGGCCGGACAGGGAGATGGATATCCGCGATCTCGGCGGTTTCCGATTTTCTCGGATCGATGACCACGAGGAGCTTGTCCGGGTTCTTCGAGAACTCTCTGAGCACGAGCGGCGCCCTTGGCATCTGATGGCTCTGCATGCCGTTCCAGCCGATGGCGAGGATCATGTCGGATCGGTGCTCGTCCGGTATGGCGTAGAGATACTGCTTGCCGGTGAAGCGGCCGCTCGCCCAGAAGATCCCGGTGAGCTCCTGTCCGAGGGCGCTGTAGTGATAGCGCGAGCCGAGTGCCCGCAAGAGCCTCACCCCGAACGCAGCCTCAAAGTGGCAGCCCTGTCCTCCGCCTCCCATGTAGGCGAAGCTCTTCGGGCCGTACGTTCCGACAATAGACCGGAGCTTCTCGGAAATTTCTCCCACGGCTTCATCCCAGGAGATGCGTTCGAATGAGGAGCCGACCTTTTTTAAAGGATGGGAAAGCCTGCCGCTGTGGTGCTGATAGAAGGCTATATTGGCCCCCTTGCGGCACACATAGCCCTTTGATCGCGGATTGTCCTTGTCGCCTTTTACCTTGGAGATCCGGTTGTTCTCGACGAAGACCTCGAGCCCGCAGTTCTGCGCGCAGAGGACACAGCCGGTTTTATGCCATTGCCCCATATCCCTTCCTCCTCGTAAGGATTGTTCTGCCTTTTTAAGCACCTTCAAGGGATGCTCCTTGACGGTGCATAAAATTTAATCGCCTATTTCAGGATGCGCTCGAAGACCATCCGCTTGAAAACCTTCAAGGGCTCTATGCTCTTTGCGAGCTTCATGTGCATGATGGCTCCTTCCCAGGAGTTGAGGATGAACTGGGCTGCCTCGGCCGGATCGAGGCCTGCCGGGACCTCGCCTTTGTCCTTTGCCTCTTCGAGGCACTTCCCGATGGCGTCTTTCATCCGGGAATAGACGCTCCCGACCTTTTTCCTGAAGTCTTCGCTCAGATCGCTCATCTCCTGCATGAGGTTGCCGATGGGGCATCCGCAGCTCAAATTCATCTTTTCGAAGATGTTCTCGTAGGCGTCGATGAACCTCTCGAATCGCTCAAGAGGGGTTCCGCTCCCTTCCAGGTACGATTTGGCCATGCCCTCGATGAATGCCCAGTAGTAATCGATGACCGCGAGCCCGAAATCGTCTTTGCTCTTGAAATAAAAATAGAACGAGCCCTTGGGTATGCCGGCTGAGCGGAGGATATCGGACAGGCCGGTATTGTTGTATCCCTTCGAGTGGATGAGGCGGGCCCCCTCCCGTATGATGGCAAGCCGTGTATCTTCCTTTGCCATGGCACCTCCCTGCCTGCGCAGCATAGTAGACCAGTCGTCTAGTAAATGTCAATCATTACCTTTAAATTCTGGTAAAGATTCCTGGCGAGTACCGGCGAAGAACATGACCGGGCCAGCCCCTGCAGGCTCGTTCTGCATTGCGCAGTTCATGATGCCTGGAGAAATCATCGGCATAATAATTCTTGACAGGGATGGGGACGTATTGTATTGTTTTAAGGGCTGAATGATGATTCACTCATGATTGATAGGATTGACGGGCATTGTTTCTATTACCTTAGTGGGCATACTGATGGTATTAATAGCCGAGAATATTGTGATCCTTGAGAGCGAGGTTGAGTCACTTGTCATACGTGCCGGTTCATGGCAAAAAAGACGTGGGAAGGTATTAAGATACTAGCCGTTGCTTGCGTCCGTCAGGCTGTTGCCTCCGATGCAGGCACTAATGTATCAATCGACCAATAAACAAGGAGATTAAATGATGGGTAAAGCAAAACTGAGTTTATGGTCTTTTATGTTGACTATGGGCGTCATGCTCTTCGGCATGTCTTCCATGGCCTTTGCGGGAGAAGCGGATATCAAGCTGCCTGACCTGTCCAATGTGGTTTTCACCATTGCGGGAAATTCGGTCGGGGGGGTATCCATTCTCAATTTCGGTCTGCTCGTATGCATTATCGGCCTGATCTTTGGTTACATGCAGTATGTCCAGACCAAGAACCTGCCCGCGCACAGCTCGATGCTGTCCGTCTCGAACACCATCTGGGAGACCTGCAAAACCTACGTCACCCAGCAGGGCAAGTTCCTCATTGCTCTGTGGATACTGATCGCACTCTGTATCCTTTATTACTTTAAGGGCCTCGGCCACATGCCAATGGGCAGCGTCATCGTCATCCTCCTGGCTTCGATTCTCGGAATCCTCGGGTCCTACGGTGTTGCCTGGTTCGGCATCAGGATCAATACGGTGGCCAACTCCAGGGCAGCCTTTGCCTCTCTCAAGGCGAAGCCGCTCGACATCGTGAACATCTGCCTGCGTTCCGGCATGAGCGTAGGCCTTCTGCTCGTGAGCGTCGAGCTCTTCTTCATGATCCTCATCCTGGCCTACATCCCGGCAGAGCTTGCAGGCCCCTGCTTCATCGGCTTCGCCATCGGCGAATCCTTGGGCGCCAGCGCCCTGAGGATCTGCGGCGGCATCTTCACCAAGATCGCGGACATCGGCTCCGACCTCATGAAGATCGTGTTCCATCTTCCCGAGGACGACCCGAAGAACCCCGGCGTTATCGCTGACTGTACCGGCGACAACGCGGGCGACTCGGTGGGCCCCACAGCTGACGGCTTCGAAACCTACGGCGTGACCGGTGTTGCCCTCATCGCCTTCCTGGCACTGGCTCTTGCCGACAATATGGAGATGGGCGGCATCCTGATCGTCTGGATATTCTCAATGCGTATCCTTATGATCCTCACCTCGCTGGTTTCCTACTTCCTCAACAATGCATTCAGCAGCGCGCTCTTTGCCGGCAAAAAAGAGTTTGACTTCGAGCACCCGCTGACCAATCTGGTCTGGATCACCTCGGGGGTTTCCATCCTGGTTACCTTCGGTGCCAGCTATGTGCTCCTTTCCGACCTTGATCCGATCAAATACGGCGATCTGTGGTGGGCGCTCGCGATCATCATCTCCTGCGGAACGATAGCAGGCGCTCTGATCCCCGAGCTCACCAAGGTCTTCACGAGCACCAAGTCCCGCCATACGGAAGAGGTCGTGAACTCCTCCCGCCAGGGCGGACCCTCGCTGAACATTCTCTCCGGTTTCGTTGCCGGTAACTTCTCCGCGTTCTGGGAAGGCCTCGCGATCCTGGTCCTCATGCTGATCGCCTACCTGGTTTCCAAGAACCCGTCCATTATCAACATCATGCCCCCGGAGTTCGTGTTCGCCACTCCGGTGTTCGCCTTCGGTCTGGTGGCATTCGGTTTCCTCGGCATGGGCCCGGTAACCATTGCAGTCGACTCCTTCGGCCCGGTCTCCGACAATGCCCAGTCCATCTATGAGCTTTCCATGATCGAGTCGGTCCCGAACATTGCATCCGAGATCAAGGGTGAGTTCGGCTTCGACCCTGACTTCGAGAGTTCCAAGCACTATCTCGAGTCCTGCGACGGCGCAGGCAACACCTTCAAGGCAACCGCCAAGCCGGTGCTCATCGGTACGGCTGTCGTGGGCGCCACGACCATGGTGTTCGGCATCATCATCCTGCTCGAGCGCCTCTTCGGTGACGTCCAGGCGAAACTGAGCCTCGTGCAGCCCGAGATCATCATCGGCCTGCTCATGGGCGGCTGCGTGATCTACTGGTTCACCGGCGCCTCCACCCAGGCTGTCGTTGCCGGCGCTTACAGCGCGGTCGTGTACATCAAGGACAACATCGACCTCAACAAGACTTCCGCCTCCATCGAGGACTCCAAAGAAGTCGTGAAGATCTGCACCCAGTTCGCTCAGAAGGGTATGATCAACATCTTCATCGTCATCTTCTTCATGGCCCTGGGTCTGGCCTTCTTCAACCCGTACTTCTTCGTGGGCTACCTCATCGCCATGGCGTTCTTCGGGCTGTTCCAGGCCATCTTCATGGCCAATGCCGGCGGCGCCTGGGACAACGCCAAGAAGATCGTCGAGGTCGACCTCAAAGAGAAGAACACCCCGCTCCACGAGGCATCGGTCGTGGGCGACACGGTGGGCGATCCGTTCAAGGACACCTCTTCGGTTTCCATGAACCCGGTCATCAAGTTCACCACCCTGTTCGGCCTGCTCGCAACCGAGATCGCGGTTACCATGACCAATGCGGGTCTCAAAACCGGCCTTGCCGTGGTATTCTTCGGCATCGCCCTGGTCTTCGTGTACCGCTCCTTCTACAACATGAGGATCTCCGGTGTGAAGGAAGATGCAGCTGCGCAGGACAAGGGCCTCAAGGCAGCCAACAGTTAAGCAGTAAATCTTAAGAACACGTAGAGAGCCGTCCCGGATTATGCCGGGGCGGCTCTTTTTTGTCGGATCTTTTCCAACATAGCGGCAAGCACTTCGGCATTCCATGAAGCTGATCTCTGCCGAGCCCAGGGCTTAAAAAGGCAGGGGCGAAACTTAAACCGGGCTTTTAAAACATTACCGACATGCCCGAGGTGAGGATTTTCTTGGTGTAGGCATACAGGTCGATGTTGGAATCCGCCCTCGTATAGCTGTAATTGAGGTTGAGATCCATTTTGACCTTCCCGGAAGTCGATTCCCAGACAGGGAGGCTCTTGGTGAGACCGGTCGAAATATAGCGCACCTCATCCATCCGGCTCGTGTCGGAAAGGGATTTGTATTCCGTGCCCTGATACCGGTAGCTTACATAAGCGCTCGAAGCAAAGGGGAGAATGACCTCATAGGTGGCGTTTCCAATGATTTTCGTATAGGAGTTGATCTCATCCCGTGCATCTTCCTGCTCCAGGCCTACGCTCAGCGAGATGCGGTTTCGGCCCAAGGCAAACTTGGGGGACACGGCCAGGCTCATGTTCCTGGCATCCATATTGTCATCCTCGAAGTAGTTCTTCATCTTGATCTTCCCGTCCACGCTCAGCCTGAAAAAGGAGGTGAAGGCATAATTCACCGTCGTGCCTGTACCGTAGGTGCGAAGGTATTGGCCGAAACCGCAGGTCAGGTTGTTCGTGGCTCCGTAGATATCCCATGTGAGCTTGTTTCTATAGATGCTTGTTCCTGCCTTGAAATCGTACAGGTTCACATTGAGATCCTTATTGTCCCGGTAGACGGCCACGTAGTTCATGCCCGAGAGCTTCCAGGAAACGGAGCTTCCCCTCGGACGGTACAGGTAATCGAAGCTCGCCGTGCTGGTGTGCTTCTGGCCTTTTTGTGGCCTGTCCACCGTCACCGTGACGGCATCGTTGAGGCTGGCGGTTGTCCCGATATTCGCTCCCGCGTGTGCAGGGTCATCATCGTTGAGATCAAGCCCAAGGGATATCTTGGCTGAAAGGAAATGCTCCTTTTTCGACGACTTGATCACCCGAAGATTTTTATTGATTGTTGACTGCACTTCCTGGTGCGGATTAAAGGAGAGGGCTTCTTCGAGATGCTGCCGGGCTGCCCCTTGCGGGCTGGATACGGAAGATCCGCTCTCGGATGCAAGACCTTCGATCGAAGGATCGGGTCGGTCTGCCAGCGCCTGATCGAAGGCCTCGACGGCTGAATCATAATCCCCGTTCTCGAAGGCCGTTTTGCCGATGCTGATGGAGATATCCCGGGAATCAGGATGTTCCATGAAGGGATAAGGCACAGCCTGTACGGCTTCAGTAGTCCCGTATCCGTCAAAGCGCTCTCCGGCAGACAGCCGATCCGCAACCGGGTAATCGGCACCCGAGGCGGGGGACAGGCGAATGCAGAGAGCGAGTATGACCCATGAAATGGCCATAAAAAACGTGATCAGAAGCCTTTTCAGGAAATTCACCGTATTTGAATCGAAAGGTCTGCTGCCTTGTTTTGTTTGTGTGCTTTCCCAGGACACGAAAATTTCTCCTGTATTGGATACATCGTCAGATGACCGGAAATACCTAAGGTCTTTTTAGGGGTATGATGGTACTTTCCGAGTAGAGGCTCAGGATGTCTTGTTGATGAACTCCAGGTTCTGCTTCACACGGGAAAGCTCGCTGCTCGTTATCCGCAGGCGGTGGGCAAGAATTTCTGCGAGAAGCCTGTAATAGACCGCTTCGAAATCGGTCCGTTCCCAGGGGTCCAGCCGGTCGAGCAAAGCACCGTCGATGGCGAGGCAGGTGGTGTTTTCCGAGACGGCGTAGACCGAAGCAGACCGCGCTTCACCATCGATCATGGCAAGCTCTCCGAATGTTCCACCCTGTGCATCGAGCCGCGCGATCTCCTCTTCGTCCTTGACCACCCTCACTTCGCCTGAAAGGATCACGTACAGCCACGTATCGTATTCACCCTGTCTGGTGATGATTTCATCCGCTCCATATATGCGAAGCTTGCTCAGTTCGAGGATCTTTCGGAGGAATTTAATCTCATAGGAGCTTAAGAATGGAATTTTCCTCAACGTCCCGATGAGATCGTCTCTGTTCTTGAGATATGGCGATTCCCTCATTGTCTTCTCCGTCCCCGGCGTACGTATCCTGCATGGTGTTTCTTTCTGAACATGTCGGAATTTCGCCTGAAAAAAATGAGAGGATCTCAGTGATGCACCTCAACCCGTTCACTGCGGGCAGTGGGGTCAGGGATGGAACCTTTCAATCCTGAGACAGGCTTGCTCGAGGATATGGTCTTCCTTGGCAAAGCAGAACCTTGCCAGGCTCTCTCCTGCATCGTCGTGATAGAATGCCTTGCCGGGAACACAGGCAATCCCTGTCTCTTTCAGAAAATGCATTGCCTTTTCCTTGCTGTCAGCACCGGGAACAGGGCTCATGTCGGCCAGAACGTAGTATGCCCCCTTCGGCACAAACGGCACGAGGCCGGCTTTGTGAAGCGCACCACAGAGGAGGTCCCGTTTGCACTGATACTGACGGGCAACCATCTCGTAATAATCGGTCCCGAGCTCGTTCAGCCCTTCGACAACTCCCATCTGGAGCGGTGCCGGCGCACATACGTAGATGAGGTCGTTGAAGAAGCCGATGCTCCTGGCCCACTTCCTGTCGCAGATGCAGTACCCGATGCGCCAGCCCGTGATGCTGAAGATTTTCGAAAATCCGGATGTCGTTACGGTCCGCTCCCTCATCCCTTCGATCACGGCGGGCGGTATGTGCCTGATGCCGTCATAAACGAAATCCTCGTAGATCTCATCCGTGAAAACGAAGAGATCATGTGCGCGTGCCAGACCTGCGATCATTTCGAGCTCGGCCCGGGAGAAAACCTTGCCCGACGGGTTGGCCGGGGTGTTGAGGACGAGCGCACGGCAGCGCGGGGTCATGGCCTGCTCGATCTCGCGCTCCGAGACGGCCCAGTCCGGTGGACTCATCCTGACGTATACAGGCAAAGCCCCCACAGCCCTCAACGTGGAGATATGGTAGCTGTAGTACGGCTCGAATACGATGACCTCATCGCCCGGATTCAGCAGTGCCAGGGCTGCACAGTAGAACGCACCCGTCGTGCCCGAGCTTGCTATGACCTCGCTTTCAGGGTCGACCTCGATGCCGGTCGAGGCTGTGTATTTGCGTCCTATTGCCTCGCGGAGCTCCCGCAGGCCGTCGAACCGCGTGTAGACATTGATCCCGTCCTCGATTGCCCGGTGCGCCCCCTGCCTGACCTCTCCGGGAACTTCCAGGTCGCATACCCCCTGCGCGAGGTTGATCCCGCCGACGCGCTCGCACTCGATCGACATGTTCCGGATCTCCGACCGGGCAACCCATTCCTGACGGTCGCTGAGATAGAGCCCCACTCCGCTTCTCCTCTGTTGAAGTGATGCAGGAGACTACTCGACGATCTTCCTGCACTCCAGATAGAACCGCTTCTCATCGGCATGACCCATGGAGAAGGTCTTTCTTGGAAGAACGCCGTCGGCGACAATGGTCCTGAAAAAGTCGGGCTTCGAGATGACCGGCAGAAAGAACCCTATAGTATCGGGTCGCGAGGCGAGGCTCTTCACGATCTCTTCTCCATGGATATAGTCGATCTTCATTCCTGCCTTGCCGTTCATATACTCGTCGAGGAAGTTCTGAAGGGTTCCTACCTCGAGGGTATGCTTCGGCTTGCGGATGGAGACCGTGCCGGAGGAATCAGCCGTGACGAAAGAAATCCTGTGAGTATCCGGGAGCTTCGATGGGACGGCAACGAGCGCATCCCTGGAAGATCTCTCCACGGCGAATTCCGATCCCTGGGCAGTATAGTAACGCTCCATGGCGCCCAGCATGTCTTCGAGGCTGCAGCCCCACACCACCCGGTCGATGGGTTCGAAGGTGAGCCCCTCGTCGTGGAGGTTCACGAGCTCCACGAGCGCGTACCTCGCCGGATGGTTCATGACGGCGGCCTTGTCGGATGCCTTCCTCTTCAGGTTTTCCCAGATCTCTTTGGCAGTCGCCAGAGAGTGGTTCCCGTCGCCCACGGCATAGAGGAGGACGTCCCGGTCCTCGACCCGGTATTTTTCCTGGAATGTATCAGGGTCTGCCAGGGCGGTGAGGGCCTGCGCCACCTCACCGATCACGCCGGGATCGTCTATCATGTATCCCTTGATATGGCCGCTGTTTTCCATGAGATCGAAGTCATAGACCATGGAGGGGTTTTTCCCGAACAGAGGCTCGATCACGGTGCGTCCAGGATCGTCGATGAGCACCATGATGTGGGGTGACTCGATGGGCGCACCCTGCCGGATCTTTATCCTCGGCGGCAGCCTGTCGATGACCGTTCCCTCGGTTGCTCTGATGAGGCTTTTCGATCCTTTCCGGAAATCGTACCGTTCGAGGTCGAGGGCCGCCATCAGCCCCTTGAGCGAGGTCCCCCGGGCGGTTGTCCTGTCCACGAGGATGAACCCGGGCTGTAAAGGGACGAGGACGCCCTTGTCGAGGTATTCCTCCATGGTCGAGTCGATCTTGCGTGCTGCCTTCTCGTTGTCGCATTCCTCGAGGTATGCCTCGGGGAGGATGATATGGAACGTCGAAGGGCTCAGGCCCACGAACTCCTTCACTCTCTCCCAGTATTCAGGCTGGGATGTGTACTGATCGCACGCCACGACAGCCCATTTCGTAAGGTCCGTGCCCGTGCGGGGAAACAATATCCGGGGAACCAGGAGTCCGATATCTTCAAAAATCATGGTGCGTCTCCTTCCGGTTTTAAGCCGGTCTACTCGAGGTCCATCCTGTTGTATCCATCCGCGAGCGACGTATTCACGTGCACCACATCCTTGTTCAGGTCTTTCATGGGGTAGTCGTCCGTTATGGCCGGAAGCCTGTCCGCATCGTCCTGCTTCTTGAGGACGGTCCCTGCAGGAACGTAGCGGCCGTCAGGCACGGTAACCCCCATGACGATGCAGCCCGGCTCGATCACGCAGCCCGATCCCACCTTTGCCCTGAAGACCAGGGACTGCATGCCCACGAAGGTATCGTCACCCACGTATGCGGGGCCGTGGATCTGCACCTGGTGTGCGAGCGAAACCCTCTTTCCCACATAGACAGCGTACTTCTTCCCTTGGGCCTCCACGAGGTTCTTGTCGATCGCATGACCGTTGTGCTCCGTCTCGAGGGCATGGAGGACGACTCCATCTTGGACATTGGCCTCATCTCCGACGAAGATCGGCTGGCCCTCATCGCCGCGGATGGATGCAAAGGGAGACACCATCACCCTTTTCCCTACGACGGCATTTCCGATGACCGCGGCGAGGGGATGGATGTAGGCGCTCTCATCAATGACCGGCGTGTACTCCTTCTGGCAGAAATCAGTGATTACGTTCTTGTGTATCATGGCAGCGCTCCTTACGGATCTGTTTTTTACCGTGCAAGGGTCGATGGCTCAAGGCTTCTGCAAAGACCCGAGAGTCCGGTCCGTCAATCTTCCCGGTGTAGAGAAGTATCTATTTTTACCTGAGAAAGCAGTCGAGGAAAAGAGGAAATCTCATAAGTGATTGCCTATCATATTTTTGTGGTCTTGCTTCGATGAGGGCGCGTGCCAAGGAAGCCAGGAGTGATCCTGGATGAACCGTTGATCGCTTTTTGCGAATGCAGCCCGACCGGAGTCGAACGCCTCATGACCCTGTACTGTCTGAGCCTCCTGAAAGGAGGCGAGTTTACGGGATCAGCCTTAAGACGCAGGTCGTGGATGCATTAAAAAAGCGGTCCCCGGTGAAGGAAGGGTCACCCCTGGCTTCCCCTCCTCTGAATGATCCATCAAGGATTATATCACTTCTTTTCGGGCACGAGTTCGAGGACCCTGGTGTACTGCTTTTCGATATTCTTGTGGGCGAAGGGGAAGCTCTGATAGCTCCCTTTGAGCCACGCGTGGACACCATCATCGTAGTGGGGGCTTGCCGGGTTGTCGCTCTGGCCGGTGCTGTTGATCGCATAACAGGGCTCCTCGAGGCTGAAGTCGACAACGAGGCGCATTGCCGGGATCAGCCACGTTTCGAAGTTGCGGCCGATCATGTATGCCGAGACGTTCAGGGTGTTATAGTCGCCCGGAGCAGGGAAGGGGCCCCTGTCGAAGAAGGGGCTCAGGAATGACATCACGGTTCTCGAGAAGAAGTCCATATGAGGAGCCATCCTCGATGCCTCGGTCATGAAATCATAGGTGTGAAGCCTGCCCCAGCTCCATCTGCTGCGGTCCCTGCCGAGCCTGCTTTCGATGAGATCGATGGAGCGGGCGAGGGAGCGGGCCATGATCTGCGCCTTGGTTTCTCCGGCAGGGGTGGTGATGTCATCCCAGAACGGGCTCTCGTTACCCCGGACCATGATGTGGTCGGATGTGGCGTTGTAGCTTATGGAATTGCACGATACGAAGGCCTTCCACGTGCCTGAGTTCTCGGGGCCCAGCTCGTCGAGGAAGATGTCCCTGGTCAGGGTGATCGTGAGCGAGCTGACAAGGAGGGCAGTCTTCGATCCGGCATCCATGTTCCCGTCGAAGTCCTTCAGCATGGACAATGCCTCCCGTGCCTTTTCCTGCATCTTCCGGTCGGACCAGGAATCGATCTCCCCGGCGATCTGATCCGAGAGTGCGCCTTCGGTGAAGATTCTCCTCATCTCGAGGCCGGAGATGGAATGGACATCGAGCTGCATCTCCATGCTCGTCTTATATGTGTGATCGCTGGTGGAGGCGGCCATCTCGCCGATGCGGTCGGCGCGGTCCGGCCAGTACCAGGATGAAGAGAGGATATAGGGATAATCCTTCGATACGGTCTTGTTGTTTGCGGTTCCGATATATCCCTGCGACGGGTTCAGGGAATGGGGGAGCACGCTCACATCGAGGAAACCTTTCCAGTCGTACTCGCCTGTCCAGCCGGGCGACGGCATGAAGCCGCGTCCGCTCTTCCTTACGGGATAGCGGCCCGTAACCTGCCAGGCGATGTTGTCTCTGTCGGCAATCACCATATTGAGCGGTATGGCCTGCACCTGCCGGACAAGGGGCAGCGCCTCCCGGACCGACTGTGCGGAGCAGAGGGAGAGGAAAGACTGCACGCTCTTGTCTTCGGGATCGAAAGCAGCCCACGAGAATGCGACCCCCAGGGGCAGATCCAGGTTGCCCGGCATGAGGGGAAGCTTCGGACTCTTTTTGAGGACATTGTTGAGAAGAGGTCCGTGTACTGTCTCATGGACAACGATATTTGCGGGTTTCTTCCCCCTGACATTGATCGTCTCCCTGCGCTCCTCGACCGGAAGCCAGGAGCCCTTGTACAGATAGAAGAGCCTTCCTTCTTCTTGTTTAAGCCTTTCGAGGAAGAGGTCCTGGTTGTCGGCCATGACCATGGTCATGCCCCAGGCGATGTGTCCGTTGTAGCCAGCAACGATGTTCGGGAGGCCGGCGATGCTGACGCCGGCCGCATCGAATTCCCTGCTGCGGACATGCATCATGCTCCACATCGAGGGCATGCTCAGCAGGAGGTGGGTGTCGTTGGCAAAGATGCTTGCCTTGTTCTTCGTTCTCTCCTTTGCGATTGCCCAGTTGTTCGATGCGGCCATGCCGGTGAGCCCGAGGGAAGCGAGGATTCCGACTACCTCGCCTGTATGTGCCAGTGAAGGCCCCTTTCCCTTGAGGTCGATGCCATCGAGCTTCCGGGCTTCGTCCATGGGAATGGGCTCATCCGGACTGATGGGGAAGAGCCACGCCATCTTCTGCGGGCCTACGGCCTGGGCAAGGATGATACTGTAGATCTCTTCCTCCATGTTGAAGGCGAGGAGCAGATTCACCAGGCTGAAGATACTTAAGGAATCGAAAGACTCCCATTTCCCGGGATCGTACGCGCTCATGGCGAGACCCGGAGGGAGGTTTGCACGGTGCTCTTCGATATAGGCATTCACGCCTTGTGCATACCTGTCGAGGAGCTGTTTCTCTCTCTCGTTCAGGCTGTCGAAGAGAATCCGGGCGGATTTGGGCAGGTTGACGGTACGTATGAAAATGTCGATGTCGAGTGCGGGCGGACCTACCATCTCCGAGAGCCTTCCCTGGGCCAGGAGCTTGAAACCGACCATTTGTGTCAGCCTGTCGGAGGCATGGGCATAGCCTATGGCACAGGCGAGATCGTCCATGCTCTGCGCCTCGATGAAAGGGATGCCCATATCGTCCCGCCGGATGGCGGCAGGTTCGTTGAGCCCTGGAAGCGTTATTCTCCCTTCCTGGGGAGGAAGAGAGTCCGAGTAGTACGAGTTGAGAGCACGGGTGCACCCGCCGGCGAGAACAGCCGAACACAGGATGAGAGCAGCAAAAAAAGTCCGGACAAGGGCAAAGAGCCTCCCCGAGACTGGACTGGAAGATGAGCACCTCCGGATCTTGCCGCCGGACATGCAATACAGTCCATCCATAGAGCCTCCTTCGGGATCAGAGAACATATTCGAGCATCAACCCCATATGTTAATAGTCCCGCTCATGTAGAGCGCCGCACAGCCAGATATCTCCACCCGATCACCGAGATCGCGGCAGAAAAGCTCGCCGCCCCGTCTCGAGATCTGACGGGCATGGAGTTCCTTCTTGTCGAGTCTCCTTGACCAGTAGGGAATCAGGGCGCAGTGGGCAGAGCCTGTCACCGGATCTTCAGGGATGCCGAGCCTGGGGGCAAAGAAGCGTGAAACGAAATCGGCATCCCTTCCCGGAGCGGTCACGATCACCCCTCTCATGCCGATGCTGCACAGAGCATTCATGTCGGGCTCCAGTCTCTTGATGTCATCCTCGCTTTCGTAAACGGCGAAATAGTCTTCGGAGCACAGGATCTCGGACGGCTCCATGCCGAGCCCGGATACGAGCATGGGAGGGATCTCGCACGGGCGGGGGAGCTGTGAGGGAAAGTTCATGGCCAGAAGGTCCGCCTCGAGCGACACGGTCAGCAAGCCGCTTCTCGAGAAAAACTGCACCTGGGTGCGCGACGTTTCGAGGAGCTTCAGGATGACGTATGCGGATGCAAGGGTCGCATGGCCGCAGAGATCCACCTCTGCCTCGGGCGTGAACCAGCGGATTTTGTAGCTGTCGCCCTCCGGGACGAAAAAGGCGGTTTCCGAGAGGTTGTTCTCCCGGGCGATGGCCTGCATGACCTCGTCGGGCAGCCACTCACCGAGGGGACAGACGGCAGCGGGATTGCCGGAGAACACAGTGCTCGTAAATGCATCGACCTGGTAGATGGGAGTTTCCATAAGATTTACACCCTCCTGAAAAATGTATAGTACGAATTGAATCAGGCCGTTTCAGCCTGCGGAAATTCTATCACGAAGCGCGGCATCTTCACCCCCCAGAGGAAACGTCCCTCCGTGATTGGCGGGAAGAGCTCCGGATTTATGCGGGACTCGACGAGTCTTGCCGGTGCGGCCGCACCATAACCTCTGAGCGTTGTAAGCAGGGTTTCCCCGTCCCGGTTCTGGGCCACGGTCCGCCACGAAGAAGGCATCAGGGATGTCGTGACGGGAAAGCGCAAGGGGTAGCTGCGGAACAGGAGATCGGCGAATATCTCGCCCTTCCTGGAAACACGGACCCGCTCTCCCTTTCCGTCCCCGCTCGTTCTCTCGAAGGAGGCAAGCTCCTTGGGGATCGCCCAGTTGGCCTTTCCTCCTGCGACACTCTCCATTGTAGAGACGTAGATCTTGGTGATGGAAAAGAAGCTTCTACCCGAGAAGTCGAACCTCCCCGGGATGAAGAGCAGCTCCTGATAGGGACCGGCATTCGAGGAGGAGTAGTCGACGTACATGACCCAACCCGGGCCGCCCAGGAAAGAGTCTTTCATGCTCTCGGGAACAAAGCCTTTTTTCAGGACGAACTCCCTGGGGAACCAGGCGAGGAGAACATAGCTCACGCCCGTGAGCGTCCACGGGGCCGGAACAACGGATATATCTCTTTCTTCTTCCATCATCTCTCCTGCCTGTGAAAAGGCTTATGAGCCCAGGGCGAGACACGGATCACGCGGACCCTTCAGGCGACTCGATCTTTTCTTTAGATAGTGTGAACCAGCAGGAAGACCTCCTCCATGCTTCACGGCGGCTCGTTTCATAATGGGTAATCAAAAGACCAAAGTCAACATCCAGATTCGCATTCCCAATCATGGGAGAATTGAGAAAAAAGGGAACGGAATTACCTATCATGGGTAAATAAGGTTACTTTTCATAGGACATGCTCTGAAAGATATATGCCTAATATAATGTAATTACATGGAAATATTTGTGGCATATGCTTTGCTGTCCAAGAGATAGCGCTGATCAATGCTTTAAGAGGCTAGGACAGCGGCTTTAAGGGATCGAAAACATCGGTAAAGAAGGTGGATTGTATGCCTTTTGATGATCTTATCAATTTCGAGGCTCGGAACAAGAGAGAAGAGAGGCCGGAAGTCCAGGAGCTCATAGCCCTGAGGGACAGATTCATCGAGGATCACCCCCACATGAGGGAGGTTCAGGAAGAAATCGACAGGCTCCTGAGCACGACCCTGGATCCGAAAGTCCGTCTCGAAATACTCTTCATGCTCATATCGGAAAAGCTGATCGAGATGAAGGAGGTATTCGAGGAAGTCGTGCAGTTGAGCGAGCTCGTGCTCCAGGAATAGGAGAAGGTCTGCACGACCTCGACAGCTCACCGACTCTCTGTTTGAAGCTCCTGATCTTTCCGGAAAGGACTGCTCTTAAGACCGGTTCATCCGCCAGACGGCAGGTAATCTCATCGGCGCTTATTTCTCCGGGCAACACCTGTTTTGCCTGATCCAGCTCTCGATGGCATCATACCATGCCTCGGGAATGTGACCCCTGGTCTGCGATGCAGGAGAGAGGGCTCCCTGCTCGATGAGGACCTCTAAGGCACGGCCGGTGATGAGCTTGTTATGATCCCAGCGGCACAGGTCTCCTGGAAAGGCATCTTTGAGCGACTCAACAAACCCTCCCAGATAGACATGATCCGTGCCTTCTTCTGCCTCCACCTCGATCTCATAGTGGAAGAAACTCTTTTTGCAGGCCTCATAGCATACCCGATCGAGGGACATGACGCCGATGAGGGGACGGCCTTTCGCATCGGCGGAGACGACGTCGAGGAGCGTCCTCTCGGTTTCCCTCGACTGAATCACCTCAAGCCCGAGGCCCGTCAAAGTCTTTACGGGGTCGGCCTGATCGAAGTCCTCTTCAACAAAGGGGATCGCCTTGATGATCTCAAAGATCCGGGCGGCGCTCTCTCTCGACCACGGCCCTTCGATCTCCGTACGCTCTATCCCGCCCCATTCGTTCACGCGCTCGTTTCCCTTGAGGCCCAGGGTCCTGCGTTTTCCCTCTGTTCTGATCCTCAGTGCGTATCCCGTTGCCGCGAGCGTTCCCTCAGGCGTATCGAAGTACTGATCGTGGATTGAAAAGCGCTCCCTGTACACGAGTTCATACGACCCGATCGAGCGGGTCATGAGAATGCTCCTGAACACCCCCTCGGGCTCTTCGGAACAGATCCTCAGGGTGACCTCGAATTCTTCCGCCATGGGTCCTCCTTAGCGGCGAAGTATGGCAGGAAAGGCCAGCAAAGGCAATGCCGACGGATCAGATATGGATCTCCACGATGTCCCCGTCGTGCAGGACATACTCCCGCTGGACCATCTGGCCGTCGTGGACCGAAGTCCCCCATATCCTCGCGTATTTCATCTTCTTCGCAATGTCCTTGTGGATCTTTGCGGCCAGCTCTTCGAGGGTCGTATCTTTGGGGGCGACAAAGGGCTCCTCGAGATCGGGCTCCTTGCCCGGATTCTTTGAGTAGACGCGGATGACCCCTGCGAGTTCATAGAGGATGCCGAGGAACCGATCGAGATTCCTGCCGTTGTGTACGGATATGCCCAGCGCCGGCATCGTGAGCCCTGTGAGATCGAGGAAGGCATCGAAGTCTTCCTTTTCCTTTTCGGTATCCATCTTGTTCGCTACGATGAATATCTTCTTGAAGAACAGGGTTTTCTTCATCTCGTCCGGCGGCGGGGTGCCCTCGGGGAAGATCCTGAAATCCTCCAGGGCTGCAAGGGTTTCCTCATACTGCCCGAGGAGGTCGGCGGACAGATCCAGGAGGATCACGACGATGTCCGCATGCCGGATCAAGTCGGCCATGGCCGGGTCGACGTATTCGCCGGTGATGGGGGCGTATCCACGAGCTGGAACTGGATATTTTCGTACTGGGCCATGCCGGGTGTGGGCTTATGGGTGGTGTGAGGAAAATCCGCGATTTCGGGAGACGCCTTTGTCAGCTTATCGACCAGCGAGGACTTGCCCGTGTTCGGAGGGCCGATGATCACTACCTGGGCAGCACCCTCCTTGTCGATATGGAAGATGCTCCTCTGGATCTGAGCACCCTTTTTCTTCTGGGACTCCTCCTTGTGCTTCGAGAGCCTGCGTTTGATGTCGGCCTGAAGCCTGTCGGTGCCCTTGTGCTTGGGGATGATGGCGAGCATCTCCTCCAGGGCAGCGATCTTTTCTTCCTGCGTTTTCGCTTCCCGGTAGCGTTTCTCCGCCTCGAGGTATAGCGGAGTCAGGTTGGCGGGCATGACGTTTCCATCCTGTCCATGCAAAGATTATGATACCTGTTTTTATACAAATATACACAGAATGCCGGGAGAACTCAATTCACCTCATGCCCGTTCACCGACAAGTATGGCAACGGTTTCGAGCATGAATGTATGGAATGCGACCTTCGTGAACCCGGAGGCTTCCATTATGCGGGCAAGCTCCCGGGGGCTATTGAATTTGCGGATCGAGGCGGGCAGGTAGCGGTAGGCATCCCACTGCCCGCTGACGAGTCCTCCCATGAGGGGGATGACGATCCTGAAGTAGAGGTCTACGAGCGGCTTCAGGAGGTGGGACCCGCCAGGGCAGGTATCCAGGCACACCACGCGGCCTCCCCTTTTGACCACCCGGAGCTGTTCCCGGAAGGCCCGGCCGACATCGGGGACATTGCGCATGAGGTATCCGGAGATGACCGCATCGAAGCGCTCATCCTCAAAGGGGAGGTTCAGCGCGTCTCCGTTTATCCACAGGACACCGCTGTCCGGTCCCCGGCTTCTGCCCACCTTCATCATATCCGTTGTGAGATCGAGCGCTGCAACCGTGAGCCCCGGGTTTTTCCTCTTTGCATCGATTGCGATTTTTCCGGTTCCGGTGCCCAGGTCGAGGAGCGAGCCCTCCGAAGGAATGCCGGCATGGTGCAGAACGAGCTCCCGCCAGAGCCTGTCGCGCCCGAAGCTCATCAGGGTATTGAGGAGGTCGTAGCGCTTCGAGATGCGGCTGAACATCCCCTGTATGCTCTCGTTCCAGTCAGGTCTTTGTTTGTCTATCATGATCTGCAGAGGTTCATAGCAAAAAGCCTCCTCCCGGTAAAGAAAGAGATGCCCGTCGGGTATAAGAAGAGCATGTATCCGGGTTAGGCGGCCATCGAAGGGCAGCTCCCGGCCACGAGAGTTTTTCCGGGGAATAATGGAAGATCGAGGATTCACTTTTTGGCTTTTGTGATTATAATACCCTGGTGAAATCTATATGCACTGAGGAGAAGACCATGGTTATCGACTGTCATTATCACCTGGAAGAGAGGGTGTTCAAAAAGGCCGAGCTCCTGGAGGAGATGGACCGTGCCGGTATAGCCAGGGCAGCGCTCATGGGGTCGATCATTGCGCCTTTCCCCGAGCCGCCCAAGCCGCTCTTGAGGGTGCTGCAGTTCATCCTCGAGACCCGGCAGCTGCGGGGGATAGGGAAGGCCCTCGTGGCGAATTTCACGCCAAAGGGAGAGGTAAAGATCCTCGGAAAGCCTTTTTTCATCGTGCCCGACCCCGATAACGATTTTGTCTTCAATGCGGTGAGGGAGCATCCCGACCGGTTCCTCGGCTGGGTTTTCGTCAATCCCAAGGGCAGAAACGACCAGGTTGCCGAGCTCGAGAAATACAAGGACGAGAAGGGGTTCATCGGCGTCAAGGCGCATCCTTTCTGGCACCATTTCACCCCTGTCGAGCTCCTTCCCGTGGCCGAAAGACTCGCAAAGATCGGCAAGCCCCTTCTCATCCACTGCGGCTACGGAGAAGAGGGCAAATTCGGGGCCCTCCTCAAGCAGGTGCCCGACCTCAAGCTCATCCTCGCCCACACCGGGTTCCCCGGGTATTCGGATACATGGAAGGCGGTCCTGCCGTGGAAGAACGTCACTCTCGATCTTTCCCAGACGTCCTACGTAAGCGAAAGGGCCACGCGGGAAGCCGTCGCTTATCTCGGCGCAGACAGGCTCATCTTCGGTACGGACGGCCCGTACGGATTCCATGACGAGCAGGGACGGTATGACTACGGGTTCATCAAGCGCAGGATCGAGAAGCTCTTCCCCGAAGAGGCCGTCCGCAGGAAGCTCTTGGGCGACAACTTCGCCAATCTCGTCAGCCTGTCCTGACGTCCCCCACTGGGCGATCCGACGCCGAGACCAATGAATCGGGAAGGGGTGCCCATCGAGCGCCTCCCAGAATCCTCTCCGGGAAGCCTCCACGGTGCAAGATCGGGCTTCCCATGTTGCAGACATTTCCGGTAGAGTATCATCATGCGAGTGCTTCTCATATCCGCCAATACCGAGCAGATCAATGTCCTCCCCCTTCCTCTGGGACTGAATTGCGTGGCTGTTGCAGCGCGCAATGCCGGCCATGAGGTGGAGCTGCTGGACCTCATGTTCAGGGGCGACGTTTCATCGTCGATCGCACAGGCTGCTCAGTCCTTTCATCCCGGGGTGATAGGCATCTCCGTGAGAAATATCGACGATCAGAGCATGCAGGACACGAGATTTCTTCTCGAGGAGGTCAGAAAGGTCGTATCGATATGCCGCGGCCTGACGGATGCACCCATCGTTCTGGGCGGAGCAGGCTTCAGCATCTTCCCGGAAAGCGCATTGAATTATCTGGATGCGGACATGGGGATACAGGGAGAGGGGGAGCAGGCATTCCCCATGCTTCTGGAGAAGATCCGGCAGGGGACAAGTCTCTCGGGGGTTCCCGGCCTCTATCTTAAAGGCCGTGGCCTCGTGCACGAGAGGGTCTTCGCAGGGAACCTGGATGAGCTGCCGCTGCCCGATCCTCGCCTTTGCGCCCGTTCCCTTTCCCATGAGCAGGAGATATGGCTCCCGGTTCAGACGAGGAGGGGCTGCCCCATGAGCTGCAGCTACTGTTCCACCGCTACCATCGAGGGCCGTTCGGTCAGGAAGAGGTCTCCTGCGCTTGTCGTCGAAAACATTGCCCGGCATGTCGAAGCCGGTTTCGAGAAATTCTATTTTGTCGACAACACGTTCAACCTGCTTCTGCCGTATGCCAGGGACCTCTGCCTGGCGATCATCGGAAGCGGGCTGAAGATATCGTGGAGGTGCATCCTGTATCCGGGCAGGATCGACGGCGGGCTCATCGACCTCATGGCAGAGGCCGGATGCACAGAGGTCAGCCTCGGTTTCGAAAGCGGGTGCGAGCGCATCCTGAAGGGTATGAACAAGAAATACAAGCCGCACGACATCCGCCTGGCTTCGGACATGCTCCGGGATGCCGGGATCGGGAGGATGGGGTTCCTTCTGCTGGGAGGGCCCGGCGAGACAAGAGAGTCGGTCAGTGAGAGCCTCGCCTTTGCCGGATCACTGCAGCTCGACGCACTGAAGATCACTGCCGGCATCCGCATATATCCCGGTACGGCCTTGGCAAAGATCGCCCGCGAAGAGGGCGTCATCTCTCCGGATGACGATCTGCTCTTTCCGAGGTTCTATATGGCGAATGGCCTCGGTGGATGGCTGCAGGAAACGGTGAAGGCATGGACGGCCGACAAGCCGCACTGGATGAGCTGATCTCAATGGATCACTGAGCTTCAATCCTCTCGATCACGTGAGAAATCCAAGTATACCCTTGCCATGCATATTATTATGATGAGGGTATCCCATCGATGATAGGGAAGGGGAAGGCCCTCCCCGCCGATGATGAAGAGATCGTCCTGTCCGGTGGGATGATCTCTTTGATGCTCCCTCACCTGTGAAGGCATGATTGCGTAAAAAGAGTGTATCGGTCGGAGGCTTCCCCGATGGGGCAGAGAGAACCCTTACCTCGATATACGTTCCTGAAAGTTGAGAAGAAACTTTTTCAGCTTATTAATATATTCTGAGAGCAGACCCGGCGCGTCGGGTCAATTTACGGCCTTAAAAAAGGAGGAGGAAGGGGATGAAGTATGATGCAGTCGTAATCGGGTGCGGGCCTGCGGGAATGATGGCAAGCTCTCTCCTCTCTCATGAGGGCAGGAAAGTCCTCATCGTGGACAGATCGGACCGCCTCGGAGGACGGGCATGCTGGCACGAGTACAGAGGGTGCACCCTCGATTACGGGATGCACCTGCTGATCACATCCGATGCCAGTGCCATCGGCCAGGTTTCCGACAAGCTTGGCATTCATGTAGAGTGGTGTCAGATCCCGGGCCTCCGAGTATATACCGATTCCGGCTGGAGAGACATGATGGAGCTTGCGCCGATGGACGACCCTGACTTTGCCCGGATCGCCGAAGAGATGATGCTGACTCCCGAAGAAGAGCTGAGCAAGTACGACGATCTCTCCATCGAGGACTGGATACGTGAGCGGACCAGGAAGGACTCCATCCGCGATTTCCTCCGGGGCATGGCCATGGTCGTGACGACTCTGCCGGATACCAATGACATGGCGGCATCCGAGGTCGTCTTCTCGACAGGCAGGGTTCTGAAGACAGGCAAATTCGCAGGGGTGCCTGCAGGCGGATACAAGAATCTGTGGGATGCCTTCTACCGATATCTGAATTCCAAGGGCACCGATGTGCGCCTTGACACGACGGTGTCCCAGATCGTCATCGAAGATCAGGAGGTCAGGGGCATCATGGTCGACAAGAACCATTACGGCGATTTCTACATGGCGAAGTACAACCTTGCAGAGCAGGAATTCATCGAGGCCCCGGTCGTTGTCTATACCGGGTTCATCTGGGACCTGTTCAGGATCGCTGCCCAGGATAAGTTTCCCGAGTTCTTCAGAAAGATGGTGAACGGCTTCAAGGGCAACACGACCTCTGCCGTGGGATGGGCGATCCTTGCCATGAGAGAGCCCGCAACAGACAGTCTCTGCCACCATGCCGTCTACAAGCTGAAGCGGACGGGTCTGCCTCTCCAGTTCCTGCCCATAACGAACATCGATCCCTCCATTGCACCCGACGGCAGGCATCTGTTCATCGGCGGATGCCCGTGCGAGCTCGACACCTCCGACAGAACGCTCATGGAGGAAAAGACGGCTGCGGCAAAGCAGGACCTCGCGGAGCTCTTCCCGGGCATCTGGGACAGCGTAGAGTGGGCCATCAAGGGAACGTTCACCGGGATCGACGGGATCGCCAGGCGCCCCCGGTGCGTGGGCATCTTCAGGCCCGACGTGAAGGCCCCCTTCATGGAAGGTCTGTATTTCGCCGGGGACACGGTCCGGGGAAGAGGCGTGGGTATGGATTTCGCCGCCCGATCCGGTGTCCGGTGCGCGGAAAAGATCCTCGGCAAGAAGTTCGGCATCGAGTAGGGTGCGCTTTTCACCTCGATTCCTTCGTCACCCGCTCAGTGATGTCCCTTCCTACGCATAAGACGCCCGCCACCCGGCCGTCCATCATGTAGGGGACACTCTTTATCTCGCAGAACCTTTTCTCTCCGTTTTTTTTCAGGAACCGATAGATGGAGGTTGAGACGATGCCTACGGAGAGCATGTGCTGGGCCTGGTCGAACGCCTCCTCACGGTCCCTGGGATCGACCACTCCCAGTTCCTTGAAGCTCTTCCCGATTATCTCTTCAGGCTTATAGCCGAGAAGTCTCTCCACGTTCGGAGAGATGCTTATGACCTTGAGTTCGTTGTTGTAGATGAAGAGGACCTCATCGCTGAGCAAGAAGAAGGTGTGGTACTGCGTATTGTATTCTTTCAGCACCGCGTGCGCCTGTTTCAGCTTCAAAAGAAGTCCCCTCAATTCGGCGAGCCATTGGCAGTTATCCTCGAGATCATTGATGATGTGCTCCAGCGCCATGCTGCTGTCTTCCATACTCTCTCCTTAAGAAGGCTCATGCTGAGAGATGTCCGGAGACTCTTGCATCTGAACCCAGCATGATAGGAGATAGGAATATAGAGCTTTCTCGATTTAGGCAATGCCGAAATCCTGATATCTTTGCTCCTTGAAACGAAAATTTCTCAGCCTCCGCAGAAGAGCTGCATGAGGATCTGCGTGGAGAGGATACCCACGAGGGCGCTGCTGTCCCGAAACCCTGTCCTCGATGGCGAGGCGCACTTCCGGATGAGGCTGCTCACGCTTTCCGGATCGAAGATTCCCGCGGCATTCAATGAACGCTCGTCGGTACACCTCAGGAACGGCTCTTTGAGCCTGCCGTTTTCGAAGAAGGACTCCTTGTTCGGGGCGCCGTAGGGCTGCTTGGTGCGCGTGAAGATCTCGGGAGGGAGCTTGTCCGTGAACGTTTTCTTGAGGATGTACTTTTCTCTCATACCTTTCACCTTGAGGGTTGGATGGATGCGGGAAGCATATTCGACGAGGCGGTGGTCGAGGTAGGGGTATCTGCCCTCGACGCTGTTGGCCATGGCCATGCGCTCACCCTGGGATGAGAGGAGATAGCCGGCGAGGAGGAGCTTCACTTCAAGGTACTGTGCCTGATTCAGGGGGTGCCATGTGCGGAAATCCGGATGGAGCCCGGCTTCGAGCTCTGCTGTCGGGTCGTATCCCTTGAGCTCCTGCCTGATATCCTCATTGAGATAATCCCTGATCGATCCCGTATTCCTCCAGGTGGGAAGGTGGGAGTATCCGAAATGGCCTGTCCGGTCGAGGTCGGTCCGGTAGAACGACATGAGGAGCTTGCCGGAGCGCTTCATCTGCACGGGGGAATAGGGATAGAGCCTGAACAGAAGCAGGGGCCGCAGCCTCGAGGAAGGATCCTTCGCCCAGAACCTGCGGACTTTGGCCTCCTTGAAGATGTCGTATCCTCCGAATATCTCGTCCGCCCCCTCTCCGGTGAGCACCACCTTGATCCCGTGATCGCGGGTGAGCTTCGAGAGCATGAACATGGGCGCGGGAGCGGTTCTCAGCACGGGCGTCTCGGTATGCCCGATGACCTCGCGGAATATTCCGGCGATGCCGCCGGGGGATACCTTCGTGACGTGGTGGCGGGTTCCGAGCCTCTCTCCCATGGCACGCTGGAACGCGGATTCGTCGTACGCCGGGTCTTCGAAGCTCACGGAAAAGGTCTCCATGCCCGGTGCATGCCGCCTGACCAGGGTCGTGAGAATGCTCGAATCGATCCCGCCGCTCAAGTAGGCACCGACCGGGACATCCGAACGGAGCCTGATCGAGACGGCATCGTCGAGGATCTCCCTGATGGCACCCTCTGCCTCCTCACTGCGGGTAATATCGTGGCCGCCTTGAGGGGGAAAGCTCATGTCCCAGTAGATGAACGATTTCCGGGACCTCTGCTCATGGATGATGCATTCTCCGGGTTTGACCTGGCAGATGCCCTTGAAGGCAGTCCTCGGGGCGAGTGTGTTCCAGAAGGTGAAGACCTGGGAGAGGCCTTCGGGATCTATGCGAGGCGTGCCCGTGAACGGGATCAGGGCCTTGATCGCCGAGGCGAACACCAGAGACGGTCCCCTGCAGGTATAGAAGAGCGGGGCTATCCCGAACCTGTCCCGGGCAAGCATGAGCCTGCGGGCTTTCGCATCCCACAGGGCAAAGGCGAACTGGCCGTTTAGGTGCGGGAGGAATCCCGTCCCGTATTCTTCGTAGAGGTGGACGATCACCTCGATGTCACTGCTCGTGGAGAACCTGTGGCCCTTACCGACAAGCTCCGAGCGCAGCTCGATGTAGTTGAAGATCTCGCCGTTGCAGACCACCCGGATGCTTTTGTCCTCATTGGCCATGGGCTGATCCCCGGTCGCAAGATCGATGATGGCGAGACGCCTGTGGCCGAGGATGACGTCCTTGTCCTCATAGATCCCCGATCCGTCCGGCCCCCTGTGCTCCATGAGCGAAAGCGCCTCGTCCATGGAAGAACGCTCGAACCGGCCCGAGCGGTGGTTATATATCCCTGCTATACCGCACACTTAAGCATCTCCCTGCATCGATACCCTCCCTTGTCCGGGAAACGGTTGAGCCAAATCCGTGTCAACCCGCGCAGTGCAAGATATCTACCAACCCTCATGAGAGAGGAGCTGGTCGGGGGCAGCGGGGATATTTCGAAGATATATCGATAGAGAAAACGGCAGATTGGGATATGGGCGTGGGAAGATCCATTCTCAGGAGAGGGGAAGGGAGAAGGATCCGAGGAAGATCCAAATTTGGGCACAGGGGTCGAGGCGGGACAAATTTGTTCCTTCTCATTCCCTGCTGCAGCCGGTATGTTTCTTGATGAGAGCGCTCCCTATCACTTCTCGAAGTACTTCAGGTATTCGCCGTAGCCTTCCTTTTCGAGGTCTTCCCTGGGTATGAAGCGAAGCGAGGCGGAGTTTATGCAGTACCTCTTGTGGGCAGGAGCAGGGCCGTCATCGAACACGTGCCCGAGGTGCGAGTGGCCGTGCCTGCTCCTCACCTCGCTCCGTACCATGCCGTGGCTCGTGTCGGTTTTCTGCTCGATGTTCTCGGGCTTGAGGGATCTGGTGAAGCTGGGCCAGCCGGTACCGGAATCGAACTTGTCCTTCGAGCTGAAGAGGACCTCGCCGGAGACCACATCCACGTAGATGCCCTCGCGCTTGTTGTTCCAGTACTCGTTCTCGAAGGGCCTCTCCGTCCCGCACTCCTGCGTCACGTGGTATTGGAGCGGGCTCAAGCGGAGCTTCAGGTCCTGCTCGGGAGCCTTCTCGTCCTCGGGATCGCTCTTGGCGCCCGGGATCGGGCAGACCCCGGCTGCGCACGGGCTGACGTACTGCTCCCGTCCGGAGTGGCTCCGGTAGAACTCGTAGTGCCGGGCGTTCTTCCTGTAGTAGTCCTGGTGATATTCCTCGGCCCGGTAAAAGGGACCGGCCTTCCTGATCTCCGTGACAATGGGCTTGCCGAACCTGCCGGATTTTTCAAGAGCCTTTTTTGATTCCTCTGCGAGGCGCTTCTGCTCTTCGTTGTGATAGAAGACGGCTGTCCGGTACTGAGACCCGTGGTCCGCGAACTGGCCCGCACTGTCCGTGGGATCGATCTGGCTCCAGAAGACGTTGAGGAGCTCTGCATAGCTGACCTTTGCCGGGTCATACGTTACCTCGACGGCCTCGAAATGGCCCGTCCGGCCCGTGGAAACCTCTTCGTAGGTAGGGTTGACCGTATTGCCGCCGGTGTATCCCGACACGGCCTCCACCACGCCGGGAACATGCTCGAACGCCGATTCGATGCACCAGAAGCATCCGCCGGCAAAGGTGGCCTTCTCGAGCCTCTCGCCCGAGGCATTGTCTGCGAATGCGGGCATCCGGATGAAGAGCCTGGGAATAAAGTGTTTGAACATGGCAGCCTCCATTTCCCGTGTACTATAAAAATTAGACGGAGGAATGAAATGGAACGATTCAGGACAAACATATGATCTTCCGCCGGGGCTGACTGACTTCCTGGGAAACAAGGCCGGCAGGGCATTTGCGCCTGTGAATTAGGCTTGAATTTCTTTTCCCGTCCTGATAGAGGTTCAGGTGCGCAACTCACGCCAGAACGTGGAGGAAAACCGCTCCAGGAGGACAATACATTGGAAAAGCGCTATAAATTTTCCCTGTGGTATATTCTGATCGGGATCTGGGTGGTCCTGATCATCCAAAGCTATATATCTTCGATGTTCGTAGTGGAGACCGTCCCCTACAGCAGATTTCTCGAGCTCGTGAAGACGGACAAGGTGACCGAGGTCGCGATCTCCCAGAACGAGATCCACGGCAAGCTCCTTGCCAAGGACGGCCATGAGCAGAAGTTCAAGACCGTCCGGGTGGACCCCGAGATTTCGGACATGCTCGATGACTACCACGTGACGTTCAAAGGAGAGGAGGACTCGAGCTATGTGCAGAATGTCCTCTCCTGGGTTCTGCCCATCGTGCTCTTCGTGGGCGTCTGGCTCTTCGTCATCAGGCGCATGTCGGGCCAGCAGCCCGGGTTCATGTCGCTCGGCAAGAACAAGTCGAAGATCTACATGGAAGACGAGCTCAACATCCGGTTCGATGACGTGGCCGGAGTCGACGAGGCCAAGCAGGAGCTCGTGGAGATCATCGACTTCCTGAAGAACTCGGGCAAGTTCGTCGAGCTCGGCGGCAGGATACCCAAAGGGGTCCTCCTCGTGGGCCCTCCCGGAACGGGCAAGACCATGCTCGCGAAGGCAGTGGCCGGCGAGAGCGGGGTGCCTTTCTTCAGCCTCTCGGGGTCGGACTTCGTCGAGATGTTCGTGGGCCTGGGCGCCGCGCGGGTGAGAGACCTCTTTGTCCAGGCCAAGAAGAAGGCCCCCTGCATCATCTTCATCGACGAGCTCGATGCCCTGGGCAAGGCGCGGGGCCTCGGGAACACGGGCGGGCACGACGAGCGCGAGCAGACCTTGAACCAGCTCCTCACGGAGATGGACGGCTTCGACCCGAAGGTTGGCGTGATCCTCATGGCAGCCACCAACCGTCCGGAGATCCTCGATCCGGCTCTGCTCCGCCCCGGCAGGTTCGACCGGACCATCCTCGTCGACAGGCCGGATAAGGCGGGCAGGATGGCGATCCTCAAGGTCCACCTGAAGAACATCAAGGCGGATGAGAACCTCGATATCAGGAGGCTCGGCAGCATGACCCCGGGCATGACCGGCGCGGACCTCGCGAACCTCGTGAACGAAGCGGCGCTCCTCGCTGTCAGGCGGAGATTGAAGAGGGTTGGGATGCCCGAATTCGAGGAGGCGGTCGAGCGGGTCGTCGCAGGTCTCGAAAAGAAGAACCGCCTCATCAACGAGAAGGAGCGTGAGATCGTGGCCAACCACGAGATGGGACACGCCATTGTCGCCCTTTCCCTGCCGGGCACCGACCCGGTGCACAAGATCTCCATCATCCCGAGGGGCATTGCTGCGCTGGGCTACACCATGCAGGTGCCCACGCAGGACCGGTTCCTCCTGAGCAGGACCGAGCTCCTGAACAGGATCACCTCGCTCCTCGGGGGAAGGGCAGCGGAGGAAATCGTTTTCGGCGATATCTCGACCGGCGCCCACAACGACCTCTCCCGTGCAACCGACATCGCCAAGAGCATGGTCAGGGAATACGGCATGAGCGAAAAGCTCGGCCAGATTTACCTCGCCCCAGAAAAGCGCGGCCAGTTCATCGATGCCGGGAGCAGCGGTCCCCACGACTACAGCGAGGAGACCGCGAGGGAGGTCGATGACGAGATCAGGCAGATCATCCAGGACCAGTACGAGGTAGCCCTGTCGATCTTAAGCGAAAAGAAGGACATCCTCGAAAGGGGCGCCGGCCTCCTCCTCGAAAAGGAAAAGATAGACAGGGAGGAGATCGAGAGCCTGTTCCACGCAGCAGCTTGACGGGACCCTCTTCACTTTTCTTCGAGCATTGATTTGAAGGGCAGAGCCTTTAAGAATCTATATAGGAAGAATATCCGCTGAAGAGGTCATATGCTCAAGCTGTGGCATCCTGCCGTGTTCCAGGGAAGTCTGAACAAGTCCGGTTACTACGAGGGCTGGTACTACAAGAATGTCGGCCCTGACGAAAAGGCCGCCTATGAGGTGATTCCCGGCATATCGATCCCGAAGAACAGGGACAAGGCCCATGCCTTTGTCCAGTTCCTGGATGCACGGGAGGGCAGGTCGTATTACTTCAGGTATCCCATCGATGAGTTCCGGGCGGACGAGAAGGCATTCGACATCGAGATAGGGCGCAGCCGTTTCAGCCTGAACAGGGTCCGTCTCGATATCGATCAGGACGGCACAGCGATCAAGGCCGACCTTGTGTACGGCAACGTGCGCTCGTGGCCGGTGTCGTTGCTTTCTCCCGGGGCCATGGGATGGTACGGCCTCCTTCCCATGATGGAGTGCTATCACGATGTCCTGAGCTTCAACAGCTCGATCGAGGGTCATTTCGAGATCAACGGCGTGAAGCAGGATTTCACCGGCGGGAAGGGGTATATGGAGAAGGATTGGGGAACCTCCATGCCCAGCTCCTGGATATGGATGCAGACGAATCACTTCGGCGACTCCGACGTATCCCTCTTCGGCTCCATAGCGGACATCCCCTGGATCGGCCGCCATTTCATCGGGTACCTCTTCGGCCTGCTCCTGGATGGAAGTCTCTACCGGTTTACGACGTATACCGGTGCGAAGGTGAGAGGGCTCAAAATCGACGGCAGCCGGATAGCATTTTCCCTCGAGGACAGGAAGTATCGCCTGGAAATCAGAGGCGAGAGGGCAGGAGGAGGTACCCCTCTCATGGCCCCGAAGATCGGGGATATGTCGGTCAGGATCGACGAGAACCTCGAATCGGTCATCCACGTGGCGCTCCACGAGAAAAAGGGCAGGGGGCTGCTGTTCACGGGGGCCGGAAAAAATGCCGGCCTCGAGTATGTCGGAGACATGAGCAGACTGATGGACGGGCTTGCGTCCTGCTGAAAGCCTGAAAACGCGGTCCCGGCATCCCGATTCAAGCCCGGAAGCCGAAACCCCGATACATCTGCCGTATGCGAATCTCGAACGCACGCCATAGGGGAGGAACCCGCACTTCATGAGCTGGAAGATCTTACCGGCGCTCGCCTACATCACCTTTTTCAACCTCGCTGTCTCCTGTATCGACGACTTTTTTGTATCCTCCGCATCTTCCGGGAACGGGCTCGATGCAGCCTTCGTGTGCAGCAGTCCTGTAAAAGCTGATCCATTGGACGAAGAAGCCTTCCGGGAGATCTTCCTCGGAGGAGAGCTCCGATGGGACAAAGACGGGGGAATCGTTCTCGCAATCATCCGTGAGGGGGAAGTCAGTGAGCTTTTCCCCGAAAAGACTGTTGCGGGAGGCCCTCGCTAACTCCTCCGCGGCCGGATTAAGCGTCCTTTCATGGGCTGGGAAGGGCCTGAGCCTCCTGATTGACCGCGCAGCGAGCCTGCTGAAAATTTCCTTGACAAAGGCCGGCAGTTAGGTAAAATGGTCCAATGGTCGGACCAATGGACCAATAACGAGGAGGGTTTCATGGCTGTTTCGCTCTTTGCCCGTCCGCTCATGCGCAGCAGGCTTTCCGGAGAGATCGAGAACATCCTTTTGAAGGGCATTATCAGGGGGCAGCTTCGTATCGGCGAGAAGCTTCCTGCGGAGAGGGAGATTGCTCGGGACCTCGAAGTCAACAGGTCGACCGTGAGAGCGGCCTTGAGCAAGCTCGAGTCTCTCGACCTCGTCGAAATCCGCCAGGGTGACGGAATCTACGTGAAGGATTATCTCAAGAGCGGCAGTCTCGAGCTCATCAGGGCCCTCATCCGTCTCGACGAGCAGCAGAGGGACACCATCATTTCGACGCTTCTCGAGTTCAGGAGCATGATCAGCCCCGATATGGCGGCCCTTGCAGCGAGATACAGGACAGACGAGCACCTCGCCGCCCTGGAACAGGTGATCTGGAAAAGCGACGGCCTCTCCATCGTGGAAAGGGATATCGAAGTGCACCACATCATAGGCCTCGCAAGCTCGAACATCCTCTACCTCATCCTGCTCAACTTCTCCAACAAGTTCATGCTCGAGTACGGGTATCTCTATTTCGACGAGCCCAAGAACGTAGAGCGCTCTCAGCGCTTTCACGAAGATATCTATCGTGCAATCAGGGACAGGGATGACAGGAAGGCACGGAAGATCATGGAGGATGTCATGAAGTATGCCGAGGATGCGGTGGTCGAAAAATTCCGGATCGGGAACGATCGCAGGAGGTAAGAAGATGGAAAGATTTATAGAGAAACAGAGCGATGAACGCTTCGACGTGGTCATCATCGGCGGAGGCATCACCGGGGCCGCTGTCGCCTATGACGCCGCGAGCAGAGGCCTCAAGGTCGCCCTTCTCGAAAAGAAGGATTTTTCCGGGGCCACATCGGCCGCCACGTCAAAGCTCATCCACGGAGGCCTGCGGTACCTGGCCAACAACGAGTTCTCCCTGGTGAGGGAATCTCTCAGGGAGCGCAAGGTCCTCGAGGACATCGCGCCGAACTTCGTCTATCCTTTCCCCATGCTCATGACGCACTACAAATCCTCTCTCAAGAACAGCAAGTGGGTCATGAAACTCGGGCTTACCCTCTACGACATTCTCTCGTACGATCGCGGCCGGACCTGGGACGAAAGCAAGAAGATCCCCCTGCACAGGACGGTGTCGGCCAAGGAGGCGGTCGAAATGCAGCCGTGCCTCGGCGATCAGGTGCTCACGGGCGCCTCTGTCTTCTACGACTGCAAGAGCATCTTCCCCGAGCGGCTCACCCTAGCCTTCATCAAATCCGCAGTGTCCTTCGGCGCCAAGGTTTCGAACTACGCGAAGGTCGACGGTTTCCTCATGGACAGCCCCGATAGGGTCACGGGCGTGAGGGTGACCGACGTCCTGACGAATGCGGTTCACGAGGTCCGCGGCGACGTCATCATCAACTGCGGAGGCCCATGGGCCGACATCCTCCTCGGCCTGGCCAAGAAAGGCGAGGTGAACGAGACGCTCAGGCGTTCGGAAGGCATCCACATCATCACCGCGAAGAAGATCAGCGAGGGCAGCGTCCTTGCCTCCATGACCCCGAAGGGAAGGCATTTCTTCCTCATCCCCTGGCGCGGCCATACCCTGATCGGCACCACGGACAAGGAATACGTCGGAAGTCCGGATGAGTACCACGTGACCAAGGAGAGCATCCTCGAGCTCATCGAAGAGGTGAACTCGGTCTTCGGGCAGGGGTTCATAAAATTCGAGGACGTGAAGTACACCTACGGAGGATTGAGGCCGCTCGTCGAGGAGCAGACCGAGGGAACCTACGAGTCTTCGAGAAAGTACGAGATCTACGACAATGCCGTCGACGGCCTCGAAGGCCTCATCACCGTGGAGGGCGGCAAGTACACGACGAGCCGGAACCTGGCGGAGAAGGTCCTGGACCTGGTCTGGAAGAAGACGGAGAAGCCCATGGGCCAGGTGATCACAGACAGGCGCTATCTCTACGGCTGCGAAATCCGTGACATCCATGCGTTCATCGATTCCATCAAGCAGAAGAACCCCGATTTCGGCCCGGACACCCTCGAGTATCTCGGCAGGCACTACGGCACCGAATACGGAAAGGTCCTCGAGATCGCACGGAGCAGCCGGGAGTATGCCGAGGTCGTCAGCGGAGACGGCGAGATCCTGGCCGAAGCGGTGTTCGCCGTCAGGAATGAAATGGCAAGGTCCCTGAGCGACATCGTGCTCAGGAGGACCGGCATTGCCACGCTCGGCAATCCTGGAGAAAAAATCCTGAAACATGTCGCCGCCATAGCCGCGAGAGAGCTCGGCTGGGATGACAAGAGGACCGATATGGAGTATGAAAATACCGTGAGGCTGCTGGCCGTACCGGGAAGCGAAGACACCGCCTCAAGGAGGGAGTGATGTTCAGGAGAAAGAAGTTCAGTCCCGACTGGACGGAAAAGGCCCCGTCAAGCGGAACCATGAGGTCTATCGTAAAGTACGGCAATCCGAATGCCTTCAAGCATCCGAGCCACGGATGGGTTACAATGATGATGGAAGAGTTCGGCATGAGCAGAGGCGACTTCAGCCGGAAGATCGAGGAAGGCAACCAGAAGGTCGAGCTTGCGAAGCCGGTGGGGCTCGATGCGAGGCATATCGACAGATTCAGGGACATCGTAGGATCGGACAATGTTGCGTGCGATCCCTACAGCAGGGTCAAGTACAGCTACGGAAAGACCACCGAAGAGTCCATGGAGCTGCGCAAGGGGATCGTCCGGGATGTGACCGACGTCGTCGTGCACCCGAGAGACAAGCAGGACGTGAAGAGCCTGGTTGCCTACTGCAACGACAACGGGATTCCCATGTATGTGTTCGCTGCAGGGTCTTCGGTGAACTTCGGGGTCCGGCCCGCAAAAGGCGGGGTGACCCTCGTCCTGAGCACGCACATGAACAAGCTCCTCGAGATCAACGAAACCAACCAGACGGCCCGGGTCCAGCCCGGCATGTACGGGCCCGCCTATGAGAACGCCCTCAACCGCGCCCCGGAGCTCTTCGGTGCGAAGAGGAGGTACACCTGCGGGCACTTTCCCCAGTCATTCGAGTACTCGACAGTGGGCGGATGGGTCGTCACCCTGGGATCGGGGCAGGCATCGACCTATTACGGCGATGCCCGCGACCTCGTCATCAGCCAGGAGTACGTGACGCCGACCGGAACCTTCAGGACCCGCGAGTTCCCTGCTGCAGCCACGGGCCCCAAGGTGAACGACATCATGAAGGGCTCCGAGGGCACGTTCGGCATCCTCGTCGAGGTCACCATGAAGATCTACCGCTTCATGCCCGAGAACAGGAGATACTTCTCGTTCATATTCCCCTCCTGGAAGGCCGCGGTGAATGCAAGCAGGGAGATCATGCAGGGAGAGTTCGGCATGCCTGCGATCTACCGGATTTCCGATCCGGAAGAGACCGATCGGGGCCTGAAGCTCTACGGGATGCCCTCCTTTTTGGACAGATACCTCGTCAGGAAGGGATACCGGCCCATGGAGCGCTGTCTGTGTCTGGGAAACATCGAGGGAGACGGCGACTACACGAAGCTCGTCAAGAAAAAGATCATGAAGATATGCAAGGCCCACGGCGCAATGTACCTCACGGGCTACGCGGGAAAGAAATGGGAGAAGACCCGGTATACCGAACCCTATATGCGCGAGGATCTGCAGGACTACGGGATCCAGATCGATACCCTCGAGGCGAGCGTGACCTGGGACAATCTCCACAAGGTCCACGAGGGCGTGAGGTACTTCATCAAGAGCAGACCGGGGACCATGTGCATGACGCATGCCTCCCACTTCTACCCGCAAGGGACGAACCTGTACTTCATCTTCATCATGAAGACCACGAATGTGGAAGAGTTCAGGTCCTTCCAGCGGGGCATCATCGAATCCATGATGAAAAACGGTGGCTCCCTGAGCCATCACCATGGTGTAGGCCGGATGATGGCCCCGTACATGGACGAGTACCTCGGCGCCGAGCAGATGGAGGTGCTCCGGACGATCAAGAGGCATTTCGATCCGAACGGCATCATGAACCCGGGCGGACAGCTGGGTCTCGACCTTCCCGAGGAGGAGAGAAAGCACGTCTTGTAATTTTTTCAGTGAAGCGGGTACTTCTTCAAGGTGTTCAGGATTATGAGAACGCCCATCACGGTGACGAACACCCCGAAGGCCAGGCGCATGAATGCTTCGGCAACGCGGTTCGCAACGGATGAGGCGAGCCATGCGCCGAGAAACAGCCCCAGGGCGACGATGATCGCCGAGCGAAGGTCGACATTCCCGTGGCGGTAGTACTCCAGCACGGCCCCCAGGCCAACCGGCGGCAGGAGGATGGCCAGGCTGGTGCCGATGGCTTCGTGCTGGGAAAAGCCCATGAGGTAGACCAGCGCGGGAACGATAATGATGCCTCCGCCGATTCCGAACATCCCGGACATGATGCCCGATCCCAATCCGATAATGATAAGAAGAGCGATACCCGGTCCCTGAGCCATGGAAACCTCCTCCATGCAGCCGAATGAAGAGAAAATTATATTCTTTTACCCAATAAATATTTATTCCGGTGGTCGGTTTCAAGCATATGAAGGACTTTTTCAAGCAGGCACGCCCAGGATGAAAACCTGCTCGAAGACATTCTCTGATCCGAAATCTTGAAAGCTTAAGCTGCGTTGATTATTCCTCCGGGCATGGAGGAGGAACTATTCTTCAAGACAGACCTCGAAGGTGAAGCTGCCGTTTTCCGTCTCGAACGGGACGGCAATTATGGGATGCGAGGTTATATGCGTGATGATGTGGTTCCTGCCCGTGATTATCGTGGGTATGGCCCCTTTCACCCTTTTCCCGAGACCCCGCAGTCTCTGCCGGCCGTTGCCGGAGACGATATTGAGGATCTCCCCGACAGCGTCCCTGACTTCGTCGTTGATCTCGGTGATTTCCTCCCCGAACATCTTCGAGACGATCTTCAGGATGCATTGCTTTGTAAACGTGACAGAGATCGTTCCCTTGGCTTCTCCGCTCAAGCCCACAATGCCGGAGACATCGCCCTGGGCCACGGGGTCCTTTTTCAGGTAAGGCCTTCCCACGTGCGCCTCTACGAAGGCCAGAGACGACAGGACGTGGATGGTTGCTTCGATGAAGGGATTTACCAATTGTACATCCATAACATCCTCTTCTTAATGATTCGGATAATTACACATTGTTCCCTATCGGTAATGCAGTTTTGATTATTGAATGATAAGACACGCAAAATCGAGATGATGGATCAGCGCATGGAAGCGGGACCGCCTGAAGAAGCTATGGGGCTCTCTCCCGACGCCCCAGGTATGGAACAGAGGGTAAAGGCGGCGATCCCGAACGCGACTGCCGCGTTGAGAGAGGTCTTCGAGCCCTTCATCGGGATGTGGACGATGCGGTCGCAGAGCTCCATGATCCCGGGGTCCACCCCTGAAACCTCGTTGCCCACGACGAGCACGATCGGAGCCCCCGGTATGGCCTGTACGGCTTCATGCAAAGGGACCGATGCCGCGCCTCCCTCCAGGGCCCAGAGCCGTTTTCCCGACTCCCTGAGCGTTCGGGCCGCGATGAGGCCGTTTCGTTCATACGTCCACGCTACGGTTTCCTGTGCACCGAGTGCTGTCTTTGCAAGCCTGGGATTGCCGGGTGTCGGGGTCATGCCGCAGAGGTGGAGACGGGAAATGCCCGCTCCGTCCGAGGTCCTGAACATGGACCCCACGTTGTAGATGCTGCGGATATTATCGAGGAGCGCCTCCAGCGGGGTTCCGTCGGTCCTGCAGTCGATGCCGCTCACCCGGTGCTCCTCATAGGGTGGAATGACCGCAATCGTGGGAGAGCTGCACAGGGGGCACTTGACATCCCGGGGCATCTGCAGAATGACCGGGAAGCGCATCCTGCACGAGGCATTTATGCATTCCCTCATGACATGGCGTATGGTCTCCTTCACACACGATGGGTTATCACAAGAAAAAGGCAGGTGGCAAACAGAACAATCACGATGTCTTATCATGAAAGGCATCGATGAAAACTGCGGGGTGCCGTAATGCCCGGCCTTTTCATGAGGGCACGGAGCAAATCATGGAGAGCCTGCTATCCTTCTATGCAGACCTCTATCGTGAACTCCCCGTATTGCGTCTTGAAGGGTACTGCGATGACGGTTTCTCTGGTGATGTGGGTTATGGTATGGTTCTTTCCTGTGATCACGGTCGGGATCGCCCCTTTCAGTGTCCGGCCCGCGATCTCGAGCTTCCGTCTTGCCTGGCCCGAAACGATATTGAGGATTTCTCCAACAGCGTCCCTGACTTCCTCGTTCAGCTCTCTCATCTTCTCGCCGAACATGTTGCTCACGATGGAAAGAATACACTCCTCGGTGAAGCTCACGGAAATGGTTCCCCGTGCCTCTCCGGTCAGGCCGACGATGCCGGTGACATCGCCTTTGGCAACATTATCCTTTTTGAGATAGGGCTTTCCTGCCTGAGCTTCGGTACAGGCCATGCTCGACAGGACGTGAACCACGGCCTCGATGAACGGGTTCACCAGACTTACATCCATCGCAACCCCTCCGGTGATCGAAAGATCATGACCCCTCTATCGGCCGGGATTACCCGTAAACTTAACACGCGGACTAAGTTCTCGTTCGCACGGATGCCCTGTATGCGCTCAGGTCGCATACCGGCCTCGAGGGTCCGCTTTTCATCCGGTTTTCTCAAGCGGTTCCTGATCCGCCTCATCTCCCCCTTCGACAGCGAGCCGGGCGCGCCAGAGCTGTGATACGAGCATGCCGAACAGCATGAGAGAGCAGCCGGCGAGCTGCCTCGAGGAGAGGTGCTCGTGGAGGATGATCCCTCCTCCGACGGCAGCGAAAACCGACTCCAGGCTCATGAGTATCGCCGCATGCGTGCTGGGAGCTTCTCTTTGCCCAATGATCTGCAGCGTGTAGGCGATCCCCACCGAGACGACGCCTCCATAGAGGATGGGCCAGGCGGCATTTTCGAGTGAGACGAAGGTGATGCTCTCCCGTGCTCCTGCAACCGCAAGGCTCAATACGGAGCAGACAGCGTACTGGACGAGGGCGAGCTTGAAGGAGTCCATCCTCGGTGAAAACCGGCCGATGATGAGCACGTGCGCCGCCCAGAAAAAGGCACCGGCGAACACGAGGATGTCGCCGAAGCACATCGTGAGGTCTTTCGTTATGCTCAGGAGATGGAGCCCCGCTGCAGCGAACGCCGCCCCGACCCATGCCCCGGCAGATGCACGCTGGCTCAGGAAGAGCCCGAGGATAGGGACGATCACGACATAGAGGCCGGTTATGAAGCCGGCGTTGCCCGCAGTCGTGTAGACCATTCCCGTCTGCTGGAGCGATGCGCCTGCAAAGAGAACGAGCCCGGCAGTGAGACCGGCTTTCAAGATCCCGCCACTGGTCCCGGTCCCTGCCGGCCGCGTGAGGCAGGTTCTCCGGTCAGCGCCGAAGAGGACGAACGGGGCGAGGACGAAAGCCCCGAGGGCGAATCTGATGCCGTTGAAGGTGAACGGCCCCACGTCCTCCATGCCGACGCGCTGGGCCACGAATGCGAAGCCCCAGATGAGTGCGGTGATAAAGAGCAGGATGTCCGATCTTAACGCGCGTGAGTCGACCATCTTGCCGACCATCTTGAGACGCAATGCCCTCTCCTCTTCAGGTTGTTCGGTATGTACGACATGATTGGGGTGATCAGGTGTTCGGGGCCGGGATGGGAACCCGCACGGGCGTCTCGCTGAAAAAAGCGCTCGCCATCCGGACGAACGAGCCGGGGGTCGGAGGGTGGCTTCCCTCCTGGTAGAGCCCCAGCTTTTTGAGGTTCTCCACCAGGGCAAGGGCATCATCCTTCCCGCATCCTCCCTTCCTGTGCTGGAAGACCGCCTTGATCACCAGGGTATCCGTAACGACCCGCCTGATGTCCGGATCTTTCCTGAGCGCCAGGATCTCCTGATCGATCTGATTGCGGTTCTGCTCATGAAACATTTTCGCCTGCTCATCCCCGTCCGGGTAGGAGAGGAGGTACCTTGTCACCGCCAGGGCAAGGTAGGATGCATACCCTTCAGCGAACCTCGAGGCATACCTGGCGAAGAGGCGCCAATAGACGCCTGTAAAAATCTGCTTTTCAGCCCGGATAAGCTCTTCGACCGACGGCATTGGTTTCTTGCTGCTCATGGCTTTCCATCATAACGTGTTTTGAAGGATAATGTAAACCAACCCGTGATCTATTGGCAACCGTGTATTTGAAGAGAGAACGCCGATCGGGCACGGGGCGCCTTGTGCTCTTCCCGTCCTGCCCCGCAAGCAGGTCGGCACCCGCAAAATCGCTCCCCGCGAACGTGGCGGCCCACCTGTAAAACACGATCGAACGACCCTATAATACATCTCATGGAAATGTGACCGATTCGGGGAGCTGTCTGCAGCCGGTGGTCAGTCATGTTTCACTTTAAAGAGAGAAAGGAAGTTGATGCAGAAAGATGTCGAGCAGGCACTGAGCCTTATCAGCAGTCCGGCCCAGATCAACGTGCAGACCTCCTCGAGCGGAAAGGATGGCCATCCGGTCCTGAGCGAGGACACCGAGCTTCTCGATGCATACTCGCGGGCTGTCATATCGGTCGTGGACGATGTAGGCCCGTCGGTCGTGAGCATATCGACCGGAAACGTGAACGTGCAGGGTATGGTGGAGCAGATGGGAGCGGGCTCCGGGGCGATCCTGACGCCGGACGGATATATCCTGACCAATGAACATGTCGTCCACGGCGCCAGGAAGTTCCAGGTGACCCTTACCGACGGGGCGAGCATGACGGCTACCATTGTCGGTACGGACCCTGCCACCGACCTCGCCGTCATCCGGGCGGAAGGATCGAGCCTCCCCTACTCGAGCCTGGGGGACTCCGCCCAGCTCAAGGTGGGGCAGCTCGTCATTGCAATCGGGAACCCCTTCGGTTTCCAGTCGACCGTATCCACAGGGGTGGTAAGCGCGCTCGGCCGGGCCCTGCGCAGCCGCGACGGCAGGCTCATCGACAATATCATCCAGCATACTGCGCCCTTGAACCCGGGCAACTCGGGAGGTCCGCTCGTAAACTCCGCAGGCATGGTGGTGGGCATCAACACGGCGATCATCTTCATGGCACAGGGAATCGGCTTTGCCATCCCTTCGAATACCGTGAGGTGGGTGGTCTCTGAGATCCTGACCCATGGAAGGGCCAGGCGGGGGTTCCTCGGGGTCGCGGGCATGACGAGGCCTCTGGGCCGTAGGATTGCCAGGTACCACGGTCTGCAGGGGGACAAAGGGGTCGAGGTCATTTCGGTGGAGCCGGACAGCCCGGCCAGAAGATCCGGGCTGCATATCGGTGATTTCATCGTGGCCGTAGACGGAAAGCAGGTGAGCAGCGTCGACGACCTTCACAGGTTCCTCTCGGACTGGCCCATCGGCAAGCCGGTAAAGATCAGGATCATCAGGAGGACCGAGATGCTGGAGCTTGAAGCCGTACCTGTCGAGGCGGGAACCAGGGGCTGACGGGACTGACAGGGTAAACCCGCTGCCGCGACGGCTGCACGGCTGCCGTCGGAGCAAAGCGGCCTTGATCAGCGGGAAGCTTGCAGTGCCTCCGCCCGTGTCCGACGCCTCTCATAATAGTCCTGAGCCTTTGCCAGTGCGCGGATCGCCTGCTCCGGAGACGAGTAGGCCATGATCCCCTTCGTGTCGAGATGCCTGACGATGTTGTTTTCGCCGGGCTCGTCGAAGCCGACGATGTCGACGACCGGGATGATGGGCTTCCCGAACTGCCTGATCTGCCGTGTGATGAGGTCAACGAGCTCCCTCTCGCCGGCGATCAGCTTACGGGCAGGCTGCTCCACGACTTCGCGCGGAAGCACGGGAGACTCCATCCAGCGCGTGGCGCGGCCGGTCAGATACCCCAGCCCCAGAAGGAGGACGGCATCCATGTCCGCATGCTTCAGCAGCGCCTCCGCGGAATCGGTCATCATCGAAACCCTGTTCGGCGCTACCAGGTCCACGGGGTTGCGTCTGCTCCAGTAGGGCGGAAGGAACGAGTCGAGCATCGAAACGACGCGGTCGTCGAGGGGAGGAAGCTCAAGCCCCGCCGCCTCGCACAGGTCGGCGGATATGACTCCCCATCCTCCCCCCTGCGTCACGATGCCGATCCGCTTACCCCTGATCTCGGGCTGGGAGAGCATGAGTCCGCCGATATTCACCATCTCGTCGATGCTCTCCGCCATGATGATGTTTGCCTGGCTGCATATGGACTGAAACACCTCGAAGCTTCCGGTCATCGCTCCAGTGTGCGACATGGCCGCGCTCGCGCCGGTGTCACCGGTGCCCCCCTTGAGAAGGATGACCGGCTTCGCGCTCGATATCCGCCCGATCGTGTCGATGAACCGGCGACCCTGGCGCACGCCCTCCACGTAGAGGCAGATCAGCCGTGTCTTCTCGTCGGTCTCCAGGTATTCGAGGTAATCTTCTACCGTCAGGTCTGCCTCGTTGCCGGAGCTGATCAGACGGCTGATGCCTATGCCGCGCCGGAGGAACCGGTACGAGATGGAGGTACCCAGATTCCCGCTCTGGGTCACGACAGCGACAGGCCCCTGCTTGAATGGCGCAGAGGTCATGACGGCCTGCATATGCGACGGATAGGCGCTGAAGACTCCCATGGTGTTCGGCCCCACGATGCGGATGCCTCCGGATCGGGCGATGGAGAGGACTTCCTGCTCGAGCGCCTTCCCCTCTGCACCCGTTTCGCCGAATCCGGCCGTGATGATCACTGCGGCCGGTATCCTCGCGTCGATACACTCACGAAGCGTATCCGGGACCTTTTCCTTGGGGACGACGATGATGGCCAGGTCGACGGGTCCCGGAACTTCGGCCAGGCTCCTGTACAGGGGCCTGCCGAACCAGGTGCCGCCCTGGGGGTTTATCGGATAGAGGTCTCCGGCATAGCCTCCCCGTATGATGTGGTGGAGAATGTTGAATCCCCACTTGGCGGGATTCGTCGACGCACCGATAAACGCGATCGACCGCGGTTCGAACAGGGAAGCAGAGAATGATGATCCGTTATTCATGTCAGTTCCTTGTCATTGAGCCGAGGAGATAGGTTTTTCCCGGTGCGGCAGACCGGGATGCGCTTTCTTCCGGTCACGCTGCCCTGCCCGGTCGATATGCCGCACTCTCCCAGTATATCACCATTCTCATCCGGGGCACAATCGCTTATGATATGAGAATTATTGTATCATCGGGTGCGCGATGATTATCCTTGCCAGGAGGCCTTGAGTTGTCTTATAGCCGGGGTGCGGAGGTTGTTTATGGGTGTTTCCTCTCTCCTGGACATGAACGTGTACATCTGGGTCATCCTCCCGGTTCTGATCTTTGTGGGCAGGATCTTGGATGTGAGCCTGGGCACGATCCGGATCATCTTCGTTGCGAGGAACTTAAAGTACATAGCGCCGTTCATCGGCTTTTTCGAGGTCATGATCTGGCTGCTCGCCGTACGCCAGATCATGCAGGGCGATCGCATCAACATCGCATGCTTCGTGGCCTATGCCGCGGGATTTGCGAGCGGGACCTACGTGGGCATGTATCTGGAGAACCTCCTTTCCATCGGCAAGGTTCTCATCCGGGTCATTACGAACAAGGACGCATGTGATCTGGTGAAATACCTGCGTTCGGCGGGATACGGCCTCACATGCATCAATGCCGAAGGCGCGACAGGGCATGTCAAGGTGGTGTTTTCCGTTGTGGAGCGGCACGATATCCCGAAGATCGTCAAGATCATCGAGCAGTTCAATCCGCATGCCTTCTACACGATCGAAGACGTGAGGTTCGTGAGCGAGAAGGTCATGCCCTTCAGGATCAGGGAATCGAAGATGCCTCTGTGGATGGCCTCCCAGAGGAGGAAGTCCGCGTGAGGAAGATCGGGCGACCGGCGTGAAGACCCCGCACGATCCGGCGAAGCGGCCCGGGAATCTGGCAGAGATTTATGATATTGGAGGCGATATGAAATATCCCCATCTCTTTTCACCGATCGAGATCGCTGGCATGGAGCTCAGGAACCGCGCCGTCATGCCGGCCATGGGCACAGGGTACGGGAACATGGACAACACGGTGAGCGACCGGCTCGTCCACTTCCTGAAGCTGAGGGCACGGGGAGGGACAGGCCTCGTCATCACCGAGGTGTGCGCCGTCCTGCCGCGGGGCAAAGGATTTTCGAACGAGCTCGGGGCCTGGAGCGACGACTTCATTCCAACCCTCGCGAAGATCCCCGAGGCCATCCACGAGGAAGGGGCGAAGGCGGCCATCCAGCTCCACCATGCCGGTCGCGAGACATTTCAGTCAGCCGCCGGCGCCATTCCCGAAGCGCCGTCCCCCATTCCGAGCGTGATCCTGGGCCAGCCGTGCGAAGAGATGAGCACGAGCCGGATCCGCGAGGTGGTGGAGGCGTTCGGGAAGGCGGCGCTGCGCGCCAAGAAGGCCGGGTTCGATGCGGTCGAGATCCACGGCGCCCACGGATACCTTCTGACCCAGTTCCTCTCGCCCTTCTCGAACCACCGGCAGGATGCCTACGGCGGGTCCGAGGAGAACAGGTCGCGCTTCGTGCTCGAGGTCGTCGAGTCGGTCAGGGCAGAGGTGGGAGAAGGCTATCCGGTCATCATCAGGATCTCGGCAGACGAGCTCGTCCGGGGAGGCTACGACCTCGAGTTCATGAAAAGGCTCGCCCCGCGGCTGGTGTCTGCAGGGGTCGACGCCATCCATGCTTCCGTGGGTGTCTACTCCACGCCGGGAAACTTGAGCATCGCCTCGATGGATACCGACCCCGGCTTCAATCTCTTCCGTGCCAGGGCCATCAAGGAGGCCGTATCCGTGCCCGTGATCGGGGTGGGGCGCATCAACAGCCCCGATATTGCCGAAGCGGCCCTGGCCCGCGGGGATGCCGACCTCATCTCCTTCGGAAGGCAGCATCTCACGGACCCGGATTTCATCGGCAAGGTCAGGGCGGGATCCCTCGACGATGTCCGCTGGTGCGTCGCCTGCAACCAGGGCTGCATCGAGCGGCTGGCCTTCGAGATGAGGTCCGCCGCCTGCACCTTCAATCCCTCGTGCGGTTACGAGCTCAGGGAGATGTCTCCTTCGGGAGGCGGCAGCCGCGGGGAAAATGCCGCCGCCAGACGGAAGAGGGTGTGGATCGTCGGCGCCGGGCCTGCAGGCCTGTCTGCAGCACTCTCGGCATCCGAATGCGGGCATGAGGTTGCCGTGTTCGAGAAGGATGACCGTCCGGGAGGGCAGCTGATACCGGCAAGCGCCCCGCCCTACAAGGAGGCCTTCATGGGCTGGGTGGACTGGGCCGTGAGACAGCTTAAGAAACGGGGGGTTCCGATTTCCCTCGAGAGCGAGATAAAGTTTCAGCACCTTCAAGCCGGGACACCGGATGCCGTCATCCTCGCCACGGGCTCGTCTCCGGTGGCCGCACAGATCCCCGGCATCGATATGGACCATGTCTTCGATGCACGGGATACGCTCACGGACAAGACAGGGATAGCGGGCCCGGCCGTCGTGCTCGGCGCCGGATATGTGGGCATGGAAACGGCGGATTTTCTCCTGGCGCACGGAGTGAAGGTCACGGTCATCGAGATGAAGTCCCACATTCCCGTCGGGAAGATGAGGGCCCACGACTACTGGCTGCATAAGCGGATCAGAGAGGCGGGCGGCAGAATCCTCTGCGGGGCAACGGTAAAGTCCATCGGTCCGGAAGGCGTCGTCTATACCTTGAACGATGAAGAGAGGATCGAGCCTGCCTCGATGGTGGTGACGGCCATGGGTGCGGAGCCGGCTGACTCTCTCGAGGAAACGCTCAGGCAGATGGGGACCCCTTTCCGGACCGTCGGGGACGCCAGGAGCCCGCGAAGGCTCTTCGAGGCCATCCACGAAGGCCACCGCGCAGGGAGAGAAATCTAGCCCTCACTCGGTACGGCAAACGGGAGTTGTTTCACGATCCTCTCACCTTAAAGGTGCGGGATGGCGGTCTTGAGCGCTCCTTCCGGCTGATGGAAGCCCGCCGGATAGCTTTAGTGCATGGTGCATGCCCAGGTATGAAAACAAGCTATTTGCCCTGATCGCGATTTTCCCTTAAGCCTTTCTCATCACACGGACTTGCCGGAATGCAGGCAAGGCGAGAATGCCTTGGAATTTCCGGCAGTACGCAGAAACTCATGAGGGAGGAACAGATGGAAAGACGGATCGAGCCGCTCTTGAACGATGAATACACGGGCCTGCCCACGAAGAGGGCCATCGCATACCTTCAGTCGAAACGGGAAAAGGGAAGCAGGATCGTAGGCGCATACTGCGGGTATGCGCCTCTCGAGATCATCCGCGCCATGAACGCGGCCCCGGCGGTCCTGTGCGCCTATGCACACAGCACGATCGAGACCGCTGAAACCGTGCTGCCTTCAAACCTGTGCCCCTTGATCAAATCGAGCTACGGGTTCATCCTCAAGGATACCTGCCCGTTCTTCAGCATCTCGGATGCCGTTGTCGGAGAGACCACCTGCGACGGCAAGAAGAAGATGTTCGAGCTCATATCCGGGGACAAGCCGCTGTTCGTCATGGACCTGCCCCAGCTGCCCGATGAAAGAGAGGCGGAGCAGAATTGGACGGTCATGCTCAGGAAGTTCATCTCGTTTCTGGAGAAAACCTTCGGCACGAAGATAGAAGACGATGCCATCGAGGCCGAGATCAAGGAGACGAACCGCAAGAACGTTATGATGGATGAGGTCTTTTCATATGCCAGGCACCATCCCCCGCTCATCTCTTGGGAGGAGGCATACGACCTCATCCTCCTGGCTCAGCTTGCCAGGGCATCCGAGATCGAGGAGCTCGTCAATGCAATCCTGGCAAAGCTCGAAGAGAGAAAGGGGAAGGGCATATCTCACGGGCCGGAGGATGCGCCGCGGGTCCTCGTAACCGGCTGCCCCGTGGGCGGAGATTCCACCAAGGTGTTCAGGATAATCGAGGAGGCCGGCGGTCGTATCGTGGCCCTCGATGCGTGCTCGGGCATGAAGTGCTTCTCGGGCCGGATCGAGGAGGACACCGATGATCCTGTCGCCGCTCTTTCAAGAAAATACCTGAAGATCCCCTGCTCCTGCATGACACCGAACTCGGGGCGGCTCACGGCGATGGATGGCCTGATCGAGGGCTTCAGGCCCGATGCCGTGATCGAGGTGGTTCTCCACGCGTGCCATACCTACAACATCGAGTCCCACAAGATAGGGCAGTACGTTCGCAGCAGGCACGGCCTCCCCTATCTCAAGATTGTCACCGACTACTCAACGGGAGACGTCGAGCAGATCAGGACACGCACCGAGGCGCTCCTCGAGAGCATCAGGCAGAGTGCTTAAGAGCAGAGCCTTTCTGCAGGAATGATCAGACGGCGCAGACCTCGAGGACTTCCACCTTGCCCGTGAGGGCGGATTCGATCTGAGGGCGCTTGTCGGGGCTGAACCGGATGCATACGCCGCAGTCAGAGCTTATCTGGCGGGGCACCGGGATCACCTTGTGGGGGATCTCCTGCTGTTTAAGGATCTTCTCGGCGAGCATGGCCTGGCTGACGGATTGGAAGAGGAGCACGCAAAAGCCTGAAGCACTCATATCTGGACGATCTTCCCTGCCTTGAGCATGGTCTCGGTAATGTCGTACATGTTCGAGACCGTTCCTGCGGCCAGCTTGTCCTTGGCCTCGAAATAGCCGAGGCACGTGCCGCATACGAGGATTTTCACCCCTGCCCGTAACAGCGCCTCGAGGTCTTCGATCACCTCGGACCCTTGAATGGCCAGCTTCACCCCCGTGTTGAAGAAGATCATGGTGTCGGGCTTTGCTTCTGCCTCACCCAGGGTATGGAGGAAGCTCTTCATGAGAATCGAGCCGAGCTCGTCGTTTCCTCTCCCCATTTTATCGGAGGAGATGACCATGACGGTCGGGCCGGGAACGGACTCGCTCCTTCCATAGACAGGGGAATCACTCCGGGCGGGCCGGCCGGTACTGATAATATGGAGGGATGTATCGGCCCCATGGCTGTCGAGTGTAACCGTGAATCCCATGCCCTCTGCCATTCGCCGGACGTTGTCCCTGGCTGTATCGTCGTTTACGATGACGGTTATCTCGCCGCATTCGGCGAGGGCCTTTCTCGCAAGGACGACGGGCTCGGGGCAGGCCAGGCCGCGGGCATCTATTTCCTTCCTCATGACAATCTCTCCTTGTGTGATGATGCGATCTCGGCAACCGCCGTGATGCTGTACTTTATCTCTTCCTGCGTCGTGAAAAACCCCGGGCTGAGCCTGACGGTTCCTTCGGGGAAGGTCCCGATGGTCTTATGGGCCGCCGGTGCGCACTGCAGGCCGGGTCTCGCCATGATGCGGTAATCCTCGTCGAGCTTGAGCGCGACTTCGGACGGGCTCATGCCGGAGATGGTGAACGATACGGACGTTGTCTGCCTCGCAGCGTCGCGCACCCCGTACACCTCGACGCCCGGGATGGATGCGAGTCCTGCTATGAGCATCCTGGTGAGGGCTTCCTCTTTGCTTCGGACGGCGCCGATGCCCGTTTCGAGGATGAACCGGGCGCCGGCACCGAGACCGGCGATGCCGATGGTGTTCGGGGTTCCTGATTCGTACTTGTCCGGCACGAAGTCGGGCTGGGTCTCGAACTCTGACCTGCTTCCCGTACCTCCCTGCACGATGGGCCTGATCCTGTTCTCGAGGCCGCTTCTCATGTAGAGCCCGCCCGTGCCCTGGGGCCCGAGAAGCGACTTGTGGCCGGTGAAGGCGAGCAGGTCCACGTACATGGACTGCACGTCGATGGGAACGGCTCCGGCTGTCTGGGATGCATCGACGCACAGGAGGATATCCCTTTCCCGGGTGATGGCCCCGACCTCGGCGACGGGCATGATCGTCCCGGTTACGTTCGACGCATGGACGAGCACCACGGCAGCCGTGTTCCGTCTGATGAGAGGGATGATATCCGAAGGGTCGAGCTCCCCTCTCGGGGAGCACGGCACCGTGCTCACCTCGACCCCCCGGGATTCGAGGGCCCTGATCGGGCGCATAACCGAGTTGTGCTCCATGCACGAGGTGATCACGTGGTCCCCATCCCTGAGGAGACCGAGTATGGCTATGTTGAGCGCCTCGGTCGCATTCTTCGTGAAGATGATTCTGAGCATATCCTCGACGCCGAAGAGAGAGGACAGGACCTCCCTCGCATTGAGGAGAATCCTTGCCGCCTCGATGGAGAGGCTGTGGCCGGACCTGCCGGGGCTGGCGCCGACACAGCGGTTGAAATGGACCATGGCCTCCATCATGCCTTCAGGCTTGGGCCATGATGTGGCTGCATTATCGAGATAGACGATCTTTTCCATACGGGACAGCCTGCTCTCTTGCGCCCCGGCTCGAGGATTACCGGCAGCGTGCGTCTGCAATCTAACTATCCGGTAGAGCACGGCAGGGCATATGTCAAATTCGATGATTGCATACGTATCGGGCTGTCATTCAGAAAGAGAATACTGGCGGCGCGGAACGAGGAGATCAGGCCTTGCCCGTGCGGTGGGAATCTCTTCAAATGCGCTCAAGCCGGGGCACCCGACCTCTTCTTGTCGATCATCTCGATGAGGGCCTCGAGCCTGGTGAAGGTTGTCTCCTCGCTGTATTTGCGAACGTCCGCGTGATCGACGTCGATCATGATGCAGGGAATTCCGAGCTCTTCTTTCATATGCCGCATCTGGTCCATCTGCATGAGGGAGTAGACCTTGCAGCTCCGGTTGCTGGCAAAGACCACGCCGTCGATGGCGTTGCGTCCGATCACCTCTTTCATGGCCCTGCCTCTTAAGTTCAGGCCGTGGGGGCATACGGAGAAGTTCTGGAGCCTGGCGAGCCATTGAAGCGGGTCTTTTCCGTCGAACTCGTACGGCTCGTACTCGCCCTCGAGGGCACCGATGCAGTAGGTGTAGCTCGCAGAGGTGATGTTCGCATCGAGGCTCGCAAGCCGGCTCGACATCTTTCTGAGCTGGTGCCATGGCGCGATGTTGTCCCACAGGAGGCGGTACCTTTCGCCGGGCACGGGGAAGATGCCGTTTTTGACCTGCTCCTCGGTCTCGTCCGCAAGGAGGCGGTAGTGCTCTGCGAGCTTCTCGGTCCCGCGGGAGGTGAGAATGGGGGCCATCTGGACGAACGAGTCGAAGGCCGTGATGCCGGACGGCCTGTGTGTGGCAAAGCTCAAGAACCGCTTCCATTCCTTGAGCGCCCTGCTGGAGAGCTTCACCGATTCTCTGGCCTTGTTGATGTCGAACTTCTGGCCGCTCAGGTCTTCGATCGTCCGGATGAGGCCGCCGAACTGGGCCATGATGTACTCGAAGTCGGCCCTGCTCTGATTCTCATAGCAGAACGGTATGTCCAGCAGGACGTGAGGCACGCCCCAGGCCCGGTGATAGACATCGAACCACTTCACCAGGAGCGAGCAGTTGTTGTTGTTGCTGATGATGAGGTCGGGCTTCGGGAGGCCGAAGGTGGGAGAGCTCTCGGCGCCGCCGAACGCCGTTCCGAGGTCGATGCGGGCATAGGAGCACAGGTCCGTCGAATACCCCAGCTGCTCGGCCTTTTCGCACAGGAGAGGCCCGACGCCCTTGCCCGCGCACAGGGCTGCATGGCTTTCCGGGACCGCATAGACGACGTTGTCGAATCCGGAAAAGATCTCGGCAGGGACGATGATCGCGATCCACACCACGAAGGCCCCCTCCGAAGCCTTTTTGTGAAGGGTGAGGTAGTCGTTCATGATGATGGAGCTCAGCCTCTTGCCCGAGGTGTTCTTTTTGAATCCTTCCGGGGATTTTTCCGAAGGCATGTCTTTCCTCCTCTTTGGTCCGCTTACGTATGCAGCATCTCGGCAAAGGTTTCGATGCGGGTCTGATTCGCAGCGATCTGCTCGCCCCCGCCGTCTGTCATCTCGAGGCAGAGACACTGGATGCCTGAGGATTTGAGCATCTGTTCGATATGGGGCATCTCGAAGTATTCATACTCGCAGAATTTCTCTCCGAAGAAGATGAACCCCTTCACATTCTTTTCCCTGGCGGTCTTCAGGATGTATTCAGCCCTGCTGTCTGCCGAAGGCAGGATCGTCGTGCACGGATGGTGGCCGCGATAGAAATCTTCATAGTAAGCGCCCGCATCCGTCGCAGGTGCAGGGGAATAGGCATAGGACCGCCTGAGGGAGGCGATATCGTTTGCCGCGACCGTGAGTCCGGCCTTCTCGATCACCTCGAGGAGGTGCCTCGGGGGAGGGAGAATCCCGCTGATCATGATGCCGGGATGCCCATGCATTTCAGATCCGGTCCCGGCAGATTCCCGGAGCCGGGCTTCGAGGAGCGCGATGTGTTCCTCTACAGGCAGAAGGCTCCCTGCCATGAGGACCTCGGCGCAATCAGCGAAGCTCATCGATCCTTGCGCCTGGCGTTCTTCGAGTTGCATGCACAGGCCCCTCTGTCTCCGGTAGAGCTCCACGCTGCGGTTGAAGGCGCTTGCTGAAAAGGATCTGCCGGTGAGATTCTCGAGCTCGGCTGTGAGCCCCTCGATACGGTCCTGCAAGTAGCCTGCAGCATAGGCATGATCGAGAGATACGGCAGGCACATGGAGCCTCATGATCGGGAGTGTGGACTCTTCATCCAATGCGCTCCCGATGATCTCGGGGAGATTCCGAAGGGTGTCGCAGGCATTGTACATGAAGAGCGCCCTGAAGAGCCCGCTCGCTCGGGAGATCACGAACTCGGTAAGGCAGCGTGCCACATGGCAGGTATAGGGCTGGAGGTGGCGGTCGCTTATGGAGAGATCGCGGATGTCCTGCTCCAAGCCCCACAGGACGACCGGCGTAAGCCCGAAGGAGTGAAAAAGCTCAACAGGGGGATAGAGCGGAAAGCACCCAATGAGGGTATGACCTTTCGCCTTGATGCCCTGCAGGGTATCCAAAAAACCTCTCATGCATGAACCCCTTTCGCGTAAGTTCAAAAAAGCCATTTTCCGCAACTGCGGAGACGGTGTCCGGTAAGGGAGAACTCAACTGCCATGAATCTATAGCACATCGCCGGAATTTGCAATGGGTATGAGGCGGGAAACAACTCTGTCTCCCATTAATCCTTGAGAATGTCCCTTTGAAGGCTCGGGACAAATCGTGTATGATGCCTTACCGGGCAGGGATGCATTTCCCTGCTGATCCTTAGTGAAAACAAATGAAATGCCCGGAGAAGGGAGCTTTGCGATATGGATGAGATTTATGAACGGTTAAGAAGGCGGCTCGATGAGCTGGCAACAGGATTCCCCGCCACCAAGAGCGGGGTCGAGCTCAAGCTGCTCAAAAAGCTCTTCTCGCCCGAGGATGCCGAAATGTTCCTGCAGCTCGGCCTTTTGCCTGAAACGGCCCGCGAAGTGGCCCTGCGGACAGGCGGCGATGAGACTGCCGTTGCGTCCCGGCTTGAAAGCATGGCCGGAAAGGGGCTGCTTTTTCGGCAGAGGGGGCCTCATGGGCCTGCTTACCATATCGTGCCCTTTATCGTCGGGATCTATGAATTTCAGGTCAACTCCCTGACCCCGGAGCTTCTCAAGGATGTTTCCGAGTATTATCTCTCGGGGCTCGGACAGACCTTTCATTCCACGAGGACGCCCCACCTCCGCACCATCCCGATCAATTCGGGCCTGGTCTCATCTCTCCCCATAGCTCCTTACGATGATGCCGTGGCAATTGTCGAGCGCAAGGACAGGATCGCGGTTGCCCAGTGTTTCTGCAGAAAGGCTGTCAGAATGTACGGCAAGGGCTGCGATCATTCTCTCGAGACCTGCCTGCAGTTCGATTCGTACGCCGACTACTATGTCGATAACGGCATGGCCAGGCCGTTGAGCAGGGACGAGGCGGTGAGCATACTCACGCGGAATGAAAAGGAGGGGCTCGTCATCCAGGTCCTGAACTCGCGGAACATCGAGGCCATGTGTTCATGCTGTTCGTGCTGCTGCGGCATGCTCGTGGCGCTCAAGCTCTTTCCCGCTCAGTTCAGGGATCCAAAGAGCAGCTATGTCTGTGTCAGCGACGCCCTTTCCTGCAGGGGGTGCGGCTCCTGCGCAGGGCGCTGCCCGGTCGGCGCTTCAAAGATAAAGGACGGCAAGTCGGTGCTGCGCGAGGAAAAGTGCATCGGGTGCGGTCTGTGCGTGACGAGCTGCCCGGAGCAGGCCCGCTCACTCGTGAAAAAATCTCCTGACAGGCTCTACACCCCTCCCGAAAGCCTCTTCGAAGCATACGCCGACATGAGCGCGGAGCGGAGCAAAAGGGAGGGAATCGATCCGTAAGGACCTGATGACAGCGGTTGCAGATCAGTGGACCCAGATGTCCACCGTGCTCCTGGGAGCGGTGTTATAGTTGAAAGAACCCGTGTAGTACATGCGGAGCTGGGTCTCACCGTCAGGCCTCACGTCGATGAATTTCGGGTTGGTTTCGCTGAAAGAGCGTCCATTTTGATCGTCGATGCTGGAGACTGCTTCAAATGAAGAAGCATAGCCCGCGCTGAAGAGATCGAAGTCGTTCAGCTCGGAATATGTCAGCTTGTTGCCCTTCAAGGTGAGCCGGGGAACGCGGAGGCTTTTAGGTCCGCCATCTTCTCTGGAGATAAAAGACACGGAATATTCCTCACCGCCGGCTTCTCCGTTTTCTGTAATCGTGTCGTCTTCCCGGCTGAAGGTTGCAGCGCAGCGACCGGCAGATTCCGAGACGGCCCTGCTGAAATAGTATGAGCTGCCCCATGCGAGGGGGCCCGCGTCGATGTTTAACGTCTGATTGAAGCTGATGCTCAGGCTTGCGAAGCCGCTGATCGAGGAGAGCTCGGAATCTGCGATCCTCTTCATCGCGCACAGCGGTAGCGGGAGCAGGAGGATAACAAGAATGGCCATGATTTTATTCATGACAGATGCCCGTCCCCATATGTAAAGCAATGCGTAATAATGCTTCTTAACAGATTGAAATAACTAGCAAGCCATATGCCATGATGAGTACACTATAAAATCAGTAGGTTAGGGAGATCATATTTTATAAGTCAATGAAAAAACGGTAAATTATTAACCACTGACGGAAATATATTACCCTTCTGTCTGCACACCCGGGAAAGGAGGATTCAATGGCCCGAGCCGGCAGCCATGCGGACGGCTTCCCTGAGGGATCGAAGAGAACTGTCTCTGCTGCCGACCCATAATACAAGCAGGACGGGCGTGCCCCTTCAGCGATCCTGCCTTTTCAGCAGTGCCCGGTAGAGGGCCCTGAGGCCCGCGTCGGCGTGCCTCTGAAAGATGCCGAAATGGAAGCTCATCTGAGAGGGACCCTGATCGACAATCTCTATGTTGATATTCTCCTCAAAGAGCGCATTCGATGCCTTTGCCAGCACGCCGGGTGTGTCCTTCATGCCGATGCCGACCGGAGAGAGCAGGCTCAGGTCGTAGCTTATCTGGAGGAAGTTCGGTGAAAGGGTCGTAGCGATGGCCTCCTTGAGCTCGTCGGCCTTCCCCATGAGGTCATGCTGGTCGACGATCACCGAGATGTCGTCCTTGTCGGAAGGGTAGTGGTGCGTATTTATGCCGAAGTCCTTGAAGATGTCGAGAAGCTCCTTGGTGAAGCCGATGGTCTCGCCGATCATGTCCTTCTCTATGTATACGTATGCAATGCCGTCCATTCGGCCGACTCCCACAACCGTTTCATCGGGGATGCGGGAGCTCACGATCATGGTGCCGGGAGCTGAAGGGTTGTTGGTGTTGCGGATATTGATGGGGATTTCCTTGTTCTTGCAGCTCACCATGGCATCGAAGTGGAAAACATTGAACCCCTTTGAAGACAGGAGCCTGATCTCTTTATACGTCAGCTCCGGGATGACCGATGCCTCGGGGATGATCCTGGGATCGACCTGGTAGACCCCGTCGGTATCGGTCCAGTTCTCGTAGCAGGAGGCGTCGACTGCATAGGCGACCTCTCCGCCGGTGAGATCGGATCCTCCCCGGGAGAGCACGGCGATATCCCCCTTGAGGGTGATGCCGTAGTATCCGGGGATGATGGAGATCTGACCGTCATTCAGGCTTCCTTTGAGATTGGCGTGGGTCGCGGGAAGGACTCTGGCGTTTCCGAACCTGTCGGAGACGAGGAAGCCGATGTCTTCAGGCAGCATGAGCTTGGCATCCATGCCCTTCTTCATGAAATAGCGGGCAATGATCTTGGCGTTGCAGTGCTCGCCGCGGGAGGCAAAGAAGTCGATGCGCTTCTTGTCCGAGATATGAGAGGTCAGATCCGATTCGAGGCTGTCAATGATGTCCTCTCCCTCAATGGCGAGGCCGCTCATGATCGACTTGAACTTTCCGATTACTCTCTCATAGCTTTCCTTCGCGCTGATGGCCTTTCCCCGTCTTCTGAAGTGCTGACCTTCCGTTGCGATATTGAAGAGGTGATCGGTGGTCTTTTCCGAATCGTTCCTGTCTTTGCCGGGTGCCGATACAACGACGAAATGCCTCCTTGCATCCTCCGAGACGATCCTGCGGACCTTTTCGATCTGCTCTGCGTTGGCGAGAGAACTTCCCCCGAATTTGCATACGAGATGTCCACCCATGAGCCTGTCCTCCTCCTGGTGAGTGCTGCAGGTCTTGCCGACTTCCCTGAAGTCCCGCTTAGATAAGCTTCTCTATCCTAACTTGACCTCAAGGAAAAGAGGCAATTCAAAATAGGATTTCCCTATCGGATCACCCCGCCGAAAGGGGATTGCTCTTAAGCATCACCCTATGAAAGGGCAGGGGCCCTGCCGTGACACATGGCAGGGGTGCAGGGATGACGCCCGGAGAGAACCGGTTCATCGTATACCGATTTCCCTGAGGAAGAGATTACAGCGATCCGTCGAGATCGTCGGTGACATCCCTCTTGCAGGCACGGCAGTGCTTGGCCCCTCTGAAGAGCGGGCTGCCGCAGGAAGGGCAGTGATAGCGTTCGCATTCCGCACGCGCCCATTCGACGCTGCCTTCTTCATCCCCATGCTCGGCTGCCTTCTGCCGCCAGAGAGGGATCGTGCGCTTCATCACCCTGACTCCGGTGGCAAGCCCGAAGTTATCGATCTTGCCGCACGGCCACTCGCTGCACTGGTGACAGGAGTAGAATCCTTTCGCCTTCACGCAGTCGCGGATCGGGCAGAGCTTGCAGTAGCCGTACAGCATCTTGGGCGGGTCCGGCTGCATGCACCCGAGACACTGTGTCTCCTCCGGTTTCGTCCCGTAGAGATTGCCCATCACGGCCTTGAATTTTTCGTTATTGTCCCTCGTGGCGATGTACACCCCGCATGCACCGCAATACAGACCGCAGGGCGCCATCAGGTCCCTGTTCCGGATTTCCTCTTCACTCCATCCTTTCATGACATCGACCCTCCTCATCATACCTTACTGTATGACGTGATGTTACCACGGCGATTGCAGGAAGAAAATGCACGATCTTGAAGATGTTCGGCCTTAAGGGCAGCGCATGGACGACGGAACGCCGCTCATCAGGACGGGCACCGGAGAAGGAGCGGACGTCAATCGATATTTGCCAGGTCGCTGTGATGGAGAAGCATGACATCGTGTTTTAATGCCGAGGAGCGAGCCCATCGCGAAAAACCGGCGTTCGTGATGATGGCAGCGTCATCGGCATCGTGATTGAGCCTGGCTGCTGCTGTCTGGCGGATGAAGCTTCTTCCGAGGGGCTTCGATGCCCGTATGCAGGCAGCGAGGAGCAGCTTTCCGTCCTTGCGCGCCAGGATGGGGCCCCGGTTCCGGATATCTTCCTGTGTCGGTATGACGACCTTCCAGCCGGCAAGTTCGAGGAGCTTCATGCAGTATCCCAAGTAGGTCTGCTGATCGGCATTTTCCCAGTCTTCTCCCTGATACTCCCGAATCGTCCCGCCGGCATGTCCCCTTTTGAAATAGGCGTCGATGCGCTTGTCGATCATGATGTCGATCAGGAAGTAGGGCACGGGGAAATCTTCCGAAAGGATGTTTCCGAACCTGCTGCCGAGGACGTTGCTGATGAAGAAATCCTTCTCATCCTCCCATTCCTCCAGGTGCACGAGGCCGTAATGGTCTATCTCGATCAGCTCCCGGCGCCTGCGGGCAAGTGCATGGAGATGCTCGTCGATCATAGAAGCTATGGCCTTGCGGACCCTTCTTGCCCTGCGGATCCGAACCAGTTTCGGCAGGATGCCCCGGAAGAGGAGGTGCAGGAAGGCGATCGCGATGATCACTGCCGCCAGGAGAGGGGAGGTGGGGAACAGAATGAGGGCGAAGAACGAATAGAGGCTCCCCAGCAGGATAAACCAAACGAGTTTAAAAAACATGATCGCTCACATCATAAGAGTGTGCGTCCGGCGGAGAAGTCTGCTCCGCATCTGGCCGCAATATACTGTTATCCATAAGAATTATACTTGAAAGGCAGAGAAATGGTACTAAAAAATAAAGAGGAGTTCTCTCGGAAGCTTCTGCGGGCAGGATAGGGCAGGGATTCTTCACAATGCCTAAGGCGCTTAAGATCAAGATCTCGAAGTGCCGCCGGGGGGTCTCCCGGGAAAAGGGCAAAAAAATAGCCAGAAGAAATTTTAGGTGTAAGAGCATAGAAAAGGAAGGCTATGCTCCTTCTTCTGGCTCATAAAAGGAGGTTTCTCTTACAGAGAGTAATTATTTACTAACCTCCTGCTAAATAATAGTGTATCAGTCGTGCTCTGAAAGACCTGTAGTCTAATCTGTGATGCTATTGTGGGTGAATGTCTTACATTGAGCACTTCCTCCTGCCGGATCGGAAAAAGCCTTCGTCTAACCCGCCCACTATCGGACATATGGATGGAAAACCTCTATAGGCAGCCTTCTCGAAATCAGTGAAGGAGGTAAGAGTCTCCATGGGAATTATGTATGCCTACAAAGCTGTGCCAAAAAACCATGAACCGAACATCTTTGTATAAGGTTAAAGTATGGCATATTCAGAGTAATAGCAATATTAACCCATAATATCAATTTATTATGGGATATGAAGTCGTTGGTATAGGGATTGCGTTTGCTGATGCATCCATTTCTCGGAGGGCGTTTCATGAACATGATAAATCCGGCTGATACGGCATTCGTTCTTGTATCTGCAGCACTGGTCCTTCTCATGACTCCCGGCCTGGCGATTTTCTATGCCGGAATGGTCAGGAGCAAGAATGTCCTCGGCACGATCATCCAGAGCTTCATCCTGATCTCGGTCATCACTGTCGAGTGGATTTACATCGGGTACAGCATGTCCTTCGGTCCGGACGTAAACGGTTTCATCGGAAACCTGTCATGGTTTGGGCTCGTTGGTGTCGGGCAGGCGCCAAGTGCCGTCTATGCGAAGACAATCCCCCATATGGTCTTCATGATCTTCCAGTGCATGTTCGCGGTGATCACTCCCGCCCTGATAACCGGTGCCTTTGCCGAGAGGATGCGGTTCGGACCGTTCATCATCTTCAGTCTCCTCTGGGCGGTTTTTGTGTATAATCCCATATGCCACTGGGTCTGGGGTTCGGGGGGCTGGCTGGCTAAGCTCGGCGTTCTCGATTTTGCAGGCGGGCTTGTCGTTCATCTCTCGTGCGGGGCTGCGGCCCTTGCCTCCACACTGGTGGTCGGAACGAGGAAAGGGTACGGAACGGATCCCTTCATTCCCCATAATCTCCCGCTTACCCTCATGGGCACCGGATTGTTATGGTTCGGATGGTTCGGCTTCAATGGAGGGAGCGCATTGGCTGCAAACAGTCTGGCAGGAAGCGCCTTTGTCGCGACCCATTTCGGGGGGATGGCGGGCCTGGCAGCCTGGGTGATCGTGGAGTGGATCTATCGCGGGAAACCCACAACCCTGGGTGCCGCATCCGGGGCTGTAGCCGGTCTGGCAACCATTACGCCTGCATCGGGGTTTGTAAGCCCGAACTCAGCCGTCATCATCGGGGCCTTAGGCGGACTCGCCTGTTATTTTGCCGTGGCCGCCAAGGCAAGGTTCGGCTATGACGACAGCCTGGACGTGGTCGGAATCCACGGCGTAGGAGGGCTTCTCGGAACGCTCTGTACAGGCATCTTCGCCTCCGTGCTGATCAACCCGGCAGGTGCAGACGGCCTGCTTTTCGGCGGTACCCGGCTCATCGTAAGCCAGATGACCGGCATCGTTGCAGTAGGCACGTATGCCTTCGCCGCAAGCTGGATACTGCTCAAAGCCGTTGATAAAATCCTCGTGCTGCGGGTAAAAGAGGAATCGGAGCACCTTGGTCTCGATCTGACCGAGCACAGCGAAACCGCATACAGCTCATAAGGGGGGCACAGTGAAAAAGATTGAAGCCATCATCAAGCCGCACAAGCTCGAAGAGGTGAAGGAGGCATTAAACGAGATCGGGATCAGGGGCATGACCGTGACAGAGGTCAAGGGATACGGCCGCCAGAAAGGCCACAAGGAGATCTACCGGGGTGCGGAGTACCAGGTGGACTTCATGCCCAAGATAAAGATCGAGATCGTGATCGAGAAGGACCAGGCAGACCGGGTGGTCGAGGCGATCGTGAAGGCCGCCGGGACCGGGAAGATCGGGGACGGAAAGATATTCATTCTTCCGGTGGAAGAGGTGGTCCGCATCAGGACGGGAGAACAGGGTCCCGAGGCCATCTGAGCCCCCAAGCAGGAGGGAGAGGTTCGAGGTATGCAGTCCGGGCAGGACAATGCTTCCTCCACTCTCGAGCATCGGATTGATGACGAACTCAAACGGTCTTACGAGGTCGGCTCACGCCTTGTTCTGGATGCTCCTCTCCCCTTTGCCCGGACAGGCTTCGCCGACATCTCGATGATCTTCACCTTGCTGTGCCTGCTCAGAAGCCACCTGAGGAAGGGGAGAACTACCCCGTTGGGGTTCGTTAGATCCTCGATGAGGAGTACAGCCGCCGGCAGAGCCAGCCCTATGATCCCCTTGCCGATCGTCTTCTTCGAGAGCTTCGTGATGCCGCCCGCCCGGATCAGCTGCCGTATGTTATCGCCATAGCTCGAAAGCACCTTCTCATAGATGTTTTCCATAATGCACCAACTCCTCCCTGGATGCCGGTCGAGAGAAACCCGCGGACACGTATCGTATCCATACCCGTGAAGACGGATTGTCTCTCGGGCGCTTTGCCCCGGCAGGCCGGCAAAGACCGCCTCCGGCCGGGTTGAGCATTTCCGACGCTTGAACGAATGGAAAGAATAATGGGTTATCTCGCGTAAGCCTGGTTTCCGTATGTCTTTTCCGATCCCGGGAAAGGCAGCTGTTCGCCTTTCCATACATCCACAAGCTGTAATATCAGAGAAGCTCTTCAATGGGAAGACTTCGCATGAGGCGCTTATACGGCCCACCCCGGGCTTTCTTGGGGTATCCGTTCCAGAGTGTTGAATAAATTCTGAAAATTCTGTACACTGAGAGAACCGAAGAAATGCGTTTTGCGAGTTCCGCAAGGCGTGCGTCTCGGGAAACGGCTGGTCTTGGTGTGAGGAAGAGGAAAAGGGACGGTAATTTCGATCGATAAAACACGACGAGGAGGTTTTAGGTATGAAAAAGGTTTTATCTCTGGTGGCGGTTCTGGTCATGATATCGCTCCCTATGGGGGTGCTGGCTGAGGATTTCATCTCTGATGCAAAGGCCCAGATGAAGCTCAAAACGCTCGATGCCTACAAGAAGGCCGTCGATCTCTCGCTTAAAGGCGTGGCCCAGCAGCCGCAGAGCTATGAGGCGAACTGGGTGGCAGCGAAGGCTCACCGGCTCTACGGGGAAGAGTGCAAGAAGCAGAACGTCGCTGGCTGGAAGGGCATCTGCAAGGATTATGGCAAGAAGGGAATGGGATATGCCGAGGCTGCCATGAAACTGAATCCCTCCAAGGTGGACGGGTATTTCTGGTATGGCTGCTCAGTCGGGACCTATTCGGACGGGGTGAGCATTGTCACCGCACTCAAAGAAGGGCTGAAGAACAAGACACAGTCATCCTTCGAAACCTCCTACAAGCTCGACAAGATGTATGAGGACGGCGGCCCCATGAAGGCGCTCGGCAGATTCTGGTCCGTTCTCCCCTGGCCCATGAATGACAAGAAGAAGGCCATTATGTATCTCGAGGAGTTCCAGAAGTCTTTCCCGAACGACGTCGAGGGCATGGCCTATCTCGGCCAGGCATATATCGACGTGAAGGAAAAGGACAAGGCCAAGGCCGTTCTCAATAAGGCGGCGGCAAATTCGGATCCGAAAGAAAAATACTACAGCACCATGGCCAAGCAGCTTCTTGCCGGCATGTAAAGAACAGCAGAGCACATAATTCGCATAAGAGTAGGGGCCCTGTTTTTAACAGGCGCCCCTTTTTTATCTCCCCTTTTTCGTTGCGAGTATTGTATACATCCACCCATGACACTGGACATCGAAGGCGTGGGCACGGTCATCATAGAGCACAGCAATCGTGCAAAACGTCTGCGCATAACGGTCAGCTCCGATTCCGTCCGGGTCGCCGTTCCAAGAGGGATTCGTCTGGGAAAGGGCCGGAACTTTGCCCTGTCCCACTCTGCCTGGATACGCTCACATGCAGCAAAGATGAAGCGCAAAATAAAGACCCAGGAAGAGCTTCTCAAGGATCTGCCCGAGATCACGGACAGGGCTGAGGCAGAGCACAAGATCACTCAACGGTGCAGACTGCTCTCCCTCAAGACCGGTCTTCCCTTCAGCCGCCTCACCGTGAGAAGCCAGAAAACCCGCTGGGGCAGCTGCAGCACGAGAAATGCCGTAAGCCTGAACATCAAGCTTGCCAGATTGCCGGAACATCTCATGGATTATGTCATCCTCCATGAACTGGTGCATACGAGGATAAAGGGCCACGGCCCCTCATTCTGGAGGATGCTCGATACGTACGTGGGCGACGCGAGGAAGCTGCGCCGGGAGCTCGGAACATACATGCTCAAGCTCCTCTAGGTTTATCCCGGAACATATGAAGATTGCACCCTGGGGAGAGACTTGAAGATTGAGAAAAACGTTTAATTATTATTTTAGGATGTTAGGCCTGGAGTCTCAGGTCGGACGGAATGCTGCGTGGGTTGCGGAATAGCGAGATGCATCTCTTGAGCAACAGAACCAGGAAGCCTTCACGCTCAAGGGCTGTGAAGCCCCCAGAGCAGGAAATAAGCATCAGGTCGGTTATCTCTTCCATGCAATATGATCGGGCTGGATTGAAAGGAGAACTGACAATGAAAAGAGAGACCGTGAAAGCAATGTTTGCCGTCGCGCTCATGGCATCGGCTGCAGCCGTACTGTATGCCTGCGCGACCACGCAATCGTCCCAGAAGGATGCCAGCATAGAATCGTCGATCGCCGATTCGTATGCATTCAGGAACTACCTGCAAAACGACAACATCGTGGTTGACTCCAGGAATGGTAAGGTCACTCTGACCGGAACCGTTCCCGATGAGTCCCACAAGATGGTCGCACAGCAGACAGCTGAGAATATCGCCGGCGTCAAGAGCGTAGACAACCAGCTTCAGGTCGAAGGCGGCAGCCCGAAAGAGGGATCTGATGCCTGGCTCGGCGCAAAGGTCAAGGCAGAGCTCCTGAGTCATCGGGATGTGAACGCACTCGATACGGACGTCTATGTCAAGAACGGGATCGTTACCCTCCAGGGCCAGGCAGAGAGTCAGGCGCAGAAGAATCTGACGGCCGAGTACGCCAGGAACGTCAAAGGGGTAAAGGGGGTGGTCAACGAGATAACCGTGGCGGGTGCTCCTTCAACCGAGCCCCGGACATTGGGCCAGACGATCGATGACGCCACCATCACAGCCCAGGCCAAGACGGCCCTGCTTGCAAACCGCTCCACGAGCGCCCTCGATACCAATGTGGACACGAAGGACGGCATCGTTACGATAACCGGCATCGCCAACAATCAGGCAGAGAAGGACCTTGTCACCAGGATCGTAGCCGACATCGGCGGTGTAAAGGGCGTCATCAACGATATGACTGTCCAGGAGCCCGCATCTTTTACCGAATAAGCCTCTGGTCTCTCAAGGCCGATGCGTTCGGGCATCGGCCTTGAGAGATTTCCATCCTGCATACAGGCTGCTGTTGAAGTCCGATCGGGAGAGAGCTCAAGACTGCTTGAGGAGAGCTCACCAACAGGCTCGGTATCCGGTCGACGGCATACGGCATATGATAATCCATGCCCGGCACCCTTGTCTGAAGATCGTGAGGCATTTACTTAGAGTGCATGGTTTTCTAACGAGAGGGTCATCAATGGTGCGGGAGGAGTCCCATGAGCAATCTTTGGAATCTCTTTTGGATCTTTATCATCATCGCGGCCCTGCTGCCGGTGCTCCAGCAGAAAATGATGGAGCTCAAACGGCTGAAGGTCATCAAGGACTTCGAGACGAAACGGAAATCCCGCGTCATCACCCTCATCCACCGGCAGGAGATCATGAAGCTCCTCGGCTTTCCGCTTATGAGGTACATCGACATCACCGATTCCGAGGACATCCTGAGGGCCATCAGGTTTACCCCTGCCGACATGCCCATCGATATGATCGTCCATACTCCGGGCGGGCTCGTGCTCTCATCCGAGCAGATAGCCAAGGCCCTCAAGCGGCACAAGGCGAAGGTTACCATCTTTGTCCCTCACTATGCGATGTCGGGCGGAACACTCCTGTGCCTTGCAGCCGACGAGGTGGTCATGGATGAGAATGCCGTGCTGGGCCCGGTGGACCCGCAGCTGGGAGAATATCCCGCAGCCGCGATCCTGAATGTTCTCGGGAAAAAGGAGCCCAAGGACATTGATGACAAGACCTTCATCCTGGCAGATGTCTCGAGGAAGGCCCTGGCCCAGGTGAAGGATTTTGTCAGGATGATTCTGTCAGGGGAAAGAAGCGAAGAGGATGCAGAGAGAATCGCCAAGATTTTCACTGAAGGCAGGTGGACGCACGACTACCCCATATTCTTCGAGGAGGCGAAAAGCATCGGCATCAACGTATCATCAGGTATGCCCAAGGAGGTCTACCAGCTCATGGATCTATTCCCCCAGGCGCTCCAGCAGCGGCCGTCCGTGCAGTACATCCCCATCCCGTACAAGAGCGGCGGCCGGCAGAGCAAACCCTGAATGCCGTATGTCTCTTGAGTGAAGAGGGAACGCCCGTCCTTCGCTCCCCTGCTACAGCGTCCGCTTGAATGTGGCCACTGCCAGGACCATCATGATTGTCGTGAAGATAAGGAGAAAGAGGACATCCGGCGCAATGACCAGGAGGGAGGAGCCCTTGAAAAGGATGGCTTTGAACGCGCTGACTGCATAGGCCTCGGGGTTTATTCGTGCAAACGCCTTGAGCCATCCCGGGAAGCTCTCGACGGGGTAGATCGCTCCGCTCGGGAAGAAGAGGATGACGTTCATGAAGCCGCTCAGGATACCCACCACCCTCGGATGGTTAAATCGGCCGAGGATGACGAACATCATGCTCAGCAGACTGAGCGTGGTGAGAACGATGATGATGAGCAGCCCGGGGAGATGGGCCAGGGCTTCCAGGATGGGCACGTCCGAGATGAGGAGGCTTATGATGAGGATGACCACGGCGATGGCCGTCGTGACGATCAGCCCGCTGATGATCAGGCCCGAGACGATGTCCATCTTCGTCAGGGGGGTAAGCAGGTAGCTCTCTTCGATACCCTGGAACTTGTCCATGACGAGGTTGAAGGCCCCTGTCGTCAGCGTGCCCAGGAATATGGCCATGATCACGACACCGGGCACCAGCGACTGCCTGTAGTCAACCTGCCTGAAGAGATTGCTGTCCCGCAGGTATATGACGCCTGGAACATCCCGTATGGGAACGTAGCGCACCGATGCATACTGGAGCGCCCCTGCCACCGATGCTGTGAGGGCATCCGAGGAGATCATGTCCGTGTTGTCGACGAAGAGCCCGATCTCCGGATTGGCCTTCGTGGCGACGCTTCTGCTGTAGTCGGAGGGAATGATGAGCGCCGCCTTGTACCTGCCTTCCTTCACACCGTCGAATGCTTCCTGCTCGCTGTCCGTCATGGAGATCGTAAAGGTCTTGGGGCCTGCCGCGATCGCCCTCAGATTATTCAAGAGGTTCCTCGAATGCCACCCCGTATCCTTGTTCACGACGACCATGGGCAGCCCCACCAGCTTGCCCTGGAACGAGCTTCCGAGGATGACGAGGTACAGGATCGGCATGAAGATGCTCATGATCACGATCAGGGGATTCCTGCCGAACTTGAGGAGATCCCTCTGGATCACCGCCTGGATTCTCATCATGTCCTTGTTCATGTCACCTCTGGCCCGGAGGCGCTCCCGGGCCTGCAAGGAAGCTCACCTTCTTTGTTTCCTCTTCCCTGATGGTCTTGCCGGTATAGTGGATGAAGACATCCTCCAGGGACTGCTCGTGTATGGAGGCCGACGTGATTTTAACTCCCGTCCCGCCTGCCTGCTCGACGAGAGGAGCGAGATTTTTCGATCCGCTGTCCACTGCCGCGTGGATGTCGTTTCCCTCGACGGTGACCCTGTGGACGAAGGGGAGGGTCTTCAAGCTCCCGGCAAGGTCTTCCGCCCTGCCTTCAACCACGAGAGAGATGATGTCGTTGCCCGGGATCGATGATTTGAGCTCGGCGGGGCTTCCCATTGCGATAATTCTGCCCGCATCGATGATGGCCACCCTGCTGCACAGCTCGTCCGCCTCATCCATGTAGTGGGTTGTCAGAAAGGTGGTCATTCCGCCCTCCTTCATCATACCCCTCAGAAAATCCCAGACAGCGAGGCGCGACTGCGGATCGAGGCCGATTGTCGGCTCGTCCAGGAAGAGGATTCTGGGCCGGTGCACCAGGGCCCGGGCAATTTCGAGCCGTCTCCTCATCCCGCCCGAATACGTCGCCACCAGGTCTTTCTCGCGTCCGAGAAGGGCCACTCTCTGGAGAAGCTCGTGAATGCGTTCCTGCCGTTCCTTGTAGGGAATCCCATAGAGTCTTCCGTAGATGTCCATGTTCTCGTAGCCTGTCAGGTCGAGGTCGCTTGTCAGGGCCTGGGGCACGACCCCGATTTCCAGCCGCACCTCCTCAGGCTGTCTCACGATGTCACAGCACCCGACCCGCGCCGTGCCCGAGGTGGGCGGGATGAGGGTCGTGAGCATCCTGACGAGGGTGGTTTTTCCTGCACCGTTGGGGCCGAGGAAGCCGAAGATCTCTCCCTGATCCACCGTGAAGCTCACATGATTCACTGCAGTGATGGAAGGATATCTCTTCGTTATGTCCTCGACTTCGACAGCCTTTTCTTCGTGGCTCATTGCGCGGTCCTCAACGGGATATCCACCCCGACGGTCATTCCCGGCTTCAGATACCCGGACTGGTCCGTGACGGCGATTCTCACCTTGAAGGTCTTGATGTCCTGCCTGCCCCTGGTCACGTCAGTCTGGGTTGCAAACTGCGCATAGCGGTTGATCTCGACCACGCGACCGCCAAAGGTCCTGCCCGATTTGTCCACGACGGCCCTGATGGTGGCGGGGCCGTTCAGTCTGATTCCCCCGACGTAGGTCTCTTCGATGTCGGCACGCACCCAGATTCTGCTCTGGTCGACAAGGGTCATGATGGTTACACCGGGGTCTGCGTTTTCGCCCGTCTCAAGGGACTTGTAGATGATGGTGCCGGAAAAGGGGCTCCTGATGACGGTGTAGCCGAGCTGTGCCCGGTAGAAATCGGCATTTCCCTGCGACTGCTTCACGTTTGCCTGCGATGAGGCGAGCTGGCTTCGGGCGCTCTGCAGCTGCGCGTCCGCCGCCTTGAGCCTCGACTCCGTATTCGCCAGGGCAGCCTTCGATGAGTTGTAGTCAGCGACAGCAGACTGATAATTCGTACGGGCGATGTCGAGCGTAGCTTTTGCAACGGCATTCTCCTTGTAGAGGACCTCGTTGCGGTTTTTTTCCCTCCTGGCCTCGAGCATCTGCGCCCGTGCCTTCTCGACCCCCGCCCTGGCATTCAGGATGTCTGCCTTGGCAGTCTGGATATTCGACTGTACGCTCGCTATTGCCGATTTTGCAGATGCAACATTGGACCGGGCGCTTTGAATCCCGGCGACGGCTTGAGCCAGGGCTGCCCTGATCGTGCCGCTTTCCTGCTCCACGAGGATCTGACCCTTCTGCACGTTGTCTCCCTCCCGGCAGCATTCGTAGACGATCGTTCCTGAGACCATCGAAGAGATATTGGCCTCGGGCGCTTCCACGATGCCGGTCGTTTCGATCTCGGTGGGCACCCTGGTCATGAGGTGAATCGCATAAGCAATCACGGCGATGACGGCTGCGGCGATGATGGCGATGGCGACATACTTCCTCTTCATAGGAATACCTTGGGGTGTATATACTCAACAATAAGCGGTCAACGCCCCGATACCAATGGAAGAGGCCCCCTGCCCGGGGCATCTCGCCCCTTAATAGGGCCCCGAAGATTCCGGCACGATCTTGCAGCGTCCTCTCCCTGCTGAAGATCCACATGCAATCCTTCTTTCCCTTCCTTTGATCGGGCATATTGAGTATAATGCCGTCGTACACCACCTCCTGATTTCGTATCCGAGGAGATCGTTGATGTATTTTACCTTGAAAATCCAGCACGTGATAATCCTGCTTCTCTTATCCATCTCTTTGTTGTCCGGCTGTACCGATGAAGGCATTGAAAACGGTGCTGCATCCTCTGAAGAGGCCTCCTCAGTTTCTCTGGCGATCTCGCCGAGGGTCCGGAGCATTCACGAAGGAGAAACCCTGCGGCTTACGGCAACGGCCGTATATCCCCGCCGATCGGCAGCCTATCCGGCTGCGGATGTCCTGTGGTCGTCTTCGAATACGAATGTGGCGATCATCAGCAATACAGGGCTCGCAAGGGCGGTTGCCGAGGGCGAGGCGATCATCACGGCGACCTCGGGAAATGCCTCTGATTCCATCCTCCTCAAGGTGACCCTTCCCGGGCCGTCCCGTTCGGCCGGCGGCATCGTTATCGATCACGCCTGTACGGATCTCGGATCCATACCGGAGTATTGGATAGCCAGGGCAAAGACCGATCTGCATATCGCCTATGGACACACGTCCTACGGCAGCCAGCTCACAGCGGGCATGGCGGGCCTCTCTTCGTGGAAGGGTCCTCCCTATACGTACAGCGCACCGGGTACGGGAAGCGGGCTCGACCTGCGGGACAATCCCTTCACAAGCGATCAGCGCGATCTGGGATATCCGGATTTTGCGGCCTGGGCGGACGAGACGCGGTCGTATCTCAATGCGCACAGAGAGATCAATGTGGTCGTCTGGTCATGGGAGAGCCAGGTATCGACGGCAACCGAGGCCGATATCAATGGCTACCTCAATCTCATGAATACGCTCGAGACCGAATATCCCGAGGTGAAGTTCGTCTATATGACGGGCCATCTCGACGGCACAGGGCCTTCAGGGAACCTGCATGCCGGGAACGAGCAGATACGGGCGTACTGCAGGAATAACGGCAAGATCCTCTATGACTTCGCCGACATCGAAGCCTATGACCCGGATGGGACCTTCTTCGGTGACAGGATCGCGAACGGCAGCTGTGACTACGACTCGAATGGAGACAGGGTGAGGGATGCGAACTGGGCAGTCCAGTGGCAGAAGTCGCACACTAAGGGCATGGACTGGTATGAGTGCCCGGCTGCATACTCCCAGCCGCTCAATGCGAACCAGAAGGCATATGCTGCGTGGTGGCTCTGGGCCCGCCTTGCCGGCTGGGACGGCAGGTAGTCTCTCCCCGGCGGCTTCAGTGCTGCTTGAGGGAGGCGGTGAAGCCTGACTCGGAATAATCGACCTCGATCGGAGAGCCCTGTACGCCGATTCCGCTCTGGAGGGCGATGCGGATGCCGCCTTGCTCGGAAAGGATATCGCCATCGTGCGGCTCTTCCAGAGCCGCTTTCAGGGTAATCCCGTTTCAGACGGCACCGGCAGGCCGGATCCTCAGACAAACGGACCCGCTTTGTCTTCCCGCCGCCTCAAGCTCATCGAGAGCCCTCTTCGTAAATGAAATCATCGCACCTCCTATCCTTAAATGATATCCATGAAGCCGTTTCCCTGCAACGGCAAAAACGTACAGCTGTTCAGGCAGGCATGAAGGCGCACCACTCAGCAGACGAGACGATACGCCTTCCCGTCGAACGCTGCGCGGCCCTGCTGCATGAGCCTTCGAAGGTGCTTCTCCATCATGTTCCTCTCCGATATGCCCAAATCCCAGGCGCCTATGGTCTTTGCCTTTCCGTAGATGATTCCCTGTGAAGCGATCTCATCGTTCGTGCCGATCTTTATAAAATGGCAGATAACTCTTGTTTTTAATTAGTTAATTAACTAAATTATATTGGCAGACCCCGGACATACGCTTTAATTAGTCGCATGACTGATTAAAGAGGAGGATATCATGCGCATCGGTGTCCCCAAAGAAATCAAGATACAGGAAGGCAGGGTTGCCATGACACCTGCCGGCGTGGATGCTTTGAAGAGTCATGGGCATGATATCTATGTAGAAAGCGGTGCAGGCCTCGATTCAGGCATTTCGGATTCCGCCTTTGAAAAGGCCGGGGCTGTCCTGGTGCCGGACCCCGATCTCCTCTGGAGTTCCTGCGACATGATCGTCAAGGTCAAGGAGCCCGTGGATGCTGAATTCGGGCGTATGCGCAAGGGCCAGATCCTATTCGCGTATCTCCACCTCGCAGCCTCGGAGAAGCTGACCAAGGAGCTCCTCGATCGCGGGGTCATCGGCATCGCCTACGAGACGGTTCAGCTCGAAGACGGATCGCTTCCCCTTCTCGCACCCATGAGCGCCGTGGCAGGGAGGCTTTCCATCCAGATGGGGTGCGCCTGCCTGGAGGCAAAGAACGGCGGCAAGGGAATCCTGCTCTCCGGGGTTCCGGGGGTTCGGCCGGCCAGGGTGGCGATCCTGGGCGCCGGGATATCGGGGCTCAATGCCGCGCACCTTGCCGTAGGCATGGGCGCTTTAGTGACGATCCTCGATATCAACCAGAAAAAGCTCGACTACATCGAGGACATCTTCCACGCCCGGATCATCACCCTCATGTCGGACCCGCACAATATCGTCGAGAGCGTCAGGGATGCGGATCTGGTGATAGGGTCGGTCCTCATCCCGGGGGCCAGGACACCGCACCTCATCACCAGGGAGCTCATCAGCGAGATGGAGCCGGGCTCGGCGTTCGTGGACATCGCCATCGATCAGGGCGGGTGCGCCGAGACGAGCAGGCCGACCACGCACGACAACCCGACCTATAGAGAGGAAGGCATCGTGCACTACTGCGTCACGAACATGCCGGGTGCCGTGCCGCGGACCTCGACCTGTGCGCTCACCAATGCGACGTTCCCCTATGTTCTGGAGATCGCCGACAAGGGATGGGAGCGTGCCCTTCACGAAGACAGGGCCCTGGCAAAGGGGTTGAACGTGTACGAAGGCGTGCTCACGAACCGGAAGGTGGCAGATGCCTTCGGGTGGAAGTACCGGGATTTCGAAGTTGCCTGAAGCGGGGTATGCAAGAGGATCGATTGCTGTTATTATTGAAGTGAGAGGCTGAAGCGGCGCACTGCCGGAGAGTTTGCGATCTTTTCGTGCTCCGGCATTTCATGAAAGGGGAGGTTTGCCATGGCGGACTCACGGGACATTGCATTCAAGAATGCCGTTCTCTGGTGGGGCAGTCCCATCCGGAAGATGCAGGGAGGAATGAAGATCAGCGGAGGAAAGATCGTCTCGGTCTTCGAGAAGGGGCAGGAGCCGTCAGACGTGCATGACGCCGTCGACCTGGGCGGCAGGCATATCATTCCCGGGCTCACCGACGCGCACCGGCATTTCTGCGTGACCGCGCTCATGGCCCGCCACGAAGACGCAAGCACCTGGAAATCGAAGCAGGATGCCCTCGATGCGATACGGGAGGCATGCAGATCGAGGCCTCGGGAGGAATGGGTCTTCTTCTCGAGGATGGACCATACGAAATGGCTGAAGCCGGTTCTTCCCACCCTTGCCGAGGTCGATTCCGCAGCATCGGGCAGGAAGGTGTTCGTATCGGACACCACCCTGCACAGGGGCCTGGCATCGAGCGAGGCAATGGAGAGGGCAGGCCTGGACAGGCAAAGCCTGCGGTGTCCCGGGGACATGGATACCTTCCTGAACGGGAGGTTGAGAGGCACCCTCTGGGAAGAAGCCCACGGCAAGGTTCTCTTTACGATGTACAGGGATGTGATCGACGCCTACGGAGACAGCTACAAGCGGGAGATCATCCTCGACGAGGCGAAGCGGTGCCTGCAGATGGGCCTGACACATGTCCACGACCCGGGGCTTCCCTGCGACATCCAGACGCTCCTGAAAGGCATACAGCCGCAGACGCCGCTCAAATTGAGCTGGTCGGTCTCGACCCACGAGAACCTCTATACGCCGCCGGGGGTGGAAGACGATGCAAAGGCCGTGCATTCCGACCATGCCCCCAAGAGCGTCAAGTTCTTTCTCGACGGGGCACACCGCACCGCCGCGAGCATGCCGGTGGCCGCAGGGCTGAAGGCCATGGTGCGGGCAGGGCTCGACAGCCTGTCCGAACGCAGGCTCGGGCCTCTCCAGCTTCTCTTCGAGCAGAAGATCGTGCTCAAGGACGGGAAGCTGACCCTGCCGTATTTAAGGTTCCAGGATATCAACGAGCTCAAGACGAAGGCCTCGTACTTCTCGGAGAAGGGCTACCGCATCGTCGTTCACGCGCTCGGGAACATCGCCGCCGTCCAGGCCGCCCGGATGCTCAAGGCAGTCAGGCCGGCCGGCGGCGCCTCGGTGGAGCACATGCTGATCCTCACCCGGGAAGACATCGACGTCTTTGCCGAGACAGGGGCGGTCGCATCCATTCAGCCGGGCTTCATTCCGGACTATGCCGATGCCATCGAGCGCATGGGGGCCATTCCCTACCTGAAGCCCTTTCCTCTGAAAAGCCTGCTCAAGAGAGGCGTCCCGATCTGCATCAGCTCGGACGGCCCCTGCGGTTCGGACGACCCCCTGTTCAATGCGAGGAGGGCGGTCGACCGGAAAAAGACCGACGGCACGATGCTCGATCCCGACGAAAGGATAAGTCCGGAAGAGGCACTGTCCGCGGTGACGGCCGGAGGCCATGCATCGATGGGAACGAGGAATGACGGTCTGGTCCCGGGTGCACCGGCGACGTTCTGCATCGTGAGCGGTGATCCGTTCCTCGACTCGAGCCGCGTCATCGAAACCTGGATCGACGGTGCAAAGGTGTTCTGATGGAAGACGTGTGCGGGATCGACATCGACATGAAAAGACCAAACCATGCGTGAGCCACATTCATGCATTGAAGGAGGATGATATGCCGGAAAGCAGTTTCATCAAGATGGATGCGAAGGAGCGCGACTACATCCAGTACCTCTTCGGGAAGCACATCTCGTGGGGACAGGTGAGGTATCTGCGTTGTGCCCATCTCGACATCTATGAGCGCAACCGCAAGGGCTGCAAGGTCGTCGATGCCGTATCGGGCAGGAAGTTCTTCGACTGCTTCAGCTCGGCGGGCTGCTTCAATGTGGGAAGGGGCAACCAGCAGATCATGGAGACCCTCCGGGACGCCCTCGACGAGTACGACATCGGGTCACACCAGATCCTGTCCGAGCACAAGATCAGGTTCGCCTCGAAGCTCGCCGGACTCTGCCCCGGTGACCTCAACCGGGTAGTGCTGTGCGCGAGTGGCGCGGATGCATGCGCGGGCGCCATCAAGCTCGCCATGGGGGTTACGGGCAGGACGGAAGTGATCACCATGGAGAAGGCATACCACGGACATGAGGGCTTCAGCCTGTCGGCCAACGGCAAGGACTATTACAAAGAGCTGTTCCTCCCCCTCATGCCCGGCTTCCGCATCGTGCATTTCAACGACCTCGAGGCCGTGAAAAAGATCGCATCGAAGAATACGGCGGCAATCGTCCTCGAGCCCGTCCAGGGCGAGGGCGGCATCCATGTGGCCACGCAGGAGTACATGACGGGCCTGCGGAAGCTCTGCGACGAGCTCGGCATCATGCTCATATTCGACGAGGTTCAGACAGGCTTCGGCCGGACCGGGAAGATGTGGGGCATGGAGCACTACGGGCTGCTCCCGGATATCATCTTCACCGCCAAGTCCATCAGCGGAGGCGTGTATCCCAACGGCGCCGTGGTGTTCCGCGAGATCGATCCGCTCGTGAAATACGTCGAGGAAAACCCCGCCTTCCATACCTCCCACTCCGGAGGGTCGGACATCGGGTGCGTGGTTTCGTCCTCGGTCCTCGATTTCCTCGTCGAGAACAAGGTCTGGGAGAATGCGGCCAAGGTCGGGAAGCGCTTCAAGGACGGGCTCATGGAGATCGGGAAGGAAAATCCGGATGTGGTCCTCGAGGTGAGGGGGATAGGGCTCATGATCGGCATCGAGTACAAGTACGAGTTCATCGGTGCGCTCATGGCCGACTGCCTGGCGCGCCTGGGTGTATGGGCCGTATACTCGGGGAACGCCCCGCAGGTGATGCGCTTCCAGATACCCATCACCGCGGGCATGGAGGACGTCGAAGAGCTTCTCGCCCGCATCCGGGCAGCGATGAAGTCCATGAGGATCTACCTCATCTTCCTTCTCCCCCTGGCAAGGATCCCCATATTCCGGATGATCCTCGACAACCTCAAGGTCCAGATCGCGACGTTCAACATCGTCCGGGATATCGAGGAATTCGTTTTCGGACGTCTCTTGAGAAGGTAAGGGGGGAGATATGAAGAAAGGTGCTTCGAAAAAAATATCGGAAAAGGAAGATCTCTTCGGGGCAGCGGAAAAGGTCTTTTCGAAAGCGCTCGTGAAGATGATCAGGGAAGAGGGGCACGGCTTCCTCGAGGCAGGCAGGGATGGATCGTTTGTCCTCGATGCGGAAGGAAAGCGCTACCTCGACTGCTACACGTCGGCAGGCTCGTTCAACCTCGGGCGGAAGAATCCCGCCATTGCCGCCGGCTTCAAGAAGGCCATCTTCGAGACCGACCAGGGCAACTTCGTCATGCCGTCCCAGGAAAAGGCCCTGCTCGCCCGCAGGATCTCCGAATTCGTGCCCGGGAACCTCGACTGCGTGCTCTTCGGGGTCACGAGGGGCGAGTCCATGGATGCGGCCGTCAAGCTCGCCCGCGGCTTTACCGGGAGAAAAGAGCTCATCACGGTGGACGGCGGGTGGTACGGAGAGTGCGGGTTCGCCATCTCGCTCTCTGCAAGGAAGGGCAAGGAGCAGTTCGGCTCCCTCATCCCCGGGATAAAGACCGTCCCGTTCGGAGACATCGAGGCCGCCCGCTCTGCCATCAGCTCGAAAACCGCGGCCTTCGTCATGGAGCCCATCCAGGCCGAGAACCACTGCAGGATGGCGGAAAAGAGCTACTATTCGGGGGTCCGCGCCCTGTGCGACCGCAACGGCGTCAAGCTCATCTTCGACGAAACCCAGAGCGGCTTCGGCAGGACGGGCAGGAAGTTCTTCTTCGAGCATGCCGGCGCCGCGCCCGACATCCTGATCGTGGGCGAGGCCATAAGCGGCGGTATGTTCCCCATGACCGCGATGGTCTTCACGCCGGAGCTGAAGAAATTCTTCGACATCCACCCGCTCATCCACCTGTGCACCTTCGGCGGGCACGACCTCGGCTGCAGGGTAGCCATGGCGGCGCTCGACGAATACGACAGCAAAGCTCCCTGGACCGCTGCGCAGGCTCTCGGAGACAAGCTCATCAAGGACCTGGCCGGGCTGGCGGACAAGCACAAGAAGGCCTTGTCCTCGGTAGCGGGGAAGGGGCTTCTCATCTCGCTCAAGTTCGCCTCCGAGAAGACCGCGCAGAGCTTCTGCGCACGTGCGGGGGAGAACGGGCTCCTCGTGAAGAGGGCTCACGTCGACGGATCGTGCGTGCTCTTGAGGCCGAGCCTCCTGATCACCCCGGAGGAAGCGGCACTCATCAGCGATTCGGCAGGCAAAGCGCTCGATACCCTCTGACGCCTCGGAGGCTCCGGTTGAATATATTCTGCATTGAGAGCGGCAGTGCCTGACGGTTTTTAGCCTGCGATGCACAGTAGGGGGGTCCATTTGGCAAGGTTCGAGATCCACACCGTTAATGAAAACTGCTCCGGATGCCTGCGGTGCGAGCTAGCCTGCTCGGATCTTTCTGCAGAGCGATTCTCCCTTTCAGAGGCACGTATCCATGTCGATCTCGACAAAGCGCGGTGCACGATAAGTTTCAGCCCGGAATGCAGGGGCTGCGGGACATGCGCGGACCACTGCCTCTACGGCGCCCTGATCAAGATGCCTAAGGGGAATGAAAAATGAGCCGGGGCGGTTTTGCCGGAAGAATTCTCACGGTCGACCTGACGGGCGGCACCTCGTCGGTCGAGCCGCTCGACATGACAAAAGCGGAGCAGTTCGGAGGAGGCCTGGGCCTCTCGATAGGCCTGGCCTTCGAAAATATCGTTCCGGGCACCACAGCGCTTTCCCCCGAGAATCCCATCGTCATCGGCGCAGGGCCCTTCGTCGGGACGAACCTGCCTGCATCATCGAGGCTCTTCGCCGTGAGCAAGCTCCCCGCGAGCGACTCCATCGGATGGTGCGGTGCAGGCGGCATGTCGTGCGGCTGCATGCTCAAACATGCAGGCTACGACCACCTCATCATCAGGGGCCGTGCCGATCGTCCCGTTCTCCTGAAGGTCATCGACGATACGGTTGAGCTGTGCGATGCCGGCCCCTTGTGGGGCAGGGGTATAGCCGAGACCGACGAGGCGCTCAAAAAAGAGTTCGGAAGACCCTCGGGCACCATCTCCATCGGCCCTGCAGGCGAGAACGGATGCTCATATGCCATGGCCTACGTGGACGGCATCTCCACCCTGGGAAGGGGAGGCTTCGGGTCTGTCATGGGGTCGAAGAACCTGAAGGCCGTCCTCGTGAAGGGATCGAGGGGGATCAGGGTCGCCGACAGGGGCCGCTACCGTACCCTCGCGACAGGCCTGCTCGATAAGATCCGTGGCTATCCCTACCTCAAGGAGTGGCAGGAGCTGGGCCTTCTGAAATCCCTGCCCGCCATTCAGGCGGACGAGTACCGCAGGATCAGGAAACGCCGCATCGCCTGCATCTCCTGCCCCATCGGCGACAAGGACCTCATCGAGATCGCGGACGGGGAGCTCAAAGGTCTTGCCGTCTGCTCGAGCTCGGCAGTGAACCTTCTCACGCCGCTCATGTACAAGTTTGCAGACTACCGCGAGGCAATCAAGCTCACGGCTGTCCTCGATGACCTCGGCATGGACATGTTCGAGTTCTTCGGGATCATGTCGTATCTCAAGGACCTCCTCGATAAAGGGATCATTAACCCGGACCGTCTCGATGCGCCTCTCGTCATGAACTCCCTCCCGTCGCTGGCGGCTTGGGCGAACCTCGTTGCCGGGAGGCAGGGCGTGGGGGATGTCCTGGCTGGAGGCGTGAGCTCGATGCTCAGGGAGTTCGGCGACGAGGCGGGCACGCATGCCCCGCCCGTCGTGCGCGGCATGCTCCCCTATGTCGGACCCGATGCGCCGCTCCCGTGGAGCCTGTTCGGCACCATGGAGCTGGGCCAGCTTCTGGACCCGAGAGGCCCCCACGTTGCAGCCGGGGGATCGCCCACGTATTTTGCCAAGAGGCCGCTCGACGTATTTCCCAAGCACATGGAGCGCATGGGCATCCCCGGCGACGCCGCGGCCCGTATCCTTCCCGGGCAGGGAGGGCACGAGCCGGAGCTGAACGTGGGAAGGCTCCTCAAACATTCCCACACGTGGTTCACGATCCTCGGCTCCCTGGGCGTCTGCGCCAGGGCGCAGGTGAACCGCTTCTACGATGCCGGGCTCTGCGCGGAGCTCTACGGGGCCGTGACCGGCATACGGACCGGCGTGGCCGACCTGAGATCGCGGGCGGATCGTGCGTGGACCCTCCTCAGGGCGTGCAATATCCGCGAGGGATTCTCGAAGCAACACGATCTGCCGCCCCTGAAGTGGTTCGGCCCTTCGGGTTTCAGGGACTATATGACCGAGCTTCCCATCGGCTCCGAAGACGTCACGGCCATGGTGGAAGAATACTACGACGAGCAGGGCTGGGACAGGCAGACCGGTGAACCTCTGCCTCAAAGGATTCGGGAGCTCGGCCTGACGTCCTTATACGGAGAGGAAATCATGGCAGAAAGGATCGGGGAAAGCGGATGCCCTGCTTCATCGACGGCTTCAAACATCGATCCGTCGCTGAGCCAGGAAGAAGAGGTGGCGATCGTAGACGAGCACAACAACGTCGTCGGCAGCGCCCTGAGAGCTGTCATGCGAAAGCGCGGCCTCATCCACCGGGCGACGTACATCCTGGTGTTCGACACACAGGGCAGGCTCTTCGTGCAGGAGCGGACCCTCACGAAGGATATCTTTCCCGGCTGTTATGATCTCTGCACCGGGGGGGTGGTGCTCTCCGGTGAAGACTACGAGGAATCGGCCCTCCGCGAGCTTCGTGAAGAGATCGGACTTGAAGGTGTGGAGCTCGCCTCTCATTTCGATTTCTACGGCGAGTATGAGGGCCAGAGGGTGTGGGGCAGGGTGTTCTCCTGCGTTTCGGACGGCCCCTTTGTCCTCCAGCCCGAAGAGGTTGCCGGCGGTGCCTTCCACAGCATCGAAGAGGTGAAGAGCCTGATGCGGGATATGCCGTGCACGCCGGACAGCGTTTATGTGTTCCTGCGATTTCTCGATAGTGAAATCAGCAATAAGGCATTGGTCGATACGAACGACCGAGGGGAGGCAAACTGATCATGATGACGAAAGAGCAGGCCAGGGAATTCGCATCGAGGTGGCTGCCCGCATGGACGGGCAATGACCCTGAAAGGCTCGCGGCCTTTTATTCGGACGATGCCGTGTACCTCGATCCTACGATTCCTCTGGGCGTGAAGGGAAAGGACGCGCTGCTGAAATACTTCCGGAAGCTTCTCGCCCATAATCCCGACTGGGTATGGACGCAGATCGAGCCCATCCCCATGGAGGACGGCTTCCTCAATAAGTGGCTGGCAAAGATCCCGGTTGGAGACAGGGTGATCGAATGCATCGGGGTGTGCTTCGTGCAGTTCGACGCACAGGGCCTCATCCGTCGAAACGAGGTGTACTTCGACTGTACGGAGCTCAATGCAGCGATCGCTCAGCTCATCAGCCGGTCGAAATAGCCTGCCGCTGCCGGTCGAGCGGATCCCGCCGCCGGGAGAGACGTGCCTGGATCGACCATGGGGGATGACCGGTTAATGACCGGAGGCTCTTGACAAGGGCGGTGTGCGGGGGTTTAAGGCCGGTATGGATATCCTGCTGATCCATCCGCCTGTCGTGAAGCCGTCCGAACCGCCCGCCGGCGTGGCAAGGCTCGCAGGCGCACTGCGTGAGCACGGCCGGTCGTACGAGGTCGTAGACGCGAACATCGAGGGCCTTCTCCATCTCCTGCAGGGCGAGGTTCCGACCGAAGACACCTGGACCAGGCGGGCTTTCAGGCACCGGGAAGGCAATCTCGCCTCTCTGAGGAATGGAAGAGCCTTCGGCAACATCGACAGGTATATCCGGGCCGTCTCAGAGCTCAACCGGGTTCTCGAGTGCGTATCCGGTCCCTTCGGGACGCAGCTCAGCCTCTCGAACTTTGCCCAGCATTCCTGCTCGCCGGTGAAGAGCTCCGATCTCATCCGCGCCGCAGAGAACCCTCAAGAAAACGTTTTTTACCCGTATTTCCGTGACCGGCTCTTATCGCTCCTCGATGAGCATGCACCCCGGGCGGTCGGCTTTTCGCTCAACTATCTGAGCCAGGCGGTGACGACCTTTGCCATGATCGGCTTCGTACGGCGCATGAACGGTAAGGCCAGGATCGTGCTCGGGGGAGGCCTCGTCACCTCCTGGCTCAAGCGTCCGTGCTGGAGCGACCCCTTTGCCGGCCTCGTCAACCATCTGGTTGCAGGACCGGGCGAGGAGTTTCTTGTCAATCTCTCGGGCGGTCGATACTCGAGGTGCGTCCCCCTGCCGGAATACGCCCCTTTCCGGATGAACCCCTACCTCTCGCCGCTTGCGGTAATTCCCCTGAGCACATCCCGGGGCTGCTACTGGGCGAAATGCTCGTTCTGCCCGGAGCAGGCCGAGGGGAGCCGGTATTGCAGCCTGCCTCCACAACGGGCAATCAGGGACCTCGAAGCCCTTTCGGAAGGAGAAGACGGGTGTCTTGTCCACGTCTGCGACAATGCCGTGAGCCCGGCGTTCCTCAAGGCAATGGCTGCCCGGGAGCGGGCGGTACCATGGTACGGGTTCTCACGGGTCACCCGCGATCTGACCGACCCTGATTTCTGTGCGGCCCTCAGACGGTCCGGATGCGTGATGCTCAAGCTGGGGCTCGAATCCGGCGACCAGGGAGTTCTCGATGATCTCGGCAAGGGCATCAGGATCGAGGATTCCGCAAGGGCGCTCAAATCGATCCACGACTCAGGGATAGCCACGTATGCCTATCTCCTCTTCGGGACGCCCTCCGAGGATGAGGAGAGTGCGAGGAAGACCCTCGACTTCATCACGAAGCACAGCAGCCATATCGATTTCCTCAACCTCTCCATCTTCAACCTCCCCAGGGGAAGCCGGGAGGCACGAGGCCTTGATACCTACGACTTCACGGATGGAGATCTCTCTTTATACCAGGGATTCGTCCATGCAAAGGGATGGGACAGAAAGCGCGTGAGGCAGTTTCTCGACAAGGAATTCAAACGGCATCCTGCAGTCGCGCGCATCGTTCGCTCCGACCCGCCGTCCTTTACCTCGAACCATGCACCGTTCTTCATGATGAGCCATATCTCTTGAAATAATACCACTTTAGAATAAATTGCGAGATGCCGAAGGGTTTATGCAGACCCGGAGAGGCATGATCTCTCGTGTAATAGATGTGCTGCTCGAGGGCAAAGGATCATCACCCGGAAGGTTGTACTACAGGGAAGTTCGGCAGGAAGACAGGGACCGTTGGCAATGTCGTATCACGCAGTATTGAAAGACAAGGCAGACCGGATACCGAAAGACGGAACACCTCTGAGGAGGATCAAACCGTTCGACTGGATATCGCTCGCCTCGCTGCTCGCCATTCTCGCGGTCTCCATCTATGCAGGGCATTTCACGAGAGAGTTCATGGTCGATGTTTCGAGGGTTTCTCAGGAATATCCATACCAGGAGTACACGAAACTCCATGCGAGCGGCACGGTTGTCGTGGAACACAGGGTCTCCGTCTCGCCGAGGATAGCCGGGCAGGTCGCTCAGATCATGGTGGACAAAGGCAGTCTCGTGAAGAAAAACCAGGTGATCGCACGCCTCGAGAGCACCGACGAAGCACTGCTCAGAGACCAGAGAGCCGCCGATCTCAGGCTTGCGAAGGCAAGGCTCGAGCAGGCGGGGATACTATTGAGCGAGGCCGAGGCCGACTACGAGCGCATCAGGGACCAGTACAAGGATGGATCGGCATCCGAATCCGAACTCAATGCATCTGCAGCGGCTCTCCGCAAGGCGAAATCGGCATTCGAGGTGGCCCAGGCGACGGTGAATGCCCAGAGTGCGGCACTTCGCAGCGCACAAGCCGCCTTCGATCATATCGAGGTAAAGGCGCCCTTTGACGGGGTCGTCCTGTCGCGGGACGCTCATATCGGAGATATGGTAGGGCCCAGGCTTTCAGCCTCGGGCGAAGGCAGCGGCATTGTCACGCTCGCCGACCTGTCATCTCTGGAGATCGAGGCGGAGGTTCCCTCGTCCGAGATCGAATCCATAAAGACAGGCCAGCCCTGCATGATCGTTCTCGAGAGCCCGAAGGTGCATCTCCGGGCAGAGGTGGAATCCATCATGCCGCCGGGGAGCAAAGATAAGACAGCGGCCGGAGTGAGGATCAGGCTCATTGACAGGGACGTCCGCATCCTGCCTGAAACGGGTGTCGACGTGGCCTTTCTCGACCGGCAGATCCTTAAGGCAGACGACAAGCCCCTGCTCCTGATAGACCGCTCATCCCTGATCAGATCTCGCGGGGGTCATTCGGTCTTCGTCGTCAGGGGGGACAAGGCCGTTGAAAAAAGGGTGCGAGTCGGCGGACAGCTCGGCGACAAGGTCCGGATCCTTCAGGGAGTCACCGACGGGGACATGATCATCACGAATCCGCCCGAGGGCATGAGAAACGGCTCGAAGGTCCTGGCGGACAAAGATTAACTCTGTACGTTGGAATCTGATCTCAACGAAGCATCCTATAGACTGGTATATCGTATGGTATTGGGAGCTATTATTGCTCTTAGATCTATGGATTCTTGATTTCTCGATCTCCTACTGAACTCTCCAGTTGATATATTCACAATCACCAAACCTAAACTCTCCTCACGCTATCTATCGTTTCCAAGATTATGAGATGCTATAGGGAACACTGCCCCTTCATAGTTTCCTGAGTATCTCCATTGGCTTCATTCTGGCTGTACGCCTCGCCATAAAAAGACTGGCAAGAATACCCGTCATAACAGAGATCACCAGGGCTGCCGTGATGAGCTCGATAGAAACACTGACGGGGAGCCGGACTGTGGTAGCGATTGCACCCGGGGTATTTTTTGCAAGGGCGGGCATGAGGTTCACCTGCCAGGGAGTTGACGTAGGGATGGAGAGGAAGCCCATGCAGTATGACACGGCATACCCGATGAGGATGCCCAGGAGACCTCCGGCAAGGGACTGCACCAATGCCTCTCCCATGAGCTGTCTGTTGATGTCTCTACCGGTCCAGCCTATTGCCTTCAGGATACCTATCTCACGTGAACGTTCGACGAGGTTCGAAAGCATGGTCTTGATGATCAGGGCTATGGCACCAATGAGAGCGATCAGGGAGGTAAGCAGTGCGAACCGGCCTGAGATCTTGGAGACGCCCCCCATAAGCTCAAGGAAGGTATCGGAACTCGTGACGGACATACCGGGGAATTCTTTTCCGATCTGCGCTTTAACCTTCTCCTGGAGCGACGGGTCCCTGAGACGCAGATAAACGATATTCACTGCCGACTCATCAGGCCCGAGAAGTTTCCGGGCATCGCTTATGGGCAGATATATGTTTGCTGCCGCCACCTGTGCCCCTTCCTTGATTTCAAGCAACCCGACAATGGCAAAGGAGCGGGTTCCAATGCTCAGGGTATCCCCAAGGCGGGTGTGGTGGAGTTTCGCATAATGCTTTTCCAGTATCGCCTCCCCCTCATGCTGCGGGAACCGGCCCCCTGTAAGCCACTCTTTCACTTTCACAGGTCCAAGGCCTGGTTGCGATAGATCCACTCCCATGATGATCCTGAAGCCGCCTTGGGCAAATTCCCATAAGAGGAGCGAGGAGGCCGAACCTGAAACGCCTTCCAGGGAAGCAAGCTTCCGAACCTCATCCGCTGCCAGGTACTGGTTTGAAAACGGGAGCCGGATGCTCCTCATCGATGTAGGCACTTGGGCTGCATCGATATCCCTCTTTTCCGGTTTCTGTACCACGAGGTCAGCCCCGATGTTCTTGAACGGCAGGCTCACCGCCTTCTGGTACGAAGCAGACACGGCATTGATCGAGATGAACAGTGTGATCCCTATGGCGATCCCCAGGATATTCACCAGGATCCGGTGATGGTGGTTGCGCAGCTCTTTCACTACGTACCGGTAGGTCATGCCGCTCTCATTTCCCCGCAGTAGATTGGGCCAAGGCTTTCTTCAGGTCATCCATTGTCCAGTTGCCATGGAAGAAAGCAGGGCCTGCACCGGTTGGGAAGCCTGAGAACTTGACCTCTTTCTGTCCGACCTTGACCGTGGTCTTCCCGTCGATCCAGATCACGAGCGGTATGTGCTGAGTTATGCCCTTCTGTGCTTTGAACTTCTCCCCGTCATCACTCTCGAAGTCGTGCCAGGACACGGAGATCTTGTTGCCGAATCCGAAGAACACGCCTTTCATGTCGTTGAGTGTGTTCATCAGCGGCCCGTGGTTCATGTAGAGCACCTCAACCTTTGTTTGTTTGGCGGCAAAAGCGGCCTGGGAAAGAACGAAGACCATGAGAACAAGGAAACAAACGGAAACGGTTTTTTTCATCATACAATCTCCCCATCTCTCATACGGATCACCCGATCCGCTGTTTTGGCGATATCTTCATCGTGGGTAACCATGAGTATGGCCACGCCTTCTTCCTTATTGAGGCGTTTCAGGATGTCCATGATATTTTCACCGGTTGCCGAGTCGAGGTTGCCGGTGGGCTCGTCGGCGAAAAGAATCCTGGGATGGTTCACGAGAGCCCGGGCAATGGCGACCCGCTGCTTCTCTCCCCCGGAGAGTGCAGATGGCAGATGATCCATGCGTTCGGTCAGCTCCATCCTGGCGAGCAGCTCCGTTGCCTTCTTGCGCTTTTCATCACCCGGCATCTTTACCGGGAACAGCGGGAGGGCCACGTTCTCCCATGCATTGAGCGTCGGGATCAGGTTGAAGGACTGGAAGATAAAACCGACATGATCTCTCCGGAAGAGCGCGAGCTCGTCTTCTGATGCTATTGTGATGTCCTTGCCGTCCAGGAGAACACTCCCGTCTGTAGGGTATTCAAGCCCTGACAGGAGAGAGAGCAGGGTTGTCTTGCCGCTCCCGGATTTTCCGGTCAGGCAGACGAACTCTCCCGCAGCGATGGAGACTGAAACCCCTTTGACCACTTCGAGGTCCCCGTATTTCTTGCGCAGGCCTTTCCCTGTCAGTATATCAGCTTTATTCATGGCGAAGCACCTCCGAGGGCTTGATCCTTGAGATGGCTCGTGTGAGTAGAGAACCCGTGAGCACTCCAATGATCAGTGAAAGCAGCACGGCAAATGCGGCGAGAGTCCAGGGTATGTACACGGGCAGGTTTAACGTTTTATAGATCTGGTCCCCGCCTCCGGGCAGAAAGTGCGGGACTGGGCTCATCTCCCAGGGGATAGGGATATTGACCGTCATGAAGCTCAGGAAGAACGCTCCCACATATGCGACGGCAAGCCCCAGGACACCTCCCATAAGGCTCTGGACAACCGATTCCGCCATTATCTGAGACATGACGTTGCCACCGGTCCAGCCCACTGCCTTGAGCACGCCGATTTCACGGGCACGCTCTGCGATATTGCCCGCCATGGTCTTGAAGGCAACCAGGGCCGCAATGATGATGGCGATCAATGATGCCGCCACGGTGAACTTGTCCGAGAGCGCGAACAGACTGCCGAGCAGCTTGAGGAAGGAATCAGGAGTGCCTATGGTGGCCTGCTTCCCCAACATGGTGCGCAACGATGCCGCGAGAGCCGGGATCTTCGAGGACTCGGCCCTGATGAAAAGCAGGTTCACATCGTGGGGATCAAAGGGCGAGACATCCTGCACCTGATTCGAAGACGCTGCTATACCCTGTGCCTCGCTTAAGGGCAGGTAGACATTGGCTATGGCTATCTTGGCAGCTTTCGACGCGTCCAGGATACCCACGACCGGATAGGTTCTCTTTGCCAGGGACAGGGTGTCACCCACCTTGATCCCGAACTTGTGGGCATATGCTGCCTCGACAATTGCTTCCGCTTTTCCCTGTTCGAGAAAACGTCCCTGTCTGACGGCATTCCTGAGTACCGCAGGCCCCACCGTGTTCGTCTGCTCGATGCCCAGGACAATCCATGCCTGGTGAGGATCGAATATCCACAGCAGGACCGCTCTGCCCACTCCTTCCACGCCGGGGAGCGCCGCGATCTTCCGGACGTCACCATCCCGGATGGTCACCGCTGAGCAGGGGAATACCGAGCCGGAAAGGTCTTTCGGGACATTCCCGGAGCGCTGGACCGTAATGTCCGCGCCAATCTCCTTCAAAGGTATGCGTGCCGCCTGGTAATAGGCCATGGAAAGTGCGTTGGTGATGACCAGGAGAGCGACGCCAATCGAGAGTCCAACGATGCTTGCAAGCGTCCTCCGCTTCTGGTGCAGGAGCTCACCCTTGAGATAGCTTACGTTCATTGCTTCACTCCCCAGGAATACTGCATCTCTACCGGCAGGGCAGGTCCATCCTGCCCGCCATGGTTTCCTCTATGAGATCGAATAGCTTCTTCTGCTGGTCCCCGTTCAGCACGCTCTTGACCTCGAGCATGTGGGCGACGATCACCTTCTGCATACCCTCCTGCATCCGGCTTATCTCGCCAATCTTGGCATCGATTGCCTGCTTGTCTGGATTCTCCGAACGAATGAGGGCCATGAGCTCCGCCCTTTTCTGAAATATCTCGTGCCTCTTCTGAGCAACGTCCGCGTGGAAGGGGTATGCTTTTTCTTTGAATGCCTTGAGCTGCTCCGGGTTCAGTCCGAGTTTTTCGAACGGGTAACCGTTACCCTTATGGAGTTCACACGGGAATGATGGAGTGTGCTGTATCTGGTGCTGCCGGTAATAGGTATACCCCGCCGATATGAAGACCGAGATATTCAGGACCAAGGAAACAACGAGGATGAACTTGAGAGTGTTAGCCTTCATTGCCTGCCTCCATGATGCGTGCATAGGCTCCCTCTACTGATCCGGGAGGGTTGGCCTGGAACACGTCGAGAGAAAAGGCCTGCTCTATGCCGGCTCTTTCTTGATGAGCAGGGCTGTGCAATACGAGCTGGTTGCCAGCAATGATCCCGAGCACCATGATTGCAAGTGCGCAGGCCACCTCTACAAGGCCTGGGAGGAGAGGCCTGAAGGGTATGAGCTCCCAGAACGATTTCCGTTGTGCATCCTTCCGTGCCGTCTCTGCCATGACGCGCTCCGTGAATCCATAGGGAGCCTGAGACCTTTCGGTTTTGGTGAAAATCAGATGCACTGCACGTGCTTCCTCTAGTTCCCTGCTGCATTCCTGGCATTTGCCGATATGCTCCAAGAAGGCCTCCTTTTCGCGAGGGGTCAGTTCATCATCGATGTACGGGGAAATCATCTTTTTCGTTCGCCTGCAGTTCATCTTCTCTCTCCATCTGGTTAAACGACCGCCAGCTTGATTTTGTTCCCTGAAAAACGTTTTCCTCACGATTTACCGGAGACTATCACCCGCAATTCATCTCGTGCCCGTGCTATCCTCGATTTCACCGTGCCCATGGATATATCGAGGACCGCGGCGATCTCTTCGTAGGAGAGCCCTTCGATCTCACGGAGGACAATGGCGGATCTGAGCTTTTCAGGCAGTTCCCGGAGGGCGGTCCGTAGGACTTCCGCATCCCTTCTTGCATGATAGCTGCCCTCGGGTGAGGGGTCGGGAGAAGGCAGGTCTCCAGGAACAGCTTCACCGCTCAACGGATCGTTTCGGTATTTCTTTTTGTGGTCAAGGCAGGTGTTAACCGCTACCCGGTACAGCCATGTGGAGGGGGAAGCGTCGGGCTGGAAGTCCTTCAGCCCCTTGTAAGCTTTTATGAACGTATCCTGTGCCGCATCTTGGGCATCGGATGCATCACGGAGCATATATCGGCAGAGGTTGTAGATCCTGTCCTCGTTCTTACGGACGAACTCTTCGAAGGCGGCGAGGTCCCCGTCCTTGAAACGACTGATAAGATTGAGGTCTTCAGTCAGAGCATTTGGCACAGCATGAGCATATGTTTATGAAATTATCGATGTCAAGCAACCTGAACGGGAATACAAAAATGCTGCTTCTCGCCAGTTGAGATAACTGTAATAAATGTGGATTTCTAAAAATCCGGAAAGGTATGATCTCCGAAATATATTGAAATGAACCCATTCCCTTGATCTGGTTATGAGAACCTAACGAAATATTTAATTTCAGATGCCGTCTGATTTGACTATTCGAATTTATTTGAAAGGGTTGCTGATCTTCACCCCGCGAATGATCTGCCCGTCGCTCAGATCCTCGGACCATATCTCACTGCAGTTAGCGCTTTCGGCAGCAACCACAATAAGGGCGCTCAAGAACGATATCCTCTGGAGTATACTGCAGTCTATTGCCTCATTAATGAGATTCGGGCTGATGGCCACTACCTCGAAGTGCAAGAGGCTGTGCAGTATTTCCTTGACAAAGAGAGGATCGGCATTCAGTTTCCTGGTTGCTGCCACATAGAATTCCTGCATCACCTGGGTGGATATCACCCCTAGGTGTCGTTCACCCGCCTCCTTAAGCAGTGCTCTCGCGCGTTTCTGCTTTGTACGGTCACTGGAGTCCATGCCATAGACGAAGATATTGGTATCTATGAATACCTTCTGTCGCTAAGCCCGGGGCATAACGATTGGTTCGGAATCTATGCTTTCATATAAAGGAAGAGGATGCACTCTCAGACCTTATCAAAGCCCTGGTTCCCTCTCCCCGGAACAATCATTTTATCACCTGCTCAAGCCAGATCCGAGCTCAGATCGACCCCGACTGTGGTGCTCTTAAGCTCGAGGCCGAAGAGGGACGCAGCGGTGACGCCGAGGTCAGCGATCCGGATCGGCTTTTGCTGTATGCCGGTCCTGCCGCCCGGCACCGAGATCGCGGCGACGATGGGGAGGGTGTCCACCGAACCGTGGCCGCCGTTGTATACGCGCCAGGGCCACATCCATTTCGGCGCCTTGATCCCGACGTTCGGGACGTGGCCGTTGTATACGGGAATCTGCCAGCCGTTTTTCGCCAGGATGATCAGGTCGGGCCAGATCATGGACCTTTCCCTGTCCACTTCGATGTAGTAGCGGTGATAGAGCTCTCCCGGCCCGCAGATGCCCTCGAGGCCGTTTTTCATGTCGTTCCTGTCGAGGACCCACCAGGGGCACTCCATTTCTCCGGTCTGGGGATTGAGCGCCTTGTGCTTGAGGAGCAGCTTCTTGGCCTCGGATACCTTCTCCTTTCTTCCCCTCCAGTACAGAGTTCCGTAAGAGCTTACGCTGAAGGCGTATACGGTCTTGTCATCCGCGAGCCCTGCCCCTTTGAGGAGCCCCATGACATCGGTGGAGGAGAAGTTCATGCTCGAGAGGTGGTTTACGGCTGCGTGGTCGCTCAGGAGGATCACCTTCGAGCGGCCGAGCACACCCTGCTTTTCGAGGCCGGCCATGAGACGGCCGAACTGGATGTCGACGTCCCTGATGACATCGAGGATGGCCTCCTTGTAGAGGAGCCTGTTCCTCTTGCTCACAAGCTGGTATTCCGGCTTGCCCTCACAGCCTTTCGGAGGCTTGTACGGCGTGAGGGCCTCCTCGAACTCGGAAGGATCGGACGCGTTCCCGATGCAGTGGCCGGCGTCGTCGCACTGGGCCAGGAGGATGTATGCCAGGTCCGGGTCCTCCCGTCTGAAGATCTCGAGGGTCGAGTCCACGATCCATCGGTCGTGGGGGAAGTGGTTTGCGAAATGCTCCATCTGGAGGGTGAGGAGGCTTCTCTGGCCGGTGTAGAGGCGGGTCCAGATGTCGCTCAGGCCCAGCCTCCCGCCGAAGATGCCGAGCCGCTTCGATTCCGGGTCGCAGGCGGCATCCCTGTCGGTAACGGGGTCTGCAAGGCCCTCGCGCTTCGGAGGTTCGAGGTAGTCCGGATGATTCGGGCCGGTTGCGAGGATGTCGACCGCTGTTCCCGGTCTCTCCTGCCTGAACATCTCTCCCACCCATTCCTTGCCCGTGATGAGCATGGTCTTCGAATCCGGGTATTTGCGCTTCCATGCGTGAAACAGCGTGTCCACGGACCGTCCCTGATCATCCCGTGCAAAAGAGAGGCTCGTGGGCGCTATCACTGCCCTGCCTTCCTCGTCCCAGCCCGTGGGCTGAGCCCACACGCCGATGATCCCGGTCTGGGCGGTCGATGTCCCTGCAAGCGCATTGAGGTGGTTCATGTCGGTGGCTGCAGGGAGGAATGCCTTGGCGTCCCTGTACCACATCGACTTCGTGAGGAATGCGCGGATATTGGGCATGAGCCAGTTGCCGTCGCTCCCGCCGGGCATGCCCTTCGAATCGAGGTCGAGGTATCCCGGATGGAGGGCATCGATGGCGACGAAGATGAGCTTTTCCCTCTCGTTGGACGTCTTCACCGAAAGGGCGGGACGGAGCGGCACGACCTTTTCCTTCCAGGGGAAAAGCCCCCAGGCCCCGAGAATCCCGCCGCCGATAAGGCTCAGAGACCACTTCAGAAACGGTCTTCTTCCGATCTTCCTGCCCGGCCTTCCATACAGTGTCCCGTTCTTTTTCTGACCCATATCCCCTCTGCTGCGGAGGTTATCAGCCGAGTGCCCATTTTCCGAGGCTTCAGCGTGACCAATTATGTGTCAATGTAGCTCCCGAGTCAACGCATACTGCAAATCCTTCTGCGACCTGATCCCAAGCCTCCTGCACCTTGAGAGAAAATCCTTAGGCCTTATTGTAAAATTATACCCTTGCAGAGGAATTAAGCCAGGACGCTCCTGCCGCATCGGCCGGTATTTCAGCGGTAAGGAGAGGGCTCATTAATTGAAGGGGGCCAGGAGGGACAAGCCATGATCAAGGCAGGGGAGCCTGCACCGAATTTTGTTGCCCCGGCATACTATAAGGAGAGATTTACCCACATTGATCTCTCGAAGTACCGAGGCAAATGGGTTGTGGTGTTTTTCTACGGAGGAGACTACACCTTTGTCTGAACGACAGAGGTGTCGGCAGTTGCCGACAAGTACACCGAATTCCAGAAGCTCGACACCGAGGTTCTGGTCCTGAGCGTCGATACCATCTATGTCCATAAGGTATGGAATGAATCCGAGCTCTCAAAGATCATACCGGGCGGCATTCCTTTTCCCATGCTCACCGACATTGCCGGAAAGATAGGGATTGAATACGGGGTGTTCGAGGAGAGTAACGGCGTGGACCTACGGGGAACCTTCATCATCGACCCCGAAGGGGTGATCCAGGGATACGAGGTGCTCACGGCGCCCGTAGGCAGGAACATCGATGAGATAATCCGTCTGCTCCAGGCATTCCAGTACGTGAAGTCAAGCAAGGAAAGGGAGGTCATCCCGTCGGGCTGGCGCCCGGGCATGCCGACCCTCAAGCCCGGGATGGCCCTCATCGGCAAGGTCTGGGAGATCTGGAGCCCGGCGTTATTGAAAACCGACACGACGTGATGCCGGCAGGGTGCCGTCGCGAGGGACCGGGTGCGTCGAGGCAGTCTCGCGCCGCGGCCTGTTGAGGTTGCCACTCGTCGTTCGCAACAGCGCGGCGAACACAGCATGGAGCTGTCTGCCGGGAACTTCTCCCTTCACATGAGCAGGATGCAGCCGTGCTGCCCTGCCTTATGCAGAGCAGCATGCACAGGTATCGACTGCCCCCTGCTCGAGGATCTCTCCCCTCCGGCTGATCGTGATGTGCCTCAAAGGCAGATCTGCACCGGCCTGCCGGAGCGCGAGCCTGGCCGCCTGCACAAACCCGCTGCAGCAGGGCACCTCCATGTGGACCACGGTGATGCTCCTGATCCCGCCGGAGCGGACGATCTGGACGAGCTTCCCGATATGTGCGTTCAGGTCGTCGAGCTTGGGGCATCCCATCGCTACGGCCTTTCCCCTGAGCAGGTTCTGGTGAAGGCCCGGATAGCACAGGGCGCAGCAGTCGGCCATGAGCAGCAGGTCCGCACCCTTCAGATAGGGCGCCTGCGGATGGATGAGCTGGAGCTTGACCGGGAAATGGGAGAGGGCCGACCTGGCAGAGACGGTATCTGCAGGTGCATCCCCGGTATCGAATGTCATGGCGGCAGCCCCGGGGCAGCCGCAGGCGAGCGTCCCGATGTTCCCGGTTTCCTTCTCTTCCTTCCCTTCCTTCACATGTCTTGCAGCGGCCTCTTCGTCAAAGGCAGGGGCCTCGCGCTCCACGACCGTAAGCGCGCCGGTCGGGCATTCGCCGATACAGGCGCCCAGGCCGTCGCAGTAGACGTCGCTCACCAGTCTGGCCTTGCCTTCTATCAGCTGGAGCGCACCCTCTGCGCATGCCGTTATGCAGTTTCCGCAGCCGTTGCACAGCGCTTCATCGATCTCGATTATCTTTCTCTTCATCTCATTTCTCCTTGTCTGCATGTCGTCCGCTTTCTCACTCAAGTCATGCCAGATGCCTCAATACGCCCTCTCGCCGGTTTGTCGGCGAGAGGGCAGGGTGATGCGTCGCTGTGCTATCTTCCTTCCACGATGGCAGCCACGTCGCTCTCGACATCGTCGATTTGCTTTATGTCGAAGGTATCGACGAGGATCCTGGCGACATTCGGCGAGAGGAAGCCGGGAAGGGTGGGGCCCAGGCGGATATGCTTCACGCCGAGCGCCAGCAGGGCGAGAAGCACGGCTACGGCCTTCTGCTCGTACCAGCCGATGTCGTAGGAGACCGGCAGGTCGTTGATGTCTTCCAGGCCGAAGACCTCCTTGAGCTTGAGCGCTATGACGGCGAGGGAGTAGGAGTCGTTGCACTGCCCTGCGTCGAGCACCCGGGGGATGCCTCCGATATCGCCGAGGTTCAGCTTGTTGTAGCGATACTTGGCGCAGCCTGCGGTCAGGATCACCGTGTCCTTGGGCAGGGCCTCGGCCACTTCACTGAAGTAGCTCCTCGCCTTGAACCTGCCGTCGCAGCCTGCCATGACCACGAAGCGCTTGATCGCGCCGCTCTTCACCGCCTCGACCACCTTGTCCGCGAGCTTCATGACCTGGTCGTGGGCGAATCCGCCGACGATCTCGCCCTTTTCGATCTCGACGGGCGGCTTGCATTTTTTCGCAAGGGCGATGATTTCAGAAAAATCTTTTGCCTTCCCGTCCGCCGGCTCGGGTATGTGCTTGACCCCGGGGTAGCCTGCCATGCCGGTGGTGAAGATCCGGTCCTTGTAGGAGTCCTTGACCGGGATGATGCAGTTCGTGGTCATGAGGATGGGGCCGGAGAAGAGCTCGAACTCCTCGTTCTGCTTCCACCAGGCATTGCCGTAGTTGCCGGCCAGATGGGTATATTTCTTGAAGGCCGGATAGTAATTGGCCGGCAGCATCTCGCTGTGGGTGTAGACATCCACGCCCGTGCCCTCGGTCTGCCTGAGGAGCTCCTCCATGTCCTTGAGGTCGTGCCCGGAGATGAGGATGCCCGGGTTCGTGCGCACCCCGATGCTCACCTTCGTGATCTCGGGATTCCCGTAGGTCTCCGTGTTCGCCTTGTCGAGCAGGGCAATGGTCTTCACGGCCGTCTGCCCGCACTCCATGACGAGGCCGACGAGTTCGTCAGCGCTTAAGTCCTTTGTCGTCGCCTCGAGACCCTTGAACAGGAATTCGTAGATCGCCGGGTCTTCATAGCCGAGGATGGCCGCATGGTCCGAATAGGCGGATATGCCCTTCATCCCGAAGGCGAGGAGCGAGCGCAGGGACCGGATGTCCTCGTTTTCGGTGGAGAGGATTCCTACCGAGGCCGCCTTGTTTCTGAATTCGTTTTCGTCATCCGAAAACCAGACCGCTGCATCCGGCGAGGTTATCGAGAGGCCTGCCGATTTCTTCAGCCCGTCGCGGAGTGCGAGCGTCTCGCGGATCAGGGCCGTGATCCGGTCGTTGTCGAAGTTCACGTTCGTAATGGTCGAGAACATGGCTTTCACTGCAAACCTGCCCAGCCGGTTCAGGTCGGCCTTTGAGCCCGACTGCCGTACGCATACGGCAAGCCCCTTGAGACAGAAAAGTAGAAGGTCCTGCAGATTGGCGGTATCCTCCTGCTTGCCGCAGACACCTCTCACCGTACAGCCGGTGTTTTTCGCCGTCTCCTGGCACTGGTAACAGAACATCATGACTTCCTCCTTTTGATTTGATACACATCTGGATATCACCTTTGTAATAAGTGGATACTTGACTTAGGTCAAATTTCGAAAAATAATTTCATTTTGTTTGACAGGATCGTATAAGCCCTGTGAACGGGTTTCATGAAACCAGAACGGGAGAAAGTGGTGGAGCTTAAACGTATTCTCAAAGACGCGTTTCCTTCCTTGAGCGACGGGTCCCTTCAGATGATCGCGCGGTACTGCCGCCTCGTGGAATACCCGAAAAACGGGATCCTGTTCCTCGAAGGCGACAAGGGGAACAACTTCTTCTACCTGGCTTCAGGGACGGTCAAGGTCTACAAGACATCACCTGCCGGGCAGGAGACGGTCCTGAGGCTCCAGGGGCCGGGCTCCATCTTCGCCGAGGTGATCCTGTTCGAGAGGAACGAGTATCCGGTGAGCGCAGTCACGATGGCGCAGTCTCTCGTGGTCCATATCCCGAGGGAGCCGTTTTTGAAGCTCCTCGACGAGGAGCGCTTCCGGAACGAGTTCATCGCTACCCTCATGCACAAGCAGCGCTACCTGACGGACAGGATCATCTACCTCACGAGCTTCGATGTCGAAGAGCGCTTCTTCCGGTTCCTCATCGAGCACTACGGCATCAGGAGCGAGTACGATATCGACATGACGAAGAAGGACATCGCATCGGCCATCGGCACCATCCCCGAGACCCTGTCCCGCCTGATCGACCGGCTCAAGGGAAGGGGCATCATCTCCTGGGACAGCCGGACCCTCAAGGTCAAAAAGGACTACCTCGGACAGTTCACCGAAGAATCCGACCTCCTCGAAGACTGACCGTTCATGAGCAGCTCGGGCCGGTACTCGAAGTGCATGGCATCGTAGCTGTGCCACCTGCCTCCCCAGATGAAGCCGTTTTTCTCGAATATCTCCACGAGGAACCGCGGGACGTTGTTCCGGTAGAGGTACGGCTCGCCCTTATGGCCGCCTGCGAAATATGCAAGATCGCCGTTGATGTCGACCGCGATCCCGTAGGCATGTCCCGATGTCCGGCCGGGGAAGTCCCGTACGGGCCTCTCGTAGTATCCGTACGGGCCTTCGACGCGGTACACGATTCCCTCGAGGGCCTTCTTCTTGTCGTCCGGGAGATTCATGATCTCATGGGAGACCCTTGTGAGGGCCTTGTCCACACCGTTGACGGTCGTTACCCTGATCTTCTTCGGTTTGCCGCCGATGGTGTCTACCCACTGCACATCGCGCATTGCGCCCTTGCGTTCCGCTGCCGTAGACCCGTACATGTACTCGAACACTGCAGCCGGACGGATGCGGCCAGGATCTCCCACGGGCGGCTTCTCCGGAGTCGGGATGTCTTCCCCTGCCGGGTAGTCCCAATGAAGGGCGTCCTCCGGGTCGAAGGCATCGTCTCCGACCGCGGTATCCACGATCATTCCGTCGAAATCTTTTGCCTTTCCATCGTCGAACAGTATCCTCCCGCCGTCTTTCGTGACGAGGTATCCGCCCTTATAGGCGACGAAAAAATCGGGATATGCCCTGATATAGCGCTGCGCCAGGGCAGCTTTGTCTTCTCCTGCCGGTCCGGGTGCCGGGACGGGTGCCGTTCCCCGCTTCGGTTCCGTCCGTGCGGAAACGGCAGACGATGCCGCCGTGCAGGAGCAGCTCATGAGGAGTATGAGAGCAGCCAGGATGATGTGTCTTGCCATGATGCCTTTTCGTTACATGATCCTGTCCGGATAATGAAGTCTTTTCTCGGGTGCAGGTCATTGACAGCAATCGATCGAAAAAGATAGAGGATCGTAATGAACGAAGCATACTTTCCGATAATTGCCGGCGAGCTGAAGATTAAGCCCTCCCAGGTAAGGGCCGTCGCCGGCCTCCTCGAGGAAGGATCGACGATCCCCTTCATCGCCCGCTACCGCAAAGAGGCCACCGGGTCGCTCGACGAGGTGGCGATCACCGCCGTACGGGACCGGCTCAAGGAGCTCGAGCTCCTCGATGTCAGGAGGGAAGCGATCCTGAAGTCCATGACCGAGCAGGGCGTGCTCACCGAAGAGCTCGAGCAGGCCGTGAAGTCTGCGCAGACCATGGCCGAGCTGGAGGACATCTATCTGCCCTACCGGCCCAAGCGGAGGACGCGCGCCGTCATCGCCCGGGAAAAGGGACTGCAGCCCCTTGCCGACCTCATCTTCTCCCAGGAGCAGGGCATCGATCCCGTGAAGGAGGCCTGCTCCTTCGTCGATCCCGGCAAGGGGGTCGAGACTCCCGAGGATGCCCTGGCAGGGGCGCGGGACATCATTGCCGAGCGCGTCTCGGAAGATGCGGATGTACGGGCTTTCATGAGGGCCCTGTTCGAGAAGGAGGCCGTCCTCACATCAGAGGTTTACACCGGTGCAGAGGAGGAGGCCTCCACGTACCGCGACTACTTCCACTGGCAGGAACCGGCTTCGAAGGCCCCGAGCCACCGGATCCTGGCCATTTTCCGGGGCAACAGGGAGGCGTTTTTGAAGCTCTCCATCAGGCCCGGGGAGGACAGGGCCTTATCACTCATCGAAAGGCACGTGTGCAAGAAGAACAGCCCATGCACCGAGCAGGTGCGGCTCGCGTGCACGGACGGCTACAAGAGGCTGCTCGGTCCCTCGATGGAAAACGAGATCAAGGGCGTGCTCAAGGACAGGGCCGACGACGAGGCTATCAGGGTCTTCGCGAAGAACCTCAGAGAGCTCCTCATGGCGCCTCCTCTCGGCCGCAGGAGGGTGCTCGCGATAGACCCGGGGTTCCGCACGGGGTGCAAGGTCGTGTGCCTCGATGCGCAGGGGATGCTCCTGCACCATGACGTGATTTTTCCCGCGTTCTCGGGCGGCCGTGCAGAGGAAGCCGCCAAGGCGGTGAAGAGCATGGTCGGGCAGTACGGGATCGAGGCGGTTGCCGTCGGGAACGGGACGGCGGGCAGAGAGACTGAAGCCTTCGTCGCAGGGCTCGGCCTGCAGATTCCCGTCATCATGGTCAATGAAAGCGGCGCCTCGGTCTATTCGGCCTCCGAGGCGGCACGCCGGGAGTTTCCTGATAAGGACGTGACGGTGCGCGGTGCGGTCTCCATCGGAAGGAGGCTCATGGACCCGCTGGCCGAGCTCGTCAAGATCGACCCCAAGGCAATCGGCGTGGGGCAGTACCAGCACGATGTCGACCAGGGCAAGCTCAAGCGCAAGCTCGATGACGTGGTCGAGAGCTGCGTCAATGCCGTCGGCGTCGAGGTCAATACCGCAAGCGTCGAGCTGCTCACCTATGTATCCGGACTGGGGCCTGCCCTGGCCGGCAACATCGTCTCCTGCCGGAACGAGAACGGCCCCTTCAAAAGCAGGGACGAGCTCCGGAAGGTTCCCCGCCTGGGTTCGAGGGCATTCGAGCAGGCAGCGGGCTTTCTGCGCATCCGGGACGGGGTATGCCCGCTCGATGCGAGCGCCGTTCATCCGGAGCGCTACGGCCTGGTCGAGCGCATGGCAGCGGACGTGGGCGCCTCTCTTGCCGACCTCATGAGAGACAGGGATTTGAGGAAGAGAATCGATCTGAAGCGCTATATCGACGACTCGGTCGGCATGCCCACCCTGCAGGATATCATGGCCGAGCTCGACAAGCCGGGCAGGGATCCGAGAGAGACCTTCGAGGTCTTCAGTTTTGCCGAAGGCGTGAACGGCATCGAGGATGTGAGAGAGGGTATGGAGCTGCCGGGTATTGTAACGAACGTCACCAATTTCGGGGCATTCGTGGATATCGGCGTGCACCAGGACGGACTCGTGCACATCAGCCAGCTCGCAGACCGTTTCGTCAAGGACCCTTCCGATGTTGTCAAGGTGAACCAGAAGGTGAGGGTGAAGGTGCTCGATGTGGATGTAAAGCGAAGGCGGATCTCGTTGACGCTGCGCACAAAAGGACACGGAAAAGCGAAGACGGACAGGTAAATTTTCTTCCCGGGGCCCCACTCTTCCAAAGCGTTGAGATATCGCATCGCACAACCATATTATAAGTAGATGGGAGCTTCTTCTGCACGGTAAATGAGTCTGATCCCCTGTACACGAGGTCGAAACTCATGCTGCAAAAAGCCTTACCCGTTCGCTCACCGGCTCGTACTACGCTGTCGGGAGCCCTTTGCATGGGACTGCCAAGAGCAGATATGTCCCTTGAGAAATGCGGAAACGGCAGAATCCGCGGAGGTATGCTTGTGGAAAGAATGAGGATGGAACGCGCTTTCAGCTTGAAGAATTCAGATAAGATGAAGGTAAGGAAATGGCCTGCCTGGAAAAAGATATATCCCGACTCTTTAGGGGCCATCATGAACAGGAAATTCGGCCCATATTGGAAATCGAGGTTCTTTTGAGGGGACGAGTCTGCAGGAGGGTCTGCAGAGAAAAGGCACAGAGCTGTATTTCCTCTGGATGGGCAGCATACGCCCGGCAAGCTCCATGAAACATCAGGAGCAACCGGGGACGGGAGAGTAGCTCCGCGGCAGCGTATCGGCAGGGATTGCATCCAGGGGATCGATTCCTCCGTCAGCCCGGTATTTATTCGATTGATGAAAAAGGGGACCCATGAACCAGCAGGCTGCCGCCCTTACCCCGATCAGGCGCCCTGATATAGACTGGCTTCGGATATTTGCGGTCTACTCCTTTTTTATCTTCCAGGCGGTATGGGTGTTCGGTGCAGGTCCGCCCCAGGGAGCAAAGGGCAGCGGACTTCCGGAATACGTGAACGGCATCGGCTTTTATCTCTCTCAATGGTATGTGCCGCTCATCTTTCTCATCTCGGGATGGTCCAGAAAGAATTCCCTGCAGCAGAGGGCAGGGATCGATTCCATGAAGGAGCGGATGTACCGGCTCGTCATCCCCTTCGCAACCGGGTGCATCCTCACGTGGCCGCTCATCGCCTACCTGGGATTGATCGATCGATCCTATATAGGCATCCAGGGAGGCAGGCCGGGTGGACCGGGGCCGAGGTCGTACCTCGACTTCCTGCCGGACTGTTTTACCAATCCCTGCGTCCATGCATGGTCTCACCTGTGGCTTCTGCCCATGCTTCTTGCCTTCACGCTCCTGTCCTGGCCGTTCTTTTCATGGATGCTCAAGAAGAAGGTGACGCCTCTGAAGATCAGCCGGGTGTGGGTTTATTTCCCCATCATCCCTCTCTCGTTCCTGCAGGCATGGATGGGTCCGCCCCGTTCGGGGACGGAGGGTTTTTTCAGTACCTGGGCCGGAGTTGCCTACGTTTTTGTCTATTTCATCATCGGCTTCATGGTTTCCCGTTACAGTGCATACGAGCGTGCGATACACCAGGAGGCCTGGCATGCAGGCATCATCGGCGTATCCCTGTTCCTGTCCATGAAGATGCTGACATCGAGCCTGACGCCCCAGGCCTTTGCCTTCATGGGCTCGATAGCGAGCTGGTGCTGCGCCGTGGCCGTGCTGGGATTCGCAAAGAGGTACCTTGATCATACAACCGGCTGGTTTTCCTACTTGCGGGAATCGGTGCTTCCCGTTTATATCTTCCATCAGATACCCATCCTGGTCTTGGGCCTCTTCATCGTCCGGTTCGATATCGGTGTATCTCCTCGATACGTGCTCCTGCTCGTTTCCTCCATGGGGACGACCATGGCGTTCTACCACTTCCTCGTCAGGAGGTTTCCGTTCCTTCGAGTCTTCTTCGGAATGAAGCCGGGAAAGGAGCCGGCCGAGAGCTGGAAGGACCAGGTCCTCCACCGCGACCGCTGCTGACTGCCGCCTTCTCGGGCGTCTTCCCGGCAGGCGGCGGTCCGGAAAATACCTCTTGTAGAGGCAGGTGAATTCTGTCTCTTATAACACTCATGGCAGATGTCATCCTCAAAGGATCGAGGGAGAAGTCTCTCACCCGGCACCACCCGTGGGTTTTCTCCGGCGCAGTGGATACGGTCAGGGGGAAGCCTGGCCGGGGCGAGACCGTCGATATCCTCTCGCCCGACGGCAGGTGGCTCGCCAGGGGCGCATACTCGCCCGAATCGCAGATACGGGTGCGGGTCTGGACCTTCGATCCCGAAGAAGAGGTCTCTGCGGGCTTCTTCGGCCTCAGGCTCTCAAGGTCAATCGAATCGAGGCGCGCAATCGGTATCGAGCAGGCCGCGGATGCCTTCAGGCTCGTCAACTCGGAATCGGACGGCCTGCCCGGACTGATCGTGGACCGCTATGACCGCTTCCTCGTATGCCAGTTTCTCACCGCAGGGGCAGAGCGCTGGAAGGATGCAGTCGTCTCCTGGCTGGAGAGGCTGACGGCATGTACGGGCATCTACGAGCGCTCCGATGCGGACGTCCGGGCAAAGGAGGGTCTGCCGCCCTCTGTCGGGCGCCTCTCTGGTGAAGAGCCGCCGGAGGTCATAGAGATCCATGAGCATGGATGCCGGTATCTCGTCGACGTCAGGCACGGGCACAAGACCGGGTTCTATCTCGATCAGCGGGACAACCGGGCATGCCTTGCCCGATACGCCTCGGGCCGGGACGTGCTCAACTGCTTTTCCTATACCGGGGGCTTTTCCATCGCCGCTCTCAAGGGAGGGGCATCGCATGCGGTCAATGTCGACTCATCAGGGAGCGCACTCGGTCTGGCTGCGCGGAACGTCCTGATCAACGGGTTCGATCCGGGCTCTGTGGAGAATATCGAAGCCGACGTGTTCACCCTGCTGAGGAGATTCCGCGACTCGCGTAGGAGCTTCGACCTGATCGTGCTCGACCCTCCGAAGTTTGCAGAATCAAAAGGCCAGATCATGCGGGCGAGCCGGGGATACAAGGACATCAACCTGCTCGCCCTGAAGATCCTCAAACCGGGCGGGATTCTCTTCACCTTCTCGTGCTCTGGCCTCATCGAACGCGACCTGTTCCAGAAGATCGTCTCCGACGCCGCCCTCGATGCGGGCAGGGAGGCAAGCATCATCCACTGGCTCACCCAGTCGTCCGACCACCCCGTTTCCCTGAACTTCCCCGAGGCGAGCTACCTCAAGGGGCTCGTCTGCCTGGTGAAGTAGAAGCTGCCGTCCGGTTGATCTCCAGCCGGCAGGGATAAGCTCAAACGGCAATGTCGAGAGATATATGGTCGTACGTGACAACGGGAATAACTTCTTTCTGCCGCTCCCTCTTTTCTATCAAGCCGATCTGGGCAAGATAATCAACATCGACGGCAACATTTTTGATATCCCTTTTCACTATTCTTGCCAGATGGCTCAGCGACGATGGTTTCCCTCTCTTTATCGCATGGAGAAGCTCCAGACGCTTGGGGGTGAGTGCCTTTCTGAAGGCCTCGAAGCTGGTGAAATAAACACCATTTTCTTTATGCACAAGTTTTCCCTGCTCCAACTTCTCACCTGTTTCGGCAAACTCCGCCAGGGCTGTACTTACATCCTTGATCCCTACCTTAACCTTTTTTACTCTCATAATTTTTCTCCAAGTATCGCTCTATGTCGTGATAAAAGTCCCGAGTCAGCTCACGGATGCCGCTGAAACTGTATGGAGCTTCTTTGTCATTGTAATGCCTGTGATCTCCTTTGCCTTCAGCATTGTCATACCCGATAACTCTTTTCCCGTTCACGATGTAGACAAGAGAGTATCTGATGCCGCTGGGCATACGCTCTGTTCTCGGGACCTTCCAGAGCTTCATCTCAATAGTGTTCCCGAACTCGTCAGTGATCTTACTATGGATGATAAGCTGTGCCTTTATCTTTGGTATATTATACCAATGACCAAGAAGAATGTCAATTCTCCTCCCTTTCCATTTTTTCAGGCTTTGAACAATGGCTGGTCGAATGGGAAAAGGGTGAGGATAGGTATTATCAGCAGGTTCCCGCACGTTTCTTTCAATATCTTTCAACGTTTTGTTGAACGGAACATGGGTTTTCACAGACCATTCAAGGGGAGAGGGGAGAGCCTTTATTGTATAATAAACTATGATAACAATGAGATACAGAATATTCCGGGCTCCATGATCCGTTTGGCACGCTGTATGCCTCATGGATATCATAGAGGAGCAGCAGAGGAACCCGGCCAGGCTGATGCATCTTGGCAGCAAGCCGATAGCCCGGCACCGGGAATCCGGAGCCGGAAGAGAGGAAAGGAGGAGATGACATGAAAAAGCAAAAGAGAAAGATCCAGACAAAGGCACTCAATCAGATCATTATGATAAGCGCATGGAGCTTCACCCTGGTCGTCTCCTCGTTCCTGTTCCTGTTCGCGGGCCGGTGGATCGATGTAAGAATGGGTACGGAGCCGACCTTCATGCTGGGACTGCTCGTTCTGGGCATCGCGTTGTGCATCGGACGGATGTACACGGATTACGCGAAGGTCAAAGAGCAGCTGAACATCAGGAGGGCCAAAGTACAGCATCAGTGACGATCTCAAGGAAACATCCCGCCCTGTCCATCCGGCTGGGATGCCACGAATGCGGGCCGCCAGTACAAGGCGGCCCGATGCTTTTTCATGAGGAATATTCTCTGTCAAGAACGGTCCGGCAAAGGACGATAAAAATACTTGACCATCAGGATATGAGAATCCGGTGATCCCTGATGGGGTCCGCTCAACCGTGACAGGCAATTTGAGGCATCTTAGAGGGGTAAGCATTTTGGGCGCGGATGTATCGACCTCGAGACCGATTGTCGGTTCCATTCCTTCATTGACAAAGAAATGCCTTCTGCGCGGAGCCATCGGCCTTGTGGCCGTTCTCCCTTTTGTTGTCGGCCTGTTCTGTGTCCCGGCTGCACCCGTGCATGCCGGGGGGATATCCCCTGTGCGCCTCATTTTTAATGAGCAGGTCCGGCTGAACCATGGAAGACTGACGCTTCCTTCCGTCAGCGAAGGCTCTCCTGCACGGATCGGGGCGGATCTGCCGGCGATGATCGAAGCGCGGCTCGGTGCCTCTCTCCCCAAGACCGCTGCCGAAAGCAGGCTCGAGGCAGTACGCACGAAACTGGCCTCCGTGGGCATGAGAGGCTGGCTCGATCAGGATGCCCGCCGCCGATTCCGGATTATCAACGCGCTCGCCGTGCTCATCACGATAGGACTGCTCTGCACGAGCTATTTCCTCAGATACAGGCTCAAAGAGAAGGTCGCCAGCCTGAAAACGGCTCAGCAGGAGCTCCTGGCCCAGAACGAGCTGCTGCGGCTCGCCATGGATGCAACTTATGCCGGCATCTGGGATTTTTACCCGGCCAGGGGTTCCGGTTATCTGGGAGAGCAATTGTACACCATGCTCGGCTATAGGCCGATAGCCCGGGAGGTCTCTCTGGATGAATGGAGGGGCTTTATTCATCCCGAGGACCTGCCCGTTGCAGAAAAAAGGTTCAGCGGCTACATTAATGCCGGCGGTCAGGGCCTGTTCGAGACCGAGTTCCGTATCCGGAGGGCCGACGGAACCTGGTGCTGGGTTCTGTCCAAGGGCCAGGCCGTTGCCAGGGATAGAAACGGAGTTCCGACACGATACATAGGACTGATCCTGAACATCCAGAGCATGAAAGAAACCCAGGAAGTGCTGGCCCAGAGCGAGGCCAGATTCCGGGCGATCTTCGAGTATGCGCCTTACTCCATTTTCATCAACGGCCTTGATGACGGACGGCTTCTGGATGCAAACAGGGCCTTTCTGGATGCCCGAGGGATAGGGAAGGAAGAGCTTTCCCGCCTGACGGTTAAGGATTTCGAGGTATTCTCCGAGATCGAGGCCGAGCATATTATTGCCATGCTGATGAAGACAGGTTCGGTACGGAACTTCGAAACCCCGATCCGGGCCAAGGACGGCTCCGAGCGCCACATCATCTTTTCATCCGTCCTGCTGGAGATTCAGGAAAAGAGGCAGGTTCTCACGATGACCGCGGACGTCACCGAGAGAAAGCGCGCGGAGAAGGCCTTGAAGGAAAGCGAGGAGCGGTTCCGTTCGCTCTTCAAGAATGCGCCCTTGCCGCTTGCGTATGTCTCTCTGGATGGAAGGGTCATCGAGGTAAACGACCGCTTTTCGCAGGCGCTCGGATACTCGCGCAACGACATACCGACCATCGATCACTGGTGGAGACTCGCATATCCCGATCCTGAATATCGGGACCAGCTGAGATCGCGTTGGCGCACAGTCATCGATGAGGTGCTGACAACAGGTTCAGAGGTGGAGCCGGGCGAATTCCGGGTCACCTGCAAGGACGGTACGGTGCGCACCATGATCATCGGTGCCAATCTGATAGGAGACAGCATCATCGTAAGTATTTTCGACATCACCGACCGCAAGCTGGAGGAAGAGGAGCGGGAGAAGCTGCAGGGACAGCTCCTCCAGTCCCGGAAGCTGGAGGCGGTCGGCGTGCTCGCCGGCGGGGTTGCCCACGATTTCAACAACATGCTGGGCGCCATTATCGGATATGCCGAGCTCACTATGGACAGCATGGACGAAGCAGATCCATTGCGCGAGAATCTCGGCAGGATCCTCGATGCGGCAGAGCGGTCCGCCCGCCTAACCCGTCAGCTCCTGGCCTTTGCCCGCAAGCAGACCGTAACGCCTGTCGTGTTCGATCTCAACGAGTCGGTTGCAGCCACGCTGAAAATGCTTCGCAGGCTCATCGGGGAGAACATCACGCTGGCCTGGCTTCCCGGGGCGGGCCCGTGTACCGTGAAGATGGACCCCTCGCAGCTCGATCAGATTCTCGCCAATCTCTGCGTCAACGCCAGAGACGCCATCGCCGACGTCGGCAAGATATCCATCGAAACACACACGGCCTCATTCGGCGATAACTATCGGGAGATCAACTCCGAGGTCCTTCCGGGTGAGTACGTGGTGCTTGCCGTCAGCGACGACGGGTGCGGCATGGACAAGGAAAACCTCGATCGCATTTTCGAACCATTCTTCACCACCAAGGAGCTGGGGCAGGGAACGGGCCTGGGGCTGGCCACCGTGTACGGCATCGTAAAGCAGAACGAGGGGTTCATACATGTATACAGCGAGCCGGGGCATGGAACGACCTTCAAGATCTTCATCCCGCGCCATGGGTCAGAAGCCGGAGAAATAAAGACCGCAGCGGCCGTGGATATCCCGCGCAGCCGGGGTGAGACCATTCTCATCGTAGAGGATGAGCCGGCAATACTGGAGATGGGAAAGAAGATGCTGCAGCATCTGGGCTATACCGTCCTGTCCGCAGGCACGCCGGGCGAGGCGATCGAAATCGCCCGGGAAGACTTGAATGGCATCGACCTGTTCATCACCGACGTGGTCATGCCGGAGATGAACGGACGGGACCTGGCTGCCCGGCTTCAGGCTGTCCGGCCGACGATAAAGCACCTCTTCATGTCGGGCTACACATCCGATGTCATCGCCCACCGGGGTGTCCTGGACAATGGCGTGAATTTCATACAGAAGCCGTTTTCACTCAAAGAGCTGGCCGTCAGGGTTCGCGAGGTTCTCGATTGATGTCGCGGAGGGCATGGAGCTAGTTCCTCCCGTAGATGCGCGGCCTCTCGAACCTGAAAAAATTGTCCTTTTCCTCGAGCTCGATCGTCTTTGCCTCGTCCTGGAAATACTGCTCACGTAAATCCTTGAGCCTTTCCTCCCGCTCTTCGCCTTCGTACTGCTGCATCACCTTTTCGCGCTGCTGCATGTACCGGTAGCCGACCTGCCAGCGCTGCTCCTTCTCCGCATCGCGCTTCGCCAGCTCCTCGATCTGCTCTTCGGAGAAGCCCATCTGCCTGCGGATGCTGTTTATCTCCATCTGGCGCTGCTCCGGGCTCATGTTCTTCAGCTCGTTCTGGACGGAATCGATGCTGAAGAACACCTTCGACAGGATTGCATTCTGGCCAAGGAGATACTCTTCCGGGGTGCCCTTATAGGTTTCGTTGAGGGCGCCCTGGTACACGTGCAGCTTTTCGTCGATGCTCGTTGTGCTCTCTTCGTTCAACGCGGCCATGATGTCCTGCATCTTGGCCTTTCTCGCTTCGGTGGCCAGCACGTCGCCCGACCAGATCTTCTCAGCATCGTCGCCGAAGAGCTCCTTGCGCTTTTCCCACATGGCCGTGGTCCGCTCGAGGGCGGTCATCCGGCTCAGCATCTTCTTATTGTCTTCGAGCCAGCGGGTGTACTCGTCGATCCCGGCCAGTGTCTCCATGATCTCGTCGGCGTAGTCCGGGAACGCCTGTTTAAGGATCGTATAGAATACGGCCCTCCCGTTGTCCGGGTGGGTGCCCAGGACGAAATCCCTGATGCCGATCAGGCTCGCCTGCGTGCTCTTCTGCGATATGGTTTTCGCGTAGCACTTCTTGAGCTCTCTGACCATCCGGTCGATGAAGGGATCGGACGGGACGAGCGCACCGGTTTGGTCCCCCTTACGGACGAAGCTCTGTGCATATCTGGCGCCGGTATCAGGGAGGAGGAAAAGATAGCACAGGACGATGACGGATATGGATGCCGCTGTGCCGAGGATTATTCCCAACGTTTTCTTCCTGCTGTCCATGGCCACCCTTATCTCCGACAGTGTACGAATTTTCAACCTAATTATTATGGATTATCATTGTCCGGGATTGTTCACCGGGGGGATTGCTGCCGGGGCGAAGATTCTGGAAAAGGGTCACGGGGCTTGAGCTGCCCCGTGACCCGGGATCAGCTACAGGAGCGGCTGGAGCTTGGCCCAGATCCGCTGTGCAAGCTTGTACGAGCCGGAGTCGTTCGGATGGACCCCGTCGAAAACGATATCGGAATTCACGATGAACGGCCGTGGGTCGATGAACACGCGGTAATTGGGTGCAGCCGCCGCATTCTGGACCGCCAGGGCGAGCTTCGCATCGCCGTAGTCCACTGCCGGATTGAGGGCCGTCGTCCCGATGAGGCCGCCCTTGACATGGTAATAGCCCTGGAAGATGATGTTCTGCACGCCGTCCCTGCCCATCCTGTTCAGGAGGTCCACCGTATCGACGTACACGTCGTTTATGAGAGATTTGCAGGATGAAGAGAGCCCGGATTCCCACCAGTCGACCTTGCAGTTGTAGGGATCGAAGAACAGCGTGGCTGGGATGAGGATATCGTTGCCGCCGCCGTCCATGAAGATGGTCCTGATGTAGCCGTCTGCCTTTGCCGTGTCATACTGCATGTTCAGGTCGGGGGTGATGAAGTCGCCGCCCGTTATCATGGCGCCCGATTTGCTGTAGCGGCGGAAGGTCTGGCCGGCCCAGCTCTGGAGATTGTCATGGATCTTGCCGGACAGCGCAAAGATGGAGTCGCCCAGGTTCACTACATCGTTGTCGCTTGCACTGCGTATCCACGAAACACTGAAAAGTCCGCATGCAGATATCGTTAAACAGAACAACATGATTACGCTGACGCGAAGAAGCGTCCCTGAATTGAAACCCTTCATACGGCTACCTCCTCTGTGCCCGATTAATGTGTTCGATCAAAACAAATGCCTTGCTGAAAAACGAGTGTCTGGCCTATCCCCCGTTTGATCAAATTCAAAATCATGGCAATTGGATATACAATTATCTTACTAAATTATTTACTATTATTAATGGAGCCCCTTGTCAAGATCTTTGCGCAAAGCTGCTGAAATATAATCTTGCAGGGTTCATCTCTTTCGACGCCCGGCCCTGATGTGCTCCTTGGCGACGAGGATGTCCTTCTGCTGCTGCCGTGCATCCCTGTCCTTCTCGACGAATATTCCTTCTCCGCTGTCGGGGTCAAGCCCGGTGCAGTACATGACGCCGGACCAGGTGGAGGGAAGGGGGGTGAAGATCTGGACCTGCTCCGGGTTGGTGCGGAGCTCCGAGGTGGCAAACCGCTTGAGCCTGCGCATGTCGTCGAGGGTGCAGCCGGGGTGCGCTGCCATGAGGTAGTAGGTGAGGAACTGCTTCTTGGCGCTCTCACGGGTGATCTCGTAGAAGAGGTCCTTGAAGGCGATCAGAAGGTTTTTTCCCGATTTTCCCATGAGCCTGAGGACATGCTCCTGCGTGTGCTCGGGTGCGATCTTCATCTGCCCGGACGTATGGTGCCTGACGAGCTCTTCGAGGTATCGCCTCCCGCTCTTTGCATCCGCGGCCACGAGGTCGTGCCTGATGCCGGATGCGACGAAGACCCTCTTCACGCCGGGCATCTCCCGCAGGGCCTTCAGGAGGTCTGCCTGGGCGCCGTGGTCGGTCTTCAGGTTGGGACAGACGGACGGGAAGAGGCATCTCCTCTCCCTGCACGCGGACCTGCCGTTCCTAGTGCCGCACCCGAGTGCATACATGTTCGCCGTGGGCCCCCCCACATCCGCGATCGTGCCTTTGAACAGGGGATGTCGGGACAACCTTTTCGCTTCCTTTATAATGGATTCTTTCGTGCGGGATACCACGACCCGTCCCTGGTGCACGCCGATCGAGCAGAAATTGCAGCCCCCGAAGCATCCGCGATGGGTCGTGATGGAAAACCGGATGGTTTCCAGTGCGCGCACCTCTCCCTGCTCCCTGTAAAACGGGTGGAGGTCTCTTTCGTAATCCTTTGCATGGATCTCATCGAGCTCTCCGGGACCGGGCAGGGGCTGGGGCGGGTTCTGGACCAGATACCGCGTGTCCTGAAGCTGGCAGAGGGCTTTAGCCTCCGGCGATTCACAGCACTCGCAGAACTGCCGGAACATCTCCATGAACGCCTTCTTGTCTTTGGTTACGGCATCGTACGGGGGAAGCTCGATCCAGGCACCGTTTCTTTCCTTTGCGATGTAGCAGATGCCCCGGACACCCCGGTAGTCCTCTCCCGATGTGAGGCATCGGCCGAGATCGAGCACCGCCTTCTCGCCCATGCCGTAGACGAGGATGTCGGCCTTCGAGTCGAAGAGGATTGATCTCCGGATGCTGTCGGACCAGAAGTCGTAGTGCGCGATCCTTCTCAGGCTGGCCTCGATCCCTCCGAGGACGATGGGGCAGGTATCCTTGAAAAAACGCCGGATCAGGTTCGTGTAGACGATCGCTGCCCGGTCCGGTCGCCTGTTGTTGACTCCGCCCGGGGTATAGTCGTCCCTTTTGCGGCGCTTGCCCGAGGCCGTGTAGTTCGCCACCATGGAGTCGATGCTGCCGGCCGTGACCCCCCAGAAGAGCCTCGGCTCGCCGAGCCGGGCGATGTCCGCATCCGTCCCGGTATCCGGCTGGCCGATTATGCCCACCCGGTATCCAGCATCGAGGAGCACGTGTCCGATGACGGATACGCCGATGCAGGGATGGTCGATGTAGCTGTCGCCCGTGACCAGGATCACGTCCATCCGGTCCCAGCCGAGGGCCTCCATCTCTTTTCGCGTCGTGGGGATAAACATGGCGGGAAAGAGCATAGTGCATAAATCCAGCCATAGCAACCCCCCTGCTTTAAGGGCATGAGCCTTTTTGAAAATAGCACTGGTTAACGATTGATTTTTTTCCGAAACAGATGTGAAAAGGATAGAGAGTGCCGGACGGCTCACGCAGTACGGCAGGCGATGGCGATGGCTCAATTCACGTGTGAAGCGCATTATCCTCCGTTTCATCATCCCTGTGGGAAGGGGGATGCAGGATTTTATTCCCACTTTCTGGATTCCCGCCTTCGCGGGAATGACGGAAGAGAAAACGGGAATGATAGAAGAGAGGCCGGGAATGACGGAAGAGATACCGGGAATGGCAAACATCTTCCGCCATGGCGGAGGGTCATACACAAGTCCTTCATCTCCGTGATGATCTTG
>JAKPPU010000057.1 GCA_029547185.1 Deltaproteobacteria bacterium | reverse complement strand
GGCTTCGTGATGTCCTTCAGCGCCCGGTGCTCGGCCTCCGTGACCGACCCGGGACCAAGGCAGACCCGAGAGGCAAAATCGACCATGTTGATGGGCTTTTCCATGGGCTACCTCCCCGCCTTCTCCCAAATAACGTATTCGCTGGGAACCATCTTGAATCCAGCCTTTTCGATTGTCTCGATGATCTCGTTTATCCCGCCGTCGGCCCGGAAACAGTCAAGGGTAAGGGCGTCTGCTTCCTTGGCCTCACCGATGGTGCATTTGATCGCTCCGTTTCTCTTTCCGACCTGAACGTCAAGAATGTCGTGGACCGTTTCTCCCCATCGTGTGTAAATCATCTCCCCGCTCCTTTCGCCGGGGGTTGCCCCCCGGCTCTGTTTATCTTCGACCCTCTCCGCGCCACTCACCCCTCGTCACGCCCCTTTCGGTTAGCCATTGCCTCTTGGCGTATCGGCAACGGGGATGTGGCTTGTGATTTCAATATACACCCATTATCGGAAAAGTCAAGACATAATTTACGTCTTTTTAGTATTGACAAGAAAAATTTTTCGTGTATATTTGAGGCATGAACCTAGAAACCTATGTCAGAAGCAATTACAAGAGTGTAGCAGAAGCCGCCCGTCGTTTCGGCATAAGCAGGCAGTATCTTTACGCTTTATTCAACGGAACGACGACACCGAGGCCAAGGACTGCCCGCAGAATCGAGCGCGTCACGAACGGGGCAATCAGGGCCGCAAAACTGCTCGGCGTTTAACCCGCCACAACTTTCCAACAACTTGGAAGGAGCCGCCATGCTGTACGTCCTATCCGTTCTTCTCATTGTGTTCGGTATCTGTGTGCTCTGCGCCTGCATGTTGAGTTCAAAGATAAGCCAGGAGCGGGGGGAATGAACGAGATTATCAAGCCTGACACAGAGATTGTCATTTCCTTTAGCGGCGGCAAAGACTCCTCCGCGATGCTTGCCTATCTATGCGAACAATTCCCGAACATTAAGAAGCACGTTGTGTGGGCTGATACGGGCTTCGAGTATCCAGACCATGACAAGTGGTGCGCTGAGATTTCTAAACGATTTGGACTTGAGGTGCATCGGGTAGCGGCGAGGCGCGACTTTTTCACGCTGGCGAAGGAAAGGGGAAAGTTCGCATCCCCCGATTGTCGGCAATGCACATCAGACCTAAAGCGCGCCCCCATCTACACATGGGTCACTCGCAACGTCAAATCTCCCAATATCATTATGTGCTCTGGACTGCGCGCCGAAGAATCGGCGCGGAGGGCGAAGCTCCCTCAGATTGAGATTGACGAGCGCATAACTAACAGCAAGCGCACCGTACACGACTTCTATCCATTGCTCAACTGGTCCGAGAAGGACGTTAAGGGCTACCTCAAGGGCGCGGGCGTGCCCCTCCACGATTGCTACGACTACCTTTCCCGCCTGTCTTGTATGGTCTGCATCTACAACAGAAAGCGGGAATTACAGGCCATCAAAGCGAACAACCGGGAAGCCTTCGACAGGATATGCGAGATAGAAAGGCAGATAGGGTTTACGTTCAAGCCGGGATACACGCTTGACCAGTACATCATCTCACCGTGGGATGACCAAGGAGAATTAGAGCTATGACCCCCGACGGACCCTTTCACCAGCGCCTCAAGTGCAGGGCGAATACACCGGATGAGGCAGTGGCGGCGTTCCTCTCGCAGACCCCCATGGTCCGCTGTGCTGCCTACCGATGCCTGATCAGCGAGAAGGCGTGCAGGGCAAGGCACGCGAGGGCGCTCAAGGCCAAGAAAACAACCAAGCTCGGCGTGCGGCCGGTATTGAGCGATGAATGGCTGGCGCTGAGCAAGTGCAGGAAGTGCGAGGTTTCCCATGATTGACTTCATCCTCTCCCACCCCTGGAGCCTGTGCATGGCGTGGATCATCATGAGCTTCTTCGTCTGGTCCTGGCTCGTGGTGGCCTCACGCGCCGACGACGAGGCCGAGAAGATCGTGCGGCTCCTTCAGCAGATCCTCAGAGAGGGGAAGGAATGAAGGGATTCGGCGACCTGGCTGCGATAATCCGATGCCTGGACATCCCCGAGCCGGTCCGGGAGTACCGCTTCCATCCTGCGCGCAGGTGGCGGCTCGATTACGCATGGCCTGATTTCCGCCTCGCCGTCGAGATCGAGGGCGGGGTTTGGATCAACGGCCGGCACGTCCGCGGCTCCGGCTTCATGAATGACATGGAAAAGTACAACGAGCTGACCCTTATGGGCTGGTCGCTTCTGCGCTTCACGCCCCGGCAGCTCAGAAACGGAGAGGCCGTCGCAACGCTGCTCCGATGGTTCGCCGGCAGGAGGACATTCGACAAGGAGAGGGCGCAAAATGGCAAACCGTGAATTAAATACATATGCCAAGGTAACCCGTAAAATCTGGCATACGGCCCAGTTTCGGGCGTTGAGCCGTGAGGCCAGGGAGCTGTACCTCTACATCATAACGTGCCCCCACGGAAACATGCTCGGGATGTTCGTCCTGCGCCCCGGATATGTCGTCGATGACCTCCGGCTATCATCGAGACAACGGTTTGCCCAACTGTTGGGGGAACTGTTGCACCAACACCTTGTCGCATGGGATGAGGAGGCTGAGATCATACTGGATCTGGAGTATCTCGACAAGCACCCGTTGGATAACCCCAACCAGGTAAAGGCGGCCGTCAAGAAACTCGACGAGCTGCCGAAAACGAAGCTATTCAGCGACCTTAAACAGTTGATTGAACGGTTAGGCAAACCGTTGTACGAACCGTTGCTCAAACGGTTAGATGAACGGTTGGGGCAACCAGTAACAGTAACAGTAACAGTAACAGGAACAGAAGAACCCCCCTACCCCCCTTTGAGATCGAACCCAACGTCGAGATCGAAGGGAAACGGTAACGCCTTCACTCTCCCCGCCTTCATCCCGCAGGAAGAATGGGACGCCTTCGTCGAGATGAGGCTCCGCAAAGGGACCCTCACCAACTACGCCAAGAAGCTCATCGCCGACAAACTGGCCAAACTGCAATCCATGGGTCACGACCCAGGGGATGTACTCAGGCAATCCGTCGAGAGGGGGTGGAAGGGCGTCTTCCCCGTCAAACCGGAGGACAAGCCCTACGACCCGGACTCGTGGATCAAGAAAAAGCTCGCAGAGCAGAAGGGAGGGGAAGCCGATGACGCCCATTGAATTGCATGAATTCACGAAGACCGCATGCTCATACTACGAGCGCAAGATGCCAAACGACATGACCCTCGACCTCTGGCAGCAGCGGGTCGGCAACATCCCGTCAGAGCCCCTCGCCTGGATCCAGACCCGGATCTTCGACCAGTTCGAGACCTTCCCGAAGAACCTACCGTCCGTGATCTGGGAGCTCTACAACGCCTGGCTCGACGCTCACCCGGAGAAGCGGGCCCGAAAGGAATCCGTCGACTGCCCGGACTGCGAGGGAGGCTGGCTCTGCCTGACCAGGCCCGTCAGGGGCTACAAGGTTCCGCCGACCTTCAGCGCGCCCTGCGGTCGCTGCCGGCAGGTCAGGGCCGCGCAGTACATGACGCTCGCGGAGGCCTTGAGGCAAGGCTAT
>JAKPPU010000048.1 GCA_029547185.1 Deltaproteobacteria bacterium | reverse complement strand
TGGCAGTATACTATCCGCTCTCCATCTCGATAAGCCCGCTGGAGGCGATCGGCGCGCTGGTGTTCGTCATGCTCGTGACTGCAGCCGTGCTCCTGTTGGCAAGGAAGCTGCCCTACCTCGTTTCCGGGTGGCTGTGGTATCTCGGGACGCTTGTGCCTGTGGTGGGGTTTATTCAGGTGGGGACCCAGTCCATGGCAGACAGGTATACCTACGTGCCCCTCATCGGGATATTCATCATGGCTGCCTGGGGGGTGCCCGAGCTCGCGAAGAGCCTGTCCGCGAAAAGAGAGATCCTGGGAGCATCGGCGGCAGCCGTCCTCATCGTCCTCACTATCCTCTCCTGGAGGCAGATCGGGTTCTGGAAAGACACGATCTCTCTCTTTACCCATTCCTTAAGCATTACGCGAAACAACCATGTCGCTCATACCGCCATGGGCTCCTGCCTTGTCGATAGAGGAGACATGGAAAGATCGATCAGGCATTATTCGGAATCGTTGAGGCTGGAACCGGATAATCCCAAAACCCTTTATGACATGGGAGTGGTTCTGGACAAAAAGGGTGAGTTGGACGAGGCGATGAAGTATTATCTTCGTGCGATCGAGATCAATCCCTCGATGGATAGCGCCTATGTCAATCTGGGCGTCCTGCAGCTGAAGAAAGGGAACATCCAGGATGCGATCAGCCTCATCACCAGGGCGATACAAATCAGCCCTGGCAGACCCGAGGTATATTACAGTCTTGGTCTGGCATATGAGAAAGGCGGCAGATTCCAGGAAGCGGTAGAGCAGTACTCGAAGGCATTAAACATCGATTCCGGCTATTTCAGGGCATACAGGCGATTGGGATGTGCTCTGGTAAAGGGGGGCAGAAACGACGAGGCGGCCCGATGCTATATCCAGGCATTGAAGTTCAACCCCTCTGATCTGGAGACCCGGGTGAACCTCGCAGCCATATATTTGGGGACCGGAAAACTTGACGAGGCCATAGAGCTTTATCGGAAGGCCCTCCAAGCGGCTCCCGGCATTCCGGTAGTGCACACCGGGCTGGGCCTTGCACTTCTCCAGAAGGGAAACGCAAAGGAAGCGATCGTACATTTCCGGGAATCCCTGCGGCTTGCTCCCGGCAATGCCGGTGTGATGATGAACCTCAAACGTGCAGAAGCGATGATCGGGCGGTAGAACAAGATTCATGAACGGAGGCCTTGAAGATTGATCCTGCGGGAATGCGGATGCAGGGGCATACCTGGCACGCGTCAGGGATAGAATGGGAAAGCTCTAATGCGTTGTCAGCTTCGAATATGGAGTAACCTCTGCGTCACCCCTGCGAAGGCAGGGGCCCAGGAAGCACAAGGTCCGCTGGATTCCCGCCTTCGCGGGAATAACGAGAAAAAAGTCCAGAATCAATGCTGACAAAGTACCAGGAGATAGGTTCGTAGAGCGATCGGAAGATATGGCAGATGACAGGGTAAGAGAAAACATGAATAAGCCGGCTGAAAAAGCCGGTGAAAAGATGCCCGAGAAAGGGCCGGCGAACAGTTTCGGTCTCACGGGCTTTGTTTCATGGCCAATCTCCTGGCCTGTAGCTGCAGTCATATGTGCGCTCGTGGGCTTTGCGCTCTACGCAAGGGTGCTTAACGGGCCGTTTGTCTTCGATGACAAGGAGAACATTCTCTACAACAAATACATACGTGTGAGCACGCTCAGCCTGGAAGCCTTCAACGAGGCAGGTTCCAAAAGCAAATGTGATAACCGCCCGGTGGCCAATATCAGCTTTGCGCTGAACTATTATTTCGGCGGGTACGATGTGGCGGGATACCATGCAGTGAACATCCTGGTCCATGTGCTCGCCGCCGTATTCCTTTTCCTCCTCATAAAGGCTACCCTCGATCTGTGCTCCGGGCAGTCGGGCAAATCGGGGAGGGGGCCGTATCCTTCTTCCCTGCTTGCCTTTTTTGCTGCTCTGATCTGGCTTGTCCATCCCGTGCAGACGCAGGCAGTGAGCTACATCGTACAGCGGATGGCGAGCATGGCAGGCATGTTCTACGTGCTGTCGCTTCTTTTGTA
>JAKPPU010000037.1 GCA_029547185.1 Deltaproteobacteria bacterium | reverse complement strand
AAGATGGCTGCCCCACCGAGGATACAAAGCATCCGATTGAACCCCTGAAAACGTAGGCACACACGAAAAACTGCACCACCCCTATGCCTACAATATTGCTCGTTTTATCAATTTCGTATTACTACCACTGTCGAACCCGGGCATAACGGGGTCAGGGTGTTCGACCGGTACCGGCAGGGCCGGGAATTGAGCCGCATCCACTGATCGGGGATGCATGAAGGCGAAAGGAAGGATAGATATATGGCAGTGGAGATGAAGGAAGTGAAAAAGGACAGGGCGGAGTCCCTGAAGGCCCTGGAGGAGAACTTCACGGAGACGGAGAAGATCATCCTGAGCCGCAGGAGCACCCGCTGGTACAAGAAGGAGCAGGTGCCCGAGTTCATGGTGAAGCGCATCCTGGAGGCCGGAAGGTTCGCCCCGTCAGCCGGCAACTGCCAGCCCTGGAAGTTCGTGGTGGTGAGGGAGCCCTCCATCATCGACGACCTCACGAACACCGTTGTCATGATGTGCAAGCTCTTCAGGGCGATCCTCGATTACCAGACACCGGGGAATTTCTGGAAGTTCCCCATAGCGAAACTCTACACCCACCTGATGCCGAAAAAGCTGCACCCGGTGCCCTTCAGCGCCATCCCGCTCATCGCGGACAGGAAGCTGGGGCTGTACCACGGAGCGCAGACGGTCATCCTCCTGTTCAAGGACGTGCGCGGCGTTACCAACCCGGACCTCGACTGCGGGATCGCGGGGCAGAACATGGTGCTTGCAGCCCACAGCATGGGACTGGGGACCTGCTGGGTGAGCTTTGCCAGTTTGGCCTTCGATTACCTCGGATTCAAGTGGAACAAGGTCTTCGGTATCAAGTATCCCTACAAGTTCATCACCAGCCTGGCCATCGGCTGGCCCATGGGCAAGCCCGACGGGTTCGTGGATCGTCCGGCCCACAGCGTGGACTGGTACGAGAACGGCATGAAGACCGTGGTGGACCCCGGCAAGACGGATTCCGGCATCAGCCTGGGTGAAAGGTTCACGATCCCCAATTATGCGGATCCGCGGCAGACGCACTGGGGAGAGCTCAACTTTGACTATGACAAGTGCAACGGGTGCGGCTCCTGCGAACACATCTGTCCCGCCAGCGCCATCGAGCTGAAGGACAAGAAGCCTGTGCTGATAACCGGCGCTCAGTGCATGGCGTGCGGCGACTGCATGGCCATCTGCCCCAAGGAAGCTATCCGTGTGAAGTCGGGCTATGCATTCTCGCAGCACTTCAAGACCATCGACCACAGCGATCTGAAACCGCCGAGGCTGAAGTAGAACAAACTGAGCAATACCTCATCTTTAGGAAAGGAGACTATTATGGCCGCTGCAACCAACTGGGCGACCCTGCTCGAAGAGCAGGCAGCCAAGCTCAAGGACAAGACATTCCTGTACGTAGTATACCAGGACCGTTCCATCAGCTATGCGGACATGGACCTGAACGCCAACAGGGTGGCCAACTTCCTGCTGAACCTGGGGGCTGCCCCGGGTGACGGGATCGCCACCCTCATGAACAACTCGCCCGAGTTCCTGGACATATTCTTCGGCATCCAGAAGATCGGGATGTACGTAAACACGGTGAACACCTCACTGAGAGGCGACCAGCTCGCCTACACCATCGACAACAGCGACACGAAGTTTTTGGTGGTGGACCACGACCTCCTGGACATCTACCAGACCGTGGCGGCCAAGACCCCCAAGGTGGAGCGCGTGATCGTGAACACCCTGGAGGCGCCTGCCGGGTTCAGGGTCCCCAAGGGCATGATCGACCTGAAGGACGCCTACAGCAAGGACATCTCCACCACGAAGCCGGAAGTGAAGTTCGATGAGAGCTCCATCCTCATGCTCATGTACACCTCGGGCACCACGGGCCTTCCCAAGGGCGTGGTCATGCGCTACAACAAGAACATCATCGAGCGGCTCAGGATGATCGCCGGCGTCCTGCTCAAGCCTGACTCGGTCTACTACACCGCGCTCCAGCTCTTCCACGGCAACGCGCTGTACGTCACCACCACGTCCGCACTGGTTGTGGGCTGCACGGTGGCTCTCTCGAAGCGCTTCTCGGCGAGCAGGTTCTGGGAGGAGATCGCCAAGTCCAGGGCCACCGTGTTCAACACCATCGGGGCCATCATCCCCATCCTCATGAAGACGCCGGAGACCCCCTATGAGAAGCAGCACAGGGTGGAGAAGGTCCTGTCCGCCGGGTGCCCTGCAGCGCTGTGGGAGCCCTTCGAGAAGAGGTTCGGCGTGAAGATCTGGGAGGCCTATGCGGCCATCGACGGGACCGGGTTCATCGCCAACTTCGGCGACGGGCCCAAGGGGTCCATCGGCAAGCCGCTCAACTCCATCATCAGGCTGGTGGACGACAAGGGCAACGACGTACCCACAGGCGCCACCGGCGAACTGCTCTTCAAGGTGGACCCCAACAAGAAGAGCACGGTCGAATACTACAGGAACCCCGACGCATCGGGTGAGAAGACAAAGGGCGAGTGGGAATACACCGGCGACCTCATGTACCAGGACGAACAGGGGTACATCTACTTCGTGGGCCGCAGCACCGACTCCATGCGGAGACGCGGTGAGAACGTGTCGGCCTATGACGTGGAGCAGGCCATCCTCAAGCATCCCAGTGTGCTCGAGGCCGCCGTTTATGCCGTTCCTTCAGAGATGACCGAGGACGAGATCATGGCATCGGTGAAGCTCGTGGAGGGCAGGAAGCTGGGCGGCAAGGAACTGCTGGACTTCCTCCAGGACAAGCTCGCCAAGTTCGCCATACCCCGCTACATCCGCATGGTGGATGACTTCCCCCGCACCGAGACCTTCCGCATCAAGAAGGGTGAATTGAAGTCTCTCGGGATAACAAAGGATACATACGACGCAGGCGCCTGACCGAAGAACAATGGCTGGTTCTGATAGCATGTTCGTCGGCGAAAGATCTTATCCCAGGGGCAGATGAAAACATCCCGTTCACCTGCCCTGGAGGCATCTCGGGTGATTGAAGAACAAGTGCGCCCAGCAAGACTCGAACTTGCGACCTTTGGATTCGTAGTCCAATAGACGTTGTATTGTCGTGTTACTTTAAATATATAACTCATTGATATTACATATTACGAGCATTGTGGTCTTGTATCATGTATTGACATATTTCGCACGAAGTGGTAGCCCAGTGGTAGCCCGAAGGACCGTTGGACTCTCAAGGGGGTGCTACCATGGCGAGATTGAAGCTGACCAAATCGGTGATAGATGACCTGCCCGTACCGGACAAAGGGCGCGTCACTTACTGGGACACCGAGTTGAAGGGCTTCTGCATTCGGGTATCCCAGACAGCCAAGACCTACTATGCCAAGAAGCGGGTAGCCGGGAAGCCCCAATGGGTGAAGATCGGTGAGCACGGACCCTTCACCCCTGACAAGGCACGCAAAGAGGCACTGAAGACCCTTTCCGAATTGATCAAGGGCGTGGACGTCAACAAGAAGAAGGCCCAGGATCGCGTCAGGGGCACCACACTGAAACAGGCCATCGCTGAGTACTTCACCTCCAGGCCCAAGCTCAGGGAGAGCACCAAGAGGACATACAAATGCCTCCTCGATGAGTGGTTGCCAGACTGGATGGAAAAGCCCCTGGAGGAGATCAGCAAGACCGATGTGGCAAAGAGGCACCTCAAGATCGCATCACAGCGCAGCGCTGTCACGGCCAACAATGTCATGCGGACCTTTCGGGCGATCTACAACCACGCGCAGGAGATCTCCGAGGGAGCCCTGCCCGAGAACCCCACCAAGCGGCTCTACCACACAAGGCAATGGTTCCAGGTGGGCAGGAGACAGACGCTCATCAAGGAACATGAGCTGAAGGCATGGTATGATGCTGTCAAGGAGTACTCGAATCCTGTGGCCATTGATGCCCTGGTCCTTCTCCTGCTTACCGGATGCAGGGAACAGGAGATCCTTACTCTGCAGTGGGAAGATGTGGACATGAAGGGCAAGACCTTCACCATACGCGCCGAGATCGCCAAGAACCACCGGGAGCATATCCTGCCCATGTCCAAGGCTGTCTTCGATATATTCAACGGGAGACTGGCCCTCAAAGAGAATGCCTATGTGTTCCCCGGGCAGGGAGGAAAGGGGAACCTGAAGGAACTCAAGCGCGCAGTCGAGGCTGTCATAGAGAAATCCGAGATCAATTTCTGCATACATGACTTGAGGAGGACCTTCACCAGCATTGCCGAACAGGAAGTCAGCTATGCCTTCCTGAAACGCCTCCTGAACCACTACACGGGCAATGATGTTACTGCGGGGTATCTGGTCATATCAACCGAGCAGCTGCGGCTGCCCATGCAGAGAATCACGAACAGGATCATGAAGGCCACGCGGACCAAATGGACCAGGGGAAAGGTTATCCCCTTCAGAAAGTAGACTGACTATGTTAGAGAACGCCCCTTGTGACATTCAGGCCATAGGACGCCGAAGATCGACCAAGGGGCAATACAATATTATTGAAGAAGAGGTTAATGCCGATAGGTCTACTATCACTTGACAATACTATCGTGATACGTTACTATTGGTAATACTTAGATGATAAAGACCTTCAGGTGCAAGGAAACGGAGAAGATCTTCACAGGCCGCCATTCTTCGCGGTTCCCGAAGAGCATGCACCGCGTGGCCATGAGAAAGCTGACCATGCTTCACGGTGCCGCATCCCTGAACTTCCTCCGTGTTCCCCCTGCAAATCGCCTGGAGAAGATGTCAGGTGACAGAGAAGGTCAATGGAGCATTCGTATCAATGATCAGTGGCGGATATGCTTTCACTGGCAGGATGGGGATGCATACGAAGTTGAGATAGTGGATTACCATTGAGAAGGGCAGAAAGGAGAACCATCATGAAGAAGACAAAGAGGTCCATGCCCCCTGTTCACCCCGGGGAGATTCTCATGGAAGACTTCCTGAAGCCCATGGGCATCACACAGTACCGGCTTGCCAAGTCCATCAGTGTCCCGCAAAGGCGCATCGGCGAGATCGTGGCGGGCAAGCGCGCCATCACCGCCGACACTGCCCTTAGGCTCGCCAGGTTTTTCGGGACAGATCCAGAGAGCTGGATGAACCTCCAGGCACACTATGACCTTGAGCTTGCGAATGAGAAGCTCAGTGAGAAGATTATAAAAGACGTACACCCCTTCGAAGCCGCAGCGTGAGAAGCTGAAGGGGCAAGAATAACGGACCGGCGAAGTGTTACGAGCACCGCGCCGGCCCTGACCACGCACATGAGGAAGCATGTGAATGGCTGATATCTATCCTATCGAAACCTCACAGATCTATCAACATTCATGCGCATATATGCGCGCGTTATCTTCTTGTGCGGTGCTTTATGCAATCAACCGCGCCACAGGTGCGGAATAAGGGAGGCGTACTATGGATGAACGAGCAGGTACAAGGCTCAAGGCGGCCCGTGAGATCATGGCCGGACTTTCGGCACAGGGGGTTCAATGTGATCTCTTCATGGCGAATCGGCTCATAGGCAATCTGTGGGAAGCCTATCAGAAGGCAGTCAAGGAAGATCCTACATTGGAGGAGGCAGTCTTAAACGGTGAATTTCAGATCAAGGAGGGGATATAGCATGAAGAAGAACAAGGGGAAGAGCAGTCCGGATTTCAAGGCCATTGCAACGGATGAAATGCTGCGCGATTTTGAGTCCACCCATAAAAGTTTTGAGGTCTCACGTAAGGCGGCATTGATAACATTGGCAAGGTCACGGACTCAACTGGTCGATGGCTTTCAAGATGAACCTGATCTTCTACTCGATCTCATTGAGGACGTTGGTACTTACATTGACCGCACGAAAGACATGCTGAAATTTCTCGAATGTGCTCAGGCCCGGTTGCTCAGTGTGGGCATGGTTATTACCGGACATGATTTCAAAGATAAGGGGGCAAGGGCATGAGAAAGAAAAGGCCAGTATTGGAGCCAGCGGAAATTGGCATCCTTAGTGTGAAGAGTGCCTTTGACAGGTTTGAGAAGCTCTATAGGCAGGGTAAGAGCAGGGGTATGAAATTCACGGTCAAGGAGCACGACATGTACAAAATCCGGGGCCTTGTTGAACAGATCATGGATGAACATAGGTATGTCCCCCACGGTGTGCCCGAGATCGTTTCAATGCTGTTGAGTGTTTTGGAATATGACTTCGGCATTGAGCCTATCCCCACATGGCAAGCAGAAGAGGAAACCCGGTGGATTTTCGGAGATAAGCCGATTATGTTAGACTGCTAAGGGAGGCGAAGCATGAAAAGAGATGACTTCCTTTCAAGGTATCCTGACCGACTCACCGAGGACGAGAAACGCGCCATTGCGTTCATCACCGATCCCGAGGTTGCCGAGGATCTCCGAGCGCTCAGGGAACAGGGGAAATACGAACTCTTCATTCATGGCCTGGAGGTTGTCAATGATGCTCTTGACCACGGCATGAGCGTTGAACGGTTCAACAAGGAGATTCACAAGCCCGGGGTTTATCTTGGGGAGCCTGGAAAGATAGAAGAGCTTGTGGCAAGGTGTATGTGATATCATCACTGTAAAACCATGGCCTAGGCCCGGACTCATGACCCGGACCGAAAAGGCAGAAATCTCCACTGCCCTGGCCATGGTAGTCTATGGAGAGCAGAAGGGAGAGCTGCAGTGAGAAAAACAATACTCCCAGAAATCCGAGTGCTGAAAATTACAGAAAAGGATCGTCAGCGAGCTGAAGCATATATTGCTGAATACAAAAAAAAAGAAAGGCAAGGGGGCATCTATGATGATTATGATAGACCTGCCGATGAGACTCTTTTGCGAATAATTGAGCAGGATGGTTTATCTGATGATGCTTTCTTTGAATATATTGGAGAGTCACCTAGATACTTACAGTATGAGCCTTTTCAGAAGAAAATTTTGAGATGGCAGGAAATCCTTTACTTCGATTACTACACTAAAAGCGAGAAGTATAAAGCGAAAGATAGTCTGAAGAGAATTGGGTTTTGCCTTTCATATGAAGGCTCTGGTCGGAAGAAGAATAGTAGACAAGAAACAGGCATTTTTTATGAGTATATGCAACTAATGGAGATCTTGTCCCCGGTTATCGACCGAATGAGGAAAACTAGATCCCAGGCAGCAAGGAATCTCCTATTCAGGGAGAATTTTCCAGACTATTATCAGTTTGTAGCCCCTATGAATGGCAAAAAAACAGCCAACGAGCTCGCAAGGAGAATACTTGCGAAGGCGTATAATAAGAGCTCAAGGACAATCGATAGTATAATTGCCGAGAACATAAGGATTTGGAAAAGAACTGTACCATATCTTAAATCATAATGATATCAGCAGGTTAGTTATCGAAAAAAAGAATTATTCCTTCTTGCGAAAATCAACATAAAACAGCGTGCTATTGCTTAAGTCATCCAGAAGTAAAAGGGGGCTTAAGCATGCTAGAACCAATAAGACACAAGAATCTTTTAACCACCAAGGAAACTGCCGAGCTTCTTGGCCTAGGTAAAAGTACTCTGGAGCAGGACCGAATCTATGGACGGCTTGGCTTGCCTTTCGTCCGCCTTGGTCGATCGGTCCGTTACAGACGTTCAGACGTTGAATCCTACCTTCAGAACCTCAAAGCATACACAAGCACCAGTGCTGCAGATGAGGGTTGATCATGGATGCCTTCAATCATGAACATCAACCACCAGGGGAACCGGGTGCACCTCTCCCCGGGGCGGGGGATGAGGGGCTTGATGCAGGAATAACCAAGGATGACGAAAATATAGCATCTCAGAATCGTCAATGCAAGACCCTCTTTGACCTTAATGTCTTCAGGCTGTTTGTTCATCCCGGGGAGATAGTTGAAGTCCGGGCCATGGCTGTTGATGGGAAGAAGGGCATGGTCCTATCCGGGTATTTCGATGACCATGAAGCCTTCTGCAAAGCAGCCAAGGAAGTGGACAGGAAGCAGCATGGGGGGATTTACTTTACCCTTCAGGTCATTGACCCGCGCCTTATAGCCCGCGCCAACAATCGGCTGAAGATCGGAGATCTTACCACGTCCGATAAAGATGTCCTCTTCTATCGATGGCTCCCCATCGACCTGGACCCAGTGAGACCTGCAGGCATTCCATCATCGGACAGTGAGCTTCAGGCGGCTATGGACCTCAGGAACCCTGTGACGGCATGGATCACCAGAGAGCTAGGCTTTGCCGACCCCATCAAGGCCATGTCCGGTAATGGTGGACACCTTCTGTTCAAGCTTCCCGATTGGCCGGCGAACCCTGAGAACAAGGATATCATCAAGGGCATCCTGGAGGATTCTTCCAAGCGATTCTCAACGGACAAGGTGAAGATCGACACATCAGTCTTCAATCCAGCCCGGATCTGGAAACTCTATGGCACCACAGCCCGGAAAGGTGACGAGATACCAGCGAACCAATACCGCGAAGCCCGCCCCCACAGGTTGGCCTACATTGATGATCTTGGAGGGCTGTCATGAGCATTGATTATGAGAAGCTCCGGGAACGATACACAGAGTCCCGAGATAAACAACTCTCTTCAAATCATGGCCTGCGCCTTGATGTCGAGGCCTACTGTCACGCATTCGGACAGGAAGTATATGGGATCAAGATGAATGGTGGCAGCACCCTGTATCTTCTCAGGGAATGTATCTTCGACCCCAATCACAAGAACGGCGAGGCGGCCATTGGGCAGGCCGATGACGGGAAGCTATTCTATCAGTGTTTTCACGATTCCTGCCAGGGGCACACATGGAAAGAGGCGCGGGAGGTTATCAGCGGCAAGGATAATCTCTCTCGGTTCATGGGTAGTGCATCAGGAGGAGAGGTCTCCAGCATGACTGGAGACCTAATATCCATTAAACCTTTAGTTGTTATCGGTGTCCAGGAATTCATCGGGCTTGATCTGCCTCCAAGGTCAAATATCCTATCACCGTGGTTACCGGAACAAGGGCTAGCAATGATCCATGCCCCTCGAGGTGTGGGCAAGACCCACCTTGCATTACTTGTCGCATACATCGTTGCATGCGGAGGGAAGTCATTCAATGGATGGCATGCTCCCGAATCCAAGGCGGTCTTGTTCATTGATGGTGAAATGCCCGCTGCTGTGCTTCAGGAACGTTTATCAGGCATCATCCTGGGCACAGGGATTGAGCCACAAGCTCCCTTGAACATTCTCACGCCTGATCTTCAGACCAATGGCATGCCAGACCTAGGAACAAAGAAAGGCCAGGTGTCAATGCCGAAGAATTTTGTCCCCTTTTTGCCGGAATAATTTGTCCCCTTTATGTCGGAATAAAATGTCCCCTATGTGCCGGTTTGGTTAAGACTCGATCTCTTGTTCAGGCTTTTCCTCCTCGACCTTGGGAGGAGGCCCGAACATGCCAGCCTTGCGCTTTTCCTTGAGTCTGTAGCTCTCGCCCTTGATGTTGAACGTCGTACAGTGATGAAGCAGCCGATCCAGAATAGCCGTTGCCAGGACCTGGTCGTTGAAGATCTCCCCCCAGTCCACGAAGCTCTTGTTGGACGTGATGATGGTGGATGCCTTCTCGTAGCGCCTGGTGAGCAGACGGAAGAAGAGGCCCGCCTCGTCCCGGTTCATGGGCAGGTAGCCCATCTCGTCGATGATGAGCAGCTTCGGGTAGACGAACTGCTGCAACTGGCGCTCGACCCGGTTCTCCATACGTGCCCGGGTGAGACGGGTGACGAGGGACTCGAGACTCAGGAAGAGCACCGTGTGGCCCGCCTCGATGGCTTTCACCCCCAACGCGATGGCCAGGTGGGTCTTGCCCACCCCCGGAGGCCCGAGCAGGATGACGTTCTCGCAGCGCTCCACGAAGCTCAGCCCGCAGAGCTCCCGGATCACCTTGCGGTCGATGCTCGGCTGGAAGGTGAAGTCGAACTGCTCGACGGTCTTGACCCAGGGGAAGCGGGCTATCTTCTGGCGGGCTTCGACCCCCTTGAGATGCCGGCCGTTCCACTCCGTCTGCAGGGCGTCCAGGAGGAACTCCCGGTATCCCTGGTCCTTCCTGGAGGCCTGTTCACAGAGCGTGTCGATCTGGCAGCCCAGGTGCTCCATCTTCATCTTCTCGAGGAGATTGATCAGCTGCATAAGCCCACCTCCTCATACACGGAGAGGTCCCGGCGCTGCACCTGAAAGGACCTCTGCCAGAGCGCAAGATGATGGTCGGCAACGGTTCCCCATCCCTCACGGGCAGAACGAAGAACATGATCCGCCACCTTGATATCCCCGGCATAGACGGCAAGCCTGCCGTCCAGAGAGATGCGCACCGTCACCTGCCTGCCGCAGAGAAAGGAAGGAACGCTGTAGCGGTTCCCCTGGACGTCGATGTAGCCATCCCAGTGGACCATCCTCTGTTCCCGGTAGGAGGTGTCGTACCTCGCCGCGGGCAGAACACCCAGCATCGGGGCCTCCCGAAGGAACCGCTCGGCCACCACCTCCTTGACCGTCCCGTGGACCCGCTGGTCCGCCTCTTCCTTCAGCCACTGCTCAGCAAGCAGGTTCATGTGCTCGAAGCCGTCGAAGCGCCGGTACCGCACGAAGAAGTTCCCCTTGATGTACCCCACCATCCGCTCGTCCTTGCCCTTGGTCCGGGCCCGGTACGGCCGGCAGGCCCGGGGCGTGAACCCGTAGTGACCGGCAAGGTCGAGGAACCGCTCGTTGAAGTGCACGGCATCTTTGATGCGATGGTGAATCACCAGGCTCTTCTGGTTGTCCACCAGGACCTCCTTGGGCACACCGCCGAAGTACTCGAAGGCCCGGATGATCCCCTCGTACGTGTGCTCGGCATCCTCCTTCCCAGAACACCAGAAGTGAAACCGCCTCGAGTATCCCAGGGTGTTCACCGTGAAGTGCACCTTCTGGGGGCTGCCGCCCACCTGGACCGTCACCGCACCCCAGTCGTTCTGCATCTGGGCTCCGGGCTCGGTCTCAAAGCGCACCGTTGCCTTGCTCTCCCGAAGCGGCCGCTTGGGATGGATATAGTCCCTCACCACGGAGTAGCTTCCCGCATACCCCCTCTGCCGGCATTCCATCAGGATCACCCTGGCATTCCAGACGCCTTCCCGCAGGAGCTCGTCGACGAACGGCTTGAACTCGTCGAGCTTGCTCTTGTGCGCATTGGGCCGTACCCCAACCGGGGCCCCCTGCCGGGCAACTGCCCTGCTCACCGTCTTGGGGTGCACCCCAAGACGGTGAGCTATGTCCTTCTGATAAACCCCTCTCTCAA
>JAKPPU010000212.1 GCA_029547185.1 Deltaproteobacteria bacterium | reverse complement strand
TGTAACTAAAACTGTAACCGTGCCGCCTTAAAAGCATCAAAAAAAGCTTAACAAAAGCAAACTTGATGCTATATCCGCAAAACGGCATGTATCCTTGCAGTATAAGGAGAAGAGGGGGCTTTCGGCCCCCTCTTCCGGAGTGCTTGAACGGACTTAAAAACCCTCGGTGTTCGACACTGTACCGGTTCGAGTCCGGTCTCGGGCATTGGTTTCAAGCAATTATGCAAGCTACTATCTCCCTGAACAGCCTTCCATGGCTTGTTTATGTCGAATCTATTCCCCTTAAGGAACTATGATCCTTTATAGATCTCTCTAATCGGTATACTCGAATACCCTGTAAAGATCTCCGGACGATATCTTCCTTATTTACAGACTAGAGATAACTTCACGCCATTGACACTCTTAAATAAGGCCTGAAGGTATCGATATCTGAATAGGACTTACTGTAAGTATCATTTAAGACCCAATGTCCTTCAGGGGGCTGTTTAAAAAATATTCAAGGCGTAATCGTTTTCCATTTTTGATATCTCCCAGTGGGTCTGCGTCAGTGCTTCAAGGAATTTCCGGTCATGGCTGATCAAAAGTAAAGCACACCGGCAGTCGGCCAAAGCGCTTTCCAGACACTCAATCGAAATCAGGTCGAGGTGATTGGTAGGCTCGTCCATCATCATCAGCCATGGCTCTTTCAACAGACCGAGAGCAAGCATGATTTTCCGTGCCTCGCCGGGGCTGGGCAGCTTGCTTTCCAGAAGCAGTTCCGGTCTGGAGCCCAGGCGGCTCACGATATTCATCACCCAGCCCAGTTTTTCTCCGGACATACTGCGCAATTCTTCCAATAGCCTCATGGATTCATCAATCAGTATCTCCTGCGGCAGATACGTTACCCGGTCATCCGGCAGAGAAAGAGAAGAGAAAATAGCAGTGATCAGGGTTGTTTTTCCGCATCCGTTGGGGCCTGTCAGTGCGACACGGTCGCGAGGCCCCATGTTCAGGTCCGGATATATCAGCCTTACCTGTTCGCCCAAAGGCAGATACCCTGCCGGCAGGTTCAGCAAAGAAACCCTCGGGCAAACACTGCCCAAGACGACGATTCCTGTAGGATATTCCTTTTTCACTGGGGTTTTATCAAACTCTTCCCTTGCCTTCCGCAGGCGGCCGTCCAGCTGCTTTTGCAACTTTCCCTGAACTGCATCCTTGCCGGTCAGTTTTGCACCGTTCACCTTTGCCCTTGCATCGCGATCTTTGGGAGAGAGGTGCCTTTTGGGGTTCATGTGAGCCGATTTTGTTGCCATGTGTTTCCGCCTGGCGTGCTCTCGTTCGATCCTGTCCAGCTTGTCTCTGGCGTCATTGTGCCGTTTCATTGCAGAGGCCTTCTCAAGTCGGGCCTGCTCAGCTCCGGATGAGTAATTGCCCGGTCGCAGTATCGCAGAGGGGGGGTCAATAAAGACACATTCCCTGCAGAGATTATCCAGCAATTCCCGATCGTGGCTAACGAGCAGGCCGATTCCCTTGTATTTTCTCAGGGCACGGTACAGCAGACTTCGCGTGTCTGAATCCAGATGATTAGTGGGTTCGTCCAGGGCAAGCAGATCAGGTTGCCCGTACAGTGCTGCCGCAATCTGAAAACGCTTCCGCTCGCCATAGCTCAATGTCTCCCATCGAAGCAGGTCTTCCTGCTTCAGATCGAGGTCCGCTTTCAATATGAGTGAATCGCGGTCGTTGGCGGCCATGAGTGACTCTGCCCCTTCGGGCGGGTCGTCCGTTCGTTGCGGACAATAGCTGGATAAGTCCGGCATGGCAATGAAGCCATGGTCGGGCCTGAGCTTTCCACAAGCCAATAGTAGGAGGGTGGTCTTGCCGGTGCCGTTAGGGCCGACAATCCCTGTCCATCCGATCGAGAAATGGATATTTATTTCGCTGAAAAGTTCACCTGTCATAGATGAATAGGAAAAACTCACGTCCTCGAAACGTAAAACGGGATGATACGTCATTGCTTGCACCTTTTATATTCAAACAGGCTGATTCAGGAAGGGATGATCCCACAGCGGCCCATGAACAGGTGCGATGGATAATTTGAATGGTGTTGAACAGCCGCTGTGTACGATCCCCGATCTAAAATGCCTGTGTTCAGGAAGAGCCGATGGCTTTTCCTCGAATGTCTGTGGCCAGGGGACATTTTCCTTTAGCGGCTGTTCTTCATCTTCGATTCACTCCGGATATTCTGATTTTATAAAAATTACTTCAATAATACATGCCTGTCAACTTCTACTCAATGGGAGTGTCATCCTGTTTTATGGTACAAACAAAGATCTCTACTCGTTGAGGGTTCTATAATTACTTTAACTTCTTCCTATCTTAAGGGTTCTATCTCGCCATTAAAGGCCTCATTCTCCCCTGATTAAATTTTTTCACCGCAGAGAAAAAAACATTCGATTTTGAGATATTTTTTCGATAATATAATAGCCGACTTTAAAAAAATATTCTGGCAGACTGTATCGCAGAATGGGAGAAGATGGAACCAACACAGAGGCGAACTGACATCCCGGTTCTTATCCTTTATGACATCGATCCTGCCTGGGATTTGAACGAACAGGCAACAGTCTACGAATCGGTAAAAAAGCTCAAGACAGGCCTCCACAATGAAGGGCATCCGGTAGTCGATGTGCCGGTATTCAACGAATCGCTTGCGGAAACACTTCAGGCTTATCACCCGCACGATTATGTCGTCTTCAACTGGTGTGAGGGATTGCCCGGCCTGCCCCGCAGCGAGGACAGGGTCGCCCAAATACTCGAGGAGTGCAATTTCGCCTACACAGGAGCCTGCCCCGACGTTCTCGCTTTCAGCTGGGATAAGGCGGCAACCAAGAATCTGCTCAATAAGAGCGGAATTCCCACGCCTGCAGGCATGATCGTCAACAGCAGGAATATCAATGCCTGGAGCCGATTCCCGGCAATAGTAAAGCCGGCGTACGAGCATTGCAGCTTCGGAATTACCGAAGATGCCGTCGTAACCAATGCATCTGAGCTGAAAGAACGCATTGCATTTGTGAAAAACAACTTCAAACAGCCTGCCCTGGTGGAAGATTTCATCGACGGACCTGAATATCATGTCACCCTGTGGGGCAACGGAAAGATTCATGCGCTGCCGCCTGCCGAGATGGACTTCAGCGCATTTAAAGACCTCAAAGACCGCCTCTGCACGTTCGATTCAAAATTCAGTCCGGGCTCCTCGCACTATGAGAACATAATAGTCCGCATTCCCGCTGAGCTGGATGACAGGGAGCTCGCTCTGCTCAACCAGACCGCCATAGCTGCGTACAAGGCAATAGGATGCCGCGACTTTGCCAGAATTGACCTTCGCATGCTCGACGGCGTTTACTATGTGCTCGACATAAATCCCAATGCGGACTTCAGCCCTGATACAAGCTCGATTTCTGCAGCCGAAGCAGCCGGACTTTCCTACGGCGCAATAGCAAGCTGTCTTGTAAACCTGGCAGCGCACAGGCATCCGGTATATTCAATCCCGAATTCGAAGAAGAAAAAAAGAAGCTCATGAAAAGCAAGCGGGGCCTTCAGAGCATTACCTCCGACCCTGTTCGAGCTGTGCCGGAAAATACTCATTGAGATATGAGATCATAGTTCCCTACCCCTGCGGCAAAGGGGCAAATGAGGTTATCCACTTCTCTCAGCCTCTTCTCATCAGCGTCAGTGATATAAGCTGATAGAGAATATTTAAAATTCCCGCAATAATTCTGTATGGAGGACCAGCGGATATCAGGCTCTTTCTTCACCTTTTTGCTCAGAGAGGTCACGCCGATGATCACCTCGATAATTTCTTCTCCCATCATAGCCGCATCATTCAGTGCCCTTTCTTCATCCGCATCTGAAAAAATCGACGATTTTACACCATAATATTCTTGCTTATGAGATGGATGGCTGTGAAAGGTCCCGAGGAACTGATACATCGGGTAGGCTTCTATCACCGATTTGATCCTCTCGAGATGCCTTACGGAGGGAGATACCTGATCGACCTTTTTTTCCAGGAGCATCTGCATCGGGATTGCTATAGTCACGTGATAGATCACATCATCTTTTTTATTTATTCTTTGCCCGAACAGCAATCCATATACCTCACCTTCCGGCAGAGATTTGCTCAATTTTCTCTTTCCCACATATTTTGATGGAAAAGACTCTATCGCTGTCACGAGAATGGACATGAAGGCTGTTTCTGCGATATGAACCCTGACTGACATGTAACCCCCTCCCTTATAAGCTGTCCCGGTACCGGTAATCTTTTAAAAATACACTTTATTTCTTATTTAGTCAAAGATTCCCATAAGGTTTCTCGATTTCTGCAGATTCAAGGTGCTGCCGGCAGCGCTTTACGCATGCCTTACAACCGGTGCATGTTCCGGGTTGAGCCGGTCAAAGCAGTTGCCGGCTGCAGAATCAACAGGCCTCCGCATCGGTCTTTGAGCTTCCGGGATCACTTCCTGGCCTTCAAGGAAATATCCGTTGTGCTGCAACGAGAGCTTCCTCTCGCCGGCAGCTCGTGGTAATCCGGAAATACATTCTTAAGGGGGCTGATCTTGCGATGAAGAATGTGCTCATTCTGCTTGCTGACGGGTTCGAGGCGTATGAGGCGTCGGCCTTCACCGATGTGCTGGGCTGGGCGGACTCCTTCGGAGACACGCGGCTTCGAGTCACTACGGCGGGATTGCATCCGGTTTTGACGTGCACCTTCGGGTTTAAGGTCATGCCCGAGGATCTCGTGAGAGACCTCGACCTCGAAGCCTTCGACGCCCTCGCCATACCGGGCGGGTTCGGGACAGCAGGCTTTTACGAAGACGCCTTCTCGGAGGACTTCCTCGCCGTGATCCGTCATTTCGATGAGAGGAAGAAGCCCATCGCATCGATATGCGTGGCATCGTTGAGCCTTGGCAGGAGCGGTGTCCTCTCCGGCAGGTCTGCCACCACGTACCTCCTCGAGGAGCGCAAGAAGGAGCAGCTCGCCGCTATGGGGGCTACGGTCGAGGACAAGCCGATCGTGCGGGACGGCAACATCATAACCTCTTCGTCGCCGGGAACGGCCGTCGAGACCGCCTTCCTGCTCCTCGAAACGCTGACCTCCACCGGGAATGCGCGCCATATCCGGAGGCTCATGGGGTTCGGGTAGAAACAAAAGTGCCCTGCGCCTTCCCGGGCTGCAGGGCACCGGAGTCTGTGAAGATGATGGACTACCCGAGACGCTTCCTGAGCTCTTCGAGCTGCTGCCTCATCCTTGCCGGCAGGCGGTCTCCGAACTGGCTGAAGTGCTTCTCGATGCTCTCGACCTCGGCCTTCCAGGCATCGGTATCGACATTCAGGATCTCCTTCATATTGGCCTCAGGAACGCTGAGACCCTTCGTGTCGAGGCTGCCGTTATCGGGAAGCAGGCCGATGGCAGTCTTCACCGCGCCGGCCCTGCCGTCGATGCGCTCGCACATCCACTTGAGCACACGGCTGTTCTCGCCGAACCCGGGCCAGAGGAACTTGCCCTGGGAGCTCTTGCGGAACCAGTTGACGTAGAAGATTCTCGGGGCCTTGTCCCTGAGCTTGTCGCCCATATCGAGCCAGTGCTGGAAATAATCCCCCATGTTGTAGCCGCAGAAGGGCTTCATGGCAAAGGGATCTCTCCTCAGGTTGCCTACGCTGCCGATATTCGCGGCGGTCGTCTCGGAAGACGCGGTCGCACCGAGGAACACCCCGTGATCCCAGTTGAACGCCTCGTTCACGAGGGGCACGACCCCGGCGCGGCGGCCGCCGAAGATGAAAATGTCGATGGGCACGCCCTCGGGCTTTTCCCAGTCGCCGCATATGCACGGGCACTGCCTGGCCGGCGCGGTGAAGCGGGCATTGGCGTGGGCGGCGACCTCCGTGCTCTCCGGCGTCCAGTCGCGGCCCTTCCAGTCGATGGCGTGAGCGGGCGGCGCGCCGTCCATCCCCTCCCACCAGATGTCGCCCTCGTCGGTGAGCGCGCAGTTAGTGAAGATGATGTTCTCATGGAGGGTATTCATAGCCATGGGATTCGACTCATAGGACGTGCCGGGCGCCACGCCGAAGAACCCTGCCTCGGGGTTGATGGCATAGAGCCTGCCGTCGGGGCCGATCTTCATCCAGGCGATGTCGTCGCCGATGGTCTCGCACTTCCATCCTTCGACCGTGGGCTGGAGCATGGCGAGGTTGGTCTTGCCGCAGGCGGACGGGAACGCCGCCGCAATGTGGTACTGTTTGCCTTGCGGATTCGTGAGCCGCAGGATCAGCATGTGCTCGGCCATCCAGCCTTCGCGCCGCGCCATGGCCGAGGCGATCCTCAGGGCCAGGCACTTCTTTCCGAGCAGGGCGTTGCCGCCGTACCCGGACCCGTACGACCAGATGAGGTTCTCATCCGGGAAATGGCTGATATACTTCTTTTCCATGGGTGCACAGGGCCAGCTGACATCCTCCTGGCCGGGCATGAGAGGGGCGCCGATCGAATGGAGGCAGGGAATGAACTCTCCGTCAACGCTCAGGGCATCGATCACCTTTGTCCCGACCCGCGTCATGATGTGCATGTTGCACACGACATACGGGCTGTCCGTGATCTCGATCCCGATCTTTGCAATGGGAGACCCGATGGGCCCCATGGAGAACGGAATCACATACATGGTCCTGCCCTTCATGCACCCTTTGTACAGATCCTTCATGGTGGCCTTCAGCTCGCCGGGATCGATCCAGTTGTTCGTGGGGCCGGCATCGATCTTTTCTGGCGTGCTGATGTAGGTGCGGTCCTCCACCCGTGCCACGTCGCTCGGATGGGAGCGGAACAGGAAGCTGTTCGGCCTCTTCTTGAGAGGGGTTGCACTGCCGTTCTTCACCATCAGCGCCATCAGGCGGTCGTATTCCTCCTTGCTGCCGTCGCACCAGATGATCTCATCCGGCTGGCACATCTCTGCCGCTTCCTTAACCCATGCTTTTAACTTCTCGTGTCTGATGGCTGTGCTCATAACCCTTTTCTCCTCTTTCACCAGAAATGGAATGCCGAATTATAACGAATGAATAACCGATTTTCAACACAAGTTCACTGTATCCCAAATATTATCTATTATTACGGAATCATTTCACAAATATGCCTCCGGCATTCCAGGGAAAAGTTATCTTTCCTCTCTGCTTTCATGCACATGGGGTGTTCATAATAAGGTAAGATAACCGTTGTTTGCCGTTCAATTAATTGAATCATGTAAAGAATTGTTCGTAAACCAAATGAAGAGAGTGCGCACCGGAGCTCATAAGCCTGAGCTGTCAGACTCCATGCCGGGATTATTTTGTATATACCTCGGGATTGATGCAGTCCGGGGCCCTTTCGCCCCTGAGCATGGCGAGGAGGTTCCGGGCCGCCTTGACCGACATGCCGGAGCGGGAGGACTTCGTTGCGGAGGCCGTGTGGGCGGTGCACACGACGTTGTCGAGCGAGGCCAGGCCTTCAGCCATTTTGGGCTCGAACTCGTACACATCGAGGCCTGCCCCTGCTATGAGGCCTTCCTTGAGGGCAGCTACGAGCTCTGCCTCGTGGACCACCGGACCCCGTGAGGTGTTTATGAGGTAGGCCGTCCTCTTCATTCGCATAAACGCCGATCGGTCGAACAGATGGTGAGTCGATGGCAGGAGCGGTACGTGGATGCTCACGAAGTCCGATTCCTTCAGCAGCTCTTCGAACGTCACCTTCCTGGCGCCGAGTATCTCCTCGAGGGTCGGGTTGGGCGATTCGTTCGTATAGAGGACCGGCATGTGAAAGCCTTTCGATTTGACCGCCATGGCCGTGCCGATCCTGCCGGCGCCCACGATGCCGAGGGTCTTGCCGGTCACGTCGCCTCCGATGAACTGGAGCGGGCCCCAGCCTTTCCAGGCGCCGGAGCGCATTATGCGGTCCGATTCGATGACGCGCCGTGCCGCGGCAAAGAGGAGGGCCCAGGCCATCTCGGCCGTGGCTGAAGTCAGGACGTCGGGTGTGTTCGATACGGGAATGCCCCTTTTCGTCGCCTCTTTGAGGTCGATGTTGTCGAACCCCACGGCAAAGTTTGCAAAGCCCCTGATTCCGGGGGCAGCATCCATGACCTGGCTGTCGATCCTGTCGGTCAGCAGGCAGACGAGCCCGTCCCTGTCCCTTACGGCATCGATGAGCTCTTCGCGGGAGAGCGGCCTGTCCTCGGGATTGATGTCCACCAGGCAGGATTCTTCGAGGAGGTCTATGCCCTCTTTGGGAATCATGCGGGTGATATAGACACGGGGCCTCTTCATCCGACCGGCCCCCCGCTTGCCAGTGATTTGAGCGCCTGTCTGTCGAAGACCCTGATCTTGCGGCCGGACCGGACGTTCTTTTCCCGTGCGCATCCGGCCAGGGTCTCGAGCTGCTCGTCGGCCAGTGGTTCGAAAATCGGGACGTGCCGCAATCCTTCATGTATGTCCATAGACTGCCTTTTTATTGAAACGTTGACTCAGTTCAATGAATTTTTGTCGCTCATGGTGGAAATGTGGTAGTACCATTCCTATCAGAAAGGTAACTACAGGGAAAGGAGAATTCATTCATGGTCACCATTACCAAGGCCGGGAAGAAGCAGCTCGAAAAGCATTTCAAGGACCAGGCGGATACCATACTTCGGATCTACATGACCTTCGGCTGAGGGGGCCCGCAGCTGCGGCTGGCTCAGGATGAGCCGAAAGAAGACGATCAGCGGTTCGAAGTCGACGGATACAAGTTCGTCGTCGCACAAGACCTCAAGCAGCTGGCCGGAGACATCACCATCGATGCCTCGTTCCTCGGACTGAAGATCCTCTCACAGCTCAGTATCAAGGGTTCTCGGGGCTGCTGCTCGCATTAGACGCTTTTCCAAGGCTGCTCGAACAGGCTCCACGGACGATCCCTCAGCGGACCCGGCCGCGGAGCCTGTTCTCTTATCCGCGCATCTCCATTCCCTGCATGCAAAAAGCCCGGTGCCTGACAATACATTCCGATGCGTCATCCCCTCCGAGGCCTTGAAAAACCCGGGCGCTCTGGTATATGAAGAGAAGGCCTATGGCAAAGGACGCGTATCCCATAACCCAGGGAGTGAGGTTCCTGCGGAAGAACGGAGTCGAATTCACGCCTTGCCTCTACCCGTATGTGGATCACGGCGGGACAGGCCGCGCTGCCGAATTTCTCTGCGTTCCCGAGCACAGGGTAATCAAAACCCTGGTGATGGAGCTCGATGAAAGGCACCCCATTATCGTCCTCATGCACGGCGACCGCGAGGTTTCCGTCAGGCAGCTCGCCCGCCAGCTCGGCGCAAAGCAGGCACGGCCCTGCGACATGAAGAAGGCCGAGAGGCTGACCGGCTACCAGGTCGGCGGAATCAGCCCCTTCGGGACAAAGGCCAGGTTCGAGATCTACATGGAGGCATCGATTCTCGAGCTCGACAGGATCTATATCAACGGCGGCAAACGGGGCTTTCTGGTGGCGGTCGACCCCGGGGACATCGAGAGGGTGTTAAAACCCGTAAAAGTAAACGTTGCCATCGAACAATGAAGAGGGAGATCATCCATCCATGAAGCATGGAAAGACCTTGAATCCCCACCTCCTCGAGATCAATGCCTTCGCCTTCATGTCGAGGATGAGGGAGAAATACGGCCGGGGCTTGAGCCTGGGCACCATCCCGGCAAACGAGTGGCAGGAGGTCGCCTCACAGGGCTTTTCCTCCGTATGGCTCATGGGGGTATGGGAGCGAAGCTTCGAATCGCGGGAATGCGCCCTCAAGGATGAACGGCTGAGGAAGGCCTACGACACGGCCCTTCCGGGATGGACCGATGAAGATGTGAAGGGCTCTCCCTATGCCGTTCACTCCTACACGGTCGACAGCTTCCTCGGCAGCGGGCAGGACCTCCTCGCATTGAAATCAACCCTGAACGGGCTCGGCATGGGGCTCATCCTCGACTTCGTGCCGAACCACCTGGCGATCGACCATCCCTGGACAGCGAGCTCCCCCGAGATGTTCATCGAGGGCGGGCCAAAGGACCTCGAGCAGGACCCTCCGCTCTTTTTCAGAAGTGAAAGCGGCCGCATTCTCGCCCACGGCAGAGACCCGTACTTTCCGGCGTGGCGGGACACGGTCCAGGTGAACCCCTTCTCGCCTTCCGGCCGCAGGGCGCTCATCAATGAGCTCATCCGCATCGCGGACTGTGCGGACGGGGTCAGGTGTGACATGGCCATGCTCGTGCTGAACGAGGTTTTCGCAAAGACCTGGGGCGCATACCTCGAAGAAACACCGCTGCCGGAAAAAGAATTCTGGACCGAGGCCATCTCAGAGGTCAAGGCACTCCATCCCTCGTTCACCTTCATGGCCGAGGCCTACTGGGACCTCGAGTATAGGCTCCAGCAGCTCGGCTTCGATTACACCTACGACAAGAGGCTCTACGATCTCATGCTCCATGCCGATGTGCGCGAGATCAGGGCGCACCTCCACGGAGACGAATGCTACCAGAAGAGGTGCATCAGATTCATCGAGAACCATGACGAGCGGCGGGCCGTCGATGCCTTCGGCAGGGACAGGTCGTGCGCGGCTGCCGTCGTCATGGCCACGGCGCCGGGCCTCCACCTCTTCCACGACGGCCAGCTCGAAGGAGCCGAAATCCATCTGCCGATCCAGCTTGCCCGCAGAGGGGAAGAGCGGGCAGACCCGAGCATCCGCGACTTCTATGACCGCCTGCTCGCCTTTGCCGCAGGCGGGCCCTTCACCACGGGCTCATGGAGACACCTCGATGTCCGGCCGGCATGGAGCGAAGACATCAGCTGGACAAACCTGCTCGCCTGGATCCGGCACGGAGAGGGCACCACAAAACTCGTCTGCGTGAACTATTCTGATTCCCCGTCCCAGGGAAGGCTCCGCATCGTGCCCGAGCTCATCCAGGCGGGTCCGCTGGCCTTCCGCGACAGGCTTACGGACGAGGTCTACATCCGCACCACCGACGAGATCCTCAGTGAAGGACTCTACGTAGAGCTCGGCCCGTGGAAGTCGCACCTCTTCGACCTGCTCTCCTGAGCCCCGTCCTCTGCGCCGATCGGGGGATGATCTCCATCAAATCAGAATTCCGGATGGGGGAGCGAGCTCAGGGATTTTCTCCTCACAGGGACGCGAAGCCTGATTATCGAATGGATCTGGCTTCGATAAAATGCTATATTCTCTATCACTTGGATTCCACACCACGAACCGGCACCCGAGCTCTGTCCATGAACGTTGCACACAACAAGGATCAGGATCTTAATGCTCATTCACCCGGATGCACGGAGTCTGCCCTGACACGACATGCCGGGCCGGCGCTCGTGCTAAAGCGGTAATTACTCTAAGGCGGGAAAACGGCATGGCGGTTTTACCATGGCAGCAGATGATGGCGGCCTTATGTTCTGCCTTGATTACCACTGCAGTATTAATCCAACGGACGCAGGGCAGCCGCACCGCTGATTGCGCGATAGCTTCAGAAGCAATAAAGATATTGGGCCTTGCTATATTGAAACATCTACCTTATAATCTTACTGGTAAGATAATACCATTAGGAGAAAAACGTGGCTGACCTTGCAACCACAAAAATGTCATCGAAAGGCCAAGTTGTCATCCCAGAGGATATTCGGAAGCGTCTCAATTTAAAAGCCGGTTCTCAATTTGTTGTTATGGGAGAAGATGGTGTGGTTATTCTCAAGACTATAGAAGCCCCATCAATGAAGGATTTTGATTCATTGATTAGTGAAGCACGTAAACAAGCACGTCTGGCTGGTTTAAAGCAATCAGATATCGGTAATGCCATAGCCAAGGTCCGAGCTCATAAGAAGTGAGAATAGTGCTTGACACAAACGTGCTCATTTCCGGAATCTTCTTTTCCGGTCCTCCTTCACGTATCCTTGAAGCATGGCGGGATGGTAGAATAGAGTTAGCAGTATCACCTGATATTCTGAGTGAGTACCAGAGAGTTGGAAATGAGCTGTCAAAGCAATTCCCTTCGATCGACCTGAGTTCTCTACTCGGTTTGGTAACAATACATGCAATGATGTTCCAATCTTGTCAATTGTCTGAACCAGTCTGTGAAGATCCGGATGATGATATGTTTATAGCTTGTGCAATTGCCAGCAAAAGTAAGGTCATTGTGAGTGGTGATAAGCATTTATTAAATATCAAAAGCTTTGGTGGAATAACAATTCTAAAGCCACGAGAATTTGTTGATACCTTCCTGTAGAAAAACTTACCGACTTCAGCAGCTGACGCGCTTCGCGCATATCTGACCGGCACGTTACACAGCCCTCTTCCCGGGATCGCGGAAGATCCGCCCTTGAAGGTCTTCACCCGGGAGCCACTATTCCCTTCATGGACGCGAATTCCTATGATGCCCTCCTTGGGCGGCGGGAGGCGGCAACGCTGACGTGGCGCGGCCCGGCACTGATGCTGTTTGCGCGCTCCGCTTTTGCGGTGGGGGCGCAGGCCGTCTTCGCAGCCGTCTTCGCCCTGCGGGCGTCGCCCACTCCATGGCATGACGCCGAGCCATGGCTGCCGGTGTACGGGACACTGATCGACGCCGGATGCCTGGCTCTGCTGTGGCGGCTCGCCCGCCGCGAGGGCATCGGCCTGTTCGATCTTGTCGGCTTCGACCGGGCACGCCTCGTCCGCGATGTGCTGCTGGGCCTTGCGCTCATCCCCGTGAGCCTCGTGTTCATTCTCGGCGGCAATTATGGTGCAGGCTGGATCGTGTACGGGGCGCTCACGCCAGGGTACCTCTTCGGACGCCTGCCTTTGCCTGCCGCTCTCTATGGCGTGCTGGTATGGCCGTTCATCTGGGGGCTGACCGAGCAGATGACCTACAACGGCTATCTGGTCCCCCGCTTCCAGGTGCTTTGCCGGAGTACGATCGTAGCGGTCGCAGTTGTGGCGTTCGCCTGGTCCATGCAGCATGCTTTCATGCCGCTGACCTTTGACGCGAAGTTCATGGCGTTTCGGCTGTTGTCGCCGGTGCCGTTTTCCGTCTTTGCAACGCTTGTGTATCTGCGGCTTCGACGGCTGCTTCCGCTCGTGGTTGCGCACGCCCTGATGGATGGTGCGAGCGTGCTGATCGGCGTGCTTGTCCCGTTGGTGCGATCATGAAGATGCGGCCGGCTTTGGGAGATATGTGATATGGAAAAACATCGGATCTACTGCTCCGGCCCGCTCTTCTGCCCCGAAGAAGTCGGCGGCATGAGCGCGATTGCCAGGGTGCTCGAGAATGCGGGCTTTCAGACCTTCCTGCCGCACCGCGACGGGCTCGAAGGGTATGTCCTGCGCTTCGCCAACGTACCTGCGCCTTCGATACTTTCCGGGATACGCACGCGCATCGACTACGCCATCTTCGCCCTGGATGTCTTCGAGCTGATCGAGCGGTGCAGCGCCGTCGTGTGCAACCTGAACGGCCGCGTCCCGGACGAGGGGATGATCGTCGAGGCCTCCCTTGCATATGCGGCCGGCAAGCCGCTCGTCCTTTTCAAGGACGATGCGAGGGCCCCTTTCGGCGGGTACGACAACTCGATGCTCACGAGCCTCGTGCAGGGGAAGATCGTCAGGAAGCTGCAGGAGCTTCCTTGTGCCCTCAAGGATGAGATGCATCGGAAAACCGGTTGTCCGGTATCTCTGTCGGATGACCTGAAGAAAGCAGTCTCTTATGGAAAACGCATCTCAAAGGTATTGGAACGTCTGCCGGAAAACCTCGGCAGGAAGCAGTGGCCGGTCGAGGTGATCAACCAGGTCATCGATGAGGCGGTGACGAAGACGGAAACCTGAGAACAGTGCTGAAGAGACGCTGACTGAAGCATATCAGAACAGGCAGGATAGAAGGCAGGGTTTTAAGCCCTGCTTTTTTATTTCACAATCTCCCAATGTATTTGCCGGATACGGAAGACGCCTCCCCGGTTGCCGGAGGGCATCGAAACATTATCAATAATGTAATCCCGGGTTGCAGAGGAGTGCTGTAGGCAAATGGCGATCGATGATTACTATGTAATGAATAGGGATAAGTGATCCAGGCCGGGAGCCTCGTGTTCAAGATGCCCCGGCTGTGATCCCGGACCTTTCACGGAGATCCCTTCAGACAATGGAGGAGAGGATATGGCCCAGCTTATCAATGAAAAGCTCGAGAAGGAGATAGCGTCCATGTTCAGGGGGCTCAAAGAGCCGGTGAAGATTGTCTTCTTCACCCAGGAGGCTGCCTGTGAATCGTGCCGTCAGCAGGAAGAGCTCCTGAAGTCCCTGACCGCGCTTTCAGACAAGCTCACTCTGGAAATCTACGATCTCGTCAAGGATGTCGAAGAGTGCCGCCGGTATAAGATCAGCAGGGTCCCGGGTACGGCGATCATCGGATCGAAAGACTACGGAATCCGGTTCTACGGCATCACTGCAGGGTATGAATTCAGCTCGCTCATCGAGGCGATCTTCATGGTGTCGCGCGGTGCTTCGGGCTTGAGCCGCGAGCTCGAAGACCTGCTCATCCTCGTCGACGTGCCCGTCCATCTGGAGGTCATGGTCACCCTCACCTGCCCGTACTGCCCGCAGATGGTGCATCTTGCCCAGCAGATGGCCGTATCGAATGACAACATCACTGCCGACATGGTCGATGCGGCCGAATTCCCGCAGCTCGTTCAGCGGTATTCCGTTCAGGGGGTGCCCCGGACGATCATCAACGAGATCCCGGGATTCGAGGGTGCGCTTCCTCCTCTCGATGCAATCATGGAGGTGCTCAAGGTCGTCAAGCCGCATGTGTACGAGCGCATCGATACCGAGATGAGAAAGTCGCGCGGAGAGGTGTTTGCGACCCAGGCAGATCCCCGGGAGACCTATCAGCTGATCATTGTGGGCGCAGGGCCTGCAGCCATGTCTGCAGCCGTATATGCCGCCAGGAAGGACCTCAATGTGGCGCTCATCGGTGAGCACACAGGCGGCCAGGTCACCGATACGGCGAACATCGAGAACTGGCTGGGGATCCCGAGCATCAGCGGAAAGGACCTTTCCCAGCTCTTCAGGGACCATGTCGAGCGGTATCCTGTTGCCGAGGGCCTCAATTTGTCGGTAGATTCCGTGGCGAAGAGCGACGGCCTGTTCCGGGTCAAGACGACTGACGGGAACACGTTCACGGCCCACAGCGTCATCTTCTGTGCAGGCAAGCAGTACCGCCGTCTCGGGATCCCCGGGGAAGACCGGTTCCTCGGCAAGGGCATCGCGTTCTGCGCCACCTGTGACGCGCCGCTCTTCCGGGACAAGCCCGTGGCCGTCGTGGGAGGGGGAAACTCGGCCTTCACGGCGGCACGGGATCTCATCCCCTTTGCCAGGGAAATCCATATCATCAATGTCCTGAACGATTTTCAGGCCGACCCCACCCTCATCTCCGAAGTGTCGAGCGCCCGCCAAGTGAGGTTCCATCCTGGCATGCAGGTCAGGGAGTTTCTCGGGCAGGACAAGCTTAAGGGCATCCGGGTCGAGTCCAATGACGGCAAGCAGCGGTTCGACCTGCAGGTCGACGGGGTTTTCCTCGAGATCGGCCTTGCCCCCAACACCAATGCGGTCAAGGGGTTCATCGAGCTCAACGAACATGGAGAGATCCCTGTCCAGCGGGACCAGTCCACCGCGATTCCGGGCTTCTTCGCGGCGGGTGACGTCACGGACGAGCCTGAAAAGCAGATCGTGATAGCTGCAGGCGCGGGCGCTAAAGCGGCGCTGTCAGCATACGACTATATCCTGAAGAGCACCGCTGCAGTGCCCGGATAGAGTCTGCCCGCTGCCTTCAATAACCGGGAGGCCGGGAATGACCGGGAAAGTGCCGGATACAAATATCGGACTGTGCCCGGGACTTCAATTTCCGTTCAGCCTCCTGAACAGGGAGCGGTTCCTCCGGTAGATGTCCACGAAGGCTTCGTAGAGCTCGTCGTAGATGCCCCTGTTTCCCGGATCGGGGGAGAAGACCTGCTCGTACTCCATGAGGCCGGGAATGTCATCGAAGACGATCTCTCCCAACGCTACCGATGCGATGAATGCCGCGCCCCTTGCATTCGACTGCCACGGGTCTCTCGCCTGCCGGATCTGCCTGCCCATCACATCGGCGAAGATCCGGCACCACAGCGCAGACTTGGCGCCTCCGCCGATGATGGTGAGGGGATCGAGCCTCCTGCCGACGAACTTCTCCACATAATTCAAGCTCCAGCGCGTATTGTAGGCGACCCCTTCGAGAAATGCCCGGACAATGTGATCGAAGGTCGTGGTCTTCGAAATGTTGTAGAGGCCGGCCCTGAGCGTATTGTCATCCACCGGGGTCCTCTCGCCGTTGAGCCACGGGGTGAAGATGAGCTTATGGCTGCCTGCCGGCACATTTTCAGCGATGCGGTTCAGCTCTTCATAGGGATTGTCCGCCATCCCGTCAGGCGATACCCCGTGCCTGCCGTACATGATGCTGTTCAGGAGAAAGTCGAGGCATCCGCCCGCGATGTCCTGCTCGTTCACGCTCTGGTACTTGCCGGGGACCGCGGTCGGAAAGGACGCGATCGAATGTAGCACGTCGGTCTTCTTGAACGGCACGATGCACTGCACCCAGGACGAGGTGCCGATATAGACGTGGCCTTCGAAATCCCGGACAGCGCCCGAGCCGATGCAGGCGCACTGGTGGTCCGGCGACCCCATGACGACCTTCACGCCCGGGGGAAGGCCCATCTCGGATGCGACCTCGGGGAGGAGGTCTGAAAGGACATCGGTGGACGGCTTCAATGGCGGAAGCTTCTCCCGGTCGATGCCGGCAAGGGAGATGAGCGTGTCGTCGTAGCGGACTGCACGGGCATCCCTGATGTCCGTGAGCCAGAAGAGCTGGATCGAATCATAGGACGCAGCCAGCTCGCCCGTGAGCCTCGCATTGAGGTAGTCCTTGCTCGGCAGGAACATGTGCGTTCTGTCATAGAGCTCGGGGCGTTCGTTCTTCCAGAAGAGCACGTGGGCGATATCGTCCTTTCCCGAGAGGGTAGGCCCGCCCGCTGTCTTGGGCAGCCACTTCATGATCTTCGCCAGGCCGTATCCCTCGAAGCTCGGGAATCCCTTCATGAGGCGCCTGACATGGGGCGCACCGCGGGAGTCCATCCAGGTGAGCGCATTTGCGAGGTGGAGTCCATCGGCATCCACGGCCACCGTCGTGGAAAAGGTGCTCGACACGCACACTGCAGCGATGTCCGAAGCCCGGACGGACTTTCTCGCCACGAGCCTCTTCGCCGCGACGAGCACGCCGTCCCACCAGTCCTGCGGGTCCTGCTCGGCCCCTCCCCCCGGGAGAAAGGAGATGGGGGTCCTGTGGAAATCCGAATCCATAACGCGGCCGGTCGCTGACACGATCGACGCCTTGATCCCCGAGGTGCCGTGGTCGATTGCAAGGATGTATTTTCCTCTCTGCATGTTTACCCCCCTTCTATATCGAGGTCGGTGGAGAGGGAGCCGGGGGGAGTCCTTCCTTCACCAGAATCACTTTTTGATTTGCATCCTATGGTTTGCCTTACGGGCGACCCCGTAAACTCGCTTAAGCTTCGCTGCGCTCAAACAGTACGGGGTCAAGCGCCCTCCAGGCTTCACCATGGATGCAAATCAAAAAGTGCTTAATGGTTCATCCAGGACTCCCCCCGGCTCCCTTATCATGCTCAATAAGGTAATACCGTACGAAAGACTTCTTTTTATCGGTTCGAAGGACAGTTCAGATATCGAGCTTCTCGACCCGGCCTGTCTCGTCGATGCGCTCCACGATGACGCCGCCGAAGGATTCGCCGCCTTCCTTCCTGGCATCGAGCTTCATGGCCTTCGAGATGAGGCTTACGAAGTCCATGGGCTCGACGCAGGCTTCGGGCGGGAGCACGCCCTTCTTCGTTATCTTTCCCATGGCCATGAGCATGACGCCCATGGCAGCGGGAATGCCCGTCCCTTCCCCGAGGGCCTGCGAGCGAGACGCCATGTGGAACCGGTATTCCTGATATTTGCCGTCCTTCCTCCCCTTTGCCACGACCGAGCAGCAGCCGCGGGGGCTGCTCGTACCAGTGCTTTTGAGGATCTCTTCCCTGCGCTTGAGGATGTAGGAGACGGCGAAGTCATAAGGCACCACGGGCTGCCCCCTCACGTCGAGCGGCTCTGTCGAGCTCAGTCCCAGGGCGCAGAGGTCCTTCGTCAGGTTGTAGTATTCGATGGGCAGGACCGAGCCCTTGTTCGTGACCTGTCGTAATTTGAGATACTTCGGCAGGGTGACCTGTTCGGGGTGGGGATAGGGGAAGATCGGAATATTTTTCCCGACTGCCGGGAAGTCGAAGGTCTGGCGGAGCGCGATGCCGTCCTCGCCGAAGAACTTCACGTATTTGAGCTCGCCTTCGAGGTACATGGGGATGTCGATGCTCATGCAGTGGAACCTGTGGCCGATGACCCCTTCTCCCTCGATGGCCTCGCCGCCGTGGGTGTGGAATATGTCGATCGAGTCCGTCTCGTCGAGGAGGGTGTCATGGGCGAGCCTGGCGAGGAGATTGGTCGCCCCGGGCGAGCTTCCCATGCCGATGAGCGCCGTGATCCCCTTCTCTCTGGCCTTTGAATCGAAATCGAAGATCTCGAGGGTGACGTCCACATCGTCGCAGACATCCACGTAGCTCAGGCCCATGTCGAGCACCGTCCCGAGGATGGTCTTCACGCTCTTGTAGAAAGGGCCCACGCAGTTGAGCACCATGTCGTGGCCTTTTACTGCCTCCCTGATGCTCTCCGGGCTCTCCGCATCCACCTCGACGGCCCTGACTCTGCCCTCTTTCGTTTCTGCAATGATCTGCCGCGCCCGCTCCATGTTCCTGTCTCCGATCGTGACCTCTGAAAACATGTCCTGGGCTGCGAGCGTCCTGGCCGCAACGCTCCCTACCGCGCCGCAGCCGCCGAGAACGATTACCTTCGGCATGGGGAACCTCCTCTTTTATTTTAACCTGCCAATAATTTAACTTTGTTCATTTATTGGTCTTTTGTCAAGGGGGGAAAGGCTTCGGTCATTCGATGAAGGAATCGATGAGCTCCCGGGAGATCATGTCGTAGGCCGCCCGGGGGTCTTGAGCTACATACCCTATTATATGGCTGTTGAACAGGGAGACCATGCCGTGGAGCATGCACCAGACCTTCACGACGTCCTTCGCAAAGCCTTCTCCGCCCTTCCGGCCCGCACCGCCTCTCACCTCGCGGACAGCCCTCTGGGCCAGCTCAGCTATCTCCATGGAGATCGTGTACTCGATGCGGGAGAGCTCTTCATGGGGGGTGCCCACGTAGTCGTTGTACTTGGGCGTCGGCCGGGTGAACATGATGTCGTAATATGCGCTGTTCTCGATGCCGAACCGCACGTATGCATCGATGAGGGCCTTCGCCCGGACGGCAGGGTCCGGAGAGCTCGAATAGGCGCGTTTGAGCGCCTCGCGGAGCTTCCTGAAACCGGCGATGACGAGGGTAAGGTAGATCTCGTCCTTGTTCGAGAAGTAGTTGTACAGGTTGGGTGCGGTCATGCCCGCCTTCGAAGCGAGCTTCCTCATGGTGAGCGACTCGAAGCCCTCGTGGGAGACGATGGAGAGGGCATGTTCGAGGATGCCGGATTTTACCTGCTCGAGCTCGTGGGCGCTTCTGGCGACCTTCATGGTCTCAATGGATTAACTTTGTTCAGAGATGTTGTCAAGACCGGGAGCGGCCTCACCCCGAAAAGAGGGACCTGCCCAGCCTTTCCTGTTTTATGTTTGCCACGTTGCCGGCGATCTTCATCGAGGACACGAGGTCGTTGGTGAGGATGTTGTAGGCCTTCCCCATCTCGAGCCCGGTTTTCTGGACGATATCGATGAGCGCATCCTGAATGTCCTTTGCCGCCCTCCTGGCAAAGAGCGTCACCGGGAGAAGGCCGGGGTTCCCGGTGTCGCTCGCATCGAGCGTGTTCGCGGCCTCGTGTGCGAGGATCTCGAGAGAGTCCGCAGTGGAGACGGCCTCGCCCATCAGGAATGCGGCATCCTTTGACGGCTCCCTGCCCTGCTCCCTGAAGGCATCGGCTATGAGCCGGACCTGAGCCTTCGAACCGCCCACGAAGAGGCCCATCATCATGGTATCCTCGAGCTGCCTGAAGGGGAGGGATATGTCGGTATAGGCATGGTGCTTACGTCCGAGGATGCTCTCTCCGGGGACGACGCACCCGTCGAGGACGATGCCGCCGTGCGGGCAGGGCCTGAGGAAGCCGAGGTCCAGAAGCGGGGTCCGTGTAAGCCCGGGGGTGCTCGACGGAACGATGAAGGCCGTGAAGCTCTTCCTTCCTTCCTCCTCTCTCGTGATTGCCAGCACGACGTACAGGTCGGCTATGGGACCGTTCGTCAGGTATGCCTTTTCTCCGCTTATGCTGAAGGAGCCGTCGAGGGCTGAAGCCCGGGTTTTGAGGTGTTTCGGATGCGCCCCGACGCCCGGCTCCGATATGGCGAGGCAGGGGATCTTCCTGCCCGAGGCGAGGTCGGGAAGAAAGGCAAGCTTCTGGGCATCCGTGCCGAAGCCGAAGAAGAGGTACCGGGAGATGACGGCATGCATGAGCCACGAGAGGCCGCATCCCAGGTTGAAGCCGTTTTCCACGATGGCCTGGGCGGTGACGGCGATGTGAAGCCATCCCCCGCCCCTGCCCTCGTATGCCACGGGGATGCCGAGGCCGTAGAGACCCTCGCTGACAAAGGCCTCGTGCACCTCGGGCGGCAGGATCGTATAATCGGAGAGGTCGGTGCGGGGTGCAATGGCCTTCCCCGCGAAAGCACAAACCGATTCTTTCAGGGCAACAAGATCGCCACTCAGCATCGCTACACCTCCGCATGGCCGGTCACTCCCGGCGCTTTCCAAAACAGGGAACATGACCGTATCGTTATAAAATAAGTTCCTCGACGAAATCCACGAGCTGGTTCAAGTTTCTGCACTCCCTGAGCTCGTGACAGTGGGCCTTGTAGGCGAACATCTCGCTGTCGCCGGTATTCCACATGCTCTCGGGTTCCGGATTGAGCCAGATGAGCCTCTTGCACTTGTCCCTCATCTCCTCGAGGATCCTGTCTTCGGGGTGGAAGTAGTTCGACCGGGCGTCGCCTATGATGATGAGCGTGGTCTTCTTGTTGAGCGTATCCATGTAGCCGTTCCTGAACTGGCGGAAGGTTTCGCCGTAGTCGGTCTGGGCGTGATAGTCGATGTTCACTTCCTTGAGCACCTTCTCGATGGCGTGATTGATCTCTTCCTCCTCGAAGATCTTCGTGACCTCGGCCAGCCCGGATACGAAGACGAAGCTGTTGACCTTGGTGAAGCACTCCTGGAGGGAGTAGAGGATGTTGAGCATGAAGCGCGCCGCAGACCAAACGGATGAAGAGATGTCGCACAGGGTTACGACCTTGCCCTTTCTCGGCGGCCTCTTCCTGAACCTGATGTCCATGGGCACGCCGTCGTACTTTGCCGCCGCCCGGAGCGTCTTCTTCACGTCGAGGACGCCCCGGTTGTTGCCGGCATAGCGCCTCGAGACGATGTCCTTGAGCTTTCTCACGAGCCGATCGATGATCTCCCTCACCTGCTCGATCTCCTTAGGCGTGAGCGAGGTGAAGGGCCTGTCCCCGAGCTGGCGCAGATACTGCTCATGGGTCCTCACCTCCCTGATGCCCTCGTTGTGGGGCCTCGGCTCCCTGAGCAGCATCTCGTACGCCCGGTCGAGCTGGGCTTCGAACCGTCTGGAGAGGATGCGCCTCGTGTCCTTTGCGTAGTGGAAGGGGTTCTCTTCGAGGATGCGCTCGACACGGCTCCTCACGTCGTTGAGCTGGACCATGACGAGGAGCCTGCTGGCAAGGGGCCCCAGGTTGAACTTCCTGCCCTGGTTCACGTCGACCTCTTCTGTCTGGAGCCTGCGGATCATCTCGAGAAAATCCATGGGGTCGCCCGAGAGGAAGTCGAGGATGGCCTCGTGGTCCGCGCTTCCCCTCACCTGCTCCTGGAGATCGTTCAGGATCTCGTCCATCTTCTCGATGGTCGATTCGGTGTCGTCGAGGTCGATGTCCTGCCGCAGCTCGTGGAAATAGAGGTGGTAGAGCCTGTCGAACTGGGCCTGCTCTCTCCTGCTCTTGGCGAAATTCGCCCGCAGCACGGACCTGAACTCCTCCTCTTCGAGGATGTTGATGAGGCTGAGCTGCGAGATGCAGTCGATGACCTCAGAGGTGGAGACGCGGTAGCCCGCTGTCCTGCAGCACTGAACGAATTTCAGGATGGCGTTCACCATGGCTTGAGCACTTACGGAAGTATCTTCTTTACGTTTGCCTTGACCATCTCGGAGTCGGCCTTGTACTTGCAGACCATGTTGAGCGTGCTCACGAGCACATCGGCGCCGAGCTCATCGACAGACAGGGCGATGAGCGAGCGCGCCCAGTCGATGGTCTCCGAGATGCACGGCCTCTTCTTGAGGTCGAGGCTCCTGATGGAGCGCACGGCGTCGACGATGCTCGCCGCGAGCTTTTCGTCGATGTCGGGGAGCTTGAGCTTCACGATCTGGATTTCGAGGTCGCGCTGGGGATAGTCGATGTAGATATGGATGCAGCGCCTTTTGAGGGCGTCGCTCATGTCCCGGTAGTTGTTCGACGTGAGGATGACGAACGGGATGTTCTTCGCCGTCTTCGTGCCGATCTCGGGGATCGAGACCTGAAAGTCGCTCAGGAGCTCGAGGAGGAAGGCCTCGAACTCGGGGTCGGACTTGTCCACCTCGTCGATGAGGAGCACGACCGTGTCCTCGGAGGAGATGGCCTGGAGGAGAGGTCTGGGCTGGATGAACCGCTCTGAAAAGAAGGCGTCCTCGTGGGAAGCGATCTTCTCGACCGCGTCGGCGAGCGTCTGCGCGCCCGAGATCACGTCACCGATCTTCTCCTTGACCATCTGTGTGTAGAGGAGCTGCTTGGCATACTCCCACTCGTACAGGGCCTTGGACTCGTCGAGGCCCTCGTAGCACTGGAGGCGGAGGAGGTTCAGGCCAAGCGCCCTCGACATGGCCTTTGCCAGCTCGGTCTTTCCCACGCCTGCCGGCCCTTCCACGAGGATCGGCTTCTTCGTCACCGAGGCGAGGAACACCACCGTGGCGATCTCCTTCGACGTGACGTATCCTGCCTTTTCCAGCTTGTCCCGTACATCAGCAACATCAGCGAACTTCATGATGAATGACCTCTTTTTATTGGAGATGATGTCTCGCCTTCTAGCATAGATTTGCCCCGGTGCATAGGAACATGCCATATGATGTGAAAATTGCGCGCCTCGGATTCCTCAATTCCATACTCCCTACATGTGCTGTGCAGCGCTCCGATATCAAGGATGCATCGCGCCTGGACCTGTCAGAATCCTTATTGTAAGCATCGAATGTATCACTGAGAAGACACAGAGGCGTCACTGTAAGGAATCGTTCATGATGGATAATACTTATAGAGCGAATTGTTGCCTCTTTTGTCATCCCCTCTTTCGCCTCTGTCATCCCCTTCTTCTCCCCTGTCATCCCCGTGAAAACGGGATCCAGGATTTTCTCTTTGCTTCCTGGATTCCCGCCTTCTCAGGGAATGACGAAAGAAAGAACGGGAATGACGAGCAGAGAACGGAATGGCAATTACAAGTATGGTTTCAGAGCCGATGCGGCACCGGCTGTGCGAGTCCCGGACGGAAAACGGTCAGACTTCTCTCAGTCGCTCCATGCCAGGTCGCTCAGACTGTTCGGATATTCTTCCCTGGGAAGAAATTCTATGCATTGAATCATGTCCTCGTCGATGTAAGCGAGCACGCCCTGCCCGTCCGGGTGAGTTGCATCCGCGAGCACGGGGGTCAGGGGATACCAGCTCGTGAGCCCGTATAAGGTAGTTTGGACATAATACTCATCATTGGAGCCATTGTTGATATGATTCCGGGCCATGAACGCCATCTCGGCGTTATTGGAGGCAACGCTCCCTCCGCCCATGACTTCCCAGTTCTCGTCCACCCTCCAGTCCGTACACACGGTTATCCTGAAGGTCTTCTCGCCTATATCGCCGTCCTATGCGAACTGGACCTTGCTTCCCCTCACGCTGGCGTGCCAGATCCTCAGGAGATTTCCGTCCCGCTCCGCGTAGTATACGCCCGAAAGGGTGCTCCCGTCCGTGTACTGCTCCACGATGATCTGTCTGGTTCCATCAATCTTGAAGGCCATGTTCACGGTCAGGCTTCCCGATACAATGGTTATCACCCTGTCGACCGCCACATTCACGAGGCCGGGGTGGTAGAGCTTCAGGTAGGGGACCGCCACCGAGTCCACCGTGTTGTTGATGGTGGCCGTCATCGTGTTTATCGTGTGCTGCCCGCCCGCTTCCCAGGAGGCCCTGAATTCGTTGACCATATTAATATGACTGTCGAGTATTTCGATATGGGTATAAAAGCACTCGTCTCCGCCGTTATCGGGGTTGAAGAGCTTTCCGAGCACGGTCCCCGTGAAGTTCGGGTTCCAGGCGGCCCACTGGCTCAGGTCGTTGCTTCCGCCAAGGGAGAAGGTGTTCGAGAGGTACGGCGTGCACCCTCTCACGTCATCGGTGAATGTTTCGAGGGCTGCCGTGGTCGGGTTATCGCTCCCCCCGCTCGGTGAATCGTCACCGCACCCTGCAAGGAATGAAACCACGATGAATGCCGAGAGCAGAAATATCTTCTTCATAGACTGCCTCCCCTGCCCATATCCTTTAAGGGCATATCCTGCGCAGACCTCAAGAAAGCACGAACCATGCCTGACGCCAACCCACTGATAATATAAATCCTGACAATAATCAATTCTTCATGGATGACAGAATCGTTCCCTCAGGAACGGTTCAGGAGGGGTGTGAATTGAAGGGGTTGACCGGAAAAGCTGTTACTGCTTGGGGACGAAGAGCTCCATCTGGGGGAAATCGCTGAGCTCTTTGGAGATGCCTGCCTTGAGGAAGGAATTGACCCACTTCACGATATCGTTCCGCTGGATAGATGCCCTCAGCCTTCTCATCATCATTCTCCTCGTGTCCTGGGGCATGGTGAAGGCCTTGTAGATGGCGTCGGCCACCCCCTCGAGGTCGTAGGGATTCACGATGAGCGCATTCGGGTAGAGCTGGGCGGCGGCGCCGGCAAACTCGCTCAGGATAAGCACGCCGTTTTCCTCGATGTTCGAGGCGCAGTATTCCTTGGCCACCAGGTTCATGCCGTCCTTGAGGGGCGTGATGAGGGCAATCTCGCACGTCCTGTAGTATGCAGCCAGCTCCTGGCGGTCGATCGAACGGAAGATGTAGTGGACCGGGGTCCAGCCGACCTCGGTGTACTTGCCGTTGATCTCTCCAACGAGACGCTCGACCTCCTGCTTGAGCTTTTCATACTCTTCCACGTTGCGTCTGCTCGGTACGACCACCTGAAGCAGGGTGACCCTTCTGCGCATGTCCGGATATCGTGCCAGGGCATTCTCGAAGGCGAGCAGGCGATGGCTGATGCCCTTCGTATAGTCGAGGCGGTCGATCCCCAGGATGATCTGCCTTCCGGGAAGGTTGGCATGGATGATCCATGCCTCGTCGGCCACCTCCTGGGTCTTGGCGAAATCATTGAATTCCCTGTAGTCGATGCTGATGGGGAACGCGCCCACCAGCACGGGGCGCTCATCGGTATGGATGGAGTTGACATGCCCTCTTCCCGTAACCTGATAGTCGGTCAGTGCCCTCACGCACCCGATGAAGTTCTTCCGGTCCCTCGCTGTCTGGAATCCGATGAGGTCGTATTCGAGGAGTGCATCGAGCACCTGGAAACGCCAGGGGAGCTTGAGAAAGATGTCCAGAGGAGGAAACGGGATGTGGAGGAAAAAGCCGACCTGCCGATCGAACCCCAGACGCCTGAGCTCGCGTGCGACCAGGATGAGCTGGTAGTCATGGACCCAGATGTAGTCGTCGTGATCCGTGTGCCTGATCACCTCTTCCGCAAATTTCCGGTTCACCCGCTGGTAGGCATCCCAGCAGCCCTGGTCGAATTTGCAGTGGGTGAAGAGATCGTGGAACAGAGGCCAGAGAGTTTCATTCGAGAATCCGTAGTAGTACTTATCTATCTCTTCCTTGCAGAGGTTTATGTGCCGGAGCGAATATCCCGACTGGTCCGTGCCCGCGGATATGATGTCCCGTAAATATTCATCACTGGGGCAATCGTTCTCCGGGATTCCGAGCCAGCCGATCCACAGTCCTCCCCTGTGTCTCAGGACCGGACCCATGGCAGTTACGAGCCCTCCGGAGCCGGGCCGGATTTTCCATTCCCGCGCCCCTGTCCTATTGAGGACAATGGGAAGGCGGTTGGAGACGACGACGAGGCGCTTTGCCTTCATGTAAACTGTCCCTGCTCTTTTTCCTCAGCCAGGCTGCTCCACTTCTCGAGGAACTCCCTGACGGCATAGACATCGCACAGGAAGCCGCTCGCCGCTGTCGGAAGGGATGGATCTCCCACCCTGATGCCGACACCCGTGGTGCGTATCCTTTCAAATACGTCTTCATCGGTCGTGTCATCGCCGATGTAGACACAGAACGTTCCCGGAGGCTCTTCCCGGAGCAGTTCCACGACAGCGTCCCCCTTGGTGTATCCCTTTGCCCTCACCTCCACGCCCCCGTTGAATCTCATGGTCTCCAGGGAATACTGCAAGGAGAGCATGTCCCACTGAGAATAGAGGTCATCTTCGAGAATACGCGCCTCTCCCTGCTCGACCCCCCGGGTATGAAGGGCGATGCTTGCCGGCTTGACCTCGATGGACCGTCCGACCCCCCTGCGAACAGCCGTCTCGTATGCACGGGTCAATCCGTCTCTCTGCAGAGAGGTGGGCTCCTGCCTGACGATCGTTCCCCAGGAAGATCTCATCTCGAACCCGTGGCTTCCGATCAGGAACCCCTTCCAGGTGTTCAGCAGCTTTTGAAGATCTTCAAGGGGCCGGCCGGATACGACGGCCACATCCGTGTCCCTGCGGAGGTCTATCCTGGTGAGAAGATCGAGAACGCCGTCAAGGGGCAAGGCCTCCATACGGTCTGATCGAAAAGGTGCGAGCGTACCGTCATAGTCGAGAGCAAGAAGCTTGTTCCTCTTGTGCGATATGACATCCCAGAAGTACGGCAGTCGGATCACCTCGGAGCCATCCCTCGCGCAGTTGCCGCTCATGCCAGCTCTATCCTGTCTTCAGCCTCGTGCATGATAGCAATCATCAGCGTCAGGTACTCCCGGACATTGCGGGTAATGAGGAAGTTCTCCCTGACATACTCCCGCGCCCTCTCACCGATCTCTTTGAGGTTGTTTCTCCGTTTGAGAAGGTACCTGATGCGCAGAGCCGCCCCTTCAGGGGTATTGACCAGGAATCCGGTGTAATGGTTGACTACCTGAAGCCTGATCCCGCCGGTATCCCCTCCGATGACCGGCTTTGCCTTCCACAGCGCCTCGGCAACGGTGAGGCCGAAGCCTTCTCTGAGCGACTTCTGGAGGATGATGTCCGATATCCGCTGCAGCGCGTTGACCGTGAGGTTGTCGTCCGGGGGCAGCATGAGGATATGGACGTCGGGATCGTCCCCTGCGCTCGTCATGACCTGGCTGTAGACCTCCTCCCCCTCGGGATCGTCGGTAGCGCCGCCTCCGGCGTATACGAGCTGGATGGGTATGAACTCCTTCACCAGCCGGTAGGTATGGAGGACCCCGAGGGGGTCCTTGAACCGATCGAACCGGGAGATCTGCGTTATGATCGGCCGCTCGAAATCGAGGCCGAACCGCTCATACGTCTTTTCGAGATCTTCGCGGCTCAGCTCGCAGTTCTTGTCGCTCAAGGGATCGATGCTCGGGGCCATGAGGTACATGGGATGGGGCAGTCTCTGGGCAAACTCCGAGAGCGACCAGATGCTCGCATCATAGTCCTGGACGAACCTCTTCAAGTATCTCCACACCGGACGGTACGGGCGGCCTGCATCGATGTGGCACCGCCAGATCCATCTGCCTTTCCTCTCGGGGAGATTCTCGATCAGGGCGGCAGGCTGGGGGTCGTGAATGAACACGATATCCGCCTCTTCGAGGCTGTTCCTCAGCATGCCGAAGTTTTCGGCGTTGATGACCTCATAGTGTTTCAGCATGGTCTCCGGTATGTCCATGCGCTTTCCCTGGAGCGAGTTGTGCATCAGCTTGGTGCACTGAAAAAACTCTGCATCTCCGGAGATCGTTTCCCAGTGGGCGTCTATCCCGAGCTCCCTCATCAGGGGTACGATCCTGTGAAGCAGCTCTGCCACGCCTCCGCCTGCCTTGGTGGAATTGACGTGGAGAACGTTCTTCCCGACAAGAAGCCGTGCGAGCTGTCTCAGCTGATCGATGACGTCCGCCCCGACGATGCTTTCATATTGATCCAGAAGTGTTGCCATCATATACCCTCTGTCAGTTCATTCTGTCTGAATACCTTTGCGATCTCCTCCCTGAGCTCCATCAGATTGATGAAATAGGGATCGATATGGGAGACCTGCTCGGTGAGCAGGGCGTACCTGCTGCCGAACCCGGACAGCCAGGCCGAAAAGTCATCCCTTGCCAGAGGTGTACGCCTTCTGGCGTCTATGAAGTGGTAGAAGATGCTGCCGAGCGACATGTGGGGGATGTGCCTCCCCAGCTCCTCGGGTGTCTCCAGTCTCCTCCTCGTATCGAATATGACGATCTGCGACCGGACGAAGTAGAAGCTCTGCGATGCCTTGATCCAGGGGAGGATCTCGCTTTCGTCCATCCGCTCCTCAATGATGTCGATGAGCTCCTTCCGGAGGATTTCCAGGTCGGGGAAATCGGTGGGATTGACCAGGGCCAGCCGCTCTGCAAGGGGTTTGTCGTGGATGCTGTGGCGGACCCATATGGCGAAGTCGTTCTGATACTCCGGATCGTCGAACCTCGGCCTCAGGAGGCCTCCCCAGAAATGATAGTAGATCGAGCTCGCAGGCACGATATCAAGCTTGTCCCTCAGCTCCGCAAGCGTCTGAGCACTTTGTCCTGTTGCGATAGCAATCAGTGCACAGTCACGGACTGTAAACGGATCGACCATGAAGCTTCTCCTTCTTAAGCGTTCGTTCCTGTCGTTTCCTGCTGTCGATTCCCCGATCCCTGTCAAGGGTGCAAGCGGATATGAAAAAGACATTTCACTGAAGGAAAAACCTGATTTCTGTGAGAAGCCACTACCCTACGTAATTAATATAGAAATCCCGATCCGATTGTCAAGGCTGACGCCCTTTTCATGGGCGTCTGTGGTCCGTGCACGAATCTTGAGTTTATATGATCGGTGCCTATTTTATAACTTCTAGGGATAGGGACGGAAGATGTCTGACAAGGCATATAAGCAATGGGGGTGAAACATGAAAAAGGGTATCATAGTGTCAATGGCGATCCTTATTGTTATGCTCGCTCTGGGAAGCATGGCATATGGACAAAGCAGCACAAGCCCGAGCCAGGGAATGCAGCAGGGAACCAGCGGTTCGGCACAGGGAGCTGGTGCAGGTATGGGCCAGCCCATCGAGAAAATCAGCGTGAATACGGCAACGGCTCAGGAGCTTCAGAGCGTGCCTGGAATCGATCAGACCCTGGCTCAGAATATCCTGGACTACCGGATGGCAAATGGTGCTTTCAGCTCGATCGATGACCTCTCCAAGGTCCAGGGTATGGACAAGCAGAAGCTCGATTCATTGCGGAAATACCTCGAGGCAAAGCTGGATCTGAATGTAGCCACGGCCGATCAGCTGAGAAGGGTGCCCGGAGTCAGCCGCTCTCTGGCGCAGAACATCATCCAGTACAGAGAAGCGAACGGTCCTTTTGCATCGGTCGATAATCTCAACAGGATCAGGGGCATTGATAATTATAAACTGGATCTCATAAAGAAGTATGTCCAGGTCGGAGGGAGCTAAGCATATATAAGCCTTAAGGGATGTGGTTCTTTATGTAAGTGAACAGCCTCTGAAAAATACCATATTCAGAGAGTAAAGATGGAGGATCAGTACATCCGGAAATAACATGTTTATCAGCATGAGCTGAGAGATCCCATCAGCCTTATATCTTTACATCCATATCTCAAAAATGCCCCGATAGGGCAGACAAACTACGGAGGATAATGTATGAAAAAGTATAGCATTCTGTCGATAGGTATCCTTTTTCTCATGCTTACCGTCGGAGGTATAGCATTCGCAGAGGGAGGAATGAGCGGCTCATCCGATCAGAGCGGTGGAAGCTCGATGGGCACGTCGTCCGATCAGAGCGACATGGGTCAGTCCGGAACGAGCGGTATGGGCTCGGAGCCCAGCGGCGGAGCGGCCGGAACCAGCGGTATGACCCAGGCACAGGTCGACATCAACACTGCTTCGGTGAAGGAGCTCGAGAGCGTGCCCGGTATGACCAAATCCATGGCCAGAAACATCGTGAAGTACAGAGACGAGAACGGGCCTTTTACATCGGTGGATGACCTCACCAAGGTGAAAGGCATCAGCGAGAAGAAGCTCAATGAAATGCGTTATGGCCTTACCGTAGGACAGGCAGGTGGTGCAGCACCCTCGTCAGGCTCCCAGCAGGGAACCAGCGGCATGGGTTCTGAATCCGGCGGTGCGGGTGGAACAGGCGGCATGGGCTCGGAATCCGGTGGAGCAAGTGGAACCGGTGACATGGGCACAGGCTCCGGTGGATCGAGCGGGACCGACAGCAGCTCGGGGTCTTCCGGCTATTAAGGATTTAAGGCAATGCCCCGGTTGGCTGTTGCCACTTGAGAAATAATGCCGGTGCCATAAAGGCGCCGGCATTTCTATGCCTTAGGGAAGAGCCGGTGAACACGAGCACGTCCGGTTGGTTGATATCGTCGCTGAGCACCAATCCCAAGGGCGTACGAATAAAGAAAGGAGGTAAAGACATGAAAAAGTATGCTTTTATAGCAGGAGCAATACTCATCGCACTGCTTTCTTTCGGAGTCTCATCGTGTGAGAAAAACCAGGGAGCCGCAGGCACGGGCACAGCTCCCCAGGCAAGTGCGCCGTCTGAATCGCCATCGAGCCCTCAGGCCGAAGCACCGAGCGGATCCCAGATGGGAGCAGGCCAGGCAATGGTCGACATAAATACCGCATCGGCAGAGGAGCTTCAGAGCGTTCCCGGGATAGATCAGACTCTGGCCCAGAATATCGTGAGCTACAGGGAGGCAAACGGTCCTTTCTCGTCTGTGGATGATCTCCTCAAGGTGCAGGGAATGGACCAGCAGAAGCTCGATTCGATACGCAGCTACATCACGCTGGGAACGGCGTCGGGCGGGGCGGCCCCCATGGGAGGCGGAGCAGGAGCTGAGCCATCCGGCGGTACAGGCATGGAGGAATCAGGGGCCGGCAGCGGCTCTGGGTCCTCCGGGTACTAAAACTGGACTTTAGACATCCAAGAACCTACAAAGAGAGAAAAGAGGAGGCAATGCCTGTGCAAGAGGCACCGGCATTGCCTTTTTATCCTTGAGGCCAAGCCGTTGCTCTCGGTTTTCTCCTCAATGAATGCTGCGGATTTCTTGGGAAGGGCAGACAAGGAGGTGATCCATGAGAATACATCTCGTTGCCATGGAGATCATCCTGATCATCGTGCTCTCCCTCGGTTTTACATCCTGTGAGAGAAGATATGGTGTGCCTGGACCGGGTGCAGGCTTTCAGACAAGATTCCAGGCCATGGGAGGAACCCAGGGAGGCGTTCTCCCGTCCGGAGCGGGTGTACGAAACCCCACCGGTACATACGGCACAGGTGGAATGACCGGGTACGGCGCCGGTAATGGAAGATACAGCTACGGAACGGGCGGTTCCGGAGCCGGAAGATACAGCTACGGAGCGAGAGGCGCATACGGCACCGGCGGATATTTCTCCGGCAACGCTCCAGGAATGGGCGGATTCGGGACCGGCAATGCTCCTGGCGCCGGAGGGTATGCTACCGGCACCGGAGGGTACGGAACGAACACAGCCCCCGGCGCTGGAGGGTACGCTACCGGCACCGGAGGATATGGAACGAATACTGCCCCCGGCGCCGGAGGGTACGCTACCGGCACCGGAGGATATGGAACGAACACAGCCCCCGGAGCCGGAGGGTATGCTACAGGCACCGGAGGATATGGAACGAACACAGCCCCCGGAGCCGGAGGGTATGCCACCGGCACCGGAGGATATGGAACGAATACTGCCCCTGGAACCGGCGGTTATTCCACCGGTACAGGAGGATACGGGACCGGCACTGGAGGATTTGGTACCGGCGGATTCGGTACCGGAACAGGAGGATTTGGATCCGGAGGAATGAGTGGAACCGGCGGGTATGGCTCGGGCGGTTCGAGCGGGACAGGCAGCACGACCGGGTCATCGGGATATTGAGACCCATAAGGTCCATCCATAGTTGCACGGCTTGAAAACAATGCGGCATGCGGAGATCGGATCTTTTCTGTTCCTTTAGAAAAATTTTTACATGCCATGTCATGATTTTACCTATCTTACATGGAGACAAGAGCCGGTAAGGGCACGCAGACAAGGAGGTAAGATATGAAGAGGATCACAGCGATAGTTGGAGTGATTGTGGCAATCATGCTCCTATCGGTTATGGGATCATACGGTGTGGCAAAGGAAGCTTCCGGGGGTGCAACCGGTCAGGGAGCTACCGGCCAGGGTGTAACCAGCGCAGGGACAACCGGCCAGGGAGATGCAGGCCAAGGTATCGGCACCGAGGGGATATCCGGAGTCGGGATATCCGGCAGCGGCCAGCAGGGAATAAGCGGTGAGGCGGGTCCGGGCCAGGGATTCGACAGTCCTGGACCGGCCGGAGCAGTCAACCGCGGGCTGGGAAATGAAAGCAGCAGCGGACAGAGGGTAGGTTCATCACAGGGAAAGCCGCAGGAATACATGCCGCCAGGCAAGCTCAACGTCAATATGGCATCCTCGGATGAGCTCGTCACCGTTCCGGGAATCAACAGACCTCTGGCAGATAATATCATAGCCTACCGGGAGTCGAACGGGCCTTTCGATTCGGTCGACGAACTCATGAATGTCCAGGGTGTAGACCAGGAGAGACTCGATAAATCGAGACCATTCCTCAAGGTTCAAGGGGCTTCGAGCTTTGAATACGACCTGGAGGTAAGTCCACCCAGACCGAATCCCTTCCCTCGATATGCGACCGAGGCAGAATAGAGAGAAGCCTGCCGATTCTCGGATGCCGGGGATACCGTGGAATCAGGCCCATGGTCTGCCGGTTTTCCCGGCTGAACATACGATGGATCAGAACAAGCCGGGATGTGTCAAGCATCCTGGCAGGGGGGTGAACAATGAAGAGATATACCATGATAACAGGAGTGATTCTGATAGCGTTTCTCACCCTTTGCATGACTTCATGTGGGAAGAAGACTCAGACGGCGGCAAAGGTGGATCTGAATACCGCAACGGTCCAGCAGCTGCAGCAGGTGCCCGGCGTAGACCAGACGCTGGCACAGAACATCGTCACTTTCCGAGACGAGAACGGTCCTTTCTCCTCTGTGGATGATCTCGCCCGGGTGAAAGGAATGGACCAGCAGAAGCTCGACTCCCTACGGGACTACGTTACCGTCAAGGGGGCCTCGGGCACACAGCAGGGACCTTCCCAAGAAGGGGAGACGTCCGGTCCCCAGTCGGGCTCACAGCCTATGAGTGAACCCGAATCAGGAGGATCATCACGCACGGGCACCTGAGGGTGAATCGATTTAAAACATACGTGCGGATACGAATATCCAGGACGGGAATGCCGGTGTGCTGAACACCGGCATTCTTTTATTCGCATTAAAAATAATCTCGATATGTATTGACTCTCATCTCATACTTTTTATTTTATTATGCGTAAAAAATTACAGATTGCCCTTTACGGGCAGATGAAAAGGAGGTCAGTAATGAAGAGGTGTACCATTTTGGCTGGAGTCGTCCTTGCCGTTATGCTCCTGGGCAGTATGGCCTACGGGCAGGCGCAAACGGGACAGGGGAAGATCAACATCAACACCGCCACGATCGAAGAGCTCAGGCTGCTGCCGGGAGTGGGCGATTCAACGGCAAATAACATTCTGGCATACAGAAAGGCAAACGGTCCCTTCAAGACGCTGGGCGATGTCGTCAAGGTCAAGGGTATCGGAGAGAAAAAGTTCAAAAAGCTCCAAGTCTACTTGAAGCTCGATGGAAAGAGCGATTTCGAGCCGGTAAAAAAGGCCAAGCCCGCGAAAAAAGAGAAAGTCACATCCTGAGAAACACCCTCTGCACTCCTGGAAACCAGACACCCCCATGTATGAGCACAGCCCGAGCACTGAGAGATTTGTCTGTCGGGGTATGATCGACTGAGCACGTTCATCGGATCGAGGCAGCAAACAGCTCGGGGCATATCTGATTGCGAAAAAATCGTGCCGGCATCCCTTATGCCGGCACGATTTCGTACGAATCTCACGAGAGGTCCTCTACGGTTCGAAGGTGGATACTTTTTTGAGCTCGGTGAAGAGCCTCTTCTCCTCGGCCGTGAGGCTCTTCGGCAGCACGATCTTGATCTGGGCGAAGAAGTCTCCCTTATGAGCCAGACCCCTGCCCTTGAGCCTCAGCCTCTGGCCGGAGGAGACACCGGCGGGAATCTTGAGGCTGTAGGTGCCGTCAGGGGTATGGATCTCTTTTGTCGTACCCAGGGCGGCATCCCACGGTGTGACAGGAAGGTCGGCAACGATATCGTTCCCCTCGATCCTGTACTTTCCGTTTCCGGAGAGCCTGATCCGGAGGAAGAGGTCTCCGGCGCCGCCGGGGCCGACGTTGCCCTGGCCTGTGAGGCGTATCTTCATCCCGTCATAGGCCCCCGCGGGTATCTTGACATTGAGCCTCTTGGCGCCTTTGGCTCCCTGCAGCTGGATTTCCCGGTTCGTCCCTGTGTGAGCCTCTTCGAGAGAGATGCTCACCTCTGTCTCCAGATCGCTTCCCTTCAAGGGTGCGGATCGCTGAGCAGCTCCGCTTCCCATGCCGAGATCCCCGAAGAGAGACTCAAAGAAATCGGAAAACCCGCCGCCCTTTCCGGCACCTGTCCCGAAATCGAAGGAGAAGGTCCGCGACCTGCCTCCCCTGCCGTAGCCTCCGAAGACCTCCTCTCCAAAGATGTGCTCGAACCCTGGAGGCGGCCTGAAGGATTGCCCTTCCTGCCAGTTGCTCCCTAATGCATCGTACCTCTTTCTTTTATCCGTGTCCTTGAGGACTTCGTAGGCCTCGTTGATTTCCTTGAAACGCTTCTCGGCGTTGGGATCGCCCTTGCATGTATCCGGATGGCATTCCCTCGCGAGCTTCCGGTAGCGCTTCTTGATCTCTTCCTGGGTGGCATTCCTCTCTACGCCCAGGATCTTGTAGTAGTCCTTATATTCCAAAAGTGTATCCTCTCACCTCGTCTGATCATTTCTTAAGATAGGATTCTATGCTCGGAAAATCAATGGCATTAACCTTGAAAGCAGGAAGACTCAGAAGCGATGATCGAGCTGGGAGGCTATGGCTTCCGGTATCCGGGCGAGCTCGTCCGTGTTGAAGCCGGAATCACGGATGGCCGCCCTGGCATCATCGAGATACCCATGGGCTACATCTCTGCTCTGCCGGAGGATCGAAGGCGTGATATGAGGTATGAGGAACCGCTGTTTGTCCGCAGGATCGGTGAGCCCCGCGACATCCGCCAGAATCCCCGGATTTTCCTTGAAAGCGAGGACGAGCGGCAGGGTGGACTTTCCCTCGAGGATATCGTTGAACGGATCCTTGTTGTCATTTTTGGACGGGGTCAGGTTGATGATATCATCCACGATCTGGAACCCCATGCCGACAGCCTTACCGTAATTCTTCAGCGCGTTTAAGCTTTCAGGGGCGAGTTCTGCCAGGATACCGGGGGCGTATGCGCAGAACTCGAAGAGCGTCGCCGTCTTGAGATAGATGATGTCGAGGTAGGTATCGAGGTCATCATGGAACTCCTTCGCGTACTGGAGCTCCTTGAGCTCGCCCTCTGCCATTTTCTTGATGGTTTGAGCCATGGTCTCCACGAGACTTAAGTTGCCTATCCTGCACAAGGTCTCCATTGCCGAGGCCGTGATGAAGTCTCCTGCAAGCAGCGCCGGCTTGTCCCCGAAGACCTGGTTGGCGGTCGGTCGGGCACGCCGTATCTCAGTGCAGTCGACGACGTCGTCGTGGAGAAGGCTCGCCGTATGCATGAGCTCCACGGTGTATGCCGCAGGCAGGATCTTCTCATCCGGCAGTCCGATCGATCTCCCGATGAGCATGACGAGCTTTGGCCTGAGCCGCTTTCCTCCGGAGCCGAGGATGTACTCGCCGATTTGCATGGTATACTGAGTCGAACTCTGAAAGATCTCCCTGAGGCTGTTCTCGAATGATCCGTCCATAATAGTCTGACCTATACCAAAGAGGATTTCCAATATCAACGCAAACCTCACCTCCTCTTTTGTATTTCCCTTGTCTTATTGCCCGGAACGGGGCATGGCCCGGCCGTATTTCACCGGCCGATCAATCCGCCTCGGTTTTGTTAATTTTCCCCCGGCCATCCGCCGATCTATCCTGGGTGGGCACCGTATACATCCTGAAGAACAGCAAGGAGAGAAAAATGAGAAAAAATTTATTATTTCTTGCTCTTATTCTTTTTTTATCCCTTATGGGCTGCGACAGCAACGTGTTTGATTCCGTCTCGGACGATTCGAGCGATGCCGCGAATATCGAGGCTGCGCAGATGGCGCTCAACGACGGGAATCACCAGGAGGCCATCGACATCCTCGAACCTCTCTACGACAGGTCCAATCCCGATCCGGAGGTGTCACGGATCCTTGCATCGGCGTATATGGGCAAGGCCGGCATCGACCTCACCTACATTCTCGAGAATGCCTCCGATGAAAACATCGGCAGCTTCGATGTCATTGCATCGGCCCTCTCCCTCGGCATCGTGAGCGAGTCCCTCCGGGCAGGCTCGGAGCAGATCGCCGCACAAAGCGAGTCTTCGGTGTCCCCCAGGTACGTATCCTATGGCTCCGCCGCTGCCTTCCTCGAGAGCCTTGAGGCGGCCAAGGGATATCTGGAAGCCCTCGTCGATCTCACCGGGAGCGACGACGACAAAGTTCAGCTGGGAATGGCCTCGGCCATACACTTCATCCTCGAGACAGGCTGCCAGGCTGCTGCCTTAAGGGGCACGAACATCCCCATCGACAAGGAAGCCTACCGGGAAGTCTTTCCGGCAGATACAGACTGGGAAGACCTCTTGAGCCAGTTTGCCGACAGAATACCCCCCCAAGGGGAGATAGCCGTCTCCCTCCAGGACGACGTAGCGCACGTATCCGACGCAGTCGTCGTTCTCATGGGGAGGATGGGGTCCGACGAGGACATTGCAGCGGATTTCAACGACTTCCTGACAGATCTCCTGGGAGGGTCCGCCATCAGCGACTTCGACGGCCGGGAAATCGCCGACTACATAGCAGCGCATCTTCTTGAGTACGCCGGATGAGAAGGAGACAGCCCATGAGAAAGATCCTGCTTCTCACGATATTCATGGTCATCACGTCGGGAATCGTTTTCGGGAGCGAGTATCCGTACATCTACAAGGGCGTACGGCCCATGGGCATGGGAGGTGCTTTCGTGGCCGTATCCGACGATGCGAACGCCCTGTTCTATAACCCTGCAGGGCTTGCCCGGATTAAGAACGCGAGAGGATCAATCCTTCCGCTCGAGGTCGAGGTGGCGAAGAACACCGTCGACATCTACAGGGATGCATTGGACGTGGACTTCGACGACGAGCATGAGACGGCCGACTTCCTGAGAGAGTATGTCGGCGAGATGTCTCATCTGGGCATCAGCCTGTTCCCGAATTACTCCATGCCGAGATTCGCCTTCGGCCTCGTCGGTACTGCACGGACAGACCTCGAGGTAAGGGATCTCCAGTACCCCAAGGTTGACGCCCACGCAATAAACGATTTCGGCGGCGGATTCGGGTATGCCCAGCCCCTGTTCGACGACGCCCTCTCCATCGGTGCCAACCTGAAATACATCAGGAGGCAGAGCCTGAACAAAGAGTATACCGTCCTGGACATCACGACAGGCGACTTCAGCGACAAGGTCAGAGACGACCTTGTGGATGGAAGCGGGTTCCTGGCAGACGTGGGAGTGATGGTCGCCCTCGACAGAGTGGGCCTCGAGAATGTGCGGATCGGCGTCAGTGTGAACAACCTCATCGGGAATGATCTCGGCGATGCCGAAGATCTCGACGACCATGTCGACGCCGGGTTTGCCGTGGATCGGCAGCTGTGGTTCACGAAGGCCACCTTCGCCGTTGATTACGTGGACATCTTCTCGCAGATCGATGCCGACGACGACTTTGCCAAGAGGATCCGTCTCGGTGTCGAGCTCAAATTTCCGAAGGTCCTTTCCCTGCGTGCAGGCATCTACCAGGGGTACTTCACCTCAGGTGTGAGCCTCGATGGAAGGGTCGTCCAGCTCGATTTCCTCACCTATGCCGAGGAGATCGGGTCGTACGCAGGCCAGCGGGATGACAGGCGCTATGTTCTGCGCTTTGTCCTGGGATTTTAGGAAAAAGGCTACAGAGACCTGATCTTTTCGATGATGCCGGTGGTGGAGTGACCCGGCTTGAAGGGAAGCGAAAGCACTTCACCGCCGTGTGATTTCACGATGTCTGCGCCGACGATCCTGTCCGGCGCCCAGTCGCCTCCCTTGACGAGCACATCCGGAAGGATCTCGCGAATGAGCTCATACGGGGTGTCCTCTCCAAAGATGCAGACATAATCGACGCACTCGAGCGCGGAGAGGACCGCTGCCCGGGAAAGCTCGCTGTTGACGGGCCTCTCCGGGCCTTTGAGCCTCTTCACCGACGCATCCGAATTGAGCCCGACCACGAGTGCATCTCCCAGCCCTCGTGCCTGGCGAAGGTACGAGACGTGCCCCTCGTGGAGGATATCGAAGCATCCGTTCGTGAAGACGACCTTCATGCCGCGCCTTTTCATGGCGGTGGTCCTTTCCTTCAGGGCGGCCCGATCGAGGAGCTTCTCCCCCCTGCCGAGATCTTCGGCCCATGTCCTCGAGGCAAGCTTCGCCGTATACCTGCCCAGGGCAAGGTAGGACGGGAGTATGTCGGGAAATTTCCCGATGAGTGCCTCGATGTGCGCCTTCACCGTGCTCCAGTCACCTCTCTGGACAGGGCCGGTCAATGCGGACCTGCCGTGAGCCTGCACATTGGCGAGAGTGCCGCGGATGAGGGGGATCAGATGCTCCATACCGAGGCCCACGGTCTCCATGAGCTCGGATGCCTGCGATGCAATGGCCACGAGCTCGTTCGAGGCAATGGCGGCGGCGGTGTGGTAGACGACCTTGTCCTGCTTCGAGATCGTAATGAGCTTTGAGGAAAGAGACCGGGCAAGGTCGCTGGCGACCTCCTGAGCCTTAGGGGAGCCTTCGAATATGAAGTATGCCTCGCCGATGGCCGTTTGAGCCCTGTCTGCGTCCATGATGGACTGGAGCGGATGCAGGCTGCCCACCTCGGCGCCCTCCTTCAAGAGAGGATCGAGAAGGTCGGACGTATGCAGACCGCTCAGGTGATAGAAAACGATTCCCCTGCAGGCACTCCCCCACGCCGCCGCAAGGTGCCGGGCCGTCTTTTCGATGGCTGCATCCGGAACGGCAAGGAGCACGATCTGCGCCCTTCCGGGTTCGGGGGGAATATCGGTGTAACGGGGCGTGTCTCCCGTGCCCGGCTTCGAAGACACCGCCCAGGACGGTGAGTGCCCGGAACGGCTCAGCAGTGCGAGCATGGCGCTCCCTACCTTCCCCAGCCCTATGACGGCAAAATCATATTTCATTGGCTATTCCCTGCTGTTTAAGGCGCTCATATTTTTCCCAATCCATGGCGAATGACAGCTCGCTCATGGTCTTCTCGACGATCTCCTTGTACTCCCTCTGTGCGAAATACCGGTGCAGCTTCTCGGATATCGGATAAACCTGCTCGGAGGGCATCCAGTGAGCGGGTTCGCCGGTCCTGGCATTGCGCAGGCAGTCGAGGGCAACCGCGAACGACACGTCTGCCAGGGGTTCCCCCTTGAAGTCCCTGATCATGGCCTGGAGCTGCCCCCCGTCGAAAGGCGAGAAGAAAGAGTACTTGCGGGAATAGAGCTCGGAATACAGGCGCGAATAAATGACTGCGGCATGGTAGTATTCGGGTATGTCGATAATGGCGTCCTTGCCGATCTTTCTCCCGAGGCTGTAGAGCACGCCCTGCATGTTCTTGAGCCCGCCCAGGCCCGGATGCTCCTGGCCGGGAAGCCTCGGTTTGTCCGGCGTAAAAGATGCCCTCGGGTCCTGGAGGGCAAGCCATTCGATGAGAAGGATCGAGAGGCCCTCCTGGAAATCGTAGCCCTGCACAAAGCTCTGCTTCGGTCTGAAGACCGCTTCCCGGACAATGACCTCGATCAGCCTCGTCTCCTTTTCTTCTTTCGAATTATAGTCGACGTAGAGGCGCGAGGTATAGTTGTCCTGCTTGGAGACGCTGATGACGAGATCCCTGTATCCCCTCCTGTAGAGGATCTCGATCATGCCGGCCTTCTTCAGCATGCCCATGATCTGCCTTTCGTCGTACATGCCCAGGAACTTGTCGGATGCGAAGAGATCTTCCTTCTGGAGTGACGGTCTGTCGGCGACCGTGTACGTGAGTTCTTCGAGATACCGGGGCTCTTTCTTGGCATGAGCTCTCGAAGGGGTCATGACACCGTCCTTGCTATGCTTACAAATATGACCCGTGAAGCGCCTGCACGCTTGAGGGCCTTCGAGACCTCCTGCGCAGTATGGCCTGTGGTTATCACATCGTCGACGACCATAACCGATTTTCCCTCTACACCTCGTGCGGAAAACGCTGATTTCAAGTTCCGCTCCCTGTCCTTTCTCTCAAGCCCGACCTGACTCGGGGTATTCCTCGTCTTTCGCAGTACTCCATATCTCACACTCACGCCAATATAACCAGATAATTCACGAGCGATCAATGCCGACTGATTGTAGCCCCTGCGGATCATCCTCGACCAGTGCAGCGGAACGAAGGTCAGGATGTCAGGCGGGGTTTCCCTCTCGGAGAGCATGGCGAAAATGAGCTCTGCAAGGAACTTCTTGAAGACGGTGGACTTGCGGTACTTGAACTTCAGAATCACTTCCCGCATCAATCCTTCGAACCTGCATACGCTCAATACCCTGTCGTAGGGCGGGGGGTTCAGGATGCACTCGAGGCAGATCCCGGGCGTTCCGATCATCTTCCCGCATACTTCACAGACCGGACCGCCGATCGTCTGTATCCGGGAGCGGCATTGTTCGCATACCCCCTGCCTGACGAGCTCCTGGCCTGAACAGACGAGACATCGAGACGGAAAGAGAGACCTCCGGGCAAAAGAGAACATTTTTCGAATATATCACAGATATGGCTTATGCTTCAAATTAATTCCCGGCGGGGGTCACACCCCCGACGGGAGTCAGGTCGTGCTTTTTGCAGCTTTGAGTGAGACCAGACTCTCCCGGAGGAGGCTACCCTTCCCTCCCGTAATACTTGTGGTAGCCGTATTTGTTGTATTTGTACTTCTTTGCCGGGAGCTCGTCGAGGGCATTGAGGACCGTGCCGATGACCTTTTCCTTCGGGAGGCTCTCCATGGCCATCTTGAAATCGGCTTCCTTGGTGTATCGATAGCGGGATACCATGACGATGGCATCCACCTGGCTCGCCAGAATCTTGGGGTCGACCGTGGCTTGAATGGGGGGCGTGTCTATGATGATGAACCGGTCGCTGTAGCGCTCCGAAACTTCTTTGATCAGGGACTTCATGCTCTTCGACTCCAGGAGCTCGGAAGGGTTGACCGGCGCCTCTTTGGCTGCAGGAAGAATGGTGAGCTTGTCGATGGGCGTCTTGATGAGGCAATCGGAAACATTTGCGTTGCCCTCGAGGATGTCGACCACGCCTTTCGAAGGAGGATACTTGAAAAGGTTGAACATCGAGGGTTTGCGAAGATCGCACTCCACGAGCAGGACGTACTGGTCTTCGCCCTTTGCAATGGATATGGCCAGGTTCGATGCGATGATGGTCTTGCCCTCTGCAGGCAGGGCGCTCGTTATCATGATGACCCTCGGTACTTCCCTGTCGGGCATGTGGAATATGAAGGTGCGGAGCTTCCGGATCTGCTCTGCCGTGTACGAATAGGGCATGTGGTACATGTAGAGGTGATCGTCGAGCCGCCCGGTCACAGCCGCTTCTTTGAAGTAGTCTTCTTCCTGTTTTTCGAGGGTCTTCCAGAGATCCATCGTCTACTCCTCCATGCTGATCTTGACAGGCTTGGCAAAGGGAAAACCCTTTTCTCGAAGCTGCTTGGAATACAGGATTGCGTCCTGCCGGGAGGTGAATGCTCCAATGGTAATACGGTACCAGGTATTCTCCTTGTCATCCATGTACGGATAGATGGTTGCCTTGTATCCCTTGCTCGTAAGGTCGGAGAATACCGCCCTGGCCTCGTCCATCGAGTGATACGATGCGACGCTTGCGCTGTAGAGAACTCGCTGGCCGGCTTCCAGCTGCGGCAGAGATATCTTCTGCCCCTTATAGACGAGGTCGATATTCGAGAGGCCGGGATTGGCCTCCTTGACGGCCTTTAATATCCTTTCGTCGACGCGGCCATAGTATTCTGCCGCCAGCTTGGCAACCGTGTCACCGCTACTGACGGTGACGACCTTTCCCCGCTGTTTGAGCGGCCGCTCCACCGTCGGTGGAATCACGGGCCTGGGCTCTGTCTTATCCTCTTCGACCGTGATCTTTTCCGCTACGGTTTTCGTTTCCCTGGGCTGAGACGTCTCTGCCGGAAGCGCTGTCTCCTGCGACGCTGCAGGGACAAGGGCAGCCGGGGCCTCGGCTGTCTTCACTTCCTGCCGGGCAGGCTGAGCCCGTGTTTCTGTCAGCGATATCCCTGCCGGAGTGGAAGGCTGCACCGGCTCCTGCCTCGTGAAGAAGAACCAGGACGCCCCGACCACGGCGAGAATGAGGACGGCGAGGGCTCCCGCCACCTTGAGCTGCATGGACAAGGGGCTCTGTGACCAGGGCTCGGGCAGCGATTTCGGACCCTTCTTCGTCTTGTAGGTCCCCTCGAGCTCGGACACGATCTTGCGTACGAGAGGAGCAGTGATCTGCTTGATGTTGTCCGTGTAAGCCGAGAGGAGAACGCTGTCGCACACGATATTGATGAGCCTGGGATATCCTTTCGTATAGCGGTAGATTTCCGTCAGGGCGGATACGGTGAACAGGGGTTTTTCCTTTGGCTCGAATCCGGCAACCCTCAGCCTGTGGTCTATGTAATCCTTGGTCTCGTTATTGTCGAGGGGAGGGATGTGGTATTTGATGCCGATGCGCTGCTTGAGCTGCCTCAGGTCCGGGCTCTTCAATTTCTCGTTGAGCTCCTGCTGCCCCAGCAGCATGATCTGGACGAGCTTCTCATTGACGGTCTCCAGGTTCGAGAGCAGCCGCACCTCTTCGAGCATCTCTACCGACAGTCCCTGGGCTTCGTCGATGATGAGGACTGCCCCTCCCATTTCCTTGAGGCGCTCTTCAAAATCCCGGATGTAGTCGCGCGAGCGCTTTTCCTCGGGGATACTGATAGCCTCTCCCAGGAGAAAGTAGAGATTCTCGGGCTGGAGATGGGGATTCTTCACGACGACCTTGGGCATGCGCGGGGGAAGCTTCAGGAGAAAGGCATTCAGGATGGTCGTCTTGCCCGTGCCCACTTCACCGGTGATCACGACGAACCCGCTCGCCTCCTTGAGACCGTAGAGCAGGTGGGCAAGGGCCTCCTTGTGGCCGGGGCTCATGTAGAGAAATTTCGGATCAGGGGTTATGGAAAAAGGTTTCAGTTGAAGGCCGAAGAATTCTCTATACATAACCTCGCCTCAAAAGGGGACCGGGATCGGCAGCTCCATCGTAAGGCTGGCGAAATGAGAATAGCCTACGATAGCCACGCCGGCAATGACAATGACGACATTGATGCCGATGTAGATCAGTGTCCTCGTCTTTCTCGCGCGCTGGTCGGACTCGGTGAGCGCCAGAGGAACTGCTGTTATGCAGGGGATGTTCCCGCTCCATTTCTCGAGCTGCTTGATGCCTTTGACCGTTGTGTCGAGGATCTCCAGGAAGAAGATGATCCCGGCGCCCGTAGCCAGCCCCAGGGTGAGGAAAATGAGCGCGATCTTGTATGCGTTGGGGCTCACCGGCACCTCGGGCGGCTGGGCATAATCCACGATCCTGAACTGTTCGCCCTGCTGCCGCACCTCCATGTTCTCGGCACGCTTCGCCTCATAATACCTGTCCAGCAGCCTCTGGTAGTTCTGCTGGGTGATTTCATAGTCCCGGGTCAGGGCAGCGAGCTCCTGCTCCCTTTTCGGGGTGCTCTCCACCCGCTGCTGATAGAAATCGATCTTCTGCTGTATCCGGCGCAGCTCGCTTCTGAGGCTCTCCGCTTCGAGATTGGCAGTCCTCAGTTGGGCCTTGAGCTCGATTTCCTGCGGGCTCAAGCCGATCGTATCATTCTTGCCGCCTCTGCCCTCGAGCTCCTTGATCTGATGGGCAAGCATCTTTACACTGGGATGCTCGGGGGTATAGCGGGACTTGGCCTCCTCGTACTGGGCCCTCAGCTGGGTGATCCTCTGCATCTGCTGCGACATGGTCGCCCCGGGCTGATTGGTCTCTATCCCGGAAAGCTGGCTCTGAATGCCGAGCCTCCTGTTCATGGCTTCCGAGAGAGATCTCTGTACCGTCTCGAGCTGGCTCTGAAGACTGTTGATGGTCGATACGTTGCTCGTCAGCTGCTCGGGGAGCTCTCCCATGTACCGGTTGCGGTACTCCTGCACCTTTGACTCCTGCTGGAGGAGGAGAACCTTCAGATCTGCCAGCTGCTTTTCGAGAAAGAGCGTTGTCTCCGAAGCCTGTCTGGCCCTCTGCTTGAGGTTGGATTCGATGAAGAAGGAGGCCAGCCTGTTCGTCACGTCGGCCACCTTCTGGGGGTCTTTTCCCCTGTAGGAAATGGTGAACGAGCTCGTCTGACCGCGCTGCCCTCCGCTCGTCTTTACATCGATGCGCTTGCGCATGGACTCCACGAGGATGTCCATGGAAACCTTCTGCTGGCGCTGCTCCGGGTACAGATTCATCTCGTTGATGATGCTCTCGAGATTCGATCTCGACAGCACTTCCTGTGAGAGCGTCATGACCTGCTCTTCAACGCCGGTGCTCACGGAAGACTGGACATAGGTCGGGGGTATCTCCTGCGGCTGGACGAGAATGAGGGTCGTCCCTTCGTATGTCCGGGGAAGGATCACGTAGAACCACAGCCCGGCAAACATGAAGAAAAGAAGAGGAATGGTGACCCAGTACCACTTCTTTATGAAGGCATCAATGATGTCCTGGATGTCTAAGCGTTTTTCCTGCTCGTTCAATATCGCACCTCTGCAATTATTCTATATCGGTTTTCTCTTTGCGTATCTGCAGTCTCGAAGTCACGCTGGCGGTGCTCGTACGAGGGGGTTATACTAAGGTATCGCAGAGGTGTCCAGTTTAAGGAAATCATACCGGAATATTCCTTTTCCTCCTGATCTTCCTGATCCGGATATGTCAATTCGACAGCAGATACCGGCTTTCGGTCTTCGTAACTAATAGTAGACAGGAGCACCAGGTCTCTCAAGAGGGTTCTCTCCCAGGAGGCAAAGACAGTGCGGGTATCGTATGTTCCGAAGCGGTCCGCAGTAAATTCCGCGGTATATTCCCGTGCAATCCTGATGGTGATCACGTCGACAAGGGTCCTCGTCGTGAGCTCGGCGCGTGTTACGTATGACCCTTCCCTGTCAATTCCCTCCATATCGACCCAGCTGTACCCCCCCGAAAGCAGGATGCTGGTCTGCTGGGTCAGGGAATATCCCCAGGTCAGGAAGGCGGAATAGATATCCCCGTCAGGTGTGGTTTCATTGTTCTGGTGCTGATACTCAAGATCGGTTCCCAGGGTCGTCTGCTGGGTCACGAGCGACTGGAATGTCAGCGCCGATCTCAAGACCTCGGTATCGTTGGTGTCATCGATGTCGTCGATCTCGGTGGCATCGTCGTCGTTTTCCGTGTAGTTGTGGGTGTCGTATCCTATCATGAGAGTTCCGCTGTTCCGCTGCGAGAACTGGTGGAACAGCGTCCCGGTCGCCCCGTGGGATTCGACGTCATTGTAGGGGGCCTCGTTGACCTCGAGACCATAGGTATAGCCCAGCCCGAGCCGCGAGGACCGGGTGAGATCCCTGGTGTAATTGACGGACCCCAGATGGATCTTCGATTTGCCGACCACATCGGTGAGGGTATCCCTCCGGTCGGTCTGGGTGAAGCTGTAGCCGAGGCTTAAGGAATCCCTGTTCAAGGCTGTGGATGTCGAGAACCTCGAGTCGAGGAAGACGCCATAGAAATTGCTGTCGCTGAATCTCTTGTGGAAGTTCCTCGTTACGTGCCCCGAGACATCGAATCTTGCGGGGCCTTCCTGATAGATGATCTGGCCGCTCGGACCCACTTCATAGATGCTTTCGCTCTCTTTATCATGAGCTGTCAGGTTATAGTTGTCCGTGTACTCGTACGAGGTGTACACGCCCCCGTGGAACTCCAGGGGAGCGGCATACGGAATGCCCCAGAAAGCCGTCACAAGCAGGACGGCAACAACGACAGCAGGTATGGTATGTCTCCTCACGGTATTATAACGGTATCGCCTGGTAGTATGACTATATTATCGATCTTGCCCTTGATGATCTTATTGTAATTCACATTGATACGCTTCTGTTTCTTGTTTTCGGTGCGCAGCACGACGATGTTGCCCGTGTCCGCCCACTGATTGAAGCCGCCGGCCCTCGAAACGACCTGCGTGAGGGTCATGTCGTGGTCGAGAATGTATTCTCCGGGCTGAGCGACCTGGCCCTGGACATAGAACCTCTTGCTCCTGGGCTCCCGGACGATGACCGCACAGTGAGGCTCTTTGATATATTTCGCGAGTATGGTCTCTATCTCCATCTGGAGCTGAGCCGGTGTTTTCTCCGCAGCCATGAGCTCTCCGGCGAGCGGCAGGGAGATGTATCCGTCGCTTCTCACCGCGAGCTGTCTCGAGAGATTGTCCTCACCCCACACGGAAATCTCCAGAAGGTCCGATGGACCGATGAGATAAGATGCCCCCTGTGCAAAAACGGCGAGGGGAATAAAGACACCGATCAAGGCCATAAAGAATTTTTTCATGGAATCACCCTTTACTTTACGATTTACTTTTCAATCCCGCACTCTTTAATCTTATAAAGGAGCGCCTTATAGCTTATCTGGAGGAGATATGCCGCCCTTTTCTTGTTCCAGTTCGTCCCCCTGAGCGCCTTCAGGATCATGTCCCTTTCAGCCTTTACCGCCGCCTCTTTCGCCGCGATCTTCAAGGGGAGGACCTCATTCTCGTTTGCCGTGACCTCAAGAACCTCCTGCCGGTTCTCCCTGACCTGCTTTTCCAGGGGTGCATGGGAGCCTCCGTCCCTGAGATATTGGATCAGGTCCTTTACGTCTCCCAGGATGACGAGCCGCTTCACCTGGTTCTTGAGCTCCCTCACGTTTCCCGGCCACGGGTAGGAAAGGCACAGCGGGTAGAGCATCTCTTTGTCCACCTTGACGCTCTTTCCGTATTTTTCATTGTATGCATCCATGAAGTATTCGAAGAGGTAGATGATATCTTCCTTCCTCTCGGAAAGAGGAGGAATGGTGATGTTGACCACGTTCAGCCGGTAGTAGATATCCTCCCTGAACGTCCCGGCATCGACCTCCTTGCGCAGGTCCTTGTTGGTCGCAGCGATCACCCGGACGTTCACTTTGACGTCCTGCTTGCCGCCCAGTCGGGAGAAGGTGCCTTCCTGGAGAACCTGGAGGAGCTTCGACTGGATCGACAGGTCCATCTCGCCGATTTCGTCGAGGAATATCGTGCCGTTGTTGGCGAGCTCGAACTTTCCTGCCTTGGCCTTGTAGGCGCCGGTGAACGCCCCTCTCTCGTATCCGAAGAGCTCCGACTCGAGCAGGTCGTGAGGCAGGGCTGCGCAGTTCACCTTGACGAACGGCTTGTCCTTCAAGGCCGAGCCGTAATGGAGGGCGCGGGCAACGAGCTCCTTGCCCGTTCCGCTCTCGCCTTCGATGAGCACGCTGACGTCCGTGTCGGCCACCTGGTCCACGAGGTCTTTCACGCGCTGCATCTTCGGGCTGTTGTAGATGAATTCGCCGCGGAGCTCGTCCACCCGAAGCTGCTTTTTCAGGTTGGAGATTTCCGTGAGGAGCTTCCTCTTCTCGAGCGATTTCGTGATGGCGAGGTCGAGCTCTTCCTCTTCGAAGGGCTTGACGAGGTAATCGGTGGCGCCGGCCTTCATGGCCTTGACGATGATATTGGTCTGACCGAGCGCGGAGAGCATCAGGATCGGCAGGTCCCCGGTGATCTTGCGCATCTCGTTCAAGGTTTCGAGGCCGTCCATCTCCGGCATGAGGATGTCGAGTATGGCGAGCGAGATGTCCTGGCCGGTGCGGAGCTCGTTGACGGCATCCTTGCCGTTGGATACGGTCGTGACGTCATATCCGCTCTGGACAAGGAGCTTGGCTATGTACCTCCTGATACTCTCGTCATCGTCGACGACGAGAATCCGGATTTTCTCATTCATCATCATAAGGATCACCAATACTTAACAATAAAGAATACATTAAACATCTTCCCTGTTCAAGGGTATTGTAATTACGAAATGTCCGCCCGCATCGGACGGTCGTGCCTCCACGCTTCCCCCATGGGCATGAACGATCTCCTTGGTGATCGAGAGCCCGAGTCCGATCCCACCCTTTGCCCTTCCGCTGGCCCCGACATAGAAGTCGCTGAACAGCTCCCTCGACTCTTCGAGCTTTATCCCGGGCCCCTGGTCGAGGACCGAGATGAGGATGCTCTCCTGGTTCATGAGCCTGTTCATGGGATTGTGCTCCAGAATGCCTCTCGACACGTGGATCGTCACCTCGCCGTGTTCCGGCGAGTGTTTGATGGCATTGTGGAGCAGGTTGCACAACGCCTGCTCGAATCTGATCGGATCGACGAACAGCTCTGGGATGCCGTCTTCCCCTTTGAAAAGGATCTTGATCTTCTTATCCCGGGCGCTTATCTGCATGTTCCTCACGATCCCGTTGATATAGTCCGCACTGTTCACGTGCTGCCTGTTCAGAGTTATCTTTTCGGCATTTATCTTGGCAAAATCGAGGAGAGAATTGCTGAAATGGAGAAGCTTCTCGCACTGGGTCTCGATCTCGCTGATGTTTTCCCTCTGACCCTCGGAGAGCGTATTCTCGACATCCTTGGAGAGCATGCGTGCGTAACCGCGGATAACGGTGAGCGGCACCCGTATCTCGTGCGACGCCACGTGGAGGAACCTCGTCTTCAGGGCAAGGAGCTCTTTCTTGCTCGTTATGTCTCTGACCACGCCGATATAGCATTCCTCGCTGTCGATTATGAGCCTGCCGATGCTGATTTCGAGGAAGAGCTTCTTTCCGTCTTTCCTCAGGACCGGGACCTCGAGGTTCGGGATGAAGACGTTTCCCGCCTGGCGTCTCAAGGCCGACCCTATGATATGGATCGCCTCCTTGGTGACGAAATTCCTGAAGTGCCTGTAGATGATCTCTTCCTGGGAATACCCGAGCATCTCCTGAAACTTTTTGTTCGTGAGCAGGAAACGCCCCCCCTTGATGATGTACATCGCATCGAGGGCATTCTCGACCATGTCCTTGTACTGGTCCTTGACCCGGACGAGCTCCCGCTCTTTGAACCTTTCGAGGGTTACGTCCCGTACGCATATGAGGATCTGCCAGGAAGGCTTCATGGGAAGGGCGGCGAGCTCCATGCTCAGAATCCGGCCGGCCCGGTCCACGTCCAGGGTCAGCTCCTTGACCTCTGATGCCAGCCCCTGCAGCGCCTCTTCCCCGATCATGGGACAGATGCTCTGTCCCGTCACGAGCTCGAGCATCTGCGAGGCCTTCTTGTTGATCGAGGTTATGTTCCCCTTGAGGTCCGTGGTCAGCACACCCATGGACATGCAAGTGAAAACCCTGAAGATGTTTCTTCCGAACTTGCCGACCGCTTCGTCCGTCATGGAGAGCTCGGTCTTGAGGAGTGCATTGATGTCCCCCATGTCCTTCATGAGACGTGCATTTCTCAAGGCGAGCGCTGCAGGCCGCAGGAGGATCTCGACGAGCTTCAGGTCGCCCTCTCCGAAGGCATGGGGCTTCGAGTGGCTCAGGTTCAGGACGCCCACGAGCTCGTCCTTTCCATAGACGAGGGGCATCGCCAGGAGAGACCCGATCCGGATCTTCATCTTCTTGTTTTTATAGAGTGCGCTCTCCGATACATCGTCGATGACGATCGCCTTGCGATCCTGGGCGACCTTGCCCGCGATCCCGTCTCCGATGAGGAAAACCTGGCCCAGCGAGGCCTCGGAATACCGGGAATTCTTGTCCTTGATGCCTTTGGCCGCCTTGATCTCCAGCCTCTTGCCGTCGGCCGAAGGCATCATGATGGATGCATTTTCCGCAGGGGTCTCATCGACGGCGATATCGAGTATGGCTCCGGCAACCGCCTCGACGTCGGGTGCATGGGATATGGCCTCATTCACCCGTCTGAAGACTGTCAGCTCTTTATCGATCATACCCTTCCCGACAATGAGATCTCCTTTAAAGACCCTTATCGGTTACGTCTCTTCGCCTTCTTTACAGCCTTCCGCATATTTTTCCGTTTTTTCAGATCCACGAGGGATTTCTTGGGCTGGCTTGGGATCTGCTCGTCGATCATGCCGGCGAGGCCGGGATCGAGACCGAGCCTTCCGAGGGCCTTCTTCTTGCCCGAGCCTATGCTGCGCATGAGCCCCCGCATGGTATTGAACCGGTGGGTGAGCTCGACCACCTTGTTCTTCGGCTGACCGCACCCGGAAGAGATCCTCGTGATGCGGCTGTCGTTCAGGGAGTCGGGATGCTCCCGCTCGAAGACCGTCATGGAGTTGATCATCGCCTCGACGCGCATAAGCTCCCGGTCGTCCACCTGGACACCCTGCGGGATGCCGAACTGGCCCAAGGGGAGCTTGCTGATGAGGTCGGTGAGCGAGCCCATCTTCTTCATGAGCTTGAGCTGCTTGAGGAAGTCGTCATAGGTGAAATCGCCTTTGAGGAGCTTGCGCGCGTCCTCCTCGGCCTTCTTCTCGTCTACGACCTCCTCGAAGTCCTTGACCAGGCCCACGATGTCGCCGTAGCCCAGGATCCTCGAGGCGAGGCCGTCGGGCCTGAACTCCTCGAGGCGGTCGAGGGATTCCCCCATTCCGAGGAACTTGATGGGCTTCTTCGTGACCTCCTTGATGGAAAGCGCCGCCCCGCCCCTGGCATCGCCGTCGAGCTTGGTGAGGATGAACCCCGAGAGGTCGAGCCGCCTGTCGAACTCCCGCGCCACGTTGACCGACTCCTGTCCGATCATGGCGTCCACGACGAGGAGGATGTTCTCGGGCGAGGTCATGGTCTTGATGTCTTCGAGCTCGCCCATGAGCACGTCATCGAGGATGGTGCGGCCCGCGGTGTCGAAGAGGACCACGTTGCAGCCCTTGAACTGGGCGGCTTCGAGCGCGTCCCTGCAGATCTGGGGCGGGGTCTTGCCCGGAGCGAAGAACACCGGGATGTCGAGCCGGCTTCCGAGCACCTTGAGCTGGTCGATGGCCGCGGGACGGTAGATGTCCGCCGCCACCATCATGGGCTTCTTGCCGTTCTTTTGCAGATGACGGGCGAGCTTGGCCGTGGTGGTCGTCTTACCGCTTCCCTGGAGGCCCACCATCATGATTGCGCTGATCGGGCGCGGACCCAGCTTGAGCGAGGTGTCCACCGGACCCATGAGGGCCGAGAGCTCGTCGTAGCAGATCTTTACGAAGTGCTGCTCCGGGGTGGCCTTCATCTTTTTTCCCGCGTGGGACACCCTCGTCTGGACGATCTCGCCTATGGCCTTTTCCTTGACTTTGTCGAGGAAGGTCTTCACCACGTGGAACTCGACGTCGGCCTCGAGGAGGGATATGCGGATCTCCTTGATCGCGTCTTCGATATGCTTCTCCTGGAGGACCACCTTCCCCTGGAGCAGTTCCTGGGCCTTTCTGAACCCGCCGGATATCATTTCGAGCATGAATTATCTCCTTAATCCTTGAAAAGGATCGTTATGCTATCGGATTTATCAGTGTCCTGTCAACTCTTCGGGGGCGGCAGCATTCCTCTTGCATGCAAGGTGCAAGACATTGAGATGCCTCCCGAACCGACGCCTTGTCAGCATTCACTTTGAGCTTTACCTTGTCATTCCCGCGGAAGCGGGAATCCGGCGGATCTCGAGCGTCCCGGACCCCCGTCGGAGATTGTCCCCGCGAAGGCGGGGATGGGGGTGACAACCTTTATCTTCGCGTCAGGATTTTTGACAGAACACAAACCTCTGGAATAAATACGAACATTGACGGTACGTTGTCAAGGATATAGCGTCTGATCACCCTTCATGCAAAAGTTTTACACGACGGGGAGGTATACGGCGAACACGGTCCCTTTTCCCGGCCTGCTCCGGACAGTGACTGCACCCTTGTGATCCTTGACGATCCCGTGGACCACCGAGAGGCCGAGGCCTGTGCCTTCGCCGGGGCCTTTCGTGGTAAAGAACGGATTGAATATGCTCCCGATGGTCCTGCGGTCCATGCCGACACCGGTATCGCTGATCCTGATCTCGAGGTAGCGGCCCGGGACCAGGCCGGGAGATACCCGCAGAGCTGCCTGCCCGTCCAGGGTGACATCGGCAAGGTCGACCTCGAGAACGCCTCCCTTATCCCGCATGGCATGCCCGGCATTGCTCCCGAGATTGATGAGAATCTGCTTGATCTGAGTGGCATCGGCCAGGACCGTTGCGTTCTCTGTACGCAGACTCCCGCGGATCTTTATGGTCGAGGGAAGGGACGACCTCAGGAAGCTCAATGCCTCCCGAATGACGGGTACGATATCGAGGGGCCTCTTCGGCTGCGGCCGCTGCCGGCTGAAGGTGAGGATATGGTTCACGAGGTCCACGCCGTGCAGCGTCGCCGTCCTGATCTCTTCCAGGACGGGAAACAGGGGGCTTCGTTCTCCCAGGTCGAGCATGAGGATCTCCGTGTTGAGGAGGATGGGGGTGAAGGTGTTTCTCAGATCATGGGCAATGCCTCCTGCCAGGGCCCCGATGGCCTCCATCTTCTGCGCCTGGGAGAGCCGGTCCTGGAGGTTGAGCATCTCGGTGACGTCCCTTAACGACACGACGTAATTGATGACGTTGCCGGGCTTGTCATACACGGGCGCCGTGCTCACGGTCACGCTCACTTCGCTTCCGTCGCGGTGTTTCAGTCTGAAGACGCCGGAGGATGTTCCTTCTCCGGATTTCATCAGGTCGATAATCCTAAGCCTGCCTTCTTCGGACCCGTTGTCACGGAACTCATCCTGGAGGGAATCAAGACTCCTGCCCACAACCTCGTCCCGGCTCTTTTCACAGATTTTCTCGAATGCCCTGTTCACATACCTTATGACATGCGTGCGGTCTAGGAGAACGATCCCCTCTCCGGCCTGCTCGATGGCGGCGGCAAGGCGTCTGAGATCCTGCTCCATTTCCCTGCGGGCGGAGACGTCGATGCCGATGGCGATCGTGGAGCCGTCTGTGAGCCTCGTGCTCGTCCATGAGCTCTCAAGGACCGTTCCCTGACGCGTGGTGATCCTGAAGTCCTGCCACCCCGGCTCCGCCTGGGTCATGGCACTCCAGAACTCCCCGAGCTCTGTGGGGTTCGGGAACAGAGAAAAGAGGATGTCGACGTCGAGAATCCGGTCCGATGTCCATCCGGTGAGCAGCTCGACCTCGCTATTGACGAGCCTGACCTTTCCGGCGGCATCGTAGAGGATGAGCATGACAGGGATGCTGTCGATCACCTTCCGGAGTATTTCCTTTTGCTCTTCGAGCATCCGGTTGGCGCGGGTGAGCTCACGGGTGCGGCTTTTTACCGCCTGCTCGAGGTCCAGCTTCGCGATCTCGAGAGAGGCCTGGTTTTCCTTCATCTCGTCGATGTCCGAGAGGATGATGATCACACGATCCGAACCGTCTCCCGGCTTTCCCGGCTGTACGGCCGAATCAAGGGAGAACCACCGCTTCTTTCCCATCCGGGGATTCCGTAACCGGACGTGCACCTGTTTTGAAGGTCTCCATCCACTCAATCCCCGGGCAACCATAAGATTGATCGTTTTGCCCACCAGTCCATCCGGGTCGATTCCTCCTGCATGCAGGGAGAAAAGCTGCATGACCGTCATGCCCTTCATGCGCTCGGGGTCAATGTCCATGATCTCAGCGGCCGTCTTGTTAGCCGAGACGAGCCGGTGATTTTTATTGAACTCCATCACCCCCTGATTCATTACATCGGAGAGCATTTGATACAGATCTTCGGGTCGGGCCGACGATTCTTCCGGCCCCCTTTCCGGGGTTGTATCTTCGAGGAGCAGGTTTGCCCCCCGTGAGCCGGGTACGCATCGGACACGGAGCATGAGGTCCGCCGGATGCGGGAAATACATTTCGAACGTGGCGGTCCTGCCATCCTGCTTTGCCAGGCCGACCTCCCGGGTGAGCCTCTTGACGGCCGCTCTGGGCATGATGCGGCCGAGCGGCTTGTGCACGATCTCTTCGTGAGGTTTCTTCACCAGCCGGGAGCATGCAGGGTTTGCATAGGTGACGTGCAGGTCCTCATCGAGACACAAGACACCGATATCCAGCCTTTCGACCATGTCGATCAGTTCCGGGGCCGGAAACGGTCCCTCGTTCATGGCAGCTCTCCGGCTCATGGAGCGATGCCCCGCTTATCCCTTCCGGGGATCTTCATTCCCGAGCCATGGCAGGAAAATGACGGTCACTCCGTCGATCCGATTGTCCGCTGTCCGTGTGGGGGTGATCCGCATGACATACCTGCTGCCATCTTTGGTCTGGACTTCCTTGTCTTTCTCGTGGAGCGTCCGGACGACCTCGCTCCCCTCGCGGGCGATGTCGACGTCTTTGAGGGTGGAGGTTATCTGGTCGACGGGCCTTCCGATGTCGGTCTCGATGAGGTTGATGATGCCGGTCAGGCTCGTGTTGTATCGCTTGACGCGCATGTCGTTGCCCAGGAACAGCATGGGGATGTTGATGCTGTTGATGAACCTGTTGATGTCGCCGTAGGCGTTCTGGGCCTCCTGGATCTTGTTCTGGAGCTCCCGGTTCACGGTTTCGAGCTCCTCGTTCAAGGACTGGAGCTCTTCCTTCGAGGAGTTCAATTCCTCGTTTGAGCTCTGGAGCTCTTCGTTCGTGGACTGGTACTCCTCGTTGGTCGACTTGAGCTCTTCGTTGGCCGCCTCGAGCTCCTCGATTGTAGTGCGGAGGTGGTCCTTGGTGTAGCGCAGCTCTTCCCGAAGGGCATTGATCTCCTTGTCCTTGCCTCTCACCTTGTCCAGCTTCATCTGCTCCCCGCCGGCCGCCGTGTCCTGGGGGATGTCCTGGAAGGTGACCATGTAGAGGTCGCCTACGGGTTCATTCATGGCCCTTACGGACACCTCAACGAGCGCGGGGCTCCCGTTGGTTTTGATTATCATCTTCCGGGAGAAGCTCCGGTCCTTTTTCTCCACCGCATACCGGATGAGGCCCGGAAGCTGGGACTTGAGCCCTTCGCGCGCCATCTCGAAGGCGTTGTACACCCTGGTCACACCCGGGGCGGGTTCGAGGTATCTGCCTGTCCGGCCATGGATGTAGACGATATCCCCCTTGCGGTCGATGACGATGGCGGGAGGGGTGTGGTGCTCGAGGAGGTTCTTCTCGATCACGACCGAGAGCTCCACCGGCCTTGGCCTCGCCTGCTTCTGCAGCTCGCCCGGGCGCCTCGTCGAGCCCAGGGGGAACTCGATCATGGGATAGTTGTAGGCTTGGTTCTCCTCCCGTCTGTAGACCTTCCACTTCGTATCCACCGGGGCGAAGATGTCGGAAAGGGTGCCGATGGTCTCGGACGAGCCGAGAAAGAGGATGCCGCCCGGATTCAGACTGTAGTGGAACAGCGGGATGATCTTTTTCTGGAGCTCCGTATCGAGGTAGATGAGGAGGTTCCTGCAGGTGATGAGGTCGAGCTTCGTGAAGGGCGCGTCCCTGATGACGCTGTGCTCGGCGAAGATCATCATGTCGCGGATGAATCTCTTGATGCGGTATGAATCGTCTTCCCGGTCGAAATATTTCCTCAGGCGTTCATCGGAGATGTCTTCGGCTATGCTGGCTGGATAGACGCCTAAGCGGGCCTTCTCGATGGATTCCTCATCGATGTCCGTGGCGAAGAGCTTGATGTCAAGATTGAGGCCGAGCTCATCCTTGCATTCATCGAGGACAATGGCGATGGAATATGCCTCTTCGCCCGTGGAGCACCCGACGACCCATCCGCGGATGGAGGTTTCTTTGGGCTTCTTGCCGAAGTCCTCTTTCAGGGCAGCTTTAAGGGCCTCGAAGGCCTCGGGATCGCGGAAAAAGCTGGTGACGCCGATGAGCAGCTCCTTGAACAGGGCCTTGGCCTCATAGGGGTTCTTCTCCATGAAGTCGGAATATTCCCGGATGGTATCAATGTGGTGGACGTACATCCTCCGGTTGATGCGGCGGAAGATGGTGCTCTCCTTGTAGTGCGAAAAGTCATGGCCGGTTACGGAGCGGAGCTGCGAATAGATCTTCTCCAGGTCGCTCAAAGGGATCCTTCCGGGAGCAACCGGCTTGGCTCCTCCGCCGATGAGAAAGCGTTTCACGTAATCCACTAGATACTCGGGCATCTTGTCCGGAGGCAGGACGTAGTCCGCAAGGCCCGTCTGTATGGCAGAGACCGGCATGCTGTTGAAGGCCGCGGTCTCCGGGTCCTGCACGATGACCATGCCCATCTCGCTCTTGATAGACTTGATGCCGAGCGTGCCGTCCGTACCCATGCCGGACATGATAACGGCAATGGCGTATTCCTTCTGGTCTTCGGCCAATGACCTCATGAACGCATTGATGGGCAGCTTCGGACCGACAAGGGGTGACGCCGGTGTCGTAAGCTGCAGTATCCCTTCCCTTATGCTCATATCGCGGTCCGGAGGGAGGACGTAGACGGTATCCGGCTGCACGGGTGTTCCGCTCTGGACCTGAAGGACAGGTATCTTGGTTTTTGCCTGGATGAGAGACGGCATGAGACTGACATGATGCGGGTCCATGTGGGTCACCACGATGAACGCGATCCCGGTGTCGACGGGCATGTTCGCGAAGAAGCTCTGGATCGCTTCCAGCCCGCCTGCGGAGGCGCCGACGCAGACGATGGGGAATCTGTCCCCCTTCCGGATCCCCGTGCCGGTCTCCGGGGCCTGCTTTTCCTCTTGAGACGGGTTCTTCTTTCCGGAGGGTTTGCTTTTATTTCTTTCTGCCATGGCGGAGCCATCCTTTCCTGTCACGGATAAAATCAAGAGAGCCTTCGGGTCGGATCCGGTTTCTTGTACAACTTTTATAGATGCATGGGTATTTCAAAAGATGCTCTTCTGATCCGACAGCACGTCTCCAAAAAAAAATAAATTTATGATAATTTTCACAAATATCACATCATATTACCTAAAGGAAAGGAAAACTCTGCACATCCTCAACAGGAGATTTCTTGCGAAGTACCTGTGCAGCAGTATCCTTATTTCTATAATGAGTGCGTCTGCAGGGAAATTGCCAATACATGCCTTGATCCTTTGGTGTATCCGATTTTCACGGGTCAACGACTTTAACCATAAGTTATATGCATCGGCCGGGAATGACAACCGGCCCTGAGGAGAACGTATGGATCAGCACGATATCGTCGTTGTCGGATCTTCAGCCGGGGGAATACCCGCTCTGATCAGTCTGGTGAGAGGACTTCCCGAGGATTATGCCGCATCGGTTTTCATCGTCCAGCACGTATCCCCCAATGCGGAGAGCATACTGCCCCGGATTCTCTCCTATTCGGGGAAGCTCCCAGCCGCTCATCCCCGGGACGGCGAAAAAATAAAGGCGGGCCATATTTACGTGGCGCCACCGGACTATCACCTGCTCGTGGAGAAAGAGCATATCCTCGTGAAGAGGGGACCCAAGGAGAACCTCTTCCGGCCGTCGGTCGATGCGCTCTTCCGCTCCGCAGGCTACATGTACGGCCCCCGCGTCGTGGGGGTCGTCCTGTCCGGCTACCTGAACGATGGCACCTCAGGGCTGTGGACGGTCAAGCGCCTCGGCGGCGTCGCGATCGTCCAGGATCCCAAGGAATCCCTGTACCGGGACATGCCTGCCAATGTGCTCGAATATGTAAAGGTCGACCACACCATGAAAGTATCGGAGATGGGTCCCCTTCTCGCCACGCTCTACGGCGAGAAACCGCCGCCGATGCCCGAGGTGACTGCCGAAGACATGGAGCGGATACAGGCCGAGGTCGTTATCGCTGCCCAGGGGAATGCGTACGAGATGGGGGTCCTCCAGATGGGCGAGGTCGTGCCCATCTCCTGCCCCGAGTGCCACGGCGCCCTCATCAGGATCGAAGAAGGAACAGTGGTCCGGTTCCGATGCCATACCGGGCATGCCTTTTCCGCGGACGCGCTCCTCGAAAGCATATCGTCGGCAATAGAGGAAGAGCTCTGGAAGGCCATAAGCAGGATCGAAGAGACGAACATCCTGCTCAACCGCCTCGGGAACCACTTCGCCGACACGGGCCAGGGACGTCTGGCCGAGTTCTACCTCAAGAAGGCGGGCGAGGCCGCGAGGAAGGCCCATGCCGTCCACGAAGCCATCTACCGCTACCAGATGAGCCCTGTCGAAACCCTGGTCATGAAAAAGAAGGGGATACCGAAAGCCTGAGCTTCAAGAATGAGGAATGCGCTTATAAATAAAAACTTCCGGGAAAAAACCCGGAAGTTTTTTTACGATCTGCCCCGTCTTGAGGACGGGCGAATATGAACTATCTGTGGTCAGGGCACTTGTCGAAAAAGGCCCTGTCCTTGCCGGTGGTCCTGACGATCCAGTCCACCTGCGCCTTGGGGATGTAGGGTTTTCCACACACGCTGCAGGAGACCATCTTGAATGTCCTGCCCCAGATCTTCCTCAAACCTTTCACGTCTTTCAAGGAGATGGCGTTCGTAGGGCACACGTACGCGCAGGCCCCGCACCCGATGCAGGCTTCGGAGTCCTTGTGGTACGGCGTACCCGGCGCCTTTTCGGTGCCCCTGTTCTGCATGGAGATGGCGCTCACGCCCACGACCTCTTCGCACACCTGCGTGCACAGCGAGCAGGCGATGCACTTGTACCGGCTGTTCTCGCCCTCGTCCTTGAAGAACCGCGGCTCCTCGACGCCGTACTTTCCGGCGAGCTTCCTCACCACGTCGGAGTCAGGCACCCGGCACAGGAGAAGCTCGAGCACGCCCTTGCGGATCTTTCGCACGAGCTCGGTGTCGGTCTTGATCTCGAGGCCCTTTCTCACCGGGTAGTTGCACGAGGTGACGATGCGCGAGCGGCCGTTCTGGACGGCCTCCACGAGGCAGACCCGGCACGATCCGCCCGAACTCTCGAGCTCGGGATGATGGCACAGAGCCGGGATATCGATGCCGTTTTCCCTCGCAACCATAAGGACCGGCCGGTCTTTGGTGGCTTCAACAGTTTTGCCGTCTATCGTTATCGTTATCTTTTCCATGGCTTTTCAGTCCTTATTCGACCCGTACTGCATCGAAGTTGCAGACATCCTTGCAAACGCCGCACTTGATGCACTTCGTCTTGTCTATCACGTGAGCGACCTTCCTCTCGCCGGTGATGCACGCTTGAGGACACTTCTTCGAGCACAGGGTACATCCGGTGCAGGCCGCCGGGTCGATGCTGTACGTGATGAGGCTCTTGCACACGCCGGCAGGGCACTTGTGGTCCCTGATATGCGCCTCGTACTCCTCGCGGAAGTACCTGATCGTCGAGTGGACCGGGTTCGCGGCCGAGTTGCCCAGGCCGCAGAGCGCGGCATAGGTGAGCACGTCGCAGAGCTCTTCGAGCACCGCGATGTCGCCTTCCCTGCCCTTGCCCTCGGTGATGTCGGAGAGGATCTTGTGCATCCGCGGCAGGCCGTCCCGGCACGGGGTACACTTGCCGCACGACTCCTCCACGAGGAAGCCGATGAAGTACTTCGCGACATCGACCATGCACGTGTTCTCGTCCATGACGATGATTCCACCCGAGCCCATCATGGAGCCCGCTTCGGTGAGCGAGTCGAAGTCGACGGGAAGGTCGGACCTGCTGTCGGGAATGCACCCGCCCGAAGGACCGCCGGTCTGGACCGCCTTGAACTTCTTGCCGCCGAGCACCCCGCCGCCGATCTTCTCGACGAGCTCCTTGATGGAGATGCCCATGGGGACCTCGACTAAGCCGGTGTTGTTCACCTTCCCGACCAGCGAGAAGACCTTCGTCCCCTTCGAGCCCTTCGTGCCGAAGGAGGCGTACCAGTCGGCGCCGTTTGAGATGATCACCGGAACGTTGTTCCAGGTCTCGACGTTGTTCAAGACGCTCGGCTTGTCGTAGAGGCCTTTCTCGACCGAGCGGATGTACTTGGCCCTGGGCTCGCCCACCTTGCCTTCGAGCGACCTCATGAGGGCCGAGGATTCGCCGCACACGAACGCGCCGCCGCCGCGGCTGATCTTTATGTCGAAGTCGAAGCTCGAGCCGAGGATCGATTTCCCGAGGAAGCCCATCTTCCGGGCGTCCGCGAGGGCTGCCTGGAGGTTCTTCACGGCCAGCGGGTATTCGTCCCGCACGTAGATGTAGCCCTGCTTCGCACCCACGGCATAGCCGCCGATGATCATGCCCTCGATGACCGAGTGGGGATCGCCCTCCATGATGGAGCGGTCCATGAAAGCGCCGGGGTCGCCCTCGTCGCCGTTGCACATGACGTAGCGGACGTCGGAATCGACCGCCCGGCAGGAGCGCCACTTCGTGCCCGTGGGGAACCCGCCGCCGCCTCTTCCGCGAAGGCCCGACTTCTCGATCTCGGTGATGATGTCTTCGGGCTTCATGGTGAGCGCCTTCGCGAGCCCCTTGTAGCCCTCTTTGAGAATGTAGTCGTCGATGGATTTCGGATCGATGTTGCCGATGTTCCGGAGCGCAATGCGCTGCTGGTACTTGTAGAAGGGGATCTCGTGGTACTCGGCAATGGTCTGCTTCGTGTTCACGTCCTTGTAGATGAGCCGCTCCACGATTTCATTGCCTTTGAGGCTCTTTTCCACGATCTCGGGGACATCCTTGGGTTTCACCTTGAGGTAGAGAACGTCTCTGGGCCGAAGCACGACGAGGGGGCCGTTCTCGCAGTACCCGTGGCACCCGGTCGTCTTGAACCCGAGGTTCACGTCGATCTCCAAGCCCGACTTCATGATCTCTTCCCTGAAGGCGTCCGCGACGGCTACAGCGCCGTTCGCCTGACAGCCCGTTCCGAAGCAGATCAGGACAGTGGGCAGATCCTTCTTCTGGGAGGCCTTGACCTTCTCTCTGTATCCTTCCAACTGCTCAAACGATGTTATCGCTTTCATCTGCCTTCACCTTATTATTTATATTTATCGAGGAAGTCCATGACCTTCGACTGTCTTACGTGGCCCGAGTAATCCTCATCCACCACGACGACCGGCGCCATGGCGCATGCACCCACGCAGTTGACGCTCTCTACGGTGAAGCGCCCGTCGTCCGTCGTGGAGTTGCGCTTCACCTTGAGCTCGCGCTCGATGGTCTCCAGAATCTGGCCGGAGCCTTTGAGGTGGCAGGCCGTTCCCATGCACACCTTGCAGGTATGCCTTCCGCGGGGCTTCAAGGACAGGGCCTTGTAGAAGGTCCCCATCGCATAGATCTTGCTCTCGGGAACCCCCATGTATTTGCTGAGCCGCTTCATGCCCTCTTCGGGGACGTACTGGAAAGCCCGCTGGAAATCCTGGAGGATAGCCAGCATGGATTCTTCGGACTTTTCGTAGCTCTTGATGATCTTGTCGATCTGCTTTACATCTATCTTATTCTTTGTCGCTTTACAGGCCATATCACTTGTCCTCTCCGCACAGTTTCAGAATCTTTGCCCATTCCCTGTCCACCTGCTTCTGGATCTGCTCGATGTCCTTGTCGGTCAGGTGCCGGAACCTTCCCTGGCCCTTGATGTACTCGGTGACGGGAAGCTTCCTGTACGGCTTGTAGCTCAAATGGTACTGGCCGTCTATCACCTCGTAGAGGGGATAGACGCACGTATCAACCGCGAGCCTGCCGTACTTGATGGCGTCCTCGGTGGGAATCCTCCAGCCCGTCGGGCACACGGACAGGATGTTGATGTATGCCGCACCCGGAGTGTCTGCCGCCCTTTTCACCTTGTCCATGAGGTCGAAGGGGTAGCTCGAGCACGCGGTGGCGACATAGGGCACGTTGTGGGCGACCGCTATCTGAGCCATATTCTTCTTCTGGGTGTGCTGGCCGATGCTCATCTTGCCCGCCGGAGACGTCGTGGTGCTGGCTCCGTACGGGGTCGAGCTCGACCGCTGGATTCCCGTGTTCATGTACGCCTCGTTGTCGTAGCAGATGTACACGAAGTCGTGGCCGCGCTCGAGCGCACCGGAGAGCTGGCCCATGCCGATGTCGGCCGTTGCCCCGTCGCCGCCCATGGCAACGAAGTTGATCTTCTTGTAGGGGATCTTGCCTTTGCGCATCATGGCCTTCATGCCTGCCTCGCACCCGGATATGACGGCGGAGGAGTTCTCGAAGGCGTTGTGTATCCACGGCACCTTCCAGGAAGTCAGCGGCAGCGGCGAGGAGATGATCTCCATGCAGCCCGTGCACATGGCCACGATGGTGTCCCTGCCCAGGGCCTTCATCACGTGCCTCACGGCCAGCGCCTCTGCGCACCCCTGACAGGCCCGGTGGCCCGATGTGAAGTTTTCGGACTTATCAACAAGTCTCGCGGAAAAAACCGAGAATTTATCCATAGTATGCTCCTTATCCTCTCACGCCGTACAGGGTGAAGCCGTCCGTCTCGCCCTTGGCGGCCTTGGCCTTGCCTTCGAGGATGATGTTCCTGAAGTCGGCTCTCGCCACGTCTCTTCCGGCCAGGCCGGCGATATAGTTGACTATCGTAGGCGCCCCGGGCTGCCCGTACAGTGCCGAGCGCAGCTCGGACGCCACCGGGCCGCCGGGACCGCCGAAGGAGATGGCGCGGTCGATGACGATGAGCGATTTCTTTCCCAGGGCAGCCTTGCGGAATTCCTCGAACGGGAAGGGCCTCCAGAGCCGGAGCTTGATGACCCCCACCTTCTCGCCTTCTTTCCGGAGGGAATCGACTACCTCCATGGCGGTTTCGCCGTAGGAGCCCATGGTCACGATGCAGTACTCGGCATCGTCGGCCTTGTAGGTCTCGACCGGGTGGTAGTGCCTGCCGGTGATATCTCCCCACTCCTTCCAGGCTTTCAGGATGGTCTTGTAGGAGTTCTGCACCCCGACCTCCCGGTTCATCTGGGCCTCGGTGTAGATCTCGGGCATGCCGAAGCAGCCCATCGACACCGGGTTGTCCGGATGGAGCGCGTTCTTCATCTTTACATCCGGGAGGTACTTCCTGATCGTCTCGTCATCCTCGTAGATGACCGGCTCGATCATGTGGGTGAGGATGAACCCGTCGAGGTTGACGGCGACCGGCAGCATGACGTCCGGGTCTTCGGCGATCCTGAAGGCCGTGAACACATTGTCGTAGGACTCCTGGCCGTTCTCAACGAAGATGTGGATCCAGCCCGCGTCGCGCACGCTCATGACGTCCGAGTGGTCGTTCCAGATCGAAAGCGGGCTCGAGAGCGACCGGTTGGCCAGCGCCATGACGATGGGAAGCCTCATGGCAGCGGCGATGGTGAAGATCTCGGACATGAGGGCCAGCCCCTGGGAGCTCGTGGAGGTGAAGGTTCTGGCGCCCACTGCTGCCGAGCCGCAGCACACGCTCATGGCAGAGTGCTCGCTCTCGACCGGCACGTATTCCGCATCGAGGTGACCGTTCGCCACGATTTCGGAGAGGTGCTCCACGATGTGAGTCTGGGGGGTGATGGGATACGCCGCGATGACATCCACATTGGCCTGCGCCACCGCATCAGCCATGGCGATCGATACTTCTATTCCTTTTCTCGTCCTGGCCATCGTCATCCCTCCTCGCTTACCATCTTGATGCAGCCGACCGGGCATTCCTTCGCACAGATCCCGCAGCCCTTGCAATAGACGAGGTCGGCTTCGAAATGGCCGTCCTCGGCCTGCTTCACGCTGGAATCCGGGCAGAACAGCCAGCACACGCCGCACTTGATGCACAGCTTCGCATCCACCACCGGCCGCTCGGAGCGCCACGACCCGGTCTCGTACTGCCGGGCATTGCCGATCTCGGTGACGACGCTGCCGGTTTCGATCTCCTGCCACGTTATCTTATCCATTGGTTTCGCCATGGTCTCCTACTCCTATCCTATTGTGACCTCGTGGAACGCGCGTTCCATGGCCTTGAGGTTTCTCGCACCCAGCTTGCTCCCGAATCTTTCCAGGAGGGGCTCCTTGATATCCTCGATCCCGAGCTTTCCCGTGGCCTTGACGAACGCGCCCAGCATGGTCGTGTTCACGATGGGCCTCCCCAGCTCCTCGATGGCGATCCTGTTTGCATCCACGGTTGCCACCTTGATATTGCGTCCGGTTATCGCCGGGAAGTCCTGGGCCTTTTTCTTCGTGTTGAGTATGAGGATGCCGCCCTCGCTCATGCCCTCGGTCGGGTCGAGCAGCTCGAGGAGGCCCGAGTCGAGCACGATGACCACATCGGGTGTGTAAACCTTGGCCCTGATGTTGATCTTGTGGTCATCCATCCTGCAGAAAGCGACGACCGGTGCCCCTCGCCGCTCCGGGCCGAAACTGGGGAATGCCTGGGCGAAATTGCCCTTGTTGATCGCTGCTATGGCGATGAGCTCTGCCGAGGTGACGGCCCCCTGTCCGCCTCTCCCATGAAATCTGATCTCTAGCATACGGTCTCCTTGCGAAATACTGAATGGTGGTTCGTATCATTTCTTCGCGCAAGCTGTCAAGAAAGATGGTGTTTTTCCGTCATGGATAATTTGCCTGCGATATGCTCTTTCAGGGTGAACGATCCCGGAGGACGGCCGCCGGTGTTCTTGCCTATACTACTAGTTTACTTTGAGCAGCTGCTCTCCTGCCCGTTCCCAAGGTTTTCCCTTCGCGGAACAATCCTTTATTTGTACATTAAAGTGCTTATCATGGGCATTATTCCCATGTCAATATCCATCGCCATCATCATGCCTTAATTGTATACTGTTAGTTTATTATTAAACATCGGGCATCTCTGCGAAGGGTTCATTTCGAGAAGGCTCGTATCCGCCCGTCCCGCCGTCCGTGAGAACATTCTCAGACGCCGGCCGACTCCTTGAGGGACGGGCCGATCTCGTCGCGTATCTTGAGGATGAACTCGTAGAACTTTTCCATAAGCGGCATGAACTTGCGCTTCTTGTTGTGGACGATGAAGAATTCCCGCTTGGTGTTGAGGTCCTTGATGTTCAGGGCAACGAGGCTGCCGTTTTTGACCTCGGTTCTTATGACGTTTCGGGAGAGGACCGCAACGCCCAGGTTCGCCTCGACCGCGCGCTTGATGCCTTCGGACGAGCTCATCTCCATGGTCACGTTCCTCTGGATGCCGAAGCGCTTGAGGACGTATTCGATCAGTCCCCGGGTTCCGGAGCCCTCTTCCCTCAGGATGATGGGCTCGGGCTCGGAGGTGATCGTCTTCAGCGTGAGGTGATCTTTGCCCGCCCAGCGGTGCTTGGGGGAGCAGACGATCACGAGCTCGTCCTCCATGAAGAACTCGGCCTGGAGATCTGGATGCTTGGGCGGGTCCTGGAGGAAGGCAAAGTCGAGCTCGCCCGATATGCACTGCTCGAGCGCCTCCTGGCGGTTGAGGATGGTGAGCGAGATCTCGGCCTTGGGAAACATCTCTTTGAATTCGCCCAGGTACTTGGGCAGAACATAGATGCCGACCGTGTTCGAGGTGCCGAGAATGAGCTTGCCCGCATCGCCCGAGCTGAACTGGTCCATGACCGCGTTGATCTCCTCGATCAGGTTGAGGAGCTTCTCCGAGTAGGAAAAAAAGACCTTACCCGCATCGGTGAGCGTGATCTTGCGGTTGATCCTCTCGAAGAGCTTTACATTGAGCGAGTCTTCGAGGTCTTTGATCTGGATGCTCACCGAGGGCTGGGAGAGGCGCATCTTCTTTGCCGTCTTCGTGATGCTCAGCGTCTTGGCTGCTATGTTGAAAATGTTCACCTGGTGGATATTCATATACGTCCGCGTGTAATTTACTTTTCTTTAACCATACCATAAGCGAAATATATTTGACATATACAAATTCGGCTCTTATAAGGACGCCAGCCTATAGCATTTCTTTCAAAGGGCTATAGACCTCCTTTTTGGGCCCACTACCACCTCAGAATTGAGTGGGCCTTTTTTTTTTGCTAAACTGACCTGTATGGCAAAAAGAGAAGAACCCTTTCATGGCCCTTTCAAAAAGCTCAAGGGGCTCAAGGTCCGGAAGAAAGAGGAGAGGCAGTCTCCGGCAAAGCCGGTGCCGAAGCCCAGACCCGAGCCCGACGATGAGGAGCTGTTTCAGCATGCCATGAAAGGGGTGAGGCCCATGAGCAACGACTCGATCACCCCGGAGCCCGTCGATCCGAAGGCCCTCCTCGCCTCGGTCCAGGAAAGCCTGCGACGGCAGGACCAGGAGGTGGTCGATGCCCTCTACGGGCTCGTCAAGGGAACGGACCGGTTCGATGTCTCCTGCACCGGCGAGTATCTCGAAGGGCACGTCATCCCCATGGACCCCGCCACCATGAAAAAGCTCAAGGAAGGCGAGCTCACCATCGAGTCCCACCTCGATCTCCACGGGTACACGAAGCAGGCCGCCGAGGCTGCGCTCATATCCTTCATCCTCAATTCCCATGCCATGGGACATCGCGTCGTGCTCGTCATTCACGGACGCGGGCTCAAATCGAGCCAGGGCCCTGTCCTCAAAGAGCATCTCGTGAGGTGGCTCACGACAGGCAGCCTCTCGCACCTCATCCTGGCCTTCTGCTCGGCCCGTCCCTGCGACGGAGGCACCGGGGCGCTCTACGTCCTCCTGAAGAGGCAGCCCAGGAAGTCCAGGTGGAAAAGGCCCTTATAGCATTCTTTTAAGCCTGAAGAGGAGTTCGTTCGCAGCCGCACGCTGGTTGATGTTCTCGTTTGCCCCCTGACGGATCTCACGAAGGCAGGAGGCGAGCGCCTCGGCATCCGGGTAGCTTATGGCGGAAAACGCCGCATCTCTCAGCTCCTCGTTGATGATGTCCTCTCCGCCGTGTGCAAGAACGAGAAGGTCCCTCAGGATGGACTCGACGAGAACGAGCAGGGCCGACAGCGCACCGGCGCCCTGATCCTGGTCGGAGAGATGCTTGTTCACGAGGCTGACCGGGTCGCCTCCCCTGATGACCTCGAAGACTTTCTCCCTCAGCTTCGACACGTATTCCTTTTCCGCGGTCGTGAGGCCTCCCATGGCCCCGGAGGTCAGGCGGAGGATGGCCTGATCCGCCGCGTTTTTCGAGAAGGCGGATGCGTCCACAGGGGTGAAGCGGACCGTCCTGCACCGGGACACGATCGTGGGGAGCAGGAGGGAAGGCTTGTGGCTCACGAGGATGATGATCGTCCCTTCAGGCGGCTCTTCGAGGGTCTTGAGGAGGGCGTTGGAGCTCGCCTTGTTCAGGCGCTCCGCAGGCTCGATGACGATGACCCTCGACCGGGCTTCATAGGGCTTGAGCCCGGATTCGGCAATCGCCCCGCGGATGTCCTCGACCACGATCCACTCTTTCGTGGGGTTCACCTCGACGAGATCGGGGTGCGAGTGTGAGCCTGCCTTCAGGCACGATCGGCACGAGCCGCAGCCCTCGCCCAGGCCGGCAAGGCAGTTCACTGCCTTGAAGAACTCGTGCGCCACCGTTGTCTTCCCTATGCCTGCGGGCCCGGCAAAGAGGAACGCATGAGGCATCCTTCCCGTGAGGATGGAGTCCTTGAGCTCCTGCTTCTGGCCCTCATGGCCGATGATGTCCTTCCACATGGGCTCATCATATATCATGTGCGGACCCCGGGCAATGCCGACATCTCTTCAGTCCGTCAGGAACCCCTCACCCTGCCCTCCTACCCGCGGTACGGGAAGAGCCGGGAGCTCATGAGAAAAGCAATCCCTGCTTGCGGGGTCAGGCTTTGCTTTTTGCCGCTTCGGAATACGACGAGGGCTTGTGATGCTCTCTGTCAGTCTGTGTCGGCGCATGAAGCAAAAAACAGGACTTGATCCAAAGTCTTCTGAGGCGTGCCTCTGGAAATGTGTATCGCCTTGGATATGCTAAGGTTTTGCCCGAAAATCAACAGCTTGACTTGATCGCATGTTTTCAGATAATAGCCTATGCTCTAGATATCGGTAACGGAAGGGAGAACAGATGAGGAGATATCGGACTGAGAATATAAGGGATGTGGTCATTCTATCTCATTCGGGATCGGGGAAGACCTCACTGGGTGAGGCGCTCCTGTTCAATGCGAAGGCTACCACGAGACTGGGAAAGGTGCTCGAAGGAAATTCCGTCCTCGATTTCGAACCCGAGGAGCAGAAGAGGCAGTCATCCATATTCAGCGCGCTCCATACCTATAAATGGAAGAATACCGGCGTGACCATCCTCGACACCCCGGGCGATTCGAACTTTTCCTCTGAAGCCATACTCGGAATGAAATCGGCGGACAACGCCCTCTTCGTCATCGATGCCATCGATTCGATCAAGCCGCATTCGGAGAACCTCTGGGGCCTCGCAAGCAAGGAAGGGCTCGCGCGGTTCTGCTTCATCAACAAGATGGACAGGGAAAGGGCCGACTTCGATCAGGTCCTTGCCGATATCTCCGAGCAGTTCGAGATCAAGCCGCTCGTCCTCACCCTGCCGATCGGCGCGGAAGACAGCTTCAAGGGCGTCGTCGACGTGCTCAAGAAAAAGGCCTACCTCTATGAGAAGGACGGATCGGGCAAGTTCAGCGAGTCCGAGATACCTGCCGACATGAAGGACAAGGCCGAAGAGGTGTACGGCAAGGTGGTCGAAGACCTGGCCGAGGTGGACGATGCGCTCATGGAAAAATACCTCGAGGGCGGAGAGCTCACCCCTGACGAGCTCGCGTCCGCACTGTCGGCCGGCCTGGCACAGGGCGTGTTCCTCCCGGTCTTTGCCGGATCCGCCATCCTGAACATGGGCGTCCAGCCCCTCATGGATTTCATCAATTCATCCGGCCTTTCCCCGGACAAGAGGCCTCTCCCCGAACCGGAGAACAAGCAGGGGGAAAAGCGGGCGCTCAAGGCAGCCGAAGACGAGCCGTTCTGCGGATATGTCTTCAAGACCATGAGCGATCCGTACACCGGAACCTTGAGCGTCATCCGATGCTATTCCGGGACCCTGAAGCCCGACTCATCCGTGTTCAACTCCTCCCGCGACATCAAGGAGAGGATCGGGACCCTGCTCCTCCTCGAAGGCAAGGCGCAGAAACCCGTCGAAGAGGTCGGGCCTGGTGATATTTTCGCTATTGCCAAGCTCAAGGAAACAAAGACCGGAGACACCCTGTTCAGCGAGTCGTTGAGCTATGTGCTTCCCTCGCCCGAGTTCCCTGAGCCCATCATGAACATGGCGGTCAACCCCAAGACCAAGGCGGACGTCGAGAAGATCATGCCTGCCATGCAGAAGCTCATGGACGAGGACCCGGTGCTCAAGGTCTTCCGCGACGAGCAGACAGGCGAATTCATCCTCTCGGGCCTGGGCCAGCTCCATATCGAGATCATCGTGGACAGGCTGAAGCGGAGATTCGGCGTTGACGTCGAACTGAAGACGCCCAGGGTCCCCTACAAAGAGACCATCACCGCATCGTGCAGGGTCCAGGGCAAGCACAAGAAGCAGACCGGCGGCCACGGGCAGTACGGCGACGCGTGGATCAAGGTCGAGCCTCTCGATCGGGGCGGCGGATTCGAGTTCGTGAACGCCATCGTGGGAGGCGTCATCCCCAAGCAGTACATCCCGGCCGTGGAAAAGGGAGTCATCGAGGCCATGCAGAACGGTCCCCTCACCGGGAATCCCGTGGTGGACGTGAAGGTCACCCTCGACTTCGGCTCCTACCACGAGGTCGACTCTTCGGAAATGGCATTCAAGATCGCAGGCTCGCTGGCCTTCAAGAAGGCCATGGAAGAGTGCCGCCCCATTCTGCTCGAGCCTATTATGAAGATCACGGTCGTGATCCCCGAGGAGACCATGGGCGACGTCATGGGCGACCTCAACAGCCGGAGGGCCAGGATCGAGGGCATGAACGCCCGCGGGAAATACCAGGAATTGAAGGCGCAGGTGCCCCTGGCAGAGGTGCTTACCTATGCACCGACCCTCACTTCCCTGACTTCCGGGAGAGGGACGTACACCATGAGCTTCTCCCACATGGACCCTGTTCCCTACAATCTCCAGGAAAAGATCGTGCAAGAGGTGAAGGCAGAAAAAGATGGGAAATGACGGAACAGATTTAACGAGAGGTTTGTTCCAGTCCATCCAGGCCATGAGCGTGTCGGAGAAGCTCGATCTGGCGCGCAAGGGGAGCAAGGAAGCCCGTTCGATTCTCATCCGGGATACGAACAGGATCGTCCAGCTCGCCGTCATCCAGTCGCCGAAGATCACGGAGGGCGAAGTGCTCCTGATCGCGGGCAACCGGCAGATCGACGACGACGTGCTCAAGCACATAGCGCTCAGCAAGGAGTGGTCGAAGAACTACCAGATCAGGGTCGCCCTGGCAAACAATCCCAAGACCCCCCTTCCGGAGGCCATGAAGCAGATTTTCTTTCTCAAGCAGAGGGATCTTGCCAGTCTGGCAAAATCCAGATCGGTTCCGAGGGCGCTCTCTGCCGCTGCGGAACAGCGTCTCAAGCAGGTGAAAAAATGATGAAAGCAGGCGTACTCACCTTAAGCGACAAGGGATCCAAAGGCCAGCGCCAGGATGTGAGCGGGGAGATCGTTCAGAACATCCTTTCAGGCCTCGAGATATCGGTCGAACGCTACGAGATCATTCCGGACGAGATGGAGCTCATTCGGGACATGCTCATAAGCTGGGCCGACGAGCTGTGCCTCGATCTCATCGTAACCACGGGAGGCACGGGCCTCTCCCCGAGAGACGTCACCCCGGAGGCGACTCTCGCCGTCATCGACAAACGCGTCCCCGGCATGGAGGAAGTCATGCGAAAGAGCAGCCTCGAGAAGACGCCCCATGCCATGATATCCAGGGCGGTTGTCGGCGTCCGGAACAGGACGCTCATCATCAACCTGCCCGGAAGCCCTTCCGGTGCACGGGAATGCCTGGAGAGCGTCGCCCCTGCCCTCACGCATGCCCTTGCAAAGCTTTCGGGAGACATGTCCGACTGCGCACCCCATAAATAATCTCCTTTAAGCTTAAAGATCTCCTTCGCCCAGGCCGATTTGGTAAGAGAAAAAGGCTCGAACGAAGGAGAGATGCATTGAGGCTGAGACGGAACACCCGTTACATGGCCGATACGAGCACCCCGGACAAGACGGTGCAGTTCCAGGATTTTCAGGGAGTGGAGCGAACATGTCCGGTCAGGGACTTCTCCAGGACGGGCCTGTCCTTTCTCCTCGAAGACGGCAGCCTCATGTTCCGGATCGGCGACGTCATATCCGAATTCCGTTTCTTCTCTTTCGACAAGGAAGTGCATTCCAGTGCGGCAACCATCATCCACATCATCGACGAATTCCTCGACAACAGGGTGATCTCAAGGATCGGATGCCGTTTCGACAATCCGCTGGACGTCTCCACGATCATCAAAGGAGATAAGATTGCCAGGCTCAAGAACGACTACATCGACTTCATCCAGTCGCTGGCCGTGGAGGACAACCTCGACCAGGAGTTCGTCTATCTGACCTCCCATCTCCACTACCTGCTCAGCAATTTCAGGGCCAAGCTCAAGGAAGAGGAAAAGAAGATCAGCGAGGAAGAGGGGCCGACACGGGATCTCCTCCTGAATACCTTAAGGGAGCTGTCGCTCGATGCCATCAACGAGGTGGCCCTCAAATATTTCGATCACTTCACCAAGATAACGGGCAGGTTCGTCGACTCCAAGCAGCACTTCATCCACCGCGAATACTTCCAGAAGATGCTCAATGAGTTCCTGACGGCTTCCGCACTGTTCAAGAGGGCCTATACCAAGCCCCTGGGATATGCCGGTGATTACGAGATGATGAATATCATCTATCGAAACAGCTTCGAGGGCGAGGATCTCTTCTCCCAGGTCATGAACAAGATCGACTGCGAGGGAAGCGCGGCAAAAGCTGTGAGAAACAGGCGCGAATACCTCTCCCGCAAGATAGCCTCCGTGTACCGGTCCATCCCTGAAGACGGTTCGTGCAAGATCGTCAGCATCGCCTGCGGGCCCTGTGTGGAGATGGCCGATTTCCTCGGCGGGATAAGGGAAGCGAAGAGGTCTGCCAAGCTGGACTTCATTGCCATGGACCAGGATGAGCATGCGCTCGACAATGCAAGCCAGAGGCTGTTTCCTCTCATCGAAGGCATCGAGGGCTTCCGTATCCGGATTACGAGGGACAACATAAAAGACCTCATCCTGGGCAGGAACAAGAAAGGAAACGATCATTATTCGGATGCCGATCTCATCTACACGGCCGGTTTGTGCGACTACCTTTCGAACAATGCGATAAACAGGCTCATCCGCGAGCTGTACCGCTTTCTCAAGCCGGGCGGAGTTCTCATCATCGGCAATTTCGGAACGCACAATCCCCAGAGATTCAAGATGGAATACGGATCGGAATGGTTCCTCATCCACCGGAGCGAAGAAGAGATACGGTCTTTCATCAAAGGGCTTCCCGAGGACATCATATACTCGATCGAAAAAGAGCCCGAGGGTATCAACATGTTCCTCAACATCACCAAGCCTGCATAAGGTTTCCAACTCGTCTGTTTGGAGGAGAGGGAGCCGGGGGCAACCCTTCCTTCACCGAAATCGCCATTTGAAGCATACACAGACTACATCTACGGCCGACCCCGTTACTCGCTCCGCTCATACACGGGGTCAAGAGGCCTCCGACTCCGTCTGGTCTGCTTTAGCAAATGGCGCTTGACGGTTCATTCAGGGCTACCCCCGGCTCCCTTGGCACGCTTTGGGAAAGATTATCTTGCCTGGGGAATGCTGTTGGGATACTGGGTCGGACCAGGATAGCTTGCTGCAGTCAGATAATGTCTGCCAGCTCTCGGCATGCGTTTCCCTCTCCTCCCACATTTCCAAGAACACTTTTCCAGTACCAAAAACGATTCTCTAAACCGGGAAATCCGCCCTTTTATCGTCACACCCTTTATCATTCCCGCTGCTTAGCTTGATCCGACCCCATGTCATCCCACCTCAAAGCTCGCAATGACTCCTCTCAAGTCATCGTGAGTCGAGTGATAATGCGCTGTAAGGTATCGTTCATGATGACAAGCACATTCCTTTTGACTGTGCCATACTTACAGCTCGTGAACACGTGAGGCAAGTGCGGTCCTGGATGAACCGTCGATCGCCTTTTGCTAAAGCAGTCCGACCGGAGACGTAGGCCTCTTAGCCCCGTACTGTCTGAGCGAAGCGAAGCTGAGCGAGTTTACGGGGCTAGCCTTAAGGCGCAGGTCTCGGCTGCTTCAAAAGGCGGTCCCCGGTGAAGGAAGGGCCGCTCCTGCCTCACCCTCCTCCGAACTAGGTATTCTTAAGTACTAAATTTAACGAAAATGAAATCTTCCTCTGCTGTTCACTTATTGTTCCGACATTACCCCTCGTCCGGCATGTCCTCCCGCACCTCTTCCCTGAACACCTCCTCGAACTGCTTGAGGTCGGGAAGGTCGGAGAGGGAATCGAGGCCGAAGACCTCGAGGAACCTGGGCGTGGTGTAGTACAGCATGGGTTTGCCGTTCTTGATGTCGATGAGCTGGTGCTTGAGCAGGCTCTTCAAGGACGACGAGGAATCCACCCCCCGTATGGAATCGATGGCCTGCTTCGAGCAGGGCCCCTTGTAGGCTATGACCGCAAGCGTCTCCAGGGATGGGAGGGAGAGCCGTGCCGGGGTATGGAGGGCCTTGATGTACGGCGCGTACTCCTCCCTGGTCACGAACAGATATCCGGCAGAGGCACGCTCGATGCGGAAGCTCCTGCCAGTCTCCTCGTAGTGCCTGTTGAGATCATCGACATGCTCCCGAAGCTCCTCTGGGCTCGTTTCAGGGAGGGCTTTGAGGATATCCTTTTCGGAAACGGACCCGCTTCCCGAGAATATGAGGGCCTCGACGATCTCTCTCTTGTGCATCGGCTTTCGCTTCCTCCCTAAGCAGTACGGGTCGCTCTCACCGCCTCGCGATGTAGATCACGGCGAAGAGCCTGCTCTGGATGAGGCGGGCGACGGATCTCTTCGAGAGCTCGAGGGCTGCGACGAACGCTCCGATGAGCTCCATCTTCTCTTTCGTATCCACAACCTCGTGCAGGGCGACCCGCTGTTTTCTCTTGAGCACTCCTTCTATCCGCTCGATCATCCCCTGGATGTTGAACCGGTTTGCCGTGACGTTCATGATGTATTTCCTGGTCCGCGACTTGATCGCGCTGATGGCCTGGAGCAGGGCCCCTATGCCCGTGATCGAGATGTCGCGCTCCTCCTGGGAGGCCCCCCTGGGAAACCTGTCCCGAAACAGCATGGGCCTCATGCTCAGGTCCTGGGACGCCTGCCTGATGGCCCGGTAGGCTATGAGCATCTCCTTGAGCTCCTGGGCCGGGTTGACCTCCTCCCCGCCGGTTTCATCCTTCGATGAAGGCAGCAGCAGGCAGGACTTGAGCCAGATCAGGTACGAAGCCATCTCGAGGAATTCCCCTGCCAGGGTCACGTCGAGGGATTTCGCCTGCTCCACATAGTGGAGGTACTGCTCGATGATGGGATAGACCTCGAGGTTTTCGAGGGTGAAGCGGTTCTTTTCGATGAGATAGAGCAGCAGGTCGAGCGGGCCCTCGAAGGTAGGCAGCCTCAGGACGAATTCCCTCTCGGATGCCTCTGTATATGCCTGCTGCATACGGTTCTCCTAATCTGCCAGCTTCATCGCTGCCCTGACCTTCTCCATGGTCTGATCCGATTCCTTGATCGCCCTCCTGGCACCCTCCTCGAGGATCTCGTCGACGATTCCCGCATGCTCGTTGTAGTAATCGATCTTTTTCCAGATGGGCTCGAACTCCCGTATGAGGTTCGTAAGCAGGATCTGCTTGCACTCGACGCATCCGAGCCCCGCGCTCCGGCAGCCGGTCCGGATCTCGGCCCTCATCTCCTCGGGCGTGAAATACTCGTGGAGGGGGTAGAGGTTGCAGTCCATAGGCTCTCCCGGGTCCCGCTTCCTCATGCGCTTGACGTCCGTGAGCATGTTCATGACCTTTTGTTTAAGGGTCTCTCCCGTCTCATAGATGAAGAGGGCATTGCCGTACGACTTGGACATCTTCCTGCCGTCGATGCCCAGGACCCTCGCCGCCTCGGTGAGGATCTCCTTGGGCTCCTTGAGGATGCCTTCTCCGTAGATGAAGTTGAACCTCCTCGCGATCTCCCGGGTGAGCTCGAGGTGGGGGAGCTGGTCTTCGCCGATGGGCACCTTGTCCGCGTGGTACAGGACGATGTCGGCGGCCTGGAGCACCGGATATCCCAGAAAGCCGAACGTGCTCAAGTCCTTTTCCTTAAGCTCCTCTTTCATCTCCTTGTAGGTCGGGTTCCTCTCGAGCCACGAAAGGGGCGTGATCATCGAAAGGAGAAGGAAAAGCTCTGCATGGGCCTTGACATCCGACTGTCTGAAGATCACCGACTGCGCGGGATCGATGCCCACGCTCAGCCATACCATCACCATATCCTTCGCGCTCTTCCGGATGATGGATGGGTCTCGATACTCGCTCGTGAGCGCGTGCCAGTCTGCTATGAAGTAGAAGCACTGGTATTCCTTCTGGAGCTCCACCCAGTTCTTGAGCACGCCCAGATAATGCCCGATGTGAAGATCGCCTGTCGACCTGATTCCGGATACGATGCGCTTTCTTTCCATAGTGATTCCTCGCTACACGCTTAGTAGGATGCTGACGATGGTGTTGATGATGGGGAAAATCAGGTAATCAACAACACGGGTGAATATCAGGACCAGGAGGATGACGAACCCGTACGGGGCGATGGCGGAGTACGCCCTGGCCATATCGGCCGGAAGCAGGCCTTCGAGGATATGGCTCCCGTCGAGCGGCGGTATGGGGATCAGGTTGAATATCGCAAGGCCCACGTTGATGCCGATCATGAACTCCATCATGAAGACCAGGGGATAGAGGTAGGAAGACGAAAGAAATCCTGCGGACATCTTGTAGACCACGGCGAACACGCACGCAAGGGCCAGGTTTGAAATGGGCCCGGCCACAGACACCCACATCATTCCCTTCCTCGGGTTCCTGAAGTAAGCCGGATTCACCGGTACGGGTTTCGCCCATCCGATCATCCTCGTCAGGAAGAGCACCAGGAGGCCGATGACGTCGATGTGCTTTACGGGATTGAGGGTGAGCCTCCCGGCAGCTTTGGCCGTAGGATCTCCCATCCGGTATGCCGCATATCCGTGACTGACCTCGTGGACCGTAATGGAAAAGAGCACGGGGACCATAAGGAGGATAAGTTCTTGAATATTGAAATTCATCATGCGGTCTTATACCGTATGATAATGACGGTGTCAAAAATTTATCATGGGGAAAAACCCGTCGATTTTATACGGCCATCTCCGACGAAGCAGCGGATGTGCTATCCTTTTGGAGCGAGCTTCGTCTCGGGATCTTTCCCGGAGGGAGGAACGGCTTGGGCGACCTCATGGCTCCTGCTCTCAAGCATGGCGAGCCTGAGCGCCGAGACGCGCTTGAAGTTCGCAAGGAGCGAGCCCCGCAAAGGCGGACCGGTGACGTTCTTCATGGTGAGCGGGTTTATGAATTTCTTGCCCACGCTCACCCTGAAGTCCAGGTGAGGACCCGTAGAATAGCCCGTCGATCCGACGTACCCGATAGTGTCGCCCTGATCCACGCGCTCACCCACTTTGAGCCCCTTTGCGAACCGCGAGAGATGGCCGTAATGCGTGACATATCCGCCAGCATGCCCGATGCGGATCGTGTTGCCGAACCCATGGTCCCAGCCTTTGAATACCACCTTGCCCTGGCCCAGGGAGCAGACCGGAGTTCCGGTCGGGGCTGCGTAATCCACGCCGAGGTGCGGCCTCACGACCCTGGAAATGGGATGGAGGCGGCGCTTAGAGAAATGGGACGATATGCGCCGATAGCTCAAGGGGGCCTGGAGGAACATCTTCTTCATGGGCCTGCCCTTCTCGTCGAAATACCCATGGATGCCCCTGCGCTCATTCTCGAAATAGATCGCCACGTGCTCTTTGCCCTGATTGGTGAATCTCGCGGCCATGACCCTGCCGCAGCCCTTGAACCGGTCCTTCACATAGTACTTCTCGTAGAGCACGGCGTAGGAGTCTCCCGGCTGGACATCGGAGAAGAAATTGATGTCGTGGGCGAATATGTCCGTGAGCTCGATGACGATCTCGGGATTGACCCCGGCGGCGACAGCAGATTCATAGAGGCTGCTCGAGATCCTTCCCTGGGCGGCCTCGTAACGGACCTCCCTCTCCAGTTTGCGGGTTTTGGCGGTGAAGGTGTCACGGGTGCTCGATACGTCGAGATACTTCGTGTCATTGATCTCGTAGGTCAATTTCCTGATCCGGACGGGCTTGTCCTGGGAAAGCCATACGCTCATGGATTTTCCAGCCCTCAAGGATGCAAGATTATAGACCCCTTTCGACGACTTTATGAGAAGGGCTATCTCCTGCCTGTTCACCCCGATCTGGGTGAGGATGTCGGAGAGGCTCTGTCCTTTTTTTATCTCGATATCGATCTGGTGTGTGCCCGGGAGAGGATTCCCCTGCTTTTCCACGGCGGGCTGCTCATCTCCCTGCGCCCGATCGCTCAGGCCTGCCCTTTCCTGGGCCGGGGAGTGATCTTTGGACGCCGGCGCCGCATCGGTCTGGAACGAGATTCGCTCCGCCTCATCCATATCGACCTTCTTTGCGGTGATCCGATATTCGGAGATCCTTATCACGAGCCTCTCGGTATCGGAGACATCATAGTGGATCTGGGTGAGATTCAGTCCGTCGGCCGAGTAAATAAACTGGATGTCGTTGCCCGGTTTGATCCTGGAGATATTGAAGACAGGCCTGGTTTTTTTTACGATGGCGAGCGCTTCCCCCCCCGATACGCCGTTTGCCTTCAGGATCTCGAAGAAGGAATCCCCGTTTTGTACGGTGTAGATCTTTCTGAAAGGCTCCGGCTGCTTGGCCGGCGCCTCCTGGAGGGCGATCCTGGCCTGAGAGGCGGGTTTCACTGCCTGGGTCTTGATGCTCCTGCCCGCTGTCGAATTCTGGATATATCCTCTGGCAAAGACTACCGATCCAGCCAGAATCAGTACGAAAAATATGAAGAGTGTTGCCTTGGCGCCCAGCCCAACCCTATCTTCCTTCCTCTTAAAATCCATAATACCCCGCTCTTACAGTCAAGGCTGCCCTGCAATTTCTTGAACCGCGACTACGCTCATCCCGTATGCTCGGGTAATAGTCTCCCTATATACCCATATGAAAGGAAACGGTCAAGTTTTTGTTGCCTCTCTGCCGGCTCTTACGTGCTTGTTCCCTGCCGGTCCATGGATACCGGGACCGCTAAAAGCCCGTATTCCAGGCCTATTCAGGATCATCCGGGCAAAAAGAAAGACGGCAGAATTTACACTGCCGCCTTTCCTGTGCAACATCGAGGTGAAAATCTTTCGTTGAAAAACCTTTCCTTTAAAAGAAGATTGGAACAGAATTAAAATCCGTTAATTATTCTCTGTATGAATTCCTGCCGCCCCTGCCGATTCCTCGGGCGCCGGGAACGCATCCGTGACGCCCTGCCTGCTCCCTATTGTACCTTGACTGCCCGTTGTTCCTTAAGATATATACCTTCATGCTCTTTTACATGGGGTGGTTCATTGTTCGAACCTGAGATCATACCCGCAGAACCTGATCTGGGTAATGCCAGCGAAGGGAGAGAGAGGATTCACGGAAATGTTTCTCGAAGACTTCTCCAAAAGCCGTCTCCTTTTCCCGGGACGGCTTTTTTCATTGAGCCGGCCTGAGGTCGACACGAGCGACCGCCCCTTAAAAAAGAAGCATCAAGGACGGGGGATTGACATGCTCAATGAAGTGACCATCAGCAGAGCGATCATCACGACCTATATGGAAAAGCTCCTGTCGGCCCTGGAGCTGGATGTGGCCATTGTGGGAGCAGGGCCTTCCGGTCTCGTTGCGGGGTATTATCTGGCGAAGGCAGGGAAAAAGGTCGCGCTTTTCGAGAAGAAGCTCTCCATAGGAGGGGGCATGTGGGGCGGCGGCATGATGTTCAACGAGATCGTGGTCCAGGACGAGGCATCGGCCGTCCTCGACGAGCTCGGGATCCCGCTCAGGCTTTTCGAGCCGGGGTACCATACGGCGGACTCCATCGATGCCGTCTCCACACTCATACACCGAGCGGTGCGGGCAGGGTTGAAGATCTTCAACCTCGTCACGGTCGAAGACGTCGTGTTCAAGGGAGACCGTGTGGCAGGGCTGGTCATCAACTACTCGCCGGTGGAAGCGGCGAAGCTCCATGTAGACCCTCTGACCCTGCACTCGAAGTTCGTGCTCGATGCCACGGGGCACCCGGCCAATGTAGTGCACATCCTGGCAAGAAAGATGGGCGTGAGGCTGCGTACCGAAACCGGCGGCATAATGGGAGAGCGCTCCATGGATGCGGGACCGGGTGAGATGCATACGGTGGAGAACACGCGCGAGGTATTCCCGGGGCTCTACGTGTCGGGGATGGCCGCCAACGAGACCTTCGGCGGCTGCAGGATGGGGCCGGTCTTCGGAGGCATGTTCCTCTCGGGCAGGAAGGCCGCATACGAGATGATGGAGAAGATCACCGCATGATAAGGGATATCGGCAGGATCATTGACGCGAACCTCAACCGCGCCACAGAGGGCCTGAGGGTGATCGAGGACGTCTACCGCTACTTACGCGACGACGCGGACCTGCAGCAGCGGCTGAAGGATGTGAGGCACCGCATCTCCGGAGCGGTTCCGTCATCCGGACTGCCCGCCGCCAGGGACGCGGCCTCGGACGTGGGCTTCTCTTCGAAGGGCCTGCTCGAGGAAAAGAGGGCGTCTCTGAGGGACGTCCTGAGGTCCAACATGAAGCGTGTCCAGGAGGGGCTCCGGGTCCTCGAGGAGGTGCTCAAGCTCGATTCCCCGGATGCATCAAAGGTCATGAAGGAGATCCGGTATGCATGCTACCAGATCGAGCGCGATATTGAGATCAAGGCGCGCAGGACGCTTCGAAAGGGCCTCTACCTCGTCATGACCGAGCTGGCTCAAGGGTATGAGAGCCTCGCAAGAATGGCCGTCTCCGCGGGCATCCCCGCGATACAGCTCCGGTATAAGGGAGACGATTCCCGATACTTCCTGCAGTGCGCCGCCGCAGTGAGGAAGATCACGGAGGGATCGGATACGCGCTTCATCGTCAATGACCGCGTGGACATCGCACTGCTCTCGGGCGCCGACGGCGTACACCTGGGCCAGGGCGACATCCCCCCGAGGCAAGCCCGCAGGCTCGCGGGCGACAGGCTGATGATCGGCCTCTCCACCCATACCCTCGACCAGGTGGGCCGGGCACAGGAAGAGCCTGTCGACTACATCGGGTTCGGGCCGGTATATCTCCCCTTTTCCAAAGAGAACCACGATGAGGTCACCGGGGTGGAGGCACTGCGGGAAGCGGTCAGGCTCTCGCGGCTCCCGGTCGTAGCCATCGGGGGAATCACGAGGGAAAGGCTCGAAGAGCTCGCGGGGTCATCCTGCAGAAACGTCGCTTGCATCGGCGCAGTCGCCTCGGCTCAAGATCCCGGGGAAGAGATGCAGGCCATACACACAAGGAGTGAAGAAATCCTATGACACAGAGACAGCAGGCACTGAATGGAACGGTAAGCCCGGAAATGATCACCGTGGCTCAGTACGAGGGGCTCGATCCGGAATACGTCAGGAGCGGGGTGGCAGAAGGGACCATTGCCATACCGAAGAACTCGAAGAGGTCCTTCCCGGACGTCAGGGGGATTGGAAAGGGATTGAGGACCAAGATCAATGCAAACATCGGCTCGTCTCCCTACCACATGGACATCAGGGAAGAGATCGAGAAGCTCCACGCAGCGGTCCACTGCGGGGCCGATGCGGTCATGGACCTCTCCCTGGGCTCCGAGCTCATCTATATAAGAAGGGAGATCATCAGCGAATCCCCGGTTACGATCGGCACGGTCCCCATCTACCAGACAGCCTTCGAGCTGAGCTCTTCCTGCAGGGACATCACCGAGATGACCATCGACGATTACCTCAAGACGGTCAGGAACCAGGCCGAGGAAGGGGTCGACTTCATGACCATCCACTCGGGGGTGACGCTGCAGGCGCTCGCCGCCCTCGAATCGCAGAAGCGGGTGCTCGACGTGGTGAGCCGCGGCGGCTCCTTCCTCGTATCGTGGATGAAGAAGAACGGCAGGCAGTCGCCGCTCTACGAGTATTACGATGAAATCCTCGACATCCTCGCTGCCTATGACGTGACCATATCGCTCGGAGACGGGATGCGGCCGGGCGCCACCGCCGACGCGACGGACCGCGCCCAGATCACCGAGCTCGTCACGCTCGCCGAGCTCACCCAGCGCGCATGGGACAAGGGGGTGCAGGTGATCGTCGAGGGTCCGGGGCATGTCCCCCTCAACATGGTGCAGGAAAACATCCGCCTGCAGAAATCCCTGTGCAAGGGCGCGCCCTTCTATGTGCTCGGACCCCTGGTCACCGACTGCGCCGCCGGATACGACCATATCGCGGGCGCCATCGGCGGGGCCCTGGCGGCGTACTTCGGCGCCGACTTCCTGTGCTACGTGACGCCCGCCGAGCACCTGCGGCTCCCGACCGTGGAGAACGTGATCGAAGGCGTGGTCGCCTCGAAGATCGCCGCCCATGCGGCAGACCTTGCCAAGGGAATGAAGTACGCCATAGAGCGTGACACCGAGATGGCGAAGGCCCGCAAGAACCTCGACTGGGAAGGCCAGATGAGGTGCTGCCTCGACCCGGACAAGGCACGGTGCACGAGGGAGTCGAGCGAGATCGGGAAGGACGACGTGTGCACCATGTGCGGCGAGTTCTGCGCCATCAAGCGCCTGAACGAGGTGCTCTGAGCCGCCGTCGTTCAGTCGCATTAAAATGCACCAGGGGAGAGATCAGACCATGCCGGAGCCCCTCATCACGTGGCCCGAGCTCGTCTCCGGCACGCTCATCAGGCGCTACAAGCGCTTCCTCGCGGACATCGAGCTCTCTTCAGGGGAAATCGTTACGGCCCACTGCCCCAACCCCGGCAGGATGCTCGAATGCTCCGAGCAGGGGAGAAAGGTCCGTATATCCCGCTCATCGAATCCCTCGCGGAAGCTCGCCTACACCTGGGAAGTCATCGAAACGGCGACGGGCCCGGTCGTGGTCAATACCCTCACGGCCAACCGGCTGGCAAAGGCTGCGGTCATGAAGGGCATCATTCCCGAGCTCGCAGGATATCCGGAAATACGGACCGAGATGCCGGCAGGCAGCCATTCGCGGATCGATCTGTGTTTGAGTGGCAGAGATCTTCAGCCCTGCCTCGTGGAGGTCAAGAGCTGCACCTATGTGGAGCAGGCAGTAGCCATGTTCCCGGATGCGGTCAGCGAACGCGGCCGCAGGCACCTCGTCGAGCTCCGGGCCGCCCTCGGCTCCGGCATGCGGTCCGTGCTGCTCATCCTGATCCAGCGGATGGACGCACGCCTGTTCCGGCCTGCGGACCACATCGATCCGAAGTGGGGAAGCGAGCTCCGGAAGGCACATGCGGCAGGGGTCGAGCTCCTCGTCTATTCTACCCATATAAGTTCTGAAGGAATCGCTCTTGCCGACAGGATTCCCTTCAAACTTGTCTGAAAATGATCGTTAGGAGAAGAGGGAGGAAGGGATAATCCTTCCTCCCTTGTCACGCTCTGAGTAATAAAAAGTTTCCTGTAATACTTCTTAGACGGCATGAATTCATGGCCGCTGCCAAGGAAATGTAAAATCGAATTGAAAAGAGACACCCCTGACCTTATTGAATGATTGTGAACGAAGAGGTGATAAGATGGCCCAAAAAATACATGGGAAATTGAAAGAGGACATCATGGAAAACGAGGTCGCCGAGGCTTCCTCGCCCTCTGAAATCGTACAGACCGGAATTCGGAATCACCGGGAGAAAGGGGCAGGAACTCCCAATATCTATTCCGAGGTCATAGAATCCGTGTTCGAGAAGAACAGGAAGCGGGTGGCAAAGTATTATTGTCCGAACGTCTCGTGCTGCCTGACTTTCTGGGATGCTCGGGAAGGTTATGTTTGCCCGAAATGCGGGACTCTGGGCATAATCAGCGAGTTCAGGTGCGCCAGCATTACGAACGATACGAGAGACCGCAATATCATAGGATACATCGACACCCTGGGCCGCCTCATCTGCAGCAAGTGTATCCTTTCCTACGGCGTTCAGAACGAGGTGGCGCTCATCGTGTACGACGATACCGATCCCTTCTGCTTCGAATCGTGCGAGCTCTGCAGAGAGCCGCTCGACTGACACCAGGATTAGACACGGGGAAGATTATTCAGTATAAAGCGGTTCATGCCTCAGGTTCGTATCAACAAATACATCGCTTCGACAGGCAGCCTCTCCCGGAGAAAGGCAGACGAGCTCATTATCCAGGGCCATGTTGCGGTCAACGGGGAGAAGGCATCGCCAGGGGATGTCATCGATCCTGATAGAGACGAGGTAACCGTCGACGGCAGGCAGATACGTCCCCAGAAGACCGTATACCTGGCCATGTATAAGCCCAGAAACGTCGTCACGACCATGCACGACCCTCAAGGCAGGCCCTGTGTCAAAGACCTCGTTCCGAAGAAGTACGCCGGCGTGTTCCCGGTTGGCAGACTCGATTTCGACGCCGAAGGGCTGCTCCTGCTGACAAACGACGGCAGCCTGGCGCAGGCCCTCCACCACCCTTCCCATGACGTTCCCAAAACCTATATCGTGAAGGTCATCCCCAGGGTGGACCCCGATCAGGTGAGAAAGATGGAGGAAGGCATCGAGCTCGACGGGAAGATAACCCGCAGGGCAGAGATCGAGGTCATCCGCTCACATGCACGGGGCTCGACCCTCAAGATCACCCTGAGGCAGGGCTTGAAAAACCAGATCAAGAGGATGGCATCGGCGGTTGGATTGAAGGTCACTTCCATCAAACGGATCTCTGTAGGTCCGGTTTCCCTCGAAGGTCTTCATCCCGGCCGGGTACGGGAGCTGAGCTCTTCCGAGATCGCCAGGCTGCGTAAGATATTAAAATAGCATAAAAACCTTGACATAGATCTACAACCCCTTATATTTAATTGTGGATACCAGCAGTAGGAGGAAATCAATGAATAAATCAGAACTCATAGAAGAACTGTCCATGCGCATGGCTCTCCATCCGAAAAAGGCAGAGGCCATGGTGAATACGATCCTGAACTCCATGGTCAATGCCATGAAAGAAAATAGACGCGTAGAGATCCGGGGATTCGGCAGCTTCGTCATGAGAGACTACAAGCCCTACATCGGCAGAAATCCCAAGAGCGGCGAGAAAATCCAGGTCAAGGAGAAGACCCTTCCCTTCTTCAAGTCAGGGAAGGATATGAGAGATCGTGTAAACGAAGGCAGAAGATAATTCTTCGCCTTGCGCCTCTTGCCGCTTTGCTTTCCGGGTATGAGCGTCTAGATATTGACGCATACCCGGAAAGATGTTATAGGGTTTTTCACAGGTTTTTATGAGCGCTCACAATATACTCATTGTCGATGACGAAGGGCAAAACAGGGATTATCTCTCGGAAATCCTTTCACAGGAAGGTTACAACGTCAGTTCCGCCTCAAACGGCAAAGATGCCATTGCAAAGCTCTCCCAGGACGCCTTCAATGTCGTCCTGACCGATCTCCAGATGCCGGAGCTCGACGGGCTCGGCGTAATCCGATACCTCATTGAAAACAACCTGAGCTGCATCGGGATCATCTTCACGGGGTACGGCTCTGTCAAGACTGCCGTAGATGCCATGAAATTAGGCGCGTTCGATTATATCACGAAGCCGTTCAAGGCCGATGAAATAAAGGTCGTGGTGAAGAAGGCGCTCGATCATCTCGCCCTGCAGGAAGAAAACACCTATCTGAAGGCCCAGCTCAAGGCAAAGTACAAATTCGAGAACATCGTCGGAAACTCGGACAGGATGCAGAAGGTCTTCAGCCTGATCGACAAGGTGGCCTCGACGGACTCCACCGTGCTCATCCTCGGCGAATCCGGCACGGGCAAGGAGCTCGTTGCCAGGGCCCTGCACTACAATTCTCCGAGGTCACAGAACCCCTTCGTTCCCGTCAATTGCGGCGCCATCCCTGAGGAGCTTCTCGAAAGCGAGCTCTTCGGCCACGAAAAAGGGGCTTTCACCGGTGCGTTCAGGACCAGGATCGGCCGCTTCGAGCTTGCCAACGGGGGCAGCATTTTCTTGGACGAGATCTCGGAGATGAGCCCCACCCTCCAGGTCAAGCTGCTCCGGGTCATTCAGGAGAGGGAATTCGAACGGGTCGGCGGGATCAAGTCGATCAAGACGGACGTGAGGATCATCGCGGCGACCAACAGGGACCTTGAACAGGAGGTGTCCGAGGGGAGATTCCGGGAGGACCTCTACTACAGGCTCAACGTGATTCCCTTGAATCTGCCCCCCTTGAGGGATAGAAAGGAAGACATCCCGCTTCTCGTGAAACACTTCATGGCGAAGTACGGCCAGGAGAAGAACGGGAAGACGGTGAGCTTCGGCAAGAAGGCCATGAACATGCTCATGCAGTACAAGTGGCCGGGCAACGTCCGCGAGCTCGAGAACCTCGTGGAACGCGTCCTGGTCCTGTGCGACTCTCCCGAGGCCGACCTGAGCGACCTGCCCGAGAAGATCCTTTCCGGCTCGGCCGGCGATACGTCCGCCCTCCCGCAGATAGACCTGCCTGAGTCCGGAATCGACCTCTCCACTGCAGTGAGCGAGTTCGAGAAGAGCATCATCATCCAGGCCCTCAATCGGAGCAACTGGGTCAAGAACCGGGCCGCAAAGCTGCTCCGGGTAAACCGGACCACCCTCGTGGAAAAGATCAAGAAACAGAAGCTGCAGAAGCCTGCCGAGGTCAAGCTGGGATAGCAGCCGCCGGGCAGCCATCCTTCCTGAACCGGCCCTGCCTTTTCATCTGCAGAAAGAGCGTCCCCTCCTCGTCCTGCATCGGCAGGGCTCCTCATTCCTCCCCGGGCGTATGGCATGGAAGTTGTATTCTCTAAGGGAGTGAATAAATTTACGATACCAAAAATCACTCTGAAGCATACGGGAGCAGTGTGGTGGGTCCTTGCCGCCCTGTGCGTCTCATCCTCGCTGGCGGCCCGTACAGACGTTATCCGGATCGGCGGAGATCAAAACCGTGCGCGCATTGTCTTCAACCTCCAGAAGTTCGTTCTGCCGCGACTGTCCCAGGACGGCCGGACACTGATCGTCAAATTTCCGGACACTGTCGGCGATCCGATTTCCCTTTCGGATGTTTCCGTCATCGATAACGTCGCCTTCGACGGCAAGACCGCCGTCATCTCGGTGAAACAGCCTTTCACCTATACGAAGAGCTCCTCCGAGAAGCAGTCTCAGTACATCATCGATATCGCCGTGCAAAAAAGAACAGGTGCGCCCTGCCCCATCGGAAACGTCATCTCGAGATCGAACGTCAAGGGCATTACGCTCGACATCTTCGTCCAGGACGGCATGTGGCCCGAGATACGGTATGCGAGGAACCGCCGGGTGTTCCTCATCTTCAAGGGAGATGTCAATTGTCCCAACATAGGCCGGCAGCTCTCCAAGGTCCCCTGCCTGGAGTTCTCCGGCACATACAGGCTTGCAGGAGGAACGGCCGTAGGGATCAGCCTCACCGACCCCAAGGCCGACCTGGAGATCAGGACAGAGGAGAAGGCCGGCAGGATCACCTTCGACATCGTCACCGTGAACCGGATGAGCCGTACCGAGGCCTATGCCATGGCAAAGAGCTCCTACGATCAGGGAGATGTTGCGTCAACAATCCATACACTCGAGCGCTACAAGGAATCGCTCGACCCGAAGGAGAGCCTTCTGCTCGGCAGGGCATACTGGAAGGTCGCCTATCCCTATTACATGGATGTGTACTCTCTCGGCGCCCTGAAAAACATGACCGAAGGCATCAGGGGCATGAGCCCCGGGATCGGACGCGAATGGGTCATGCTCGAATATGCACGCATGCTCATGTACGCCAAGGAATATCCGGAGGCCATGAAGTGCATCAGGTTCCTCGAAGAGTCCATCTCTTCAGAGATCGCCATCGAGGCGTACCTGCTCGAAATCGACATCATGAACCGGAAAAAGCAGTTTCAGGAAGCCTTCGTGCAGAACAGGCGCATGCTCACGGTCTTTGATAAAGAGGGGATTCCGCCCCGCCTTAACGCCTACTACAATGCGACCCTGGCAGACACGTATCTCGGGCTGAACTCCTATGAGCGGGCCTTGCAGCTCTACAAGGCCGCCATCTCCGAGAACACCGGAATTTTCCGGTCAGACCCCGGCCTCTATGGACGAATGGCAGAGGCTGCCTACTCTGCGAAAGACTATGTCACGGCACAGCAGTACTTCCTCTGGGCCATCAATCTGGGACGAAGGGAAGAAAAGGCCAATTATCTCATCTCCCTGGGCGACTGTCTCTATCAGCTCGGCCGGAAAGACAAGGCCATGGGGGTTTTCTCGGAGGTCGAGAGCATGTCGCCCCAGAGCGAGAGCACGGTCATTGCCAAGCTCAAGACAGCAAGGATCATCATGGAAAACGACATTCAGGCCCATGGCGGCAAACTCTCGGACAAGACCTTCCGCCAGGTCATGAACCTCTACAATGACCTCAAATCAACTCCGGAATTCAAGGACGGGCCGATGGGATCCATCATCAGGGTCCGCATCGCCCAGGCGTATGCTAAGCGCGGCCAGTGGGACGACGCATTGGACGCATACCGTGAAGCCTGGGCGGATACGAAGAAAGACGACCCCATTCACCAGTATGCCCAGGAAGAGGCGGAAAAATGCATAGCGGCACATGTCGACAATCTTCGGACACTCGGGAAATTGGACCGGATTTCCGATCTCTACACGGCGTATCAGGACAGCTTCATGAGAGAGCTCAAAACGCCCGATGCCCTGATCCCCATGGGAAAGGCGATGATGGAGCTCGGCAATCTCGATCAGGCCCGCTCGATGCTCGTCGCATCCCTCAGGAGCCCGTCGCCCCGGACGGAAGAGGCGCTGTCCGCCCTTCTCTCCATAGACTACCAGCGGGGTGATCATACCCGCGCCCTCGAGTGGAACACGAGGTATCTCCGGGAATTCCCCCAGGGGAGAGACGCCTGGAAGATGCAGGCGATCAGGGGAGAGCTCCTCTACTACTCGAACCGCTTTGCCGAGGCCCTGCCATGCCTGGAGAAGGCAGTCAACCAGGGGGGAAAGAGGACGCCTTTCGATCTTTCCCTGCTGGCCGACACCTATGCCAGGCTCGGCAACCACGCACAGCAGGCTGCAACCCTCGATAAGCTCCTCGCTTACGGAGCCGGCCAGGCGAATGTATCCATCATAGAGAAGGCCCTTTACATGAGGGCTACCCAGCTCAAGGAAGCTTCCGACCTGACGAGGGCCAAAGAGCTGTATAAGAAGCTGCTCAATTCATACCCCGCCTCATCGTACAGGGACTGGGCATTGTACCACCTCGCAGAGGTCTACCACGCAGAGGGCAACGATCAGGAAGCGGCGAGGCTCGTCAACATCATCATCGAGAAAAGCTCGGACAAGACCATGCGCGCTCTTGCCGCCAATTACCTGGGTGAGATGAGTCTGGGAAACGAGGTGAGCGAGTACACCAGGCTCATCAATCAGTTCGGGAGGAAGTAGCATAGATGGCCATCGCAGTCCTCGATCCCGACAAATCCACGGTCACGATCCTCACGGAGCTCATAGAAGAGATGGGCGAAACGCCCTGCCCCTTTACCGATAAGGACAAATACCTAAGTGCCATCTCCCCCAAGTCTCACTCCATCGCGGTCATCTCGGACGATTTCATCGACGTGATCGAGGGAACGAAGCAGGTGTACCAGAGCATAGACGTCGTTGCCATAGGCGGGAGAGACCGCGATGAATGCATCCGGGCAGGGGCCGACCACCATCTGAAGAAGCCCTTCTTAGCCGATGAATTCCGCCAGGTGCTCCATGTCCTGCTCCACTCGGCCAGGGCACAGGGCCCATCGGAGAACGGGGCATTTATCGCCGCCGACAGGGGCATGAGAAAGATCATCGAGATCCTCGACAAGGTAGCCCCTACCCAGGCTGCGGTCCTGATCCAGGGCGAATCCGGGACCGGCAAGGAGGTCATCGCCAGGTACATCCACAGACTGAGCAAGCGATCGTCTGGTCCCTACGTGGGCATCAACCTCGCCGCCATCCCGGATACGCTTCTCGAAAGCGAACTGTTCGGGTATGAAAAGGGCGCGTTCACAGGCGCCTATGCCACCAGAATCGGGAAGTTCGAGCTCGCAAACGAAGGCACGATACTCCTGGATGAGGTTACGGAGATAAGCATGGGCCTCCAGGCGAAGCTCCTGCGGGTTCTCCAGGAAAGGCAGATCGACCGGGTCGGATCGAAAGCGCCCATAGCAGTCGACTTCAGGGTAATTTCAACGACCAACAGGGACATCGAGGAGGACATCAGGGAGGGCAGGTTCCGCAAGGACCTCTATTTCCGGCTGAACGTGATCCCCATCAAGGTGCCTCCCCTGCGCGCCAGAAGGGATGACATCGTTCCGCTCGCCTCCCACTTCATCGCCAAGGTGGCCAAGCGCGAAGGCATGGAGGAAAAGTTCCTGACGCCCGAGGCAAAAGACGCCCTTCTCTCGTACTCCTGGCCCGGAAACGTCCGGGAGCTCGAGAACGTGATAGAGCGCTCCATGATCCTCACCGACGGGGCCGGCATCACGGCGGAAGCCGTCACGATCGGCATGGAAGGCGGTCCCAATGTCATGACAGAGCATGTTGCCGTGGGAACGACCATCCATGACATGGAAAAGCGCCTCATCATGTCGACGCTCGAGAGCGTTGAAGGAAACCGGACAAAGGCAGCCTCGCTGCTGGGCATCAGCATCAGGACCCTGAGGAACAAGCTCAACGAATACTCCGGAAAAAGTCAATTTTCCGACGCATCCGCGGACGAAAATTCAGCCCCGGAGTGAGCGGAATGGCATAAAAAGCCCTTTTTATCCATTGGTATGAGTATTGCTTGTCTGAGGAGAGTGGAGGTGATGCATGGCAGGACTATTCGGAAAGGAAATCTCGGAACTTGCATCGGTCATGAATTTCCGCCTTTTCCGGCAGGGTATCATATCGAGCAATATCGCAAACATTGACACCCCCGGATACAAATCCAAGGAAGCCACATTCGAGGAGGAGCTCGATACCCGTCTGACGATGAACACCACGTCTCCCGAGCACCTGCCCTCGGCTGGGCAGGCTCAAAGTCTGACCTTCAAGGTCGCCGAGGATCCCTTCGCTCGGATCGGAAATGACTCGAACACCGTGGACCTCGACCGGGAGATGATGAAGCTCAGCCAGAACCAGCTGCTCTACGATGCATCCGCAGATGCGATTCAGATGAAGATAACGGCATTGAAAGAAGCCATACGAGGTATACGATAATGGATCTCTTTACAGCGATGGATATCAGTGCAAGCGGCATGAGGGCTCAGAGAACGCGGATGAACGTCGTTTCATCCAACATTGCCAACGCCCACACCACGAGGTCGGCCACGGGCGGCCCCTACCAGCGCAGGGATGTCGTCTTCAGGGAAAATGCCTTCGAGAATAAGCTCAGCTCCGTCGAGGTGGAAAGGATCGTCAGCGATCCGACCCCCGGCCAGCGCGTCTATGAACCGGGCAATCCCGATGCGGACGAGAACGGGTATGTGACGCTGCCCAACGTGAACCTCATGGAAGAGATGGTGAACATGATCGGAGCCAGCCAGGCCTTCGAGGCGAACACGACCGCTGTCAAGGCTCAGAAGGACATGGCCCTCAAGGCGCTGGCCATAGGGAGGATATGATGCGTATCGAGCTGTCCGATTTTCCGCGCCTGAGCATTGAACAGGGCACGGGCGGCAAGGCAAAGGACCCGTCGAAGAGCTTCTCCGATACCTTGAAGGAGGTCGTCAATTCCACGAACGCTCAAGTCAAGGAAGCGGACAAGATGGCCCTGTCGCTCGCCAAGGGCGAAAACGGAAATATCCATGAGACCATGATCGCCATGCAGAAGGCAGACCTCAACCTCCGCCTCCTCGTAGCGGCGACCAACAAAATCATTGAAGGCTACAATCAGCTTCTGCAATTGAGATGAGCATACTAGACACCATCACCAGTTTACCGGCAAAGTTCGCCCACATGACCGCGGGCCAGAAGATCGCCGTCCTGGGGGCGACCGGGCTCGCCGTGGCCGTCATCGCCGTGTCCCTCATGTGGGCCCTTGAACCCAAGTACCAGTACCTCTTCACCAGCCTCGACGAGACGGATGCATCGCTCATCGTCCAGGACCTCAAGCAGAGCCGCATCCCTTATAAGCTCGTCAAGGGCGGGACCGCCATCATGATCCCGGAGAAGAGCGTGTACGAGACGAGGCTGGATCTCGCTTCGAAGGGGCTGCCCAAGGGCGGGACAGGACAGGGCTTCTCCCTGTTCGACAAGACGGATTTCTCCGCTTCGGAGTTCGTCCAGAACATCAATTACCAGAGGGCGCTCCAGAACGAGCTCGCCAACACGATCATGTCGCTCGAGCAGGTGGAGTACGCCAGGGTTCACGTCGCCATGCCCAAGGAGAGCGTGTTCATCGAGGATGAAAAGCCCGCAAAGGCCTCGATCGTCATTAAGCCCAGGCAGGGCCAGATCATTCCGCCCGGCCAGGTCCAGGGAATCGTGTACCTGGTGGCAAAGAGCATACGGGGACTGGACCCGGAGAACATCAGCATCGTGGATATCCGCGGCAAGGTCCTCTATGAAGGGAGAAAGGACGCTGCCTCGATAAACATGGCCAACAACTACCTCGACGTCAAGCGCACAATCGAGAACACCCTCCAGTCGCGCGCCCAGGACCTCCTCGAGAAGATCCTCGGACCTTCCTCCTCGGTCGTCAAGGTGAGCGCGGACGTCGACATGGACATGGTCAAGCGCGTGGAGGACAACTATGACCCAGAAATCCACGTGGTCAGGAGCGAAGAGCTGAAGAACGCCTCATCGGGCTCGATGTCCGAAGGCGCGGGCATTGCCGGCACCCAGTCGAATCTTCCCACGGGCAGGGGCGGTCCGGGAGCCATTCCGGGAGCTACTGCCTCGGGGCAGTCGAATGTCCTGCGCAACTACGAGATCGGCAGAAACCAGGTGGAGCGGGTCGTCTCCCCGGGAAGGATCACACGCCTGGCGGTATCGGTGGTGGTGGACGGCATTTACAAGGCCGATGCCAAGGGCAGCAAGACGTTCGCTGCCAGGACCCCCGAAGAGCTCAAGCGGATCGAGGATGCGGTGAAGCAGTCCGTCGGATTCAGCGCAGACCGCGAAGACACCTTCTCGATATCGTGCATGCCTTTCGCCCAGGAGGGAACGGACATCGCGGCGCTTGCAGACAAGGAGAAGAAGCGGGAATTCTTTGCATCCCTGATCAAGCCCGCGATCTTCCTGATCATCACCCTGCTCGTTCTGCTCTTCGCCATCAGGCCCCTCATCCACTGGCTGAAAACCGTCAAGGTCGTCGAGAGGGGGCACGATTCGAGGGGAATCTTGAGCCAGGCCCATGGACTCTCCCAGCTGGAGACCGAGGAGCTGCCCCAGATCGAGGCGATCGCAAAGAGCGAAGAGATGAAGCATATGGTTCAGGGCAAGCGCAAGGCAATCGAGAGAACGAGCAGGGATGACATGAACACTGCCACTGCGGTCGTGAAGTCCTGGTTGCAGGAGAATGCCTGATGTCGAAGCTGAAGAAAGTCGACGGACCCCAGAAGGCTGCCATTTTCCTCATGGCCATGGGGGACGATTTTACCCGGAACGTGTTCAAGGGCCTCACGGAATACGAGATCAAGCTCTTGGGCAAGAGGATGGCAAGCCTCGAAGACGTAACCATCCCGGTCGATACGGTCCAGAGCATCATGGATGAATTTCAGCAGCTGAGCTCCCAGGTGAGCGGCGTCACCGGAAAGGGCATAGGATACCTCAAGGATGCCCTCGTCTCGGCGCTGGGGGCCGACAAGGCAAAACCCATCCTCGATTCCATAACGCTCGCCACCGACACGACGGCCTTCTCGTCCTTAAAGGGCGTGGACCCCCTGATCCTGGTGGACTATCTGAAAGGGGAGCATCCCCAGACCATCGCCCTCGTGCTGGCCCACCTCGACCATGCAAAGTCCGCACAGATCATCAGGGAGCTCCCTGAGAAGCTCCAGCCCGAGATCATCTTCCGGATGGCGAACCTCGGCATGGTCCCGGCGAACGTCATCGAAGACCTCGACAGCATTCTCCGCAAGGAGATCGAGGCCATGGGGACCACGGACAGCAAGAAGCTGGGCGGGGTCGAGACCGTGGCCGAGATCATGAACCAGATGGACCACAACACGGAAAACAACATCTTCTCCTTCCTCGAGGAGATGGATGCGGAGCTTGCCGAGGGAATCAGGCAGAAGATGTTCGTGTTCGAGGACATCGCGCATATCGACAACCGCGGCATCCAGACCATCCTCAAAGAGATCACGAACGAGGATCTCGCCCTGGCCCTGAAGACGGCAAGCGAGTCCCTGAAGGGCATCATCCTGAAAAACATGTCTTCCCGTGCCGCAGAAATGCTCACCGACGATATGGAAGCCATGGGTCCCGTAAAGCTATCGGACGTGGAGAAGGCACAGCAGAATATCGTACGGGTTGTCAGAAAGCTCGAATCTGCCGGCAAGATCGTCATCGGCGGAAAGGGCGGCGACGATGTCCTCGTCTAAGATCCTGAAGAACCCCGGGAAAGAGGGCACTCCGGTATCCCCCTACACCATCCGGGACATGGGTGATAAGGGAAAGCAGGCCAGGAGGAAAGAGCAGGCTTCCTTCGACGCAGACGCGATCATCAGGGAGGCAAAGGCCAGGAAAGAGGCCATCGAGATGGAGGCCTACAACGAGGGAATGGAGAAAGGCCGGGAAGAAGGCCGCAAGATCGCCCTCAAGCAGGCCGAGCCCCTCTTCAATACCCTCAAGGCAGCGATCGATGAGCTCTCCGAGATGCGGTCCTCCATCATAGAAAGGAACCAGGAGCAGCTCATCGAAACCGTCTTCCTCATCTGTGAAAAGGTCATTCACCGCCAGATCCAGATCTCTCCCGACATCATCCTCGACACGGTGCGTGCCGCAGGCAGGCACCTCATGGAAACGGAAGAGATCCGCCTGCACCTCCACCCCTCCGATTTCGAATATGTCCGGGAGATCGAAAGCCTTCTCTCAAAGAAGCTCTCCGGCAAAAAGAACATCCACATCGTGGAGGACAGCTCTCTGGAACGGGGCGGGGTCATCATCGAGACCGAATTCGGCGATATCGACGCAACCATCCGCTCCCAGATCGAGCACATGAAGGAAGTGGTTCTCGACCATGTATAACCTCACGAGATTCATATCTCCCTTAAAGGGCATGGACCCCATCCAGGTGCGGGGCAAGGTGACCAACATCGTGGGGCTGGTGGTGGAAGGCCACGGTCCCGGAAACTCCATGGGGGGAATGTGCGAGATCTATTCGAAGGACGCGAGCACCTCCATCATGGCAGAGGTCGTGGGATTCAGGGATAAGCGGGTGCTCCTGATGCCCCTCGGAGATCTCGGAGGAATCGGACCCGGAAGCACCATCATCGCGAGAAAATCCAACCCGTCCGTCAAGGTGGGCAAGGAGCTCCTCGGCAGGGTTATCGACGGCATGGGCTATCCTCTCGACGGCAAGGCCATGCCCGCCCTCGCGGAAGAGATTCCGCTCTACGGAAAGACGATCAACCCCTTGAAGAAAAAGCGCATCTCCGAGCCTCTGGATCTGGGCATTGCCGCCATCAATGGAATCCTGACCATAGGCAAGGGTCAGCGCATGGCCATCATGGCAGGATCGGGCGTGGGCAAGAGCGTTCTGCTCGGCATGATGGCACGCCATACCAAGGCGGACGTCAACGTGATCGCGCTCATCGGCGAGCGCGGCAGAGAGGTCAAGGAATTCATCGAAAGGGACCTCGGAGAAGAGGGCCTCAAGCGATCGGTCGTGGTTGCAGCCGTATCCGACCAGCCCGCCCTGATCCGCATCCGGGGTGCCTATCTCGCCACTGCCATTGCGGAGTATTTCAGGGACCAGGGCAGGGACGTCCTCCTCATGATGGATTCGGTCACCCGCTTCGCCATGTCCATGAGGGAGATCGGCCTGGCCATCGGAGAGCCGCCCACGACGAAGGGCTATACCCCCTCGTGCTTCGCGAAGCTGCCCAAGCTCCTCGAGCGGGCGGGGAACAGCGCTTCGAAGGGCAGCATAACCGGTCTCTATACCGTTCTCGTGGAGGGCGACGACCTCACCGAGCCCGTGGCCGACAGCGTGCGGTCGATCGTGGACGGTCATATCGTGCTCTCGCGCGACCTCGCGGCAAGGAACCACTACCCGGCCATCGACATCCTCGGGAGCGTGAGCAGGGTGATGAACGACATCGCGCACAAGGACCACCTGAAAATGGCCCGCAAGATCCTGGAGCTCAAGGCTGTCTACGAAGAGGCGCGCGACCTCATCAACATCGGGGCGTACGTATCGGGGAACAATGCCCAGATCGACACCGCCATCAGGTACATAGATCCGATCAATGCCTTCCTTAAGCAGGAAATCGACACAAAGGTAAGCCTCGAGGAGTCGCTCGTCATGATGAAGAAGGCCCTCGCCGGGTTGAGCTAGAGGATGCGCCATGGGATTCCATTTCCGGTTCGAGACGTTATCAAGAGTCAGGAAGATCAGAGAGGATATGGCCCTGGGCGAATTCTCCAAGGCCCAGAAGCATTGCCTCGAGCTCGAAGCCATCAGGCAGCGCGCGATATCCCTCAAGGCGGCTTCCGAGCGGGAGCTCATGGGGAAGATGGACAGGGGCATCGAGGCCCGGGAGGTCAAATCGTACGGCCGCTATCTCTCATACCTGGATTCCGAAGCAGCAAAGCTGGAAAAGCAGATAGTCCAGGCGAGAAAGGTGCTCGAGGAAAAGCGCCGGGACCTGCTCAAGGCACAGAAGGACTCGAAGGCCATCGAGCGCCTCAGGGAGATCGACCTCGATCGGTACAAGGCAGACCAGGCGAGAAAGGATATGCGCTTCATCGATGAGATCGCAATCGGTCGCCATGGGAGAAGACCATGAACAAAAAGAAGATCCTTATCATCGCAATCGCAGTCAATCTCGTGTTTCTGGCTCTCTATTTCTCACTGAGCACCTTCGGCACCCTTTCGGCAGCCGAAGAAAAGCAGCAGGCTGCTGTCCGCAAAGAGAGCGCACAGAATGCAAAGGCCCAGTGGGATTCGCTCAGGCAGCGGGAAGAGGCTTTGAGGATCAGGCAGGGAGAGCTCGAAGCGCTGGAGAGGCGGATAGACGACAAGATGAGACGGCTCGCCGAGCTCGAGGTGTCCGTGAAAGCCGAGATAGCCGCCTACAGGCAGCTGAGCAACGAACGGGTCAAGCACCTCGTGAAGATCTACTCTTCCATGAAGCCCAATGCCGCGGCGAATCTCATGAACCAGACCGACACCAACGTGGCCGTCGAGGTCTTCCTCAACATGAAGGGCGAAATAGCAGGCGGCATCCTTTCGTACATGGAGCCGTCAAAGGCCGCAGTCATAACCCAGAGGCTCATGAGCAGCCGGAGCAGACAGGCATCTGCAACGTCTACAGCACAGGAACAATAGCCGCTCGTTGAATTGTAGTATTGATCAGGGGAGAGGGAGGTGGAGGAAGGGCTTCCTCCACCTCCCTCTGGCATGCCCTCAGTCTATGGCATATCCGGACGAGGTGATAGCTTTATATTCTGAACAAGCCCGGCATGAGGATTTGCTGGAAATTACAAATACCGGTATGTGCAGCGCTCAGGCGGCCGAGGATTGGCTTTCCTTTTCGGACGGCTGGTCCTTGAACGTTTCCTCGCGGATCCTTCGGAACTCTTCCGCATGTGCCAGGAAGGCATCGACGATCTCGGGGTCGAAGTGCTTTCCCCGGTCCTTCATGATGATCTCCATGGCTGTCTCATGGGAGAACGCGTCCTTGTAGACCCGCTTCGAGGTCAGGGCGTCGTACACGTCGGCCAGGGCCACGATCCTGGCGGACAGAGGGATCTGCTCAGCCTGGAGGCCCTTCGGGTAGCCGGTCCCATCCCATTTCTCGTGGTGATAGTAGGCTATCTCCTTGCCCAGGCTCAGGAACGACTGGCCTTCGATCTTTGTCTCGACGGCCTTGAGCGCGTCTCCGCCCAGGGCGGAATGCCGCTTGACCACATCGAACTCCTCGGCCGTGAGCTTGCCCGGCTTCAGGAGTATGGAATCCGGGATCCCCACCTTCCCGATATCGTGAAGAATGGAAGAGTTGTAGATGTCCTCGATATAGTCCGATGAGATGTACGCCTGATACTTGGGCTTTGTCGAGAGCTCCTGGGCCAGGACCTTCGAATACTCACGTATCCGTTCGAGGTGTGCCCCCGTGTCGGCATCCCGGTACTCGGCAAGCTTGGCAAGGCCCAGGATGGTTGCGTTCCTCGCACTCTGGACCTTCTTGTACGATTCGAGCAGTTCGCCTTCGAGCCTCTTCCGTACCGTGATGTCCCTGATCACCATCTGGAAGCCTACCAGTTTGTTGTCCTTGTAAATGCACTTGGCATTGCTTTCGACATCGAAGACCTTGCCGGAGCGGTTTGTGATTCCGAACTGGAAGTCGTTCACCGTCTGCTCGGTGGGCAGGCGGCCGAACATGCGCTCCACAAGGGGAACGTCTTCCTTTCTGATGAGGCTCAAGAAGCTGAATTCGATCTTCTCGTCCGGAGGTATCCCGATCGTGTCGTAGAACCGCGGATTGGCCATGAGGATCTTGGAGTCCCTGTTGACCAGGATGACGATGTCGATGATGTTCTCATAGAGCTCCCGGTATCTGAGCTCGGACTCCTTGAGATCATTCATCCGCTTCTCAACCTCTTCCTCGAGGTTGTGGACATAGTAGGAGAGCTGGTCGGCAAGGACATCCATATCCACCTTGAGCTTGCACTCCCGCTTCCTGTTTTTCGTCTCCTCGAAGGCCTGCAGGGTGACGATCAGGATGCAGCCGATGAAGAAAAAGCTGTTGCTGAAGAAGACCTTCAGCCCTTCCGGCGTCGGCTCCGTGAAGAGGATGATCGGAATCGCATAGATGAGGTAGATCATGACCCCGAAAAGGAATGCCTGCTTCGTATCGAGCGGCAGTATGATGATGGTGACGAGGACCATGATGAGCCCGGCATAGTAGAAAGACGGGTATCCCCCCATCTTGACGCACATCATGGAAATGCAGAATGCAGCGAGGAAATATGCAACGGTTACCAGGGTGAATGAGTGATTCCTGCCGAACCTCGTGTAGTATACGAGAAGGAGGATGAAGATCGATGCGGAGCAGCCGATGCGGTAGAAAAAGAACAGAACGAAGTGCTCCCTCACGACGACATAATCGAGGACGCTGAAGCACGGAATGAGGATGATTCCGATCAGGAGAACGGCAAGGATGCGCTGGTATAAAAGCTCCCTGGTGTCATCCCTGTATCGGTGCTCGTATTCGTCGGTAACTAACAGCATAACATGGTCGCTATCGGCACTCGAAAAAGAAATGTTTAACTTATTATAGATGTTATGAGCAGCCGGCTTTTCAGGTCCGGATGCCGGTTTCAGAAAATCCTCAAGCCGTCCCCGAACGGCGTCTCGAGGGAAAAGTCGGGCACGTATGTCGAGGGTGAATCCATATCCTGAGTGAATACGGTGCCGAACCCCAGATCGATGGCCCTTTCGACCACGACCTCGTATTCTCCTAGAGACAGCGGCCGGCTCATCTCGGAAAGTGCACCCCGGTAGAAACAGGGATTGTACTGGGACATGATGCTCAAGGGGATTTCAGGGGAGAGGTCTGCCAGAAATTCGAGGACAGCGAAGGGATTCGAGCGCATGCCGGGGAGAACGAGGTGCCTCACGATGAGACCCTTCATGCCCCTGCCCTGGGGATCGATCTGCAGAGGGCCGTACTCCCTCCAGACATATTCGATCGCCTCCCGCGCGCGGTCCCAGTAATCAGGCACCCTGCTCAAGGTCTTGCCGGTCTCGTTGTCTCCGTATTTGAGGTCCATGAGAAAGATATCAGCGCTGCCCATCCAGGACTCGAGGCCCTCGATGCTCTCGTACCCGCTCGAATTGAGCACGACCGGGAGATCCAGGCCGTGGCCGGCTGCAAGAGCCAGGGCCCGCCGTATTCCCGGGGCAAGGTGTGTCGGGCTCACGAGATTGATATTTGAGCACCCTTTGCGCTCAAGGAGCATCATGTAATCGGCCAGCTCCTCCGGGGATATGTCCCTGCCGTCCGCCTCATGGCTGATCTGTCTGTTCTGGCAATAGGAGCACTTGAGCGGGCAGCCCGAAAAGAATACCGCCCCCGAGCCCGCCCCTGTCACCAGAGGCGGCTCTTCGCCCCGGTGGATGACGATGGCCCCGACCTTGAGGTCCTCACCTACCCCGCAGGGGCCGAGGGTCTTCGATCTGTTGATCGCGCAGCGTCTGGGACAGAGGGTGCATCCGGTCACGTTTTCTTCGATTGATTCTCCGGTATGACAGCCTTCCCGTTTTCGTCCCTCAGGATCTCGGGCACGAACTCGACCTTGCGCGGCGTCTTGTAGGGGGCCAGCATTTTCCGGGCGAGGTGCTTCACGTCGTTTTCGGTCAGGTCCGAACCGTCGGTCACGACGTACGCCTTGATGATGGCCCCTCTCATGAGATCGGGAATACCGGTAATGGCGGAGTCCTTCACCCCCGGGATGGAGTTCAGCACGCCCTCCACCTCTTTGCAGTACACGTTGAACCCGGAGGTGATGATCATATCCTTCTTGTACCCCGTGATATAGAGAAAGCCGTCTTCATCCATGTAGCCAAGGTCGCCGGTGTAGAGCCAGCCGTCCCTGATGATCTCCCGGGTCTCCTTTTCTCTCTTGTAGTATCCCTTCATGACGTTGGGACCCTTGAAGAGAATCTCTCCCTTCTCATGGGGCTTGAGGACGGTGCCCTGCTCATCGACGATGCGCGCCTCGACCTCGGGGACGGGGATACCGATGGACGTGGGCTTCAGCTTCACGGGATGGTAGTTGTATGCGCACACGGGCGAGGCCTCGGTCAGGCCGTAGCCCTGCCTGATGTCCACATGGAAGCGCTCCTTGAATCCGTTGTAGATCTCCATGGACAGGGCCGACCCGCCTGCCAGAATGACCTTCATCCCCGTATAGTCGAGATCCTGCACATCCGGATGGAGGAGGAGGCCGTAAAACAGGGTCGGGACCGCACATATGCACGTCACTCCGCCCTTTGAGATCGCATGGTTCAGCTCCTTGAAATCGAGGCCCTTCATCAGGTACGCCGTGCCTCCGTATCTGAGCATGGAGAGCAGGTTCACGCTCGCGCTGAAGGAATGGAAGCACGGGATGACGGTGAGTGCGGTATCCGTATCGTCGCCGCCGGCGCAGCGTCTCACCAGATCGGAATTGTGGTCGAGGTTCCTGTATGTGAGCATGGCGCCCATGGGATAGCCGGTAAGCCCGGAGGAATAGATCATAGCCGCAGTATCATCCGGCTCCATCTCCTCCATGATGCCCCTGTCCGGGCCGCTGCTCCACTGGGAGAAGTTCCCCCCCTCTCCTGTCGTTATGACGATGCTTAACGGGCATTCCTCCCGGATGTTCTCATACGTCTTCTGGTTGGTCCCTTCGAGGATCACGGCCTTTGCATCGGAATCTTTCAGGATGTGGGCCAGCTCACGGGAGGTGAAGGTCGGATTCACGGGTACGGCTACCGCGCCGATGCTCACTGCTGCCATGTAGGAGACGGCGAATTCGGGAATGTTGGGAAGGACGATCACGATGTTGTCGCCCCGCCCTATCCCCGCAGACGTGAGTGCGGTCCCGAGCTTTCCTGTCAGGGATACGAGCTCTGAGTAGGTGAGCTTTGTGTCGCGGTAACGGATGCCCGTCTTGTCCGGCCTGACGCGTGCATTTTCTCTCAGCCACGAGTAGATATTCATTATACCTCCTGTTTCCGGTAAGGTCTTTTCGATGCCGCTCTCCTGATGCGGATATATCCTCTTTCCTGCTGTCTGTCAGCCTCTTTTCATCGAACCTCCGCCGATTCCGAAATGCCCTCTGTGAGCAGGGCCACCATGCAATTCATTGAACGCCGAAGTATCACGCACTCCCTTCAAAAGCAAGCATCGAACCGGCGATCTCGGCGATCCGGCCGGGCTCTGCGATCTCCTTTTCGAGGACGATGCCCGTGATGAAGCCCGCAGGGGTCCTGTCGAAGTAGAGGTTCCCGGCGTCGATCCCCTCGGGATGATCGCCCCACATCTCTTCCCGGTCGTACTCCTCGAGGCAGGCAGGCTTTCCGGAGATGTTTATCTTCCTGACCTCGCCCACGAAATATACCTTTACGCCCAGGGCATGAGCGGCCGTGGCCATGAGCGACGATCCTGCCCTGCCCACCACCGAGCCGTCGATCTCGATCGTATCGACCCCTATGAGGACCGCATCGGCCTTGCGGAGCTCGTCCGCAGCGCACGCATCGGTGATGACCCTTACAGGCAGCTCCATATCGGCTGCTATCCGGGCAGTGGCCCTGCCTTCGAATCCGGGTCGGGATTCCGTCACGATGAGGGAGCACCCCTTTCCCTTAAGCATGGGCAGCGCATGGATCAGGGAAGAGCTGTAGGAATGGAGAAGAACGGTCGATCCGGGAGCGATAACCTTTTCGAGCCGTCCTGCCGCCGCATCGAGGGATGCATCCATGTCCCCGACGTGGCTCTTGATGAGCAGAGAGCTTTCTGAGAGCGCCTTTTGGATATCGAAGGAGGAGAAGGCCTTCATGTCCCTCCGGAGGAGCTCGAGCGTGGTGGATATCATGCCCATCGATGGCCTGGCACCGGCGATTTCATGGCATGCATGGAAGAGGTCGTCGAGAAGCACGGAAGACCTTGCTGCATTCGATGATCTGACGGCACCGGCAAGGAAGAGGAGGGCCTTGTAGGCAAGCTGCCTCGCCCCGCTCTCACGGTCATGTTTTAGCTCCTGCACGAAGCGGAGCACCTCCTTCTCGAAGGGGAGCCTCGAGACGCGCTCGTACACCTCCCTGAGACCGGGCACCGTTTCGAGGTTGCCGATCTCCTCGGGCAGGAACCACCGGTATTCGGTGTTTTCCCAGTCGAGGGATATCTTCGAGGGATCATGGACCTCACAGAGAAACGGATGGATGCACCAGGTGCACTGCTCCTTTTCATCCTCGACCACCACGGTCTGCGTCTGCCTGAGAAGCGTGTACTCGTCAGGATTCAGAGAGGTTTCCTCCTTGAGCTCAACTTTGAAATGCTCTTGAGGGTTTCCTTCGAGATATCCGCTGATCCCCGACCACAGGCCCTGGTAGGTCCCCACCTTCGGGCTCCGGCGCACCAGGCAGATCTTTCCCTGATGGCACAGGAAGACCGTGACCACGTGCACCTGTCCGGCATCGCCTCCCTTGAAGTCGGGGCTGAACTTGTAGCAGTCGAAGTCTTCGTCTGTGCCCTGCTGGAGACGTCTGTTGGTTTCACAGAAAGTCTTCAGATCCTTATTCTGACTGTTGCGGCACCGGGTGCAGAACCGGGACGAGTCGAAAAGGATGTCTTCTTTCAGCTCATATCTCCGAAACCGCGGGCATTCGATGCATCCCTCGATCGGCCCTGACCTGAGCTCGCACCAGACGCAGTGAGTGTCCCTGAAATCCATGGCGCATACCATACTGTGAGTTTTTTCAGCATGCAATGGAGAAATCAAGGGGCAGATCCTGGAGATCGAGCCTGGCCGACTTCCTTTCATCAGCAGGGGGCATCTGTGTGATCATTGAAAAAGACTGCTGAAAATTCCACTTTCATTTTGACCTGATATTATGTATCCATGCATATACATATCAGGGCATAATAAAGAGAAGGCCCGGAAACGTACCCTTCATCGCACCGACACCGCTGTGCCGACGTGATGAAGGATGCAGCGCCAGTCGAAGCGCGGAGGGCAACATAAGAATCGGATCGATGAGCGAGTCCGGTTTGCGTTTCATCACGACCGGAATCGGGCAACCCGGCGATTATTGCGGGCATCTCAAGGTCAAACCGGTACGGAAGTACCTGCAAATGAAGGGAGGACGTCATGAAAAAAGGGCTCATGCAGTGTGCGGTACTCATGTTGTTTGTCTCTTTGGTGGGGGTCTCCGGTGTCTGGGGCAAAGACGGCTCGAAGTTCATTCTCTTGTCGAGCACCATCGGTCCCATAGATGCAGGGATCGTCAAGGCGCTTGAAGATCAGTTTGAAAAAGAGACCGGCATAACGGTACGCCATGTCGGCGCCGGGACAGGGGCGGCCCTCAAGATCGCGGAACAGGGCAGCGTGGATCTCGTCATGGTCCATGCAAAGAAGCTCGAGGAGGCGTTCGTTGCCAAAGGCTTCGGAACCGAGCGCATCCCGCTCATGTACAACGACTTCGTGATCGTCGGCCCTGCGGCAGACCCTGCGGGGATCAGGGGCATGAAGACGGCGGCGGAAGCCCTCACGACCATCCAGGCCAAAGCGGCACCGTTCATCAGCAGGGGAGACAAGTCGGGTACGCACGTGGCAGAGATGGACCTGTGGGCAAAGGCGGGAATCCAGCCGTCCGGCCCCTGGTACACGGTCTATGAGAAGGGCTCCGAGGGAAACGTACCGACCCTGAAATTCACCGACGAGAAGAACGCCTATACCGTGATCGACCGGGCCTCGTACCTCGGACTGAAGGACAAGATCAAGCTCGTCATCCTGGTGGAAGGCGACCCGGCAATGCTCAACCACATATCTCTCATCCCGGTCAGTCAGAAGAAGTTTCCCGGGGTGAACTCCAGGGATACCATGACGTTCGTGGACTGGCTCACGTCGCCCGCGAAGGGCCAGAAGATCATCGAGGACTTCGGCAAGAAGGAGTACGGCCAGCCGCTGTTCTTCCCGGAGTCAAAGCAGTGGATCGAAAAAATGAAGACGAAAAAATAACTTAGATATGAGGAGGATTTCCCATGATTAAAAAAATATTGCGTTCGAGCTTCTTAGCCGTCTTTCTCTTTGCCGCGGTCTGCAGCGCGCCCGCTTTCGCTGCCACGGCGCAAAAGAACCTGATCCTGGCCACTACCACCAGCACCCAGGACACGGGCCTGCTTGATACGCTTATCCCGATCTTCGAGAAGAAGACCGGCTACTTCGTGAAGACCATCGCCGTCGGGTCGGGCCAGGCCATGGCCATGGGCTCCAAGGGCGAGGCGGACGTCCTGCTCGTGCACTCGCCTGCGGCCGAAAAGAAGTTCATGGAAGAGGGCAACGGGCTGAACAGGAAGCTCGTCATGCACAACGACTTCATCATCGTGGGCCCGCCGAACGACCCGGCAGGCATCAAGGGCATGAAGTCCGCTGCCGACGCCCTGAAGCAGATCGCCTCGAAGGGCGCTCTGTTCGTGTCCCGCGGCGACAACTCGGGCACGCATGCCAAGGAGAAGGACATCTGGAAGAAGGCCGGCATCAACCCTGAAGGTCAGAAGTTCTACCAGCAGACCGGCCTCGGCATGGGCCAGACCCTGAACGTCGCCGCCGAGAAGAATGGGTATACCCTGACCGACCGGGGCACCTACCTGTCGCTCCGGAAGGCCCTCGGCCTGGATATCCTCGTGGAGGGTGACAAGTCGCTCCTGAACATCTACCACGTCATCGAGGTGAACCCTGCCAAGTTCCCCAAGGTCAATGCGGCAGGCGCCAAAGCCTTCTCGGACTTCATGGTGAGCAAGCCGACGCAGGACATCATCGCCAAGTTCGGCGTGGACAAGTACGGCAGCCCGCTCTTCTTCCCGGATGCCGGCAAGCCCGAGTTCGACTGAGCGGTCGTCATCTCATGCCGGGCAGGGATGCCCTGTCCGGCATTCTCTCTGGCTTGCGTTTAAGAGCGTACATGAATTAAAAGACAGATCATGGAACTGATACTCGAAGGCATCAAGAAGGCGTTCTGGCTTCTCGTCACGTTCGACCCCGAGGTTCTCGGGATCACGTGGCTCTCGCTCAGGGTGTCGGGGCTGGCAACCTTCTTCAGCCTCTTCATCGGCATTACGCTGGGCACGGCGGTGGCCCTGACCCGCTTCCCAGGCCGCAGGTTCGTGGTGAGCGTCATCAACACGGGCATGGGCGTTCCGCCGGTGGTCGTAGGGCTGTTCGTGACGATCTTCCTGTGGCGGAACGGCCCCCTGGGCTTCCTGGAGCTCCTCTACACGCCCACGGCCATCATTCTCGCCCAGGCCGTGATCGCCACGCCCATCGTGGCAGGGATTTCGCTCGCCTCCATTCAGAAGATCCCCGAGGCGCTGCGGCTCCAGATCCTGGCGCTCGGCGCAACCCGGATCCAGATGGTCTGGCTGCTCGTCAAGGAGGCACGGCTCCCTCTCCTGGCAGCGGTCATGGCCGGATTCGGCGGGGTCATCTCCGAGGTCGGGGCCTCCATCATGGTGGGCGGCAACATCAAGGGCTATTCCCGGGTGCTCACCACGGCCACGGTCATGGAGACAGGGAGAGGCAATTTCGATGTCGCCATTGCCCTGAGCGTAATCCTTCTCCTCTTCACCTTCATCATCAATGCCATCTTCACCAGTATCCAGCAGCGGGAGCGGCCCCGATGAAAGAGACCATCCTCTCGGTCAGGGGTTTGAAGGTCAGCCGGGGCGGTGTACCCGTGCTCGACATACAGGAGCTTGACGTCTATGCAGGAGAGTTTCTCTCCCTCATCGGCCCCAACGGTGCAGGCAAGTCTACGCTGCTCCTCTCCCTGGCAGGCCTCATCAAGCGGGATAAAGGGGAGATCCTGTTTCACGGCAGGCCGGTAGAGAACGGCGCCCGGCTCCTCGAATATCGTCGGAGCCTTGCCATGGTGTTCCAGGAGCCTCTCCTCTTCGATTCCACCGTATACGACAACGTCGCGGCCGGCCTCAAGCTCCGGGGAACGGAGCGGAAAAAGATGCGGCCGATTGTGGAGGAGAACATGGAGCTCTTTGCCGTAGCCCACCTCTCGTCCCGCTCGGCGCGCAAGATTTCAGGCGGGGAGGCGCAGCGCACGAGTCTGGCCAGGGCATTCGCCACCAACCCCGAGCTCATCCTCCTGGACGAGCCCTTTGCCTCGCTCGATCCGCCCGCCAAGGAATCCATCATCGGGGACCTGGGCCATGCCATGCACATCAAAAAGACCACTGCCATTATGGCCACACACGACCGCAGGGATGCGCTGCGCCTCTCGGACAGGATCGCGGTCATGGAAGGGGGCCGGATCGCCCAGATCGGTGCCCCGGTCGAGGTCATGTACCAGCCGGTGAGCGAGAGCGTCGCTCAATTCGTCGGGATCGAGACCACCCTCGAGGGCAAGGTCAGGAGCTCTGCGGGAGGCATCATGCAGGTCGATGTCGGCAGCCGGGACATCCTCTGCACCGGGGATTTTGCACCCGGAGAGCAGGTCATGTGCTTCATACGGCCCGAGCACGTCACGGTCTACCCCGGAGGTGCCAGGCCTGATTCGAGCGCCCGGAACGTCTTTACGGGCACGGTCTTGAAGATTCAGACCATCGGACTGCTCTACCGGCTCTCCATCGACTGCGGCTTCATGCTGAGCGCCCATGTGACGCAGCAGGCGATGGAGGACCTGAGACTTGCGGTCGGTTCACCTGTGACGGTCGCTTTCAAGGCCACTTCCGTGCACGTCATCAGGAAATCCTGGGACTGATCGTATCCCGCAGGGCGGCTCCGGGATCTATCACCTCTCCCGGTAGATGATCGTACCGACAGGTTCGCCATCCAGCGCCCTGATGATGTTTCCCTTCTTGAGCCCGTTGATGATCTGTATCCGGTCGATTGCTTCGCTGTTGATGAGGATCTCCAGGCACGAGCGCTCGATGACGAGGTCCTCGAGGTCCATCTCCATGAGCTCCCTCGCCCCGATCTCCGGAATGAAGACCGCGTCCGGATTGGTTTTGGGGTTGTCCGTGTAGAGACCGTCCTCATCTTTGACCAGAATGCAGCTTCTCGCCCCGATGAGGTTCGCCATGAGCAGGGTCCCGGCATCGGTCCGGTGAACGGGGAGCCTGCCCTCTTCCGGCGGCAGGGCGAAGTAGTCGTAGGGCGGCATTCCCTGAGTGACAGGGACGCAGCCCTGGGAAAAGTACGTGGGCAGCTTGAGGATGTCTTCCTGGTGAATGCGGATGCCGTCCCACGGTGCCAGGAGAGTGGCCACCAGCAGGGCGTTCTGCTCGGATATGGTGCTGGCGAACCTGGCGATGATGCCCGTCGGCATGCCCAGCTCGAGGGCGATGGCGTAGATGTGCCTGCTCCTCGTGCCTCCGCCCGTCGTGAGCAGGATCTTGTGCTTCTCCTTGGCCGATCCGATCTCTTCGACCACAGCGGGAAGGGCCTTGATGCCCCTGTCGCAGATGGACTGGCCGCCGATCTTGACGACATTCACGTCCGGGAACAGCCGGACCTGCGGCGGGGCTTTCAGCTCGCCGATGAGCGACTTCCTGACGAGGCTCTCGCCCATGAGCCTGCTCTTTATGTGCAGGCGCTTCTTGTCCTTGTCTCTCACCAGGGGCATGTATTCATCCTTTCAACGCCGTGGAGGGCTCAAACGATCGTTTTACGCTATTCGATCTCAACTTCTCCTTCGCCGTATTTGCCTTTTTCTTCACGCTCGAGGAGCACCAGATCTGCACCGACCTCCCTGGCAATGGTTTCGAGCTCGGTCTTGCGGACGTGCTTTGCATGGAATTTGAGATCGATCCCGGCCACTGCCACCATGAGAAACCTGGGCGTCTTCTCTCCCGCTCTTGCCTTTGTCCGTTCCCGGTAAAAGATCTTTCCCGGCATGGCTCATGCCTCCTTCGACTTTTTTCTTCCGACACAGACCCAACCTCCGGCCCCGTCCTTCTGCACCGGAAGAATCGGTCTGCCTGCCCACAGCCTCGGTCTCAGCCATCCATGACTGCAGACTGCATCATCCGGGGATGGGAGAAGCGCCTGCCGGTCCAGGGAAACGACCATGATCCCCAGCGATTCCAGGACAGATACGGCCACCGGGTCCTTAAGCTCCCTCAGGCGCCCGAACTCGATGAACCTTCCGCATCTGCCCAGGGCAGTCAGCCCCACCGCCGCCGCTGCGCCGATGATGCCGTCGTTGCTCCCGCCGTGGCCAGAAAGGTGAAAGCTCCCGGCGGCTTTCATCGCCTCTGCCTGGGTCACCACCTCATGCGTGCAGCGCACAGAGAACTCGATGATACCTGCAAGATTTCCGTTTCTCTCCTGGCACACGCACAAACCGGGGTCGCTTCCGGGCACGGCATGTTTTTCGATATGTGCCGCAGCAGATTCTGTAAGGCATCCCAGCGCGGACTCGTCGGGAGCTTCTATTACGGCGCACGCCGAGCTGTTGTGGGAGGTGTACGGTATCCGGTCATCAATGAGGAGCTGCTGTCGCACGACGCCCCACAATGTGCACCCCCCGGGAAGCTTCTGCTCGAACCAGCGCACGAGCTTGCCTGTCCCGTAATCGCTCCCTGGTGAGTCTGTGTCGTCAAAACCGATGAATATTCTCATGGTAAACCTGACTTTCTGTTCCTTTTTCGGCCATTCAGGCCTTTGTTTATCTTATAGCGTCTCCGGGATGAAAAGGCAAATCACATCTCATCGGCACAAACGGAGCGGAGGGCAATTACGCCCCTCGGGGCCGCCTTTTTTGGTTTGCCGCTGTTCTTGAGGAGCCTTCCGGCGCTATGCAATGATCCAGAAAGATCAGAACTTATAGTTCGCCTCGATATGGTAGAGGAACCCGTCGGGCACATCATCCCGCTTGATCGCCTCGTAGATGTAGAAATTAGTCCCCAGGGAGAAGCATTCGGTGAAGGCATACGAGACGGTTATCCTGTGGCCCTTGATATCGGTCGGGCCTATCCCGCTGCCGAATGTCGCATCGGTGAGGCCTCCGACAAAAGAGTCTGCTTCCAGCCAGATATAGGTATAGTCGACCTCGAACTTCATGAAGCCTATGACCGCGCCCGCTACCCAGCCCAGGTCATTGTTATCGGGGTCGATGCCTTCATCCATGGCGCTTTCGTCTCCTCCTGCGCCGATATTCTTGAACACCTGTGCATACGGGCCAATGGTGAAGCCTCCAGCCTCGACCTCTACCTGCCCGTAGAGATCGACGACATTATACCTGTCCTGCGGGCTCGGGCCGGCCTCCTCTTCGAACTCGTCATCGAAGTCATAGTAGGCTGCCGCAAGCGTGACCTCTGCTCCCTGCACCTTTGCCTTGACGCCTGCCTGAACGGCATAGAGGATGCCGAAATTCGTCTCCCGCTGGATCACGTCAAAGGCGCCTGCCGTGATAAAAAGCGGCTCCTGCTCGGCCTTCAGGGTGAGTCCGGCCGGCCTGACATCCGTGTCCCACATGACCCAGGTCGTCTCGAACGGATTTTTCTGCTGGCCCGCGATGAACTCGAACGGCTTGAAGACATGCCGGGCATAGGCATAATCGAGGCGGATGTCACCCTTTTCGAAAAACTCTTCATCACTCCACGTATTGTTGGCCGAGGTTGCCACCGGACCTCCCGTGGCCAGACCTGCCCCGACCTCCCAGCTGCCTGACGAGGGTTTCCAGACGAACCCGAGCCTGAAGCGGGTCTGCATGCGCTTAAGGGAGGAGTCCTCCTCGCCGGAATCATCAAGGTCGCGGTGTTCATAACGGATGCGCAGATCCCCGCTGATGTCAATTTCCTCAATGCATTTTGCCAGGGTGATGCCCTGCTTTGCATCCTCTCCGGTCCCATCCTTGCCGTTCTGGCACCATCCGATAACAGGGGAACAGATACAGAGACATAAAACGAGCAGCAATACCCTCTGTGTATTCATATTAACCTCCTTAAAAACACAGTACATCCTTAAGGGAACATCCTCTCCTCTGTGTTTCTGCATCCATGCTCATGATGATTTTACCTTGCGAAGGAGACGCGGGATGTTCACTCAAGGGTTAATATTGAGGATAGAATCTTTATTTATGTTATCAACAACCTAAAAATATCGTGGGTAAAAAGTGATGTCTATCAAAGGACTTGAGGAGATGATGGGCCCGCACCATGAACCCCTGGTCACAGCCGGGCTCTGCGCGCGCGATAAGGTCGTGGAGCACGGGCCGATGAATACCCAGCCCGGCAGGTTTAACGGCAGCAGGATCATAAGCGTAGGCGTCAGTACGGAAAAGACCGGGGGCCTGATCTCGGGGGCGAGCCCACCCCGGCCGGCCTCGATTTCTTCAAAGGTGAGCCGGGCTCCCCTCCCTCTGTGAAGGCTACAGGAAGTTCTTCCTCCACATCCGCAAGTGCCTGAAGGCCATCGCCACCCTCCTGGAGAACGGCCTGCCCGCCTCCCGCATCATGGACGCCATAAAAGGCCCCTTGGTGATCCGGCTCGACTCCTGAAACCCGCCTCACTCTGACGGCTTCCATATCCATGATTTGAAATAGTTCCACACCCGGGGTATGTCGGGGATGAGGAAAGACGGCCCGGCGTCCGATACCTCGGTGGGCTCGGTGCCTCGGAGGTAGGGCACGTTTATGCCCTGCGAGGTCCAGGTGTTCGCCAGCTTGCCGTTGGCAGGATCGATGGTGCACACGGTGATATCCTGGGGCACGGGCCAGGAGACCGACGGGCTCAAACGGGAAAGGATCGTCGATGCGATGGGCATGGCCCCGGCAGCGCCGCTGTACCCGATGGGCCGGAACTTGTCCGCCCCGAGCCATACGGTGACGACCATGCGCGGGGAGAACCCCACGAACCAGGAATCCCGTGCGTCGTCCGTAGTCCCCGTCTTTCCGCAAATCCCTCCGGGCATGCCATAGGCTAAAGATTCCCTGGCGGTGCCGGAGGTGACGACCTCCTGGAGGGCGGCATTGAGCAGGTACACGGTCGCCGGATCGAGCGCGCTCGTCGGGGGGGTTTCCGGAAACTTCATAACAACCACGCCTTCGTCATCGACAACGGCCCTGACCGACGAGGGCGTCACCCGGTTTCCGCCGTTTGCGAATGCGCTGAAAAGCGTCGACACCTCGACAGGCGAGCAATCGACAGCCCCGAGGAGCACGGAAGGGTTGGTGCTGTTCACGTTGAAGGGGAGCACTTTCCCGAGCTCGAGGAGGACGTTCGATACCTCGAGTTCCATCCCGAGCCGGACCGTTGCAAGGTTGTACGAGTTGGCGAGCGCATCCTTGAGCATGACGCGTCCATGGGGGGTCCGGTCGTAGTTCATCGGGGTCCAGACAGTTCCGTCCCGCGTGGTGATACTTATGGGGGTATCGTCCAGATAGGCGGTCAGGGTGTACCCATTCTTCAATGCCGTGTAGTAGACGATGGGCTTTATAAGCGAACCGATGTGGCGCCTGATCTTCGTCGCCCGGTTGAACTGGGAGCCCGCATACCCTTTCCCTCCCACCATGGCGAGGATCTCTCCGGATGCCGGGTCCATGATAACCACCGCACCGTCCACGCTGCCGTCCTTTCCCTTCAGGCCGCGCGACAGGCAGCTCTCGGCCGTGATCTGCATGTTCATGTCGAGGGTGGTGTAGATCTGATACCCGCCCTTCTCGAGAATCGTCTCGGAAAACTGTCCCCGGATCAGGGAGAGCACGTGGTCGATGAAATACGGAGCCTGCCTTCTCCTCGGCACGAGATCCACGACGGCAAGTGGCCTGCGCTTGGCCTTCCTGTACTGCTCCGGCGTTATCTTGCCCTCGTGGAGCATGATCGAAAGCACGGTATTCCTCCGGGCGAGGGCCTTGGGCTTATTGGTGTAGGGTGAATAGGCATTGGGCGCCTTGATGAGCCCTGCAAGAAGGGCCGCTTCCGAGAGGTTGATGTCGGATATGCTCTTGTCGAAGAGCACCTTCGAAGCCCTTGCCAGACCGCACACCCCTGCATGGCTGTAGCTCCCCATATAGATCTCGTTGATGTACATCTCGAGGATCTGGTCCTTCGAGTACATCGTCTCCATGACCACGGCCAGCCACATGTCCCTGATCTTGCGGGAGAAGGTGCGCTTATGCGTGAGGAAGAGATTCTTGACGAGCTGCTGGGTGATGGTGGAGCCTCCCTCGGTGATCCCGCCATGGCGCAGATTGGCGAATCCCGCACGAGCAAGGGATCTGACGTCTATCCCCCGGTGGCGGTAGAATCTCCGGTCCTCGGTGGTGATGACGGCATCGATCAGATACTTCGGGCATTCATCGAGCCGGACGATCGTCCGGTCCTCATAGAGATCGTCGAAGATCTCTGCGATGCACTCGGGCTCGAGCATCGCCCTCCCGACAGGGTCCTTAGTGCCCGGCCGGACGATGTCCGAGATCCTCCTGCCTTCGAGGAGGAGCCGCACCTTCATCGCACCGTGCTGCTCGCCCATGTAGGAAAAGGAATGGATGAAAACGGTGAGGCCTTTACCGTCCCGAGAAAACTCCCCCGGCCTCGAAACCTTCTTCACCTCCCGGTACCTCAGACGGTGGAACCTGTCCATCAGGCCGATGCGCCCGATGTCGGTCCCCGGGGTAAGGATGAGCGGGGCGCTGTACACCTTCGAAGGGATATGCCATATGGAGCCGTGTCTGAGCTTTTTGATCTCCCGATAGGCGTCGAGGCTGGCAATCATAACCCCGAGAATGACGAGGACCGTGACGAAAACTGAGGCTATGAGGATGCCCTTGCGGTATGAGGCGATTCCTTTCACGATGGCAAAATATAGGCTCGCGACCGAGCCTGTGTCAACGTCAATAGTGACATACAAACACTCACAGAGGTCCGGAGCTCATCGGTCTCGTCAGGGAGATTTCCCCTCTCGTGCCCGGCCCTCCCCCAGTAGTTTCGTATATAATGAAATTTCCATTCAAAATATTTTATGAAAATGTCGACGGTACGAGCAGACAGCTCAACAAAATGCCGGGGGGACTGGATAATGGCAAAAAGGACACCGTTACTTTTTATGATAGGATTCATGCTGCTGAGCACAACTGCGTTTGCAGGGAGCATCGATTACCTTTCGAATCAGAGCGCAGAGTATCTGATGACCTTCAGCAGGAACGCGGCGACCGATGCGGCCGATGCTGCAATCTGCAATCCTGCCGGACTGGTATTCCTTCCCAAGGACGGCCTGTACGTCAATGCGAGTGTTCAATATATCGCTCGGCCTTACAGCGAGGATTTTCTGGGCTTGAGGTATGAACAGGACGAGCCCGATATCATTCCCAACTTTTTTGCAGTGTATAAGAAGGACGACCTGGCGGCATTCTTTGCGGTCAATACCACGGCAGGCGGCGGCAAGGTGAAATGGACGGACGGCAATGCCGTTACAACAGGGCTGATCGCTCGGATAGCAGGAATATCCGGCGATGTAGTCAATTCGGATGATCCCGGCGCCGGTGGAACCGGTGCATATACGATCAACGAGCAGTGGATCGAGGGGAGCAGCATATACACGGGCATTATGGCCGGTCTTTCCTACAAAATCAACGACAGGATCTCCCTATCCCTTGCGCCCCGTTACCTCATAGCCAAGCGGAGCGCAAGCGCCTTTCTCGACTTCAACATGGATGCGATCGATGCGGCTTCCGGCAACGAGACGAGGGCCGTCATGGACGTGGACTTCGATTACAACGCCAGGGGCTTGGGCGGTATTTTCGGCCTCGATATCAAACCCTTCGACAATCTGAACCTCGGGATCAGGTATGAGACCGTGACCAAGCTGGTCTTTCATCACAGCCTGAACAGGCGTTCGGCAGAGGTGACCGGGCCTTTCCCGGAATTGAACGCCTTCTTGTCCGAGGCGCTCACAGGGGTGCTGGCAAACCTTGATAAGGACGGAGAGAACATCCGGTACGACCTGCCCGCGACCCTGGGAGTCGGGGTGGAATTTGCGGCGACGCCCAAGCTGAGCCTGCTGTCGAGCTTCAACTACTATTTCATCGAGAACGCCGTGTGGGATGATGAGGGGGTAGAGGAAGGCACGAGCCTGAACAGCGATTACCACAACGGCTGGGAGGCAAGCCTCGGGGCAACCTACAAGATTACGCCGGCACTCAAGATCGGCGCCGGGTACATCTACACGGTGGCGGGCGAGAAGAGAGACGCGTACAATTTAATAAACCCGGGCCTCGACTCCCATGCCGGGGCCCTCGGCTTCACCTATTCCGCCACCCCGAATCTGGACGTGACCCTCGCTCTCGCCCAGACATGGTACATCTCCGACTCGAACTACACCGAGATCACCGGTACGAGTGATAAGATCGACTACAAGAAGAGGGCTACCGACATAGCTGCAGGAATCCAGTACAGGTTCGATCTGTAATCCGATGACTCGCTTTCAAGCGGCCGCATCTCATGATCTTCGTGCGGCCGTGCATTTTCTCGAGCAGGAGAGCCGGCCCGGAGATGTGAATCAAGGAGTCCGGCTCTGCACCTGGGCCTGTTGATTATGAATCCTCTTTGGTGTATAGACCAGGGGAACGCGTATTGCATGGCAGATAATCATGGACGGGCACTCTATGAAAAAAGAAAAGAGCATCGAGATCAGATGGCACGGAAGAGGAGGACAGGGCGCGATCACGGCTGCAAAGATCGTTGCCAAGGCATTGTTCGACTCCGGGTATACGGGGATAGCAATGATCCCGACCTTCGGCACCGAGAGGAGGGGCGCACCGGTATTCACCTCTCTCAAGGTCTCCAAAGGCAAGATATACGACCTCTCTCCCACGACGAAGCCCGACATCGTCGTGGTCCTCGACCACCTGCTCCTCGAAGAGGTGGATGTGGCGGCAGGGCTCAAGGAAGACGGTCTCATCGTCATCAACACCCCCAGAGAGCCTGCTGACTACGATTTCAACGGAAGAAAGATCGCGGTTGCCGACGTGACCGGCCTGTCGGTCAAAGCCGGCCTCCCCCACGGCGTGATCAACAGCGGCATCATCGGTACGTTCGCGAAGGCAGCCGAACTCGTCGACATCAAGAGCCTCCTTGCAGCCATCGAGAAAGAGTTCGAAGGCAGGAGGCCCAAACAGAACTCGGATGCAGCCATGCTCTGCTACGAGAACACCCTCATCGGAGGGGCCCTTTGAAAAAAAGAGACTACAGCCATAAGATATCCTTCAGCGAAGGCGGGCCGGGCGATGCCGGCAAGACGGGCTCCTGGAGAATCCTGAGGCCGGTCCTCGACCCCAATGTCTGTACGCCCGCAAAGAGGAATATACCGTCGTGCTTCATCTGCTGGCTCTACTGCCCTGACGGGGTCGTATCGCGGGACATACCGCCCAAGATCGATCTGGAATACTGCAAGGGCTGTGGGATATGCGCAGAGGAGTGCCCCACGAAGGCAATCGTCATGGTGGATGAATCCAGCTTCCTTGAAGGAGTGAACAAAAAGCCATGCAAATGATCGAATCAGGAAATGTCGCCGCAGCCATCGGGGTGAAGCTCTCGAAGGCCAAGGTCATTGCCGCATATCCCATCACGCCGCAGACCCCGCTCACGGAGAAGCTCTCCGAATTCATCGAGTCGGGCGAGATGGAGGCCGAGTACGTGCCGGTGGAGAGCGAGCACAGCGCGCTCGCCATATGCATCGCAGCCACGTCTGCAGGCGCCAGGTCTTTCACGGCCACGAGCGCCAACGGGCTTCTCTACATGCACGAGCAGATCCAGTGGGCTGCCGGGGCGAGGCTGCCGCTGGTCATGTGCGTCGTGAACCGGGGCGTGGGAGCCCCCTGGACGGTCTGGAACGACCATCAGGATTCCATCTCCCAGCGGGATACGGGGTGGATTCAGATCCATGCGAACGACCACCAGCAGATCATCGATACCGTGATCAAGTCCTTCGCCCTCGCCGAAGAGATGATGATCCCGGTGATGGTATGCTACGACGGATACCTCCTCTCCCATACCTACATGCCCTTCGACGTTCCCGAGTCCTCTCTGGTGGATGCGTTCCTGCCCCCCTTCAACCCGCCGTACAGCCTCGACCCTTCGAGGCCCGCGAACCTCAATACGGTCACGCTTCCGGACGTGAGGCCGGATGTCCGGGGGGATATGGCTCTTGCCTACATGGAGATACGCTACCTCCTCCACAAGGACATGCTCGACGCCATACCAGCCCTCTCGAAGATCGACGAGCGGTATCAGTCGGTGTTCGGCAGGGGGGGAAACCCTCTCATAGAGCCCTACCTCTGCGAGGATGCCGACTATATCGCCGTGAGCCTGGGCTCGCTGTCCTACCACCTCCGCGACGTCGTGGACGACCTGAGGAATGAGGGGATCAAGGCAGGTGTTTTGAGCGTGCACCTCTATCGCCCCTTCCCTGCCCAGGCTGTCGCCGAAGCGCTCTGCGGGTGCAAGGGGGTCGTTGTTTTCGAAAAGGCCTTGAGCTACGGATATCAGGGCACCTTGAGCTCGGACATAAAGTCCGCGCTCTACAACTCTACGCGCGACCGCAGAGAGAGGCCCTTCGTGCTGAACTATATCCTGGGCCTGGGCGGACGCGAGATCGCAACCAGGGATCTCTACGATGCCCTCAGATTCTCGTGCACCGCAGACGATCCGTGCAATGAGGAAACCCGGTGGATCGGGCTCAAATTGTGAAGAGAGACGAGAGGAACGAGGCCGTTACGATGAAACGCATTCCTCTTAAGGAGAGCAAAACGTGCAAGTGAAGACAACGATCCTGACCCTTCCGGAGGAAGAGCTCGTACATCCGGGCAACCGTGCGTGCTCGGGGTGCACCCTCGGAATTGCCTACCGCATAGGGCTCAAGGCCCTGGGCAAGAATACCATCCTCGTGGTTCCGCCGAGCTGTCTGACCGTGCTCCAGGGCCTCTATCCCATCGCTGCCACGAAGCTCCCGTCCCTGAACGTCACCTTCGCATCGACAGCGGCCGCGGCCACGGGCGTGCTCGCGGCCCTCAAGACGCTGGGGAAAGAGGGGATCAACGTCGTGGGATGGGCAGGCGACGGCGGTACGAGCGATATCGGCCTGCAGTCGCTCTCGGGGGCATGCGAGCGGGGAGACAATTTCCTCTTCATATGCTACGACAACGAGGGCTACATGAACACAGGCGTCCAGCGCTCCGGCACCACTCCCCAGGGGGCCCTGACGGCGAACACCCCCATCAAAGGCAAGCTCCAGCCCAGGAAGGATGTCGCGGCTATCCTCGCAGCCCACAACATCGAGTATGTCGCTTCGACCTCTGCCGCTTATCCTCTCGATCTCTATGACAAGATCAAGAAGGCGCTCACCTTCAAGGGCGTGAAGTATATCCACATCCAAATCCCCTGCCCGCCCGGATGGGGCTTCGAGCCGCGCTGCGCGATCAAGGTGGGCAAGCTCGCCGTCGAGACAGGCCTCTCGGAGCTCTATGAGATCGAGAAGGGACAGCTCCGCCACACCGGCGCCTCCAGGAAGCTCATGGAGAAGAGGAAGCTGCTGCCGGTGAGTGAATACTTCAGGTCGCAGAGAAGGTTCGCCCTCCTCTCCAAACAGGACATCGAGGAGATTCAGGAAAACATCACCAGGCGCTGGGAAGGCTATTTCGATCTCTTCGACGACATCGAATCGTCGGAGTAGGCATTTCTCAGACCCTGTTCGGAGAATGGTTGAGTGCCTGCTCGAGGTGCTCCCTGTCGATATTGCCGCCCGACATGATGAGCACGACCTTTTTGCCCGCGAGCTTTTCCTTCCTCTTTATCGCACCCATGATCGAGGCGGCCCCGGCTGCCTCCGCGAGGTTGTGGGTCGTCGAGAGCGCCAGGCATATGCCCTCGAGAATTTCGTCTTCGCTCAGGAGCACCACGTCCTGAATGTGGTCCTTCATGATCGTGTACGGCAGAGGGAAGACGCTCCTGGCCGCCAGCCCGTCGGCGACGGTGTCCGCATGGTCGATGACGACCCAGTCTCCCTTCCGGAGCGACTGATAGAATGCCGCTGCCCTCTCCGCCTGGACCCCGATGATCTCGACACCCGGGTTGATGGCCTGGGCCACCTTGAGCAGAGATGCACACCCCGCACCTCCGCCGATGGGACAGATGATGACATCCACGTCGCTTAAGTCCTCGAAGATTTCGAGCCCCATGGTCCCGATGCCGTTGAGCATCTCGGGCTCGTTCCCCTGCTCGACATAGTAGTACCCTGCGGCTGCAACGAGCTCGTCGCAGTAGAACTGGGCGTCGTAGAAGTCCTTCCCGTGCACGATGAGCTCGGTGCCGAAGCTTTCGATGATCCGGTTTGTCTCGGGATTGTTGTTTTCGGGGACGACAACGGTGCAGGGGACATTGAACCACCGCGAGGCCCATGCCATGGCGAGGCCGTGATTTCCCCTCGTGGACACGAGAACCCCGTTCTCGACGTTCTCTTTGGGTATGGTGTGGAAGAAATTGATGGCGCCCCGGATCTTGAACGATCCTGTGGGCATGTGGTTCTCGTGCTTCACGAAGGCGTCGCAGCCGATGAGCCTGCTGAGCTCGGAGTAGTAGATGAGATTGGTGGGCTGGACATAGTGCGAAATAGCCTCGCGCGCCTTCAGAACCCCCTTTATGGAGACTCGCTCGCTCGCCTTCTCATATTTCTTCAACATGCGCATACCCCCTTCATGCTAAAATTTATACCCGCCCTTCTTGGGTTTTGCCCTGAAGAACTGGAGCAGCGTGCCGATCACGAGGCCGATGATGATGAAACCGCCCCCCACGAGGGTGAAGATGAGCCTCTCGGAGGTCTTGAGCCTGCTGTTCTCCCGTTTGAGCTGATCCATCCTGTCCGATGACTCCTTGAATTGGGCCTGGAGGGTATCGTAGCGGCTCTTGAGCTCGAGGTACCGGCTCGATTCCTGCTTCAGGATATCGTACTGCTTTCTGGCATCTTCGAGCTCCTTCGAGAAACCGCTCATCTTGTAGTTGCGCTCCCTGCTGTCCCTCTGGAGCTGTGCGTTCTCTTCCTGCAGGGCCGTGTTCTCCTCGGTCAGGGCCTTTATCTTCTCGTTGAGCTGGTCGATGACCAGCTTCTTGGGCATGGTCCTGGTAAGGAAGCGGTTCTGGATCCATCCTTCCTCGCCCTTGGGCGTCTTTATCCTTAGCCATTCACCGCGGCCTTCGAATATCTCAAGGTAATCATTTGCCTGGGCCGTGGCCATGACTCTGGCATTGTCGTAGGGGAACTCCCGTATCACGGCGCTCACCCCGTCCCGTACGTAGAGGCCGGCGGCATGGGCGTCCCGAATCGGAACGGCCATGACGAAAAGCATTCCCAGTACGACAATGATCTTTGTTCCACTGTTCGTCATCTTTGAAAACCTCGCAATCCTTGTTGATACGGACACTCACCTTATCCCATTAGCAGGGGCTGTGCAATACCGTGATCTCGAAGCTACAGAAGGTCCCTGATGATCGCATCGAGGCGTTCCCTCGTCTGCCCCTCGATCTCGGAGAGCCTCTCCCGCGTTTCAGCCTCGAATCTCAAAACGATCACGGGCTGGGTGTTCGAAGGCCTCACCAGACCCCAGGCACCGTCCTGCGTGAACCGGACCCCGTCGATGCCGACGCATTCCTTCGATACGCTCCGTGCATACGCGGCAAACACATCGACCGCCTGGAACTTGATCTCGTCCGGACAATCGATCCTGATCTCCGGGGTATTGTACATCTTGGGAAGGCTGTCGAAGATTGCCTGAGGGTCTGCTTCGGCCGAGAGGATCTCGAGGAGCCTCGCCGAGGCGTAGACGGCATCGTCGAATCCGTACCACCGGTCGTTGAAAAAGATGTGCCCGCTCATCTCTCCCGCCAGGACCGCCTTCTCCTGCTGGAGGCGGGTCTTCATGGGGGAGTGCCCGACCTTTGCCATGATAGGAACGCCCCCGGCCCTTCTGATCTCATCGAAGAAGATCTTCGAGCACTTCACCTCGCCGATGACCTTCGATCCGGGCCTCCGTTTGAGAATATCCCGTGCGAGGATCGCCGTGATCATGTCCCCGTAGATCTGATTGCCTTTCGAGTCGATCACGCCGATGCGGTCGGCGTCTCCGTCGAATCCGATCCCGATGTCGGCGCCGCTTTTCAGCACCTCCTGCCTGAGCATTGCCACACCCTCTTCGGTTGTGGGGTCGGGATGGTGATTGGGGAAGGAGCCGTCAGGCTCGAGACAGATCCCTCTCACATTCATGCCCAATGCCTGGAACACCGCCATGGCCGATTCCCCACCCACGCCGTTGCCCGGATCGATGATCACGTCGAGACTCTTCGGGCACGGAGCGATGCGCGAAACGACGTCGCCGATATACCCGGGCATGATGTCGTGCTGATAGATGCGGCCGTTGCCTTTCAGGGCGGTCCCCTGCTCCATGATGGTGCGTATCTCGCGGATCTCGCTTCCGTAGATGGTGCTCTTCCCCCGGGCTATCTTGAATCCGTTGTTGTCGGCAGGATTGTGGGAGCCGGTTATCTGGATACCCCCGTCGACGTCGAGTTTGAAGAGCGAGTAATACATGACCGGCGTCGGCACCATGCCCAGATCGTAGACATCGATGCCGCTCTCTATGATGCCCTGTTTGAGGCACTCCCCGATCCATGGCGAGCTCAGTCGCGCATCCCTGCCCATCGATACCTTCTTCACGCCGTGTCCGCCCCAGTAGACGCCCATGGCAATGGCGAGCCTCCGGACGAAATCCTCGTCCAGGTCTTTTCCCACGACTCCTCGAATATCATATTCCCTGAATACCTGCGGGTTCATATCCCCTCCGGATGATGCCGGCCGGTATACTCCAAAACGACATGCCGCCGGCTCCAATGACTCCTCAATGACTCCTGACTCTCTCGTCCGGATTCTAAGGTAAAGAGGCACCGTGAGTCAAGCCGCATGGATCTGCTTTGGGGTCTGGTCTTGTTTTTTGCTCCTTGGCAAAACAATGGAGGTTCGTGGTGCTCTCTGCTTGCCTGTCTCGGCACACGGAGCAAAACGCAAGACCTGACCACCGCACCAATTCTAATTCCTCATATTTCTTATGTATTATTTTTGCAACCCCGGGAAAGAAATTGTGGTTGAAATTCCACAGAGTTTGAAAGCTCAGGTATATATCTACTTGTTTTTCTTTTTATTTGACCTTGGCATGTAAGTTGTATTAATAGCTCTCCAAAAGGGGCACTTTGTACGTGTGTTACCAGGCACTTATGCCGTGGGGATTCAAACAGGGCTAGGGCCTGAGAGCATCAATAAGAAGAAAAAAAATTTAGAGGGAGGGATTTAGGATGAAGAGGTTATTATTCGTTGCGCTGATGTTGCTCATCACCTCGCCGCTCTATGCTGCAGCCGCAACATTCAGTATGACAGGGGACTACTACGTGGAAGGCAAATGGTGGGGCAACTACAACCTGGACAAGTACGAAAAGGCGACCGTGCGCTACATCGACCAGGAGATCAACCTCTACCCCAAGATCCAGGTCGGCAACACCACGTTGAACTTCAGGATCGACCTGGCGGAAGTCGTCTGGGGCGGACCGGAAGCGGTTGACAGAAGCGACTATGCCGCGAACGTCAAGGGGCTCGACCAGTTCCGGACAGGCGATGGCCGTATAGTTACCAACGATGCCAACATCAACATCGAGCGTGCCTACATCTCCCACAAGTTCAACGACACCTATACCCTGGACGTCGGCCTCCAGGACGGCGGCGGCTGGGGAACAATTTTCGGCAACACCGTTGTGGGACAGTACAGGATAAAGCTCACCCAGAATACCAAGGCGGGAACGTTCCTCTATTACTATGAAAAACCGGCCAATCTCGCTCTCGACAACACTGCCGAGCAGGGCGACACGACAACGGTACGGAACGGGGAAGAGGACGACACGGAAAACTTCTACCTCGGCTACATCAACAAGTTCGGGCCCATCACTGTGAAAAATCTGCTCGGCTACAGCTACGGCAGCTCGGCAGACCTGAACCTTGACAATAGAGGCCTCTTCTCCTGGGCCGAGACCCTGGCCCTGAACGGGGATCTGGGTGCGATATCCTTCGAATCAGAGTTCTCCTACAAGAGACTCCGCTGCGACCTTACAACGGCCGGCGGCTTTACTTCCGACACCGGCAACCAGCACTGGAAGGTCTACGGCGGATACATCAACGTCTGGAAGGACCTCGGCACCATGACGCCCGGATTCCTGGCAGCCTACGGCAGCTTTGACGAGAACGCTCCCACAGCAAAGGGCTTCGACTTCGGCGCCAACTTCAATACCACACCCATCTTCGGCGACCAGCTCGGACTCGGCGGCGGCAATGACCTTCTGGGCATGACCGCTTACAAGCTCTATGTGAACGACATCAAGACGCCGGCCAAGCCCCTTACCCTCTCCGCATTCGCCGCGTACATCGTGTCGAACCAGAACTCATCCGACGCTCAGGATGCAGACGGCGTCGTCAGTTACTATGACGGCCTGACAGCCTGGGAAGCCGGCATCGGCGGGGCATATCAGATAACCGACAACCTCGTGTACAATGCCTGGACATCCTATGGAAAGGCCCAGCTCAGCTCCAAGTACAAGAACTATGCAGCGACCCTGGCTGATCCGGCAGATGCACGCAACCTCTCGCACGATCCGGATGCGATGTATCTCCTGGCAAATTCGCTGACGCTTTCGTTCTAAGAACGGGCACCTACCGAACAAAAAAGCCCGCCTTTTAAAGGCGGGCTTTTTATTTCTCGATCATCATATTTGTCATTCCCGCTCCCCGCTTTCGCAGGGACAGGCCCCGCGGGAATGACAAAGAGGGAACAATCCGCTCCATACGTATCAGCCATCATGAACAATTCCTTAAACAATTCCTTAAGTTAACGCCCATGCGCGGGAGCGGGAATCCAGCGGATCATGAGCTTCCTGTAACCCTGCCGAAACTTGTCCCGGTTGAGTAACGGATAGAGGCGGTCTGCTCGATCAAGACGAAAAAAGCGGGGCAGACTTCGAGTCTGCCCCGCTTTTCTTATTCCAGCTCTTTATTTTATTACGAGTCGATGAACGATCTCAGCTTCTTCGAGCGCACCGGGTGCCTGAGCTTGCGCAGGGCCTTGGCCTCGATCTGGCGAATGCGCTCACGGGTGACGGTGAAGTCCTTGCCGACCTCTTCGAGGGTGTGGTCGGACTTCTCGCCGATGCCGAACCGCATGCGCAGGACCTTTTCCTCACGCGGGGTGAGCGTGGCGAGCACGCGCCGCGACTGCTCGGAGAGGTTCTTGGCCATGATCGCATCCGATGGTGAAGGCACCTTCTTGTCCTCGATGAAATCGCCTAAGTGGCTGTCCTCCTCCTCGCCGATGGGCGTCTCCAGAGAGATGGGCTCCTTGGCGATCTTGAGGATCTTGCGGACCTTGTGCTCGGGGTAGTCCATCTTCTCCGCGATCTCCTCGGGTGTAGGCTCTCTTCTGAGCTCCTGCACCAGGGCTCTCGAGGTCCGGATGAGCTTGTTGATGGTCTCGATCATGTGCACCGGGATGCGGATCGTCCTGGCCTGGTCGGCAATGGCCCTTGTAATGGCCTGGCGGATCCACCAGGTGGCATAGGTCGAGAACTTGTATCCCCGCCTGTACTCGAACTTCTCGACGGCTTTCATGAGCCCGATATTGCCCTCCTGAATGAGATCGAGGAACTGTAGGCCCCTGTTCACGTACTTCTTTGCGATGCTCACCACGAGGCGAAGATTCGCCTGGATGAGCTCGGTCTT
>JAKPPU010000029.1 GCA_029547185.1 Deltaproteobacteria bacterium | reverse complement strand
AGGCCACCAGTGCTGGCTATTGCCACACCTGATACTTCGCTGTAAGCCGAAGGATAAGAACCATATGCTTTGGTTCCCCCGAGATGTGTTGCCCATTGCAGTTTTCCATCAGACGAGAACTTGGCAACTATACCGCTACTGTCTCCCCGTCGCTTATCTTGAATTGCATTTAGAGTTGGAAAGTCATCCCAATACTGGGTGGAACCTCCGATATAGATGTTCCCAGCACTATCGACACGAATACTATTTGCTCGATCATCCCCTTTGCCGCCTAGATAAGTACTAAAAGCTATTTGTGAACGACATTGTTCTACAGAAAGCGAATGTGTGTTAAGTTGTTCGATTCGGGTTTTATAGGCTTGATCAAGACATTCTCTATTGCTGCATTTGTTTCTCTCATCTGTAAGCCAGTTTTTTTGTTGTTTCCTAAATTGATCCTTGTTGGGTGTATCAGCCAACACCTTTTTGTATATAGCTGATAGCTCATCATCTAGTCTTGACAGCTCAGAATCATTACATATTAACTTTTCTTGTAGGGAAGAAGCCTTTTCACAAGAAAAGCTCGCTGCTAGTGCAGAACTAATAATCAACACACCCATTGCTCCGGCAGTAAGCCATATCATGATCATAGTTAATACGTTCTTCATAGAGGTCCTCTTGAAATACCCTAACAAGTTTCTCTACTGCATCATTGCAGCAATAGTTGCTATATAGCAACTATTGCTGCAATATATGGAAAATCGAATAATGGTTGCCACCGCTTATTTCTTCCTGGTTGTTTTTATATCATTTCTTCATTAAAATTGCAACGTGCCAATTTTCCTTGTTTGAATATTTGATATTTCGATTTCATGAGGAGGTTCGATGATGAACAGGAGCGCCGGAGATCAAAAGCTTTTTGCGGTCATCGTCAATGTCCTGCGCAGAAAACACTATTCTCTCAAAACCGAGCGGTCTTATTTGTCCTGGATAAAGAGATTCATCGGCTATCACCACATGCGGCACCCGAGAGACATGAGCAAGCATGAGATCGAATCGTTCCTCACCCATCTGGCTGTTGACCGCAAGGTCGCATCATCGACACAGAATCAGGCATTCAATGCCATCCTGTTTCTCTACCGCGACGTGCTCGAGATCGATCTCATGCAAGATCTCAATGCCGTGCGCGCAAAGAAGCAGACCCGCATACCTGTCGTTCTGAGTCATAAAGAAGCCATGAAGGTGATCAACTCCCTCACAGGGGTGCATCAGACCATGGCAAAGCTGCTCTACGGCTGTGGGCTCAGGCTCATGGAGTGCCTTCGTCTGCGGGTCAAGGACATCGACTTCGAGACGAACTGCATAACCATATTCGACGGCAAGGGAAAAAAAGACCGGGTCGTCATGCTGCCGGAAACAATCAAACCCTTCATGAGAGAGCAGATAGACCTTGTCCGGTCCATGCATGAGTATGATCTCGGAAGAGGGTGCGGAGAGGTTCATATCCCATTCGCCCTGGAAAGGAAATATCCGGGTTCTTCGAAAAAGCTCGGCTGGCAGTATGTATTCCCTTCAGGCGATGTCTCACGAGACCCGATAACCGGAAAAACCATGCGGCACCATGTCAGTCCGACCACCCTGCAAAGGGCCGTGAAGAAAGCGGTCGCTGTAGCCGGCATCCACAAGCATGTCGGCTGCCACACCTTCCGGCACAGCTTTGCCACCCGTCTGCTCGAAAACGGATACGATATCCGCACCGTGCAAGAGCTGCTCGGGCATAAGGACATCAGTACGACCATGGTCTACACCCACGTGATGAATAAAGGACCCCTTGCGGTGAAAAGTCCTCTGGACATCTGAGAAAGGTTGATAGGCGGCCTCAGATATTTAGCCTTGGACAAACGGCAGACTCCGTCCGTGGGGGGTGAAACAGCCGGGGAACAATCATGCCTCCTCTTTAGCTTCATGACTTTTCAACACAGATATGGTGCGGAAATCATGCTGCACGTGCATTCCAATACGGGCAATGATAGCGTAATAACGGGCTGAAATCCAGAATATTATGAACTGCATACCGGAAATGCTGCAGCTTCGGGGGCTGCCTTCCGTCTTCCTATCCTTCAGCTTCCTTCAGCTCCTGAGCCTGGGGTCGATCGCGTCGCGGATGCCCTCGCCCAGCAGGTTGTAGCCCAGCACCGTGATCAGGATGGCCATGCCCGGGAAGAGCGAGAGCCACCATGCCACGCCCAGCGTGCTCTGGCCCAGGGTGAGGATGTTGCCCCAGCTGGGCGTGGGCGGCTGCACGCCGATGCCCAGGAAGGACAGCGCCGACTCGGTGAGCACGGCGCTGGCGATGCCCAGCGTGGCCGACACGAGCACGGGCGCCATGGCGTTGGGCAGGATGTGGATGAAGATGATGCGAAGGCTGCCCGCGCCCATGGCCTTTTCCGCGAGCACGAAGTCGCGCTGCTTGAGGCTCAAAAACTCGGCGCGCACGAGCCTCGTGATGCCCATCCACGAGGTCAGCCCGATCACCGCCATGATGTTGAAGATGGAGGGCTCTAGGAAGGCGATCACGGCCAGGATGAGGAAGAACGAGGGGAAGCAGAGCATGATGTCCACGAAGCGCATGATGATGATGTCGACGAGTCCGCCATAGTAGCCGGAGATCGCGCCCAGGAACACGCCGATGAGCGTGGCGATGCCGACCGCCACAAACCCCACTTTCAGCGATATGCCCGCGCCGTAGAGCATGCGGGTGAACACGTCCCTGCCCAGGTCGTCGGTCCCGAAGATATGCTGCGACGAGGGAGAGGCGAGGATGTTGTCCACGTCGATGGCGCTCGGGTCATAGGGCGCGATCCATGGCGTGAGGATCGACAGCGCGAAGAAGCACAGCACGATGCCGAGCCCCAGAACAGCCAGCCTGTCGCGGAGAAATCTCGACCAGAATCCCATGGTCAGCTCGCCCTTATCCTCGGGTCGGCCACGCTGTAGGCGATGTCCGCGATGAGGTTGCCCAGCAGCGTGAGAACTGCGCCGATGGTGAGGCTTCCCATGATGAGATTGTAGTCGCGCATCATGATCCCGTCGTAGAACAGCTTGCCCAGGCCCGGTATCGAGAAGATGCTCTCGAAGATCACGCTGCCGCCGATGAGCCCCGGCACCGAGAGGCCGAGGATCGTGATGACCGGCAGCAGGGCGTTGCGCATGGCGTGCTTGTAGATTACGGTCCGCTCGGGCAGTCCCTTGGCGCGGGCGGTGAGGATGTAGTCCTGGCGGATGATCTCGAGCATGCTCGATCGCATGTACCTGCTCATGCCCGCGAGCGACCCGAAGGCCGAGATGATCACGGGCAGGGCCATGTGCTTCGCGAGGTCCCACTGCCTGCCGAGGAAACCGAGGTGCTCGTATCCCGACGAATGGATGCCCGAGATGGGCAACCACCCCAGCCTCACGCCGAACAGGTCCATGCAGATGAGCGCGAGCCAGAACCCCGGGATCGAAAACCCGATGAACACGAAGACCGTGATCGAGCGGTCGAGGGGCGACCCCCGGTTCACGGCCGAGATCACGCCCAAGGGTATGGCGATGAGGAAGATGATCACCATCGATGCCACGTTGATGGAGATCGTGATCGGGAGCCGCTCCTTGATCTTGTCCCACACAGGCCGCGAGTCTGACGAGATGGAGTTGCCGAAGTCCAGCCGGGCGAGGTTCTTCATCCACACGAGGTACTGGACCGTGAGCGGCTTGTCGAGGCCGTAGTGGCGCTTGAGCTGCTCGATGGCCTCGGGCGTGATCTTGGGGTTCAATTCGGCCTGTATGCCGGTCGGCTCTCCCGGCGCCAGGTGGATGACCGCGAAACATACGATCGTGATGCCTATGAAGGTCGGTATCAAAATGGCGAGCCGCTTGAGCAGATACTTCAGCATGTTGTTTTCTTACGGTATCACGTTGTATTTCTGCATGGCCTTGGGCACGTACCATTTCTCGAGGTTATAGGTGATGCCGGCAGGCGCGGGCTTGATGTTGTGGACACGCGAGCTCACTGCGGGCAGGCTGTACGGAACATAGAGGAACACGTAGGGCTGCTGCTCGGCCAGGATCTCCTGGAACTTGAAGTAGCAGCGTTTCCGCTTCTCCTCGTCGAAGGTCTGCCTGCCCTCCTCGAGAAGCTTGTCCACCTCCGGGTTCTTGTACTGCACGAAGTTCAGGCCGCCGGGCCTGGAGTTGCTCGAATGCCAGACCGTGAAGTTGTCCGGGTCCTGCAGGATGTTCCACCCGAGGATCACGGCGTCGAAGTTGGTCTTGTTCACGTGCTCCTTCAAAAACACGGTCCACTCGACGATGCGGATCTTGGTCTCGATGCCCACGGCCTTGAGCCTCTCCTGGATGATCTGCGCGGTCTTTTCCCTCAAGGGGTTGCCCTGGTTGGTGATGATGGTGAAGGAGAACGGCTTGCCGTCCTTGTCGATGATGCCGTCGCCGTTTCTGTCCTCGTAGCCCGCTTCCTTAAGCATCTCGCGTGCCTTGTTCGGGTCGTAGGGATAGCGCTTCACGGCCTCGTTGAACCACTTCGTGCCCGGCTTGTACGGGCCGACCGCCTCCTCGCCCAGGCCCATGAGCACGCCCTTGATGATCTCCTGCTTGTCGACGGCATGGGCTATGGCCTGCCGCACCCGGATGTCGTTAAAGGGCGGCTTCGTGAGGTTGAAGCCCAGGAAGGTGTACCCGTCCGCCAGGTACTTGTATTTGGTGTAGCGCGCCTTGAAGTCCGCGGTGTTCGTCTGCCGCAGATACTGGAGAGGCGTGAGCCCCATGAAGTCGACGTTGCCCGCCTTGAGCTCCATGAACACGGTGTTCTGGTCCGGGATGATGCGGTAGAGGATGCCCATGAGCGGAGGCCTCCCGTCATAGTAGCGCTCGTTCGCCTGGACCACGATCCGGGTTCCCGTCTCCCAGGTTCTGAACTGGAAGGGGCCCGTGCCCACGGGCTTGCGCGCGAGGTCCGAGGTCGAGATGTCCCTGCCCTTGAGCAGGTGCTCGGGCATTATCTGGAGCGCCCCCCAGCTGATGAGGGCAGGGGCGAAGGGCTTGTCGTAGGTAACCTCGAAGGTATAGTCGTCGATGATCCTGGCCTTCTTGACGAGCTTGTAGTCGTCTGCGTATGCCGTGGGCGTCTTGGGGTCGATGATGGTCATGTAGGTGAACATGACGTCCCGTGCCGTGAACTTCCAGCCGTCGTGCCAGTACACGTCCCTGCGCAGATGGAAGCGGATGAGCTTGCCGTCGTTCTCGATGTCCCACGACCTGGCGAGGTCGGGCACGATGTTATAGTCCTTGTCGTACTTCACGAGCCCGTTGTAGATGAGGCCCGCCACCTCGTGTGATGCGCTGTCGGTCGAGAGCATGGGGATGAGGTTCGATGCATCGCCGATGGACGACAGCACGAGGACATCTCCCGGTGCGGGAGAGAGGTCCACTGCTGCTTTTGGTGCCGGGATCTGCTCCTTGTGATTCTCATTTGAGCATGCTACTATGCTCAAAAGCAAGAAAACCAATGCAATAAGCTTATACGTGCTTTTCATAATGCGCTGCACGATAGCAGAACAGAGAGTGAAGAACAAGGTGTCAGATGCTTCCCGTATGAAGAAATCATCCGCCGTCCGGAATAATCCAGCGTTCATCAGCAATTGCAACGTCTTTCAGGTCACTCCCTTAGAAGGCGGGAATGACAAATTTAATAAGATTTGTTATTTATAACAGATATCACCAAGAGAATACGAACGATGAGATTTTTTGCAGATCTTCATATCCATTCGCGGTTCTCGAGGGCCACGAGCAAGAGCCTGACGCTCCGCGCCCTGGCTGAGGGCGCGGCCAGGAAGGGGATCGCCGTGCTCGGAACCGGCGACTTCACCCATCCGGCATGGTTCGGCGAGATCGGGACCGAGCTCGTCGAGGCCGAGCCCGGCCTCTTCAGGCTGAAGGACGGCTCGCAGCAGGCGCGCTTCATGCTCACCTCGGAGATCAGCACCATCTACAAGCAGGACGGCAAGGTGCGCAAGGTCCACCACCTCATCGGCGCCCCTGACCTCGAATGCGCCCGGAAGATATCGACCTCCCTCGCACGGGTGGGCAACATCCTCTCCGACGGCAGGCCCATCCTCGGGATCACGTCGCGCAACCTGCTCGAGATCGTGCTCGAGGCGAGCGGAAACGCCTTCCTCATTCCGGCCCACATCTGGACCCCGTGGTTCTCGGTCCTGGGCTCGAAGTCCGGGTTCGACACGGTCAAGGAGTGCTACGCCGACCTGGCGCCCTACATCTTTGCCGTGGAGACCGGGCTCTCGTCCGATCCTCCCATGAACTGGATGGTGACGAGCCTCGACCGCTACCACCTCGTCTCGAACTCTGACGCCCACTCCGCGGAAAAGCTCGGCAGGGAGGCCACGATTTTCGGCTGCGGGCTCCACTACCTGGCCATGCGCCATGCCATGGAGACCGGCGTGGGCCTCGTGGGGACGGTCGAGTTCTTTCCCGAGGAGGGCAAGTACCACCTCGACGGGCACCGGGACTGCGGCGTGGTGCTCACCCCTGAAGAGACGAAGGAATACGGCGGTATGTGCCCGGTGTGCGGCAGAAAGGTGACCGTGGGGGTCTTGAGCCGGGTCGAGGAGCTCGCCGACCGCCGCGACGGCGCTCAGCCCGCAAGCGGCCGCCCCTTCTTCTCGCTCATCCCGCTCCAGGAGATCCTGGGCGAGATCATGCAGACGGGCAGCTCATCGAAAAAGGTTCTCGAGGCGTACGATCTCCTGATCGCACGGCTCGGGGGCGAGCTGCCCCTGCTCATGGACGTCGACCCTGCAGAGATACGGTCCGTGGGCGGCGAGACTTTGAGCCTTGCGATCACCCGCATGCGGCAGGGCCAGGTCCACAAGGAAGCCGGGTACGACGGCAGCTTCGGCCGTATCCGCGTGTTTCGGGACGACGAAGATCTGCTCTTCTCCGGCAGCCTCTTCGGCAGGCCTCTTGCCCGCCCGAAAAAGAAGGCAGGAGTCAAGGCCGTGCAGGAGGAGGTGTCTCTCCCGCCGCTCCTGCTGAACAGGGCCCAGGAGGAGGTCATTGCCTGGCGCGACGGAAATCTGTGCGTGACGGCGGGTCCGGGCACCGGCAAGACCAGGGCCCTCGTCCAGAGGATCAAGGCCCTGATCGAACGCGGCGAGAGATCGATCCTCGCCGTAACCTTCACTGTCAAGGCCGGCCGGGAGATCAAGGAGAGGCTCGGCGCCTGCGAGGCCGACGTGCTCACCTTCCACGGCCTGGCAGCCAGGATCCTCAAAGAGAGCGGCATCGATTTTCACATCGCGGACGACGCCATGATCGAAGAGGTCCTGTCCGGATGGTGCGAGGAAAAGCCCGGCCCCCTCGTCGCTGACATGCTCCTGCGCCAGAGCACGGGCAGGCCTCTCGATCCCGGTCCTGCCCACCTGCTCGATTCGCTCAGACGGGAAGGCTACTACACCTACGAAGGCCTGATCGAAGAGGCGATGCGTCTCATCGGGCAGGGATGCTATGCTCCGCCCTGGAGCCACGTCATGGTGGACGAGTTCCAGGACATCAATCCCCTCCAGTACGAATTCCTCAAATGCCTGAGCAGGGGCGCGAAGAGCCTGATGGTCATCGGCGACCCGAACCAGGCCATCTACGGCTTCCGGGGCAGCAGCCCGGAGAGCTTCGACGATTTCCGCAGGGACTTCCCGGACGTGAAGACGGTCGGGCTCACACAGACCTACCGCCTCCACGACCTGATCGCGAGCGGATCGAACGCCTTCATCGGACATCAGGCAGTCACGAGCCCGAAAAAGGGCTCCCCGATCCGCGTGGTGAAGACCTTCGGTGCGGGGGATTTCATCGCCCGCGAGATCGAATCCCTCTCCGGCGGCCTGAGCCACAGGGGGGTCTCGAAGGCAAAGGCCGACTACTCCTTGAGCGACATCGCCGTGATCGTGCGCACGCAGCACCAGGCCAGGCCCGTCATGGAGGCCCTGGGCAGGGCGTCGATCCCTTATGATGCCGCCTATGCGCGGCCGCTCGCGTCCGTGAACGGCATCTCCCAGCGTGTTGCCCTGCTCGAAAGGCAGGGATGGCAGACCCTCATCAGGGGGGTGGGGCCGCGCTCCCTCGAAAAGGCCGGCATGGGCGGGAAACCCGATGCCGATGTCTCCCGGAAGCTGGACAGGGCGGATGCCCTCCTCGCCGGACTGAAAGGGCCGATCACCGACCGCCTCGAATCCATAGAGGCCTCCGGGCTGTTCAAGCTGCCGGAGCTTGGAGCCGACCATGCCTTCTACCAGTACGCCCGCATGTTCGGCCAAGATGTGGAGGGGTTCATCCGCTTTCTCAAGCTCAGCCACGACCAGGACGCTCTCATGGGCGAGAAGGTGCGCATCCTCACGGCCCATGCGGCAAAAGGGCTCGAGTTCAAGTGCGTGTTCATCGCGGGCCTGGCAGAGGGAGCGTTCCCTCTGGCAGACGAGGATGCATCCCAGGAGCGCAACCTGTTCTATGTGGCCATGACCAGGGCGGCAAACCTCCTCTACCTCGTATGCCCGCCGGGAGCGGCGTCCTCCTTCGTCGCCGGGATCCCCACGGAGCTCTGCACCGTCGAAGAGGAGTCGCGGAAGCAGAGGTCGGAACAGATGCTCCTCTTCGAAGGATAGTGCTTTGTCGGCATCGATTTTGAGCAATATTCCTGTCCTTCCCGCGAAAGCGGGAATCCAGGGGATCTTGGGCTTTCCGGACCCCCGCCTTCGCGGGAGTGACAACTTCTTTTCTTCACAAACGATATTGACAGAGTACTAGAAGGGAAATAACTCGATGAGCTTCGGAATCAAAGAGATCGCCTATTTAGTAATTCTCTTCATCACCATCCTGCTCTCCGGGTTCTTCGCAGCCGCCGAGATCGCGTTCATGCGCGCGAACCGGTTCAGGATGGGGGGCCTTGCGGAAAAGGGAAACCGCGAGGCCAAACGCGTGGAGTCCATCCTCAAGGAGCCGGACCGCCTCATCAGCGCGATCCTCCTCGGGAACAACTTCGTCAACATCCTCGGCTCGGCCGTGGCGACCGTGATCTTCATCGAGGTCTTCGGCGAGGAAGGCATCCTCTACGCATCGCTGGCCATGACCGTGGTCCTCCTCATCTTCTCCGAGATCACGCCCAAGACCATCGCGGCCTACAGGGCGGACGAGCTCTCCATGATCTTCTCCGCACCCGTCGGTCTCGTGATCAGGTTCCTCGGGCCGGTCGCCCACGTTCTCGCCATGGCCTCCAAGGCCCTCCTGTCGCTCTTCCGTTTCAAGTCGGGAGAGATGGATACGCTCACGGAAGAGGACGTGGAGTCGGTCATCACCATGGGCCACAAGGAGGGATTCATCCAGGAGCCCAAGGCCAAAATGCTCGTCGCGGTCATGGACATGGATACGGTGCCGGTTAAAAAGATCATGATGCCCTTGAGCGACATGGAGTTCGTCCCGATCGAAAGCTCGTTCGACGATCTCGTGGAGGTCATCGCAACCAGGAACCACAGCCGGTATCCCATCTACGAGGGAGAAAAGGAGAACATCCTCGGATACATCCACATCAGGGACATGTGGCGCTACCACGACAGGCGGGACAGCTTCCATGTCTCGGATATCCTGCGGGAGGCATACTTCATCCCGGAGACCAAATCCATCTTGAAGCAGCTCGTCGACTTCCAGAAGAAGAGGCTCCACATGGCCTTCATCGTGGACGAGTACGGCACCGTGAAAGGCGGCATCACGCTCGAAGACATCATCGAGGAGATCACCGGCGACATCATCGACGAGCACGACGTCATCCTCGCGCACGTCATTCCGGTGGGCGAGAAGAGCTACATCGTGAGCGGCCATATCGGCCTGAGGGACCTCGGCAAGTACATCAACCGCGAATTCCCCGAGGAGTACGACACCCTCTCCGGGCTCATCTACGAGCTCCTCGGCCGCATTCCCGAAGAGGGCGACAGGGTGGCCTGGCAGGACATGGAGTTCCGGATCGAGCGCATGCGCGGAAACCGCGTCTCCCGCGTCCGCATCACCCTCAAGAAGGAAGAGCCCCAGCTTTCACCGTAGCATCAGGGAAGGAGAGGGGATCATCCTTCCTCTTCCGGCTCGTCAGAATGCCGGGCGATGCTCGGTCAGCGCATACTCTGTCCGCATATTCCTGTCGGAGGACGACTCCTCCTGAGCACATGCATTCATTTCCGGATCTGTAACCTATCTGTAACTGCACTTCGTGTAAAAAGATCGCACAGGGGAGAGCTGTGTCCGAAAAAGGGACATCTCCCCTCAGGAGAGTGTTCAGCGGAGAAACAGGCAGAGGAGGTGATGTACTGCGGGAATGCGGGTAGAAAAACTCATCTCGGGAAGGGACTTTTCCGGGAGCGGCAGGGCTCGTTTCCGGATCTGTATCCTATCTGTAAACATCCCCGCATGGGTACGTGCCAGGTCGGGAGAGCTCCGTCCGGAGAGGGGCATCTCCCGGGAGGTTTGACAGAGGAACGCACGGAGGAGGTGATGTACTGCGGGAAGGCGTGAAGAGCATGCACCCGGTTTCGCCCTCGGCATGAGATCGAGGGGACCTGCAGCCTCGTCGAGAGGGCTCGACTCTGCAGAGGTTCGAAAACAGGGCCAGGGGAGATCCGTATCTCGAGTTGGAGATACGGCAGGGGACTCCTGTCGCCTGAAGGCGACGGGATTCGACTGTCTCTGGCTTAAGTCCCGGGATTGTTTAACCGGCTAAGTGCGTAAAGGAGGTGATGTACTGCGGGAAGGCGGGAAAGCCATACGCCCGGATTCGCCTTCGGCTTGAAGCCGAGGGAAGCTGCAGCCGCGCCGAACGCGTTCGACGGCTTGAGCGGCGCGAAGGCAGAACGGAGCTAGAGCTGTGACTCCGGCAGGAGAGACGGCAAGGGTGTCCTCTTGCCTCAAGGCGACGGGTCCCGGACTTTCCCGGCAACAGTCCTGAATCAAGGTTCTGTAAGCAATCCGGGCTGCTCATTGGAGCTCTGGAAGCGGAAGAATAAAATACTGGAGGAACTGATGTATGAAGAGAACAGTAATGCTTCTCATGTTGATCTCATTGCCGCTGTTCCTGGTGTCAATGAATCCGGTCTCCGACTCTCGACTATCAGAGGTGACGGGACAATCAGGCGTGAACATCGATATCAATGCCGACCTGAACGTGAACTTCAATCAGGTGGGATGGGGCGATACCGACGGCCTCCCTTCGGTGACAAGGACGGGCGGCTGGGTAGGAATCGATGATCTGGAGATCAGAAACTTGCACCTCTGGCCGAGGTCCGACTTTGCCCTGGATACCGGTGATTCCATTCCCTATGGGACGAGCCGCGGCGGCTGGTCCGATATTCAGCTCGCCAATATTGACCTGGTAACCCTGTATGATGCGACGGGAGCGGCCATAACAGCACAGAGGACCGGCATACCGACCTTGTCCATCACAATGGACTCCCTGCTCGTCAATATCGTGCTCGGCCCCTTTGCCAATGGTTCGGCGGGAAACCTCTCACGGGCGACCTATCGGCCGGCCTTCAATCAGCTCCTGGGTCAATTTTACGTGGGCGGAATGAATATAGCCACCGGCACGAACGGGGCTGTCCTCATTTATCCGCACAGCCGCGATGCATATACTTCGATCCGTCCCAACGGGCTTCTGAACGGCGTCATGTTCGGCTCGGGAGTAACCGTGTCACTGGAGAACATGAAAGTCGATTACATCATCATGAACCAATTAGCCTGGGGAGACATTGAGGGCTGCTACGACGTGAGTACAGGCGACTTCTCCCATGCCACGGCCGGATTGGCGAACCAGGGCTGGATCGGCCTGGCAGACCTGGCCATCAGGGACGTCACAGTGAACGGCACGGTCTTCATCGAGGTCGGAAACTACTCTGCCACCGGTGATGACACGGTCTCAGACGCAGGCGCCTTCGAAGACCTCATCCCGAGCATGGATGAGCACTATGTGGCAGCCATGCCGAATTCCAGCAAGAGGTCCTTCGCTTCCATTTCATTTGCCGACAACTTCATGATCAGAATGGAGGAGTTGGGCGCCAAGGTCCAGCTCGGCCCCACGCATGACCTCGGATACACGATGGGCAGCATCTATGCCTCTGATATGAGACTGACGATTATCAACAACCCGGAAACTCATTACCGGAGTAGCATCCGCCTCTTCGCCCACTAGGAGCTGCATGCAGCGTATTCACTGAAGGTGCGGAAGGAGGAGAAGTCAGTATCCGGCAGCCTGATACGATGAATCGTATCGGGGGAGCGGCAGATCGGCATCGCCCATCCGACTGATGCAGGTCTGATCTAGGCTCTCCTGGCTGTCTCGCATATCCTCCGGCACAGGGAGGTGAAGTCGATCCCGACGGCGCCTGCAGACTGGGGCAGCAGGCTCGTTGCCGTCATTCCGGGGAGCGTGTTCACCTCGAGGCACCAGAAACGGCTGTCTGCATCCATCATGAAATCGACCCTGCTGTAGCTCCTTATCTTCAACGACTTGTGCGCCCTGAGCGCCAGCTCCTGCAGGCGGGCGGTCTGATGCTCCTCCAGCCTGGCGGGGAAGATCTCGATGGCTCCGCCTTTCTGATACTTGCTCTCGTAATTGAAGACCGTGCCGAGCTGCGGGATGATCTCCCCGACGGACAGCGGTTTGTCGTCGAGGATGCCCACGGTGAACTCCCTGCCCTCGACGTACTGCTCGACGATCACCTCGACGTCGTACCTGAAGGCCTCGCCGATCGCCTCCTTCAGAAGGCCGGGCTCCCTGACGACCGTGAGCCCGATGGTTGAGCCCTGGTTGTTGGGTTTCACCACGACGGGGTAGGGAAGCGTGAAATCCGGCACGGATTCCGGCGACGACACCAGGCACCAGTCAGGGGTCGGTATGTCTGCAAACCTGAACAGGCGCTTGCTTAAGTCCTTGTCCATGGCGACGGCGCTCCCCTTCATCCCGCCCCCGGTATAACACAAACCGGCGAGGTCGAGGAACGCCTGGATGCTGCCGTCCTCCCCGGGTACGCCGTGGAGGGCCAGGAAGTACAGGTCCACGTCTTTCAGCGCGGAGATGACTTCGCTCAGGATCGAGATGATCGAAAGGCCCTTCTCATAGGCCGGGGGAACACCGGAAAGGGTGGACCGGAACATGCGCTCCTCTTCCTGAGGCCCCAGGATGCCCGAGGATATATCAACGGCAACGACCTCGTGCCCGTCCGACCGCAGGGACTTGATCACCTGGGCTCCGCTCGCGATGGAAACATTGCGCTCGGGGCTGGGCCCTCCGAACAATACGGCTATCTTCATGCTGCTTCTCCTCCGGGAGAGTTTCCCTGGCGATGAACTTTAATGAAACCGGGCTCCCCAAGGCAAATCAAAAAAATATTTTTTTTAGCGCAAGCCCTGCCATCATAGCTCATAAAACGTGGCCAGGCCTACTTTCATGCGTCCCGGGGAATGCCTGGCCGGGGAAATTTTCGTGAAAAATACGCTTGACATGGGATGGTTTTTGATTAATTTAAGAATCACATTGTGCATATCACATGCATAATGTGCATGGAGGTGGGCAGTGCAGAATATCAAATCCATCGAGAAGGCCATCGATATTCTGTCCTGCTTCACGATCGAAACCCCGGCCTTGAGCGTTTCGGAAATCAGCGCCATGACCGGCTTCAGCCAGAGCACCGTATCCCGCATCCTGGCCACTCTGGAAAAAAAGCTGTGCATGGACCGCGACCCCGACAGCGGGAAGTACCGGCTCGGAGGCATAAAATTCCACCAGTGGAAATGCATCCTGTCTCAGGAAACGAGCATTGCCGAGCTGGCCCGGCCGATCATGGAGAGATTGCGGGACGAATGCGGCGAGGAGGTTTCGCTCTATGTGCCCGGCGAGGGCAACAGGATCTGCGCCGAGGCGGTGAAAAGCCGCTTCAGCGTCGCCAAGATAACGGACGTGGGAAAGGTCCTCCCGCTCCACTGCGGCGCAGCAGGCAAGGTTCTCCTCGCCTATCTCCCTGAGAAAACCCGTAAGCACATCTACAGGAAACCTTTGGAAAAGTTCACCCCGAACACCATCACGGATCCGGCAGAGCTGGAGGCGGACCTGGAGAAGATCCGCCGGGACGGATATGCCGTCAGCGTGGGAGAGCGGGAGGAAGGGACCTATTCGGTGGTAGCCCCGGTCATGGAAAACAGGGCTGACATCGCAGCGAGTCTTTGCGTCAGCGGTCCGATCTTCCGCTTTACGGAAGAGGGGAAGGCGAAGCTTATCAAGGCAACCACGAGCGCAGCAAAGGAGATTTCCAGGACGCTGAGAAATCTCCGGAGGTATGAACACCCGGGGACGTAAGTCTCAGGCTCATACAACGTAAGAACCGTGCACCAAAGGAGGAGCAACCGATGTCCATAGCCCTGCTGTCCCTTATTGTCTGTTTTGTCATCCTGCTCATCAGCGGATTTCCCATTGCTTTCAACCTTATCCTGAGCACGTTCGTCTATCTTGTCGTGGGAGACTATCCTATCACCCTGATCCCCCAGAGGATGTTCCAGGGCATGAACGGGTTCGCCCTCCTGGCCGTACCCTTCTTCATCCTCACCGGCCAGCTCATGGTGAAGGGGAACATCCTGAAATCGCTCACCGACTTCGTCAATGCCTTCGTGGGCCACGTCCGCGGGGCCCTCGCCCTGGTCACGGTGGGCTCGTGCCTGTTCATGGGCGCCATCGTGGGCCTGGCAGTGGCGGAGACCGCATCGCTCGGCTCCTTCCTCATCCCCATGATGAAGAAGGAAGGCTACAAGCCCCGGTTCGCATCGGGCGTCATGGCGAGCGCCTCGCTGCTCGGCCCCATCATGCCCCCGAGCGTGCTCATGATCCTCTACTGCATCTCGGTCGGCCGCACCTCCATTGCGGGCATCTTCCTGGCAGCTATCATCCCGGCCATCCTCATGGCCGTTGCCCAGATGGTCGTGATCTACTTCATCGCGAAACGGGACAACCTGCCGAGGCATGAGAGGATCGCATGGCCGGACAAATGGAAGCAGTTCAGGGCAGCCCTGCCCGCCCTGTTCCTTCCCGTCATCATCCTGGGCGGCATCTTCGGGGGCATCTTCACGGTGACCGAGGCCTCGGCCGCGGCCGCGGCCTATGCCTTCGTCCTTTCCATGGTCTTCACCAGGGAGGTCAAATGGCGCGACCTTCCCGCCATCTTCATGGAGACGGCCGTGACCTCGGGCATGGTCATCCTCCTCGCCGGAGCGGCCACGGTGACCGCCTGGGCCATAGCCAACGAGCAGATCGTCGAGGCCCTGGCAGGCCCTCTCTCGAATGTTCCCCTCTGGGCCTTCCTCCTCCTGCTGAACATCGGCCTCATCATCAACGGCATGTTCATGGACGACTATGCCTCGGTCATCGTGCTGGGCCCGATCCTGGCGCCCATTGCCTGGGCCCTGGGCGTCGATCCCCTGCAGATCGGCGTCATCATCTGCGTCAACCTGGTCATCGGCCTGGCAACACCGCCGTTCGGCATCGTGCTGTTCGTCACGAGCCCCATGACGGGGGTGTCGGTCGAAGACACCTTCAGGGGAGGGTGGCCCATGCTGCTGGCCAGCATCGGCGTGCTGCTCCTCCTGACCTACTGGCCGCCGCTGACCCTGTGGCTGCCGCGCATGTTCGGCTATTGAACGGCCGGGTCCTGAAAAAGGCAGATGCCCCTCAAGGAGCAGCCGTGAAAGCGATAGGCAAACATCAACACGTATTAAAAAACATCATTGGAGGGATAGAATGAAAAAGAATCGATGGCTCACCATGGCGGCCTTGGCAGCGATGTGCACCATCCTCTTCTCGGGAATGGTCTTTGCGGCACCTATCAAGGCAAGGGTATCTCTGTGCAACTCACCGACCCACCCGCAGTCAATCGGCATGCAGGTCTTCAAGAAGTATGTCGAGACGAGGACCAAGGGCAACATCCAGGTCGGCCTGTACTACAACTCCCAGCTCGGCGGCGAGAGGGAATCCGTTGAGCAGGTCAAGAACGGCTCGCTCGAGATGGCGACCGCCTCGGCCGGACCTCTGACGACCTTCAACAGAAATTTCATGGTCCTCGACATCCCCTTTGCCTTTGACTCCTACGAGATCGCCTGGAGCGTGCTCGACGGTCCCATGGGTCAGGCCCTGCTCAACTCAAGCGAAGGCATCGGGCTCAAGGGCCTGGCCTACCTCGAGAACGGCTTCCGCCACGTGACGAACAATGTCCGGCCGATAGGCGGCCCGGCCGACCTCAAGGGCATCAAGATCAGGACCATGGAAGCGCCCATGCACATGGAGAATTTCAAGGCCCTGGGCGCCAACCCGACCCCGGTCCCCTGGACCGAGCTCTACCTGACCATGCAGCAGAAGATCGTGGACGGCCAGGAGAACCCGCTGGCCAATATCTGGGAAGTGAAGATGTTCGAAGTGCAGAAGTACACCTCGCTGACCGGGCACATCTACGATCCCATGCCGCTGGTGGCAAACCTCAAGTGGTTCAACAAGCTCCCCAAGGAGTATCAGGCCATCGTCAAGGAAGGCGCCATCATGGCCCAGAACTACAGCAGGTTCGTCAACAAGGCCCGTGAGGATGCCATCATCGCCAAGCTGACCGCGAAAGGCATGAAGGTCAACGCCGTGTCTCCGGCCGGCAAGCAGCAGCTGAGAGCAAAATCGCAGGGTGTCGTTGTCGCGAAGATCAAGGCGAGCGTGGACAAGAAGTTCGTCGACAGCTGGCTCGCAGCCATCACTGCCGTGAACAAGGACGTCAACGCCGGTTTCTAGCCCCAAGCAGCTTTAAAGGGAACGGCCCCGCTCCGGAAAGCGGGCCGTTCCCCGATTGAACAGATGCCGCGCGGCCGGCATACGACAAAGAGAGGATATCCGGGGGACCAAAGGAGAAGCTGATATGGAAAAACCGAAGATAGAGCGGTTCTGTGACATGATCGAAAAGGCAACGCTCGACGTGACCATGGTCATCTGCGCGGTCATGCTCGTGGTCGCCTGGATGCACGTGACCAGGCGGTATGTCTTCAACAATGCCCTTACCTGGTCGGAGGAGTTCCTCCGGTTCTCCATCGTCTGGTACGCGTTGCTCAGCGCGAGCCTCCTGCACAAGAGGAACGGCCACCTGGGCATCACCATCTTCCGCGAGATGATGCCCAAGCCCGTAAAGAGTTTCCTGAGGCGGGTCATCATCTATCTGGCGACAGCGGTTGCCGGCATCGTGACCGTGGCCGGGTTCATCCTGGTCCGGAGCACCTGGGAACAGATCACGCCCGCGCTGGGAATTTCCACCGCGCTGCCTTATGCAGCGATCCCGGTGAGCTTCTTCCTCATGACCGTCTACGGATTAATGCACATCGTCAGGGACATCATGGGACTGCCGCCCATCGCCCCTGACGAGGCAAAGATCGAAAGGATCGAATAGCCATGTATTCCATCCGCGAACAGGGAACCGAGGCTGTCTACAGGGACAGGCTCGAGGACGTCGAGATCTCGGTGGAACAGGGTCTCTGCCTCGGCCTGGCAGGCTTCGAGGAGCCTCCCGCCGTTTCCTGGCCGGAGGATTTCCGCGCCGCCTTCGCGGCTCCGCTGGGGACTCCGATGCTCAGAGACCTTGCACGCGGCAAGCGGCGGGTCGCCGTGATCGTGTCCGACTCGACCCGGGGCGTCCCCACCGCGAAGGTCATGCCCATGGTCCTCGAGGAGCTTGCAGACGCCGGCATCCGTTCGAAGGACATCACGGTGGTCGTCGCCAGGGGAGTCCATCGGCCGGCCACCGAGGACGAGATCAGGGACATCGTGGGAGAGGAGAGCCTCAAAGGCCTCACGGTCATCAATCACGATCCCTATGGGGCGCGCCTGCTCGTCTCTCTGGGGAAGACCTCGTTCGGAACGCCGGTCGAGGTCTCGCGGGCAGTCTACGAGGCGGACTTGAGGATATCGATCGGCAAGGTCGAGCCCCATGAGTTCGCCGGGTTCTCGGGGGGAAGGAAGTCTGTTCTTCCGGGGATCGCAAGCGAGAGGACGATCGAGATCAACCACCGTCCGGATATGCTGATGTCGCCGGAAGCACGGCCCGGAGAGCTCTCAAAGAACCCGATCCACCTCGACATGGTCGAGGCGGCAGGGATGCTGAAGATCCACTTCACCGTCAACCTGGTCGTGAACCAGGCGGGCGAAACGATCGGAGTCTTCGCCGGCGGCATCGAAGAGGCGCATGCTGCGGCGGTCGGCTTCATGAGGTCCTTCTGCCAGATCACGCTCAAGGAGCAGCCCGACATTATCGTCACCACGCCGGGGAAACCCCTGAACATCAATTTCTACCAGTCAGTCAAGCCCCTCATCGCCCTGGCCCCGGTCATGGCGCCGGGAGGGGTGCTGGTCCTCTACTGCTCCTGCCGCGACGGGCTCGGCACGGAGGACATGCTGATTCCCTACGAGGGCGCACAGACGGTCGATGACGTCATCGGCCGCCTGAACGCGGAGTACAAGATCCAGATGGACCACGCCCTCCTGCTGGGCAAGATCCTCCGCAAGGGCATCCGGATCGTCGTGGCGACACCGAGCGTCGATGAAGCCGTACTCCGCAAGATGTTCCTCGATACGGCGTCATCGCCGCAGGAGGCGCTTAAAAAGGCTATGAACATGGTCCCGAACCCCAAGCCCAAGGTGCTGTTCTTCCCTCAGCCGCAGCGGGCCTTATCCGTTCTCGACCAGGTATCTGCTCGATAAAACAACAAGGCGAAAGGAGTGGCAATGCAATGAAGAAGTTCACAATCACGGGCGTCACTGCGAGAGAGATCCTTGACTGCAGGTGGAATCCGACAGTCCAGGTGGACGTGCTCGTCAATAACGAGATCCTCGGGCGGGCCGATGTTCCGGCAGGCCGTTCGACCGGCACCAATGAGGCCAAGGAGCTCCGCGACAAGGAGAAGCGCTACGACGGCATGGGCGTCCGCAAGGCGGTGGAGAACATCAACGAGGTCCTCGGGCCCGAGATCATCGGCATGGACGTGACGGACCAGCGCAAGGTCGACGAGAAGCTGCGCATCCTCGACGGGACGAAGAACAAATCCAGGCTCGGCGCGAACGCCATCGTCGGCGTATCCGTTGCCGTGGCGCGCGCCGCATCGAACGCGGTCGGGCTCCCCCTGTACCGGTACGTCAACGTGAACGCCCACGTGCTGCCCGTTCCGCTCCTCAATCTCTTGAACGGCGGCAAGCTCACCTCCAACGACCTCGACTTCCAGGAAATCTGCATCTTCCCCATCGGCGCCGAGACCTTCTCCGAGTCAATGGTCATCGGCAACGCGGTCAACAACAAGCTCCGCGAGATCGTCATCAGGAAGTACGGCAAGATAGCGGCCAACGTGGGAGACGAGGGCGGCTTCGCCACCCCGATCAAGAAGGTCCGCGAGGCCATGGAATGCCTCGTGGAGGCGGTCGACCGCTCCGGGTACGCCAAGAAGATCGGCTACGGCTTCGACTGCGCCGCCACGCACTGGTACAATGCGAAGACCAGGAAGTACACGCTCGAAGGCATCGAGTACACCACGGACGAGCTCTTCGACTACTACAAGGCCCTCTGCAAGGACTACCCCATCGTCTCGATCGAAGACCCCTTTGCTGAAGACGACGTCGAGGGCTTCATCAGGGCCACCAGGGAGCTGGGCATCCAGATCGTGGGCGACGACTTCTACTGCACGAACCCCGCCCGCATCAGGGAGCGGGCCCCGAAGGGCGCAGCCAATGCCCTCCTGTGGAAGTTCAACCAGATCGGGACGCTCTCCGAAGCCCTCGATGCGGCCGAGCTCTCGTACCGCCAGGGATTCGGGATCATGGTCTCGGAGCGCTCCGGAGAGACCGAGGACCCCATCATCGCGGACTTCGTCGTGGGCATCAATGCGGGCCAGATCAAGACGGGAGCTGGCGTCCGCAGCGAAAGGACAGCCAAGTACAACCGCCTTCTGCTCATCGAAGAGGAGCTCGGGTCGCAGGCCCGCTATGCCGGAGCGGATTTCCGCTGTGCGTTTTAGCAGGACGGACACGAGGTACGGTTGTGCCGGATGAGAAGTGAATCTGCCAGAGAAGCCCCCTGTCCAAGGGCAGCGGCAGGCCGAAAGCCGCCGCTGTCCTGCCGGACACAAACAGATTCCAGGAGGTGCCTCACGTGAGCTATATCAAGAATCTCGACAGCCTGCTCTCGCACGGGAATGAAAGGCTGAGACGGATCGCCTTCGACATCGTCGACCACGCTCTGGCCGAGGCCGACCCCTACAAGGCCACGAGGAAGCTGGTCTCTCTCAAAGGCGACATCCTGCGCGTAGGCAAGATCCGCATCGATCTGAAAAAACAGGGAAAGATCTATCTCCTCGGTACGGGCAAGGCCACCTATCCCATTGCAAAGGCGCTCGAAGAGATCCTGGGCGAGAGGATCGCCGACGGCGTGATCATCTGCAAGTACGGGCAGGAAGGGACACTCGCGAGGTCGCGGCTCTATTTCTCGAGCCATCCCATCCCCGACGAAAACGGGTTCAGCGCGGCCAAACAGGCCCTGGTCCTGGCACAAAGCACGCTCCCCGGAGACATCGTCTTCGCCTGCGTCACCGGCGGGAGCTCGGCCCTCATGCCCTATCCCGTGGAAGGGGTCACCCTCGACGAGAAGAAGCTCGTCAACAGGCTGCTCCTGACCTGCGGCGCCAACATCGTGGAGATAAACAACGTCCGGAAGCACTTGAGCCGGATCAAGGGCGGCTGGCTCGCCAAGGCCGTGAATCCCCGGGCCCACCTCATCAACCTGACCGTCTCCGACGTGATCGGCGACCCGCTCGATTACATAACCTGCCCTACGGTCCCGGACACGTCGAGCTTCGACGATGCCCGCAGGACCCTCACGAAGTACGATCTCTGGGACAGGGTCCCGGCCTCGGTGAGCGCGTACCTGAAGGCGGGCGGACCAAGCCGGGAGACTCCGAAAGACCTCTCGGACCACCACATCGACAACTTCATCATCGTCCCCGGGACAGCTGCCTGCGAGGGTGCGGCGAGGAGGGCGCGGGAGCTCAAGCTCAGGACCATGATCCTCTCCACCATGCTCGAAGGGGAGAGCCGGGAGCTCGGCGGGACCTTTGCCGCCATTGCCAGGGAGATTCTCATGAGCGGCAGGCCCCTCAAAGCCCCCTGCGTGATCATCGGCGGCGGGGAAACCACGGTGAAGATCACGTCGGAGCCGGGGCAGGGAGGACCGAACCAGGAGTTTGCGCTGGGAGCAGCGCTCTGGATCGACCGGATCGGCGAGGTGGCGATCATCGGCCAGGATTCGGACGGCACGGACGGACCCACAACCTTTGCCGGAGGGGTCGTGGACAACCTGACCGCCGAGCGGGCGAAGCAGCTTGACGTCGACATCTTTGCCGCCCTCAAAAGCCATAACGTGACCCCTGCACTCGTCAAGCTCAAGGACGCCATCCTCACCGGCGCTACGGGCACGAACGTGAACGACCTGAAGATCATGCTCGTGATGCCGAAATAAACGCCCGTCGGCGAGGGGAGGACCATCTCATGACCGATCTCAGCGTGTCTTCGGCCGCCGTCGTGTGCGCCGACCGATTCTACCTGTCGGACGAGGCCCAGGCGGAGCTCGCCCGTCTGGGAGGCCTTGCGTGGGCAGACGCATCGGACGCGCTGGACCTCGCGGAAAAGATCGGGGGCTCCTGGGCGGTGAAGGTCATCGTCTCGGAGTACGTGCCCCTCAACGACGAGGTGCTGGACCGGGCGCCAGGCCTCAAGGGAGTGATCGCCTACGGTGCGGGCTACAACCACATCGACGTTTCCGCCATGAGGCACGCCAGCGTGCAGACATGCAACTGCCCGGGGAAGAATTCCCAGGCCGTGGCAGAGCTCGTCTTCGGTCTCCTTTTGAGCCTGCTGAGGAGGATACCCGCGGCAGACCCCTGGGTGAGGACGGGCGGATGGGCGGAGACGGGAATGACCCTGCCCGGCTGGATCTACGGCAGAGAGCTCTGGGGGAAGACGCTCGGCATCGTCGGGCTCGGACACATCGGGGTCCGGGTGGCGAAGATCGCGAAGGGATTCGACATGAAGGCAATCGGCTGCGATCCCTCCCTTGACTCCGAACAGCTGAGCAGCCTGGGGGTGGAGCCCGTGACCTTGAGCGAGCTCCTGTCCCGGTCGGACATCGTCACCCTCCACGTCCCCCTCGTCCCGGAAACGGAAGGCATGATCGACGAGGCAGCCCTGGCAGCGGCGAAGCCGGGAGTGATCCTGGTGAACACCTCCCGGGGAAGGGTGATCGATGAGGATGCGCTCGTCCGCGGGCTCCGGACCGGACACATCGGCGGGGCGGCGCTCGATGTCTTCGCCTCCGAGCCCCTGATGTCCTCCCACCCGCTGGCCGGGTTCGAGAACGTGATCCTCACGCCCCACATCGGCGCCCTGACCAGGGAAGCAGGAGACCGCCTCTCCGACTCGGTGGCGCGGCAGGCCAGGGACATCCTCGAAGGGAGGCTTCCCGAGGGCCTCATCCGGTAAATCCGGACGATATCCGATCCTGTCAGCCCGCTCAAAGTCGGGCACCAGGAGGCACGCACCCCTTCAGACCCGTCCGTCATATGCCCGGCATCCGCGGTGAAGGGTATTTTCTCGACCAGTCCCAAGGCGATTTGTGGTAAGGATAAATGGAGAAGGAAGAGTGAAATAGATGGACTACGAGATCGTCGCCACCCTGGGGCCCAAGAGCAGCAGTGAACAGATGTGGGAGGCCCTCCTCTGTACGGGCGCGACCTCGTTCCGGCTGAACACCTCCCACCTGTCCGTGGAGCAGGTCGGGCAGTGGCTCGACAGGATGAAGACCTTTCTTAAGGAGCGGGATTCTCACGTCCGCGTCGTCCTCGATCTCCAGGGGAGCAAATGGCGCCTCGGCGACTTCGAGCAGCTCACCCTCGAGCCGGGCCAGGAGATCGAGCTCGTGCATTGTCCCTCGACCGGGGATCCCGGCATGCTCCCTGTCCCGCACGAGGACTTTTTCCGGGCGGTCCGCCGGTCGGACGGGAGCATCGTCCTCAACGATGCAAAGATCGCCCTGGCCGTGAGAGAGGCCGGTGACGGGTCGGTGAAGGCCCGTGTGACGAGAGGGGGGGTGATATCCTCACGCAAGGGTATCACCTGCCCGTCGAGCGGGTACCGGGCAGAATCTCTCGGCGAAAAGGACGTGAAGATCCTCGAGCTCGCAAGGGGCTTCGATTTCATCCGCTATGCAGTGTCGTACGTCAGGGATCGTATGGAGATGTCCCGCTACCGGAAGACTATCGGGGACAGGACATACCTCATCGCCAAGCTCGAACGGGAAACCGCCGTCGAAGACGCCGCCGGTATCTCCCGGTTCTCGGACGAGCTGTGGCTCTGCCGGGGCGACCTCGGTGCAGAGATGGGGCTTAAAGCAATGGCCGGAGCAGTATACCGGTTTTCGAACAGGCTGGCTGAGCTCCCGGTACCCGTGCTCCTCGCCGGACAGGTCCTCGAGCACATGACCGTGTCCCCGGTCCCCACCCGCGCAGAGGTCTGCAGCCTCCACGATGCCCTCGAACGGGGATACAGGGGCGTAGTCCTTTCCGACGAGACGGCCGTGGGGGAATATCTCATCGAGAGCTGCTCTGCCGCCGCCATGTTCAAGACAGGCAGCGAGCAGCAGGAAAATTGATTCCAATGATTCAATTAACAAGGAGGGAACAGAATCTTCAATAATAGGCATCCGGATTCTTTTCCCGTGAATCGTTATTCCGAAAGCCCTTACGACTTTTTCAGCCGTTTCTTCTCGAGGAGGATCATGGCGTCCGACGACCGCACGTACTGCGGCAGCGCAGGGTGCAGGTTTCCGGCGGTGAAATCGGACAGGGCCATGCGGCCGATGACCGATGCCCTCGGGTACCAGAGGTGGGGAGGGCCTTCGACGAACCTGTCGCCGAGAATGCCGGACAGGGTCTCCCGGTAGAGGGGCACGGCGTTTCCGATGAAGAGGGTTTCTTTGTCGATCATCCCGTCCAGCTCGGCGGGCTTCACGTTCATGGGCTGCGTGATGGGATTCCCGTTGGGTGAGTAGAGCCGGCAGAAGATTTCGGACTTCCTCGCATCGATCACGGGCATGACGGGGACCGCAGAGGGCAGGGCGCCCTGTGCGATCGCGTCGAGCGTGTTGACCCCCGCGAGGGGGATGTTCAGCCCGAAGGCGAGGCCTTTTGCCGTGGCGATGCCGATCCGGATGCCCGTGAACGAGCCGGGGCCGACGCCCACCGCGATGAGGCCGATGTCCTCTTTCGAAAAGGGGCTCACATGGAAGAGCGTGTCGATGACGGGGAGCAGGCTCCCGGCGTGCCCGGTCTTTACCGGGATGGTGATCTCGTAGGCAGGCCCTTTTCCCGTGATGATCGCTGCCGTGCAGGCGTCTGTCGAGGTGTCGAGGCTAAGGACGAGGATGGCTAGCCTCCCGTGAAGATCCGTGTGATGTCGTTGTACAGGGCGAAGAGCATGAGCACGATGAGGAGGAACAGCCCGATCTGCTGGGCGATCTCCCGCGGCCTGTCCTTGATCGGCCTTCCGGTTATCCCCTCGATGGCGAAGAGCATGATGTGGCCGCCGTCGAGCACGGGGATGGGAAGCAGGTTGATGAGGAAGAGGTTGATGGATATGAACGCGATCATGGAGAAATAGGGGAGCATCCCTGCCTTGAAGGTCTCGCCCGAGACCTGGGCGATGAGGATGGGCCCGCCGAGGCTCTTGCTGACGTCGATCGAGCCGTTGATCATCTTCCAGACCCCGATGCCCGTGAGCTTGATGATCTGCCACGACTGGGTGAACCCGTAGCCGATGCCGCGGATGAAGCCGATGCTCTTGATGACGGGCTTGTCCGTCCGCGTGATGCCGATCATGGGCCTCACGATCTCCTCGCCGAAGATGTTGGTGCCCTTGGTCATGATAGGGCTCACGTGGACCGTGAACTGGGTGCCGTCCCGCACGATGACGATCTCGAACCGGTTTTTGGGCGTGGCGTCCTTCATGAGCGAGGGAATCTCTTCCCACGACTGTATGGGCGTGCCCTGGACCGAGACGATCCGGTCGCCGGGTCTGAGCCCGGAGCCGTCCGCAGGCGAGCCCTTGAGCACCGAGCCGATGACCGGCGGGAAGGTGGGCAGGCCTGTCCAGCCGATGATCATGTAGATGAGGACGGCGAGCAGGAGGTTGAAGAGCGGCCCTGCCACGACGATCGCAGTCCTTGCGCGAAGACTCTTCTTCGCGAAGGACCTCGAGGGATCGATGGATGAGAACTGCTCCTCCTTGCCCGACGGGTCCTCGCCGAGCATCTTCACGTATCCGCCCAGAGGGACGGCAGAGATCATGTACTCGGTCTCGCCGATGCGCTTCCTGATGAGCGCGGGCCCGAAGCCCAGGGAAAATTTGAGCACGCCGACCCCGTTGTACTTTGCCACGAGAAAATGCCCGAGCTCGTGGATGAAGATCAGGATGCCCAAGACGATAACGAACGCTAGTAAGGTTGTCATGATACCATGTTCTCCGCAATCTTTCTGGATTGTGTATCGAGTTCCATCAAATCCGCCGGAGAGTCTACCCTCGAACCGGCGAGTTTGTCCATGGTCTTCCGAACGATGTCCATGATCTCATTGAAACGGATGCGCCGCCCGAGGAACCCGCCGACCGCCACCTCGTCGGCTGCATTCATGACGCACGGCAGGCACCTGGGCTGCTCCATGGCAGACCGGGCGAGCTTCAAAGCCGGGAACTTCTCCCCGTCCGGAGGGAAGAACTCGAGCTTGGTCATGGATGCGAGATCGAGAGGCTTGAAGGAGAGCGCCATTCTCCTCGGCCACGACAGGGCATAGGCAATGGGCACCCGCATGTCCGGGATTCCCATTTGTGCCTTGACGCTCATGTCCCGGAACTCGACCATGGAGTGGACTATGCTTTGCGGATGGATCGCCACCTCGATGCTTTCGAGGTCCACGCCGAAAAGCCAGAAGGCCTCGATGATCTCGAGCCCCTTGTTCATCATGGTGGCGGAATCGATCGTTATCCGTGATCCCATGGACCAGGTGGGGTGGTTGAGCGCCTCTTCGGGGGTGATGTCCCCGAAGGTCTCCTTCGGTCTCGTCCTGAAAGGCCCGCCCGAGGCCGTGAGGATGATGCGCCTGATCTCTTCGCGGGACTCTCCCGAGAGGCACTGGAACACGGCGGAGTGCTCGGAGTCGACCGGGATGATGCGGCTGCCCGACCGGGCTGCCTCGTCGGTTATGAATGAGCCTCCGATCACGAGCGACTCCTTGTTGGCCAGCGCGAGCACCGCGCCCTGCCTGACCGCCTGCAGCGAGGGCAGGAACCCTGCAGCCCCGGAGATCCCGTTCACCACGATGTCGGGCCCTGCTTCGGCCACGATCCTCACCGCCGCGTCCCTGCCGGACACGATATGCCTTCCCTTGATCCCGCCGGAGGGTTCGGCGCTCATCCCGATGAGATCGACGTTGAACAGCGAGGCCTGCTCCTCGAGAAGCCGTGCATTAGACCCTGCCGAGAGGCCCACGATCCTGAATTCGCTCGGACTGCGGCCGATGACGTCGAGGGCGGACCGGCCGATCGATCCTGTTGAGCCGAGGACGACGACCCTTTTCATCTACCGGATTACCTGGATGGCGAAGTACAGGAGAACGCCCACCGGGATGATCCCGTCCATGCGATCGAACATGCCGCCGTGGCCCGGGATGAGGCTGCCCATATCCTTGACCTTGAACTGTCTCTTGTACATGGATGCGCTCAAGTCTCCCATGAGGTCGAGAACGGCGATGGCCCCGCCGATGAGCGGCATCATCCAGACAGGGCACGGAGAGGAGATCGGGAGAAAATGGTTATAGAGGTAATAGATCAGGACAGCGCCGATTACGCTTGCGGCTATTCCCCCGAACATTCCTTCGACGGTCTTCTTGGGGCTCAATGTGGGCGCCAGGGCACGTCTGCCGAAATTCTTTCCGATGTAATAGGCCCCGGTATCCGCGATGAAGGTGCAGAAGAGGCCCAGGATGAGCCAGAACCTGCCGTCGATGCCGTTCCGTATGGAGATCCAGAAGCCGGTCAGCGCCAGGGGATAGATGAGCCCGGAAATCGCGAGGCTCACCTGCATGGCCGTGGCCCTCCCTTTTTCGAACAGGAAGAGCCCTGCTGCCAGGATGGTCAGGCTGGTGATGCAGACGACGAAGAGCGCGGCCGGGAAGTTGTCCATATATATAGTATAGAGGTATGGAAAAGAGCCCAACAGGCCAATCCATCCCAGCAGCCATGACTTCTCGTCGAGGGCTGCGCGGTAGAGCTCGTAGAGGCACATGGGCAGGACGATGAGTGCTGCGATGAACAGCGCCAGAGGCGGCCCCAGGATGACGGGAACCGCGAAGACCACGACCAGGATGAGGGCGCCCAGGATACGCTTCATGGCGTGTCTTTGCCCTCTATCTGCTCCGGGGTCATCCCGAAGCGCCTCTGCCGGGTGGCGAACCAGGATATGGCATCGTCGAGGGCCTTCTCGTCGAAGTCCGGCCAGAGGATGTCCGTGAAGTAGATCTCCGCATAGGCGAGCTGCCAGAGGAGGAAGTTGCTTATCCGCCATTCTCCTCCGGTGCGGATGAGGAGGTCGGGGTCGGGCATGTGCGAGGTGTCGAGGCAGCTCGAGAAGCTCTCCTCGCTTAAACCCGCAAGAGAAGCGCCGCTCTCGAGAAATCTCCTCACGCCCCGGAGGATCTCGTCCCTGCCGCCGTAATTGAGCGCGATATTGAGGTAGATCCCGCTGTTGACGGCGGATTTTTCGATCGTCGAGAGAATCTTCTCGCGAAGCACGTCCGGGAACTTCGAGAGGTCGCCGATGACGTTGAGGTGCACGCCTCCCTCCATGAGCCTGTCAATCTCCCGGTCGATGAAGCTTTCGAGGATCCTGAAGAGGCCCTCGACCTCTTCTTTGGGGCGTCTCCAGTTTTCCGAAGAAAAGGCGTACAGGGTGAGGTAGGAGATGCCCCTGTCCTTGCTTGCCTCGACGATCTTCCGGGCGGCCCGGGTGCCCGCTTCATGGCCGCCCAGCCGGGGCATCCCGCGGCCCTTGGCCCACCTGCCGTTGCCGTCCATGATGATTGCGAGGTGATCGATCCTGTTCTCCATATGTTTCGGGCATAGTTAACACGGCGATATCCATGGGTCAACACCAAGCTTCCCAAAAAAGATTCAAACAAATTTTCTTAAGACGTGAATCGAAACCGTGAAATGAAACATCCAAAAGATGTCTGGTCTGCCTGATTATCCTTTGCGGGGTGTAAAGCAGACCCCGTCCGCATGTTCACCGACAGGGATTATTGCATGTATTCCGGAGTATTGACGAGATGCGTGCAGGCCCTGCGCGGCTCCCCGGTACGGGCGAAAAAACGCCGCGGCAGTATCGGGATTGAGCGGGCGGGTGGCAGGATCGAAGGAGCTGGTTCTGTAAGGGACCGGAAATGAGGGATATTCCAGGGAAGAGACAGTTCCATGAAATGCAATATTAATCCTTGACTTTTGCATGATCATTGAGATACAGACACTTTCTGCGCAAGCTATTCGTGCGTAACAGGGCTGGAGTAGCTCAATCGGTAGAGCAGCTGATTTGTAATCAGCAGGTTGCGGGTTCGAGTCCCATCGCCAGCTCCAGATGAGCCACATGTCTGGAGGGGTTCCCGAGCGGCCAAAGGGAGCAGACTGTAAATCTGCCGGCGGAGCCTACGGAGGTTCGAATCCTCCCCCCTCCACCAGTTTTTTGAAATAAGCGGGAGTAGCTCAGGGGCTAGAGCGTCAGCCTTCCAAGCTG
>JAKPPU010000010.1 GCA_029547185.1 Deltaproteobacteria bacterium | reverse complement strand
CCCGGGAGCCCGGGAGGGTGAACGCCTTCATGACATCGTGGGTTTCGCCCTTCTGGCCTGCCAGGACATCAAGACAGGGGTAGTGACCGTCTTCGAGCAGCAGCAGTTTGCCGTGATCGACCACATCATCAGGGACAGCAGAATCGAGCACAAGGGCCTGTCCGTCTGGTTCAATCAGTGCTGGTCGCGGTATTTCGGCCGGAAGTTCTTCTATTTCCACCGTGACCATGAGTACGCCCGAAAGTTCCGGCTTGACATCCATCGGTCGGTGATGATTCAGCCCAAGCCCGAGATGATCGAGCTCGAGATCTACGACGACTCTGAATTGAATCATGTGATCTGGTCGTATGTGAAGACGCAGCGGCTCGTCTACGAGAAGGACAGCCCGCTTCACATTCAGATGAAGATCCTCAAGGATAGCGACAAGATCGTTCATCCTGCCATCTACGCCCTTCAGGTGCTCCTCTGCGGCCTGGACAGATTCCCGTATCGAAAACGAGTGTAAGGAGAGAAGCCATGACGAAACTCACGGACATGAAACTGCCCAAGCCGAAGAAAAACAATCTGAAAACTGCGGCCGTACCCTACGACATGAACCGCGAACAGTACCCTTACGGCCTCCGTCTGAACCTCGGGAATGACGAGGTTGAGAAACTACCCGGTCTCAAGAAGCTCGATATCGACGAGGAAGTCAGCATCAATGCAAGGGCCAGGGTGGTCTCCGTCAACCTTGACAAGTCCCAGGACACGAAGGGCGACAGCAAGGAGCGGTTCAGGATCGCGATCCAGATAGAGCAGATCGCCATATCGAAAGTCAACGATGGGCAGGATTCATTCGACGAGGCAGTAAACAAAAAGGACTGAAGCCATGGGCGACATTACTCCGAACAGCGCAACCACAAGCAGCCTGGCCTACTACATCAAGGACACGATCTTTGACAACTTCAAGAAGAACCGGCAGAAGATCTGTGAGCCGAAGTGGCAGAGGAACATCGATGCCTTCAACATGATCTCCACGAACTTCTGGAAGACGGAAGAGGCCGAGGACTGGCGAAGCGATACCTTCATTCCCCTCATCAAGATGAAGATCATAGCGGCCTGGTCAATCATCATCGACATGCTCCTCATGAACAACAAGATCCCCTTCGACCTCATCCTTGCGCCGTGGGACGATCTCACCCTCGAAGACCTTCCCGAGGACATCAAGGGCAAGATCAGGGCCGACATCCACGCCATGAAGAAGACCATCGAGCAGCAGTACGAGGACTGTCACGCAGACCGCGAGCTCATGAAGTGCATCATGGCAGACGCAATCTATGGAGAATGCCTGTCCCGCTGGTACGTCCACGAGGTGACGAGGAAGGGCTACAAGCAGGTCAGCATGGCGCCCGAGGGGTACAACGACGAGCAGGGGCAGTACACGCGGTTTGTGCCCTACGAGATCAAGAAGAACGCTCCGGGATGGGAATATCTGTCCGTGTGGGATTGCTTCAGGGATCTTGAGACTGACGATCTGCAGGCGGGGATAGGCTTCATTGTCCGTCAGCTATGGTCGCCTTACGACCTGGCCCAGAAGAAGGGCAGGATGTACTACCTCGACGAGGCCATCGACAACGCTATCAAACTGGCGCCCAAGGACGGAACAGGCGTCAGCAGCGACGGCCTTACCCCTGGCATGAGGGACCTGTCGAACCGGACGAAGACGGTTGAAGTCCTGGAGTTCTGGGGCCGGGTCCCTTCAGAGATCGTGCAGGCCTTCGAGGAGAACCTCAAGGAAAGCGGCGGCCAGGGTCCGGCGCCCACGCAGTACGAGAACGACGGAAACGAGATCGAGATCATGGCTATCGTGGCGGGCGATCAGGTGATCCGGTACGCCAGGAACGAGCCGGGACACAGGCCATTCTACCGCTCCGTGTGGGAGATCAACCTCGACCAGCCTACCGGGACCGGTGTGGCCGACAACCTCGAAGGTATACAGCTTGTCCTCAACGGCATGATCAGGGCCTACGAGGACAACAAGAAACTGTCTGCCAACGTCATGGCAATCGTGAACGACGCAGCGCTTGAAGGTTGGGACGGGACATTCAAGCCGGGCCTCAAGATCTCCGCGAGCGACACGGTGGACGATGTACGCAAGGCCTTCTCGCAGTTCATCATTCAGGACGTGGGCGATTCCCTCCTTGCCGGTATCGCATTGTACGAGCGGTACGGCGACGACGCAAGCCAGATGCCCAAGATCATGCAGGGCGCCGTGCTTGACAAGAGGAAGCCTGACACCTTCTCCGAGATGAACATGCTCATGCAGAACGCCGGGAAGTACATCGGTGGGGTAATCAAGAACCTCGATGAGGGAACCATCGAGCCGGTGACACAGGATTTCTTCGACTACAACATGGAAGATCCCGATATCGAGCGAGGCAAGGGCAATTTCATTGCCAAGTCACTTGGCTTCTCGTCCTATCAGGACCGGGTTATCCGGCTGAACAAGATCATGCAGGCCATGAACATCGCCCTGTCTTCACCCGAGATGGCGAAAGAGATCAAGATGGGAGACATCCTGCGTATCGTCTATGACGCCCTCGACGTGGATTCTGCAAAGGTCTTGAAGTCAGCGGAGGAGAAGCAGGAAGAGCTCGAAGCGGCGGCCAACTCCCCGGCGCGGAAGATCGAAGAGCAGATCATGGCCCTCAACCTCGAAACGGCACGACTGAAAAACGACCTGGCACGGGCGCAGATCGAGAAGCTCGAAGCCGAGACGCAGAGCATTCAGGACAAGGACGCCCTGGAAGGCATCAAGACCGGTGCGGATATCGAATCGAAGAGACAGGCGGCGAGCAAGAAGGAGCCGAAGGAGGCAGAAGGTGCCAGCGC
>JAKPPU010000199.1 GCA_029547185.1 Deltaproteobacteria bacterium | reverse complement strand
GGTTCCGGGCCGTCACGGTGGACAGCATCGCCCGGCGCTCCGAGCTGAGCAAGGGGGCGATCTACCTCTACTTCAAGAGCAAGGAGGAGATCTACGCCCAGATCCTGCTGCGGGACATCGACAAGTTCCACGAAAAGGTGGTGAGCCTTCTCGACCCCTCCCGGAGCGCGTCGGATAACCTGCGGCGCTACGCCGAGGTCTACGCGGCGTTTTTCATCAGCGACCGGGAGCTGTTCCGGATCTTCATGAACTTCATGATCCAGCACAACCCCGTCAACTTCACGCCGAACATCAACGACCACATCGTCAAATCCACCAACCAGACCGTCGTCATCATCGAGCAGATCCTGCAGATGGGCATCGAACGGGGGGAGTTCCCCGGGTGCCGCGACGTCCGGGTCTGTCGAAACGCCCTCTGGGGGCTTCTCAACGGCATCATCGCCCTGCACCTCTTCACGGGCAGGGAGAACACGAGGGAAGAACGGGTCCGCAACCAGGTCCGGGGCGGGCTCGAGGTATTCATCGCGGGGCTGCGCTCCGAACAGAAACCATAGGCAGCGCCGAAAGGCGGAAGTTAGGAAGTGATGAAGTTATGAAGTTCGGAGAACCGGGGACATTAATACTCCCGCAGGATTGTCCACGTTTCGCAATTTCTCATCTTCCCGACTTCATCATGAACCGGTACAGCCTGTCGACGGCTGCCGCGAACGACCTTCGAGAGGGGAGACACCTATGAGTAACATGCTGGTGAACACGCGGGATCAGAAGTTTGTGCTCTACGAGCAGATCGGGATCGACAAGCTCTTCGAGACCGAGAGGTACGCCGAGTACAACAGGGAAACGGTGGACATGATGCTCAACGAAGCGGAGAAGCTGGCCGTCGAGATCCTCTTGCCCACCTATGAAAAGGGCGACAGGGAAGGGTGCAAGTTCGACAAGGGCAAGGTCGAGGTGCCGGCCTGCTTCCACGATGCCTACAAGAAGTTCTGCGAAGCCGGCTGGCTCAACTGCATGCGGAGCGTCGAGTCGGGCGGGCAGGGGATGCCCAATGTGGTCTCTCAGGGGTGCTATGAGTTCTTCGTGGCGGCCAACTTTCCTCTCATGATGTACCCGGGACTGACCAACGGCGCGGCCGGTCTCATCGACCGATACGGCACGCCGGAGCAGAAGAAGAAGTACATGGAGAAGATGTACACCGGCGAGTGGGGAGGGACGATGTGCCTCACCGAGCCCGGGGCGGGGAGCGATGTGGGTGCGCTCAAGACAACAGCGAAGCGGCTGCCCGATGGAACCTACAGCATCCAGGGCACGAAGATTTTCATCTCCAGCGGCGATCACGACCTCACCGCGAACAACATCCACACGGTGCTGGCACGCATCGAAGGGGATCCACCCGGGACGAG
>JAKPPU010000169.1 GCA_029547185.1 Deltaproteobacteria bacterium | reverse complement strand
GAAGCAGGGTCTCCTCGGCTTTACGGGTGAGGCCCTGGGCGACAACCGCCCCGTCATCCGCATGCTGAACAGGTTCCGCGACCAGGGGTTCGAGGTGCACCAGAGCATCAGTTCAGGCCTGCTTAACCTGAGGATCAACTTCACGGATGCAAAATGATGCACTGAACAGTGTTTCGGCGGGCCTGGCATCAAAAGCCGGCCCCGTGTCATCCCCCACGAAAGCGGAGCCCCGGAGATTTTTCACGCCTCCTGGATTCTGACCCCTCGCGGGAGTGATTTATAGCAAGCGGGGATGATGTATAATATAAGGCAAGGTCAGCCCTTGATGAGGCTCTCGATCCCTCCCAGCATGAACGATACCGACTTCTGGGCGATGTCCTCAACGTCCTCCTTCGAGCTCTCTTTCCAGAGGAAGTAATGGCATGCGATCCGCTCGTACACCCCGACGATGCATACCGCAATGAGCTCGGGAGCAAAGCCTGAGACTGAATTTTTCTCCCGCTCCTCGTTTATCCGTATGAACGCTTCCTTAATATCCTGTGTGAGGTCGATAAACAGCTGCTTGCGCTGCTCTTCGACCTCTGAGCTCCTGCCTGCTGATTCCCTGAAGAATATGGCAAGCTTCTCGGGCTGGCTCAGGCAGAAATCCCGCAAAAAGGCGAATGCGATGTTCTGAAAGCTGTCAAAGGAGAAATCGGCCTTTTGGAGCTCTTCGCCGAGCAGCTTTCTCAGCTGATGGCCAATCTCGTGCATCAGCTTGATGAGGATGTCTTCCTTGTTCTTGAAGTAGAAGTAGACAGCGCCAGTAGAAACCTCGGCCAGATCGGCTATCTCTTCAATGCTCGTACGGTGGTATCCCTTCTTGGCGAACAGGTTTTCCGCGGCCTTGAGGATGGTGTTGTACCTGATCTCTTTTTCCCTCAGCCGGCGTAATGCGCTGCGCGACATCGAGCGGTCCTGGCTTTTAGTCTTGGCCATACGAATCTCTGCTGTCGATCCCTTTCTTGGATGGGAGACCATGTGACGCTCCTTTAACAGGTCTCTGCCTTATAAGCAAACGCTAAAATCCCTCTATCCTTGCAATTATCTCCAGCATGACCTCATCCGCACCGCCGCCGATGGACAGGATCCGGGTGTCTCTGAAGTAGCGCGATATGAGGGTCTCGTTCATGAACCCCATGCCCCCGAACATCTGGAGACATCCCGTGGCAACCTCTGAAATGAGCTGGCCGGCGAGCAGTTTGCCCATGGACACTTCCTTCGTCGCGTCCTGGCCTTCCATCTTCTTTCGGACGATGTGGTAGGTGAGCTGCTTGAGCGCCTCGTTCCTCGTGACCCAGCCGGCAAGCCGGTGCCGCAGAACCTGCTTCGTGATCAGCGGCTTTCCGAACACGACCCGCTGCCGGAGATAGTCCACCGTCATGTCGATCATGTCCTGCACCGCTGCACAGGTGCCCGGCAGGGTAGCGAACCGCTCGTGCTGGAACTGCTGCATCTGGTAGATGAAGCCTTCCCTGTCATCACCGATGAGGTTTTCTTCCGGCACCTTGACGTCCTCGAAGAAGAGCTCTGCCGTGTCGCTGCTCCGGAGTCCCACCTTGTCGAGCTTCTTGTTCACGTGAAATCCTTCGAGATCGGTCGGCACAATGAAGAGCCCGAAGGAGTGGTATCCCTCTCCGCCGGTCCTTGCGAGCAGGGTGAGGAAGTCCGCCTGGGTCCCGTTCGTGATGAACGTCTTCGATCCGTTCAGGAGGTAGTAGCCGTCTTTCTTCACCGCCTTCGTCTGGATGGCAAAGACGTCGGACCCTGCGTCCGGCTCGGTCACGGCAATGGCCGAGACCATGTCGCCTGTGATGGCCGGCTTCAGGTAGCTTTCCTTGAGGTACTCGCTCCCGAAGGCAGCAATGGCAGGGGTGGCCATGTTCGTCTGGACGGCGATCGCGGTCGGGACCCCCATGCCCCTGATGTGCCCGATCTCCTCGAGGAGGACCGTCTCATACCAGTAGTCGAGCCCCTGGCCGCCGTACTTCCGGTCGTAGCGGATGCCCAGGAATCCGAGATCGCCCATCTTCTTGAAGAGATCGTGGAGAGGGACGGTCTTTTCCTCCCACTCGTCCATGTTGGGGTTGATCTCCCTGTCGACGAACCGCTTTACCGATGCCCTGAATGCCTCATGCGTTTCATTGAAATACATCCTCACCCTCCTGTTTTCTTGATCTGATCCTGTGCGCCGGCAGATCTGAGCACCTTTTTATCCACCTTGCCAACTGCGGTAAGAGGGATTGCGTCGGTGAATTCGATCAGCTTGGGCACCTTGTAGGGTGTAAGGTTTTCCCTGCAGTGATCGAGGATCTCCTTCTCGATCTTCGCATGATCTTTCCCCTGAGCATCCCGGGAGAGCTGAATGACCGCCTTCACGATCTGGCTGTCCGGCCGCTCCGGATTCGGTATCCCGATGATGGCGCAGAGCTCGACAGCCCTGTGCTCGCAGAGAACCTCCTCCACCTCGCGGGAGAAAACCTTGAACCCGCTCACGATGAGCATGTCTTTTGTCCTGTCTACGAGAAAGAAATACCCATTCTCATCCATCCGTGCGACATCCCCGGTGTAGAGCCACGTCCTGTCGCCTAATTTGCGCAGGCTGTTGGCCGATTCCTCCGGCTTCCCATGATAACCCTTCATTATCTGGGGGCCGCTGATGATTACCTCGCCCTCTTCACCGAGGGGCACCTCTCTCGTTCCCGTCTCCACGTCCACCAGCTTGATCAGGGTGCCCTGGACGGGAAGGCCGACCGACCCGATCTTTTTCGTTCCCTTGAGAGGATTCATGGCAATGACCGGGCTCGCCTCGGTCATTCCGTAGAGCTCCACCACCTTTCCTTTTCCGACAATGGCCTCGAGGGAGGCAACGGCCTCTTTTGAGAACGGCGATGCACCGGACAGGCACACATTGCACGAAGAGAAATCGAGCCTTGAAAACCCGGGGTCATCCATCAGCATCTGGTAGAGGGAAGGGACATGGAGCATCATGCTCGGACGGTGCGCGGAGATCTCTTTGCACATGTGCTTCGTGTTCCTGGGGTCGGGGATGAGGCACTGGGTATAAGCCCAGGCCATGGTTATCATGCCGAAGTACAGGCCTGCCTGGTGGAAGAAGGGGAACCCGGAGCACACGGGGCCGCCTCCCATCATGAGGTCCAGCCACTCTGCGACCTGATAGAGATTGGCGACCATGTTCCTGTGGGTGAGGACCGCCCCTTTGGGCATGCCCGTGGTGCCCCCGGTATATTGAATGACGCAGGTATCATCGGGCTTGACTGATGCCAGCGGAACATCGGATAGATGTTTTGAAACAGCCTCCTTGAACGGGACCACGTGCTTTCCCGTTATCGGCTCCACCTTCCCGGAAGGGATCTTTTTCAGAAGCTTGCCCAAAATGCGCTTGTACGGGGGGAGAAAGTCGGCGATGCCGGTCGGGAGAATGCAGCCGACGCTCGGGATGTCATTTTTTATCTTCTGCACCCGGTTCTCATAGATTGCATCCAGAGTCACCAGAGCCTTTGCCTTTAAATCGTTCAGCTGGTAGGCCATCTCCTTGGGGGTGAGAAGGGGCGAGACCTCGCTTGCCGCGCATCCAGCCCGAAAGGTTCCTGCCAGGGCGATGAGATACTGCGGTGTATTGGGAAGGTTGATTCCCACCACATCTCCGGGACTGCATCCCTGCGAGCGAAGGAAGGATGCGAAGGCAAGGGAAAGCCTGTCGAGCTCCCTGAAGGTGAAGGTTCTTCCGAGAAAGTGAAAAGCGGACGACTCGGGTCGAAAATTCAATCCTTTCATCAGGAGATCGACATACGTCTCTTCCGAGGGTTTCAGCTCATGCCTGACCAGGGGATCGTATGACTTGAGCCAGGGCCTTTCATCATATATCGACACTGATAAACCTCCTTTTCCTGCCGGGCCACCTCACTGCTTCCCGGCGGCATTCTATCCGCTATGAGCGGAACACATCATGGAACGATCGATTCAGGCACATCGACGATCTTGGCACGCAGATACTCTCCCAGGGTCTTCGCCTGGGGATCGCTTCGCAGAGACGCAGCCACGCCTTCGCCCAGCACGCCCTTGATGTAGAAGTTGACGGCGTACAAATTGGGGAACTCGTAGCGGTCGATCTCGTATGGGCGCATGTCCTTGAGGAGACTTTTAAGCTTTTCGACGGTCAGAAACTCCCTCAGGAAGGCGTATGCCTCCGGCGTCTTTCCCCAGACGCCGAGATTCGCGTTCCCGCCCTTGTCTCCGGACCGTGTCGCAAAGATGCGGCCGAACGGAATCCTTATGGTCTTTCCGGACGGCGCAGGCGGGACGTGCATCTTCGTTGCCGCAGGAGGGGCTGCCAACGCTTCGTGCGGCATGAAGTCCACGGTGAAATCCTCACCCTCGAGGGTGATCTTCTGGGTTATGCGGCTTCCAGAAACGAGGGCTGGCCAGTGAACGATGGCCGGAGTTCCCTTTGCCGGCGGGGCTGTGGCCGTGAAGCCGGGAATGTTCGCCAGCCCGAGCTCCACGATCTTCGAAGAGAATCTGTCGACCTTTTTCTGGTCGCGGTCCATGACCGAGATCCGCAGGTACGCGAAAGCCTCGTCGTTCGTCTCCGGATTTTCCTTGTTCGACGGGACGAGCTGGACCTCCTCGACGGCATATGTGCCCTTTCCGCCCAGGTTGTCGAACAGTGCCTCCTCGAAGATCTTCGCCTTTTTCTCGATATCGAGGCCGGTCAGCACGATGGTCATGGAGTTCCGGTATCCGCCCAGGCAGTTGATGCAGACCTTGGTGGTCTCGGGAGGCGGAGAGCCGAGCACGCCGGAGATCCGGACGCGGTCCGGCGCTTCCTGAGAGATCTCAATGGTATCGAATCGGGCAGCGACATCGGGCGTCAGGTACGAAGGCTCACGGACCTCATAGAGGAGCTGGGCCTTCACCGTGTCGATCGATACGAGGCCGCCCGTGCCCGGATGCTTGGTGATCACCGACGAGCCGTCTTCATATATCTCTGCTATGGGGTAGCCCACCTTGAGGAACGAGGGCACCTCGTCGATAAAGGAGTAGTTCCCGCCCGTGGCCTGGGCGCCGCATTCGACGATGTGCCCTGCCGCTGCAGCGCCGGCGAGCCTGTCCCAGTCGTCCCGCTTCCAGCCGAACCACCAGGCTGCAGGACCCATCACGAGAGAGGCATCGGCGACGCGGCCGCTCACCACGATGTCGGCTCCCCGTGCGAGCGCTTCGGCGATTCCCCAGCCGCCGAGATATGCGTTTGCCGTGATCGGGAGCATGCCCGCATCTTTGAGGGCAACCCCCTTGTCGAGATGGACGAAGGGTTCTCCGGCTTCCTGCAGCTCGCCGAGCCTCGGCATGAGGTCGTCCCCTTCGATGCAGGCGATCTTCGGATGGAGGCCGAGCGCCTCCGCGATCTTGCGGAGCCCGGCAGCGAGCCCGCGGGGATTCAGTCCGCCGGCATTCGCAACCACCCGGATCTTTCTGTCGAGGCATTCCCCCATGATCTCTTCCATCTGCTTGAGGAAGGTGGGCGTGTATCCTGCCTCGGGATTCTTCATCTTCAGGCGGAAGAGGAGCGCCATGGTGAGCTCTGCGAGGTAATCCCCGGTGAGCACGTCGATGGGGCCTCCCCGCACCATCTCCGCGGCTGCAGCCAGCCTGTCTCCAAAGAAGCCGCTGCAGTTGGCAATGGTCACCTTATCCTTTCCCGTTCTATTCTCAGTGCTCATGTGCACTCCCCCTTTCTTGTCATCTGCCCGTGAATCTGGGCTCTCTCTTTTCGATGAAGGCAGTGATTCCCTCCTTCGCATCCTCTGTGCCGACCACCTCTTTGAGCTTTTCCGAAAGGAACTGCAGGGCATCCTTGAGGGGCAGATTCGCCATGGAATAGAACGCCTCTTTCCCGATCTTCATCCCGATGGGGCTTTTCGAGGTGAGATTTGAAAGCACCTTCTTCACCTCGCCATCGAGATCCGCAGCCGGAACCACGCGAGTGATGAGGCCCATGTCGAGCGCTTCCTGCGCGATCATCCTCTCCCCGAGGAGGATCATCTCCATGGCCTTCTTCTGAAGCACGTTGCGGAAGATGAGGGCTCCGATCATCATGGGCCACAGGCCCACATTCACCTCAGGCGTCCCGAATTTCGAGTCGTCGGTTGCGATCACGATGTCGCAGGCAAGCATGAAGCCCATGCCGCCTGCCAGGCAGAACCCCTTGACCCGCGCCACGGTCGGTTTCGGAAAGCTCACGATCCTGTTGAGGAGGTTTGCATAGATCGCGAAGATGTCCTTGCCTTCGGTCATGACGCCACCGCTCAGCTGTGCACCCGTACAGAAGGCCCTGTCCCCTGCTCCGGTGATCAGGAGGGCGCGTACCCGCTCATCCTTCCGGGCTTCATCCAGGTATTCATGGAACAGAGAGAGTGCTTCCGGGGTGATGGCGTTCCTCTGCGGCTCCCTGTTGATGGTGATGTACCCCACGCCGTCCTCGACGCGGTAGAGCAAGTGGCGGTCCTCCATTCATTCCCTCCTCATGTTTTATCAGCATTGATTTTAAGCCATAATCTCGTCATTCCCTTACTCTCTCCTGTCATTCCCGCGAAGGCGGGAATCCAGCGGATCTTGAGCTTCCTGGACCCCCGCCTCCGAGGGGGTGACAGCCGCTATACCAACAGCATCTAGGGCTCATCATCCTTGTCGATATCGATGAGAATCTGGCCGGGCATCACCTTGTCGCCCTCTGCCGCATTCACCGATTTCACCGTGCCGGCAAAGGGCGATAACAGGGTCGTCTCCATCTTCATCGACGAGACCACGATCACGCCCTCGTCCTGCTTCACCCTGTCTCCCGGCGAGACGAGGATTCGCACCACCACTGCAGGCATGGGCGGCGTGACGATCTGTGAGACAGCCTGAGAGCTCCTCTTTCCCCTGGAGCGGCTGTCGGGCGCATCGGCGTCCCTGAGGGCATAGGGTATTCCCCTGATGATAACGGTCTTGCCGTTGCCGTCCTCCGCAAGATGGGCAGTGACCGGAGTCCCGTTTATGACGAGGTGGATGCGATGGTCCGAGATGACGGTGTAGTCAATGTCGAGAAGTCCGTTGTTGCCGGCGAGGGTAATGCCCTGCCCGCCCTTCTTTTCTACACGGAAGGCTGTCACGTTTTCCCCGATCTTCAGCTTGTATTCCATACCTTGCCTCTTTTTGTCTCGGCTCAGCTTCACCGCCCCCAGAGACCGAGCGTCTGCCATGGAGACGAAGCAACGCTCTCCTGGCCCACGACTGACTTCCCCTTCCTCGTACGGGACAGCTCGTCGATGATATATGCCGCGCACGCCGCATCCGCGTGCGACCGGTCCGGCTTCCATCCAGCGAAGTGCGTATCGATGAAATCCGTGAATGTGTCCCCTTTCCCGAACGGTTCGGAATTGAGGACATCGAGGAGGAAGGGCACGGGCGTCTTCACCCCGAGGATGACGTAGTCTTCGAGCGCACGAATCATCTTGGTGATCGCCTGCTCCCTGCTTCCCGCATGGACGATCAGCTTCGACAGGATGGGATCATACTCGACGGGCACCTGGAATCCGGAATAGATGCCGCAGTCGTTCCGGATGCCCGGGCCTGACGGCTCCTCCATGTGGACGACCGTGCCGGGCGACGGATAGAAATCCCTCTCGGGGTCTTCCGCATAGATCCGGCACTCGATGGCATGTCCCCTGCTTGCGATGTCTTCCTGGACGAGCGGCAGAGGGTTCCCGGCTGCAACCTCGAGCTGGAGCCTCACGATATCGAGGCCTGTGATCATTTCCGTGACGGGGTGCTCAACCTGTAGCCGGGTGTTGACTTCGAGGAAATAGAAGCTTCCCTCCTGGTCCACGAGGAACTCGACCGTACCGGCATTCACGTATGCCGACGCCTTTGCCACGGCAATCGCGGCAGCGGCCATGCGCTCTCTCAGCTCGGGCGTCATGGCAGGGGAGGGCGTCTCTTCGATGATCTTCTGGTGGCGCCTCTGGATAGAGCACTCCCTCTCGAAGAGGTGGATCACGTTGCCGTGCGTGTCGGCCATGATCTGAAACTCCACGTGCCGGGGCTTCGAGAGATACTTTTCGAGGTAGATGGAGCCGTTACCGAATGCCCTCTTCGCCTCGCTCGATGCCGAGGTGCACGCATCCTGAAAATCTCCCGGCGATGCGACGACGCGCATGCCTTTTCCGCCGCCGCCGGCAGCAGCCTTGATGAGGACGGGGTAGCCGATCTCCGCCGCCTCGCGGGCCAGGATCTCGGGATCCGACTCGGGCCTGTCCATGCCCGGAATGACCGGAACGCCGCTTCCCCTGACCGTTCTTCGGGCGATCGTCTTGTCTCCCAGCTCGGCAATGACGTGTGAGGGCGGGCCGATGAAGACGATCCCCTCTTCCTCGCAGCGTCTGGCGAAATTCGAGTTTTCCGCGAGGAAGCCGTAGCCCGGATGGACAGCCTCGGCCCCGGTCTGCCTGGCCGATGCAATGATCTTGTCGATGTTGAGGTAGCTCTCGCCAGGTTCGGAGCCGCCGAGAAATACGGTCTGGTCGGCCTTCAGCACGTGTACGGCCTTCCGGTCGGCTTCCGAATACACCCCGACCGATGCGATTCCCATCTCCCGGCAGGTGCTCATGATGCGCCGAGCGATCTCTCCCCGGTTCGCCACCAGTATTTTTCGGAACACGGGAATACCCTCCTTTTTAAGATCTTATTGCCCTTTCAGTCTGGATTCTGAGCACCGTGTCCGTCATTCCCGCGGAGGCGGGAATCCAGCGGATCCTGTGCTTCCTGGATCCCCGTTTTCACGGAGATGACAAAGAAGAAAGAGAGGATAATAACAGCGTGCACACACGTCCTATAACCCTTTTCCCTCATCTCACTACATCCGGAAGATGCCGTAGCCGAACGCGTCGTCCCGGATGGGCGCATTGAGCGATGCCGAGATCGCGAGGCCAAGGACGTCGCGGGTATCGACCGGGTCAAGGATGCCGTCGTCCCAGAGCTGCGACGTGCTGTACAGGGCGTTGCTCTCCTTCTTCGCCGCCTCGATGATGGGGGAGCGGATCGCGTCTTCCTCCTCCTTTGTCATGGGGGGCTTCCCCTCCTTGGCGAGCTGGTCGTTGCGCAGCGTCACGAGGACGCCGGACGCCTGCTCGCCCCCCATGACCGCGATCTCTGCGTTCGGGTACATCCAGAGGAACCGGGGCGAGTAGGCCCGTCCGCACATGGCGTAGTTCCCTGCCCCGAAGGATGCGCCCACGATGACCGTGAATTTCGGCACCGTGCACGTGGCCACGGCATTGACCATCTTGTGGCCGTGCTTGGTGATCCCGAGTCGCTCGTACTCGCTGCCCACGATGAAGCCGTTGATGTTCTGAAGGAAGATGAGAGGGATCTTTCTCCGGTCGCAGAGCTGGATGAACTGTGTGGCCTTGAGCGCGCTGTCCGGGAAGAGCACGCCGTTGTTGCCGAGGATGCCTACGGGGTATCCGTGGATGTAGGCCCAGCCGCACACGAGCGTCGGGCCGAAGAGCTCCTTGAACTCGAGGAACTCGCTTCCGTCCACGATGCGGGCGATGAGCTCGCGCACGTCGTAGGGGATCTTGAACTCTCTGCTCACGATCCCGTAGATCTCTTTCGGATCGTAGATCGGCGGTTTGGGATCGCGCATGGGCAGGCGCGTCTTCTGTGCGGGAGGCAGGCACTCGACAATGGTGCGGATGATCTCGATGGCGTGGCGGTCGTCTTCGGCAATGTAGTCCGAAACGCCGGACTCCCGGCAGTGCAGGTCTGCTCCGCCGAGCTGGTCGGCAGTGACCTCCTCGCCCGTGGCCGCTTTTACGAGGGGAGGGCCGCCCAGGAAGATGGCGCCCGTGCCCCTGACATGGACCGTCTCGTCGGACATGGCCGGGACATATGCACCGCCCGCAGTGCACAGCCCCATGACCGCCGTGATTTGAGGGATCCCCATTTTCGAGCAGACGGCCTGATTGTAGAAGATCCTTCCGCCGTCGTCGATGTCGGGGAACACCTCGGACTGCATGGGCAGGTAGCCTCCGGCCGAATCGACGAGGGTGATGGCGGGCAGGCGGTTCTCCATGACGATGGTCTGAATGCGCAGGGTCTTCTTCACGGTCATGGGATAGGTCGAGCCGCCCT
>JAKPPU010000162.1 GCA_029547185.1 Deltaproteobacteria bacterium | reverse complement strand
TTCCCTGCCTTGAACTGTCCCAGGATGGCTAAATCAATGAGTGGATTCTTCTGGACAAGATCCTCACATACCTCGATCTGGCGATTAAGAGAGATGATACCGAATCTGGAGGCTGTTTCAACGAGTTTTCCAACAAGCTCTCTTGTGTCTGTTATGGATGCATCACTGGGAGCAGGCCCCATAAACTCTCCTTCAGATCTCTGATAGGAGTCATCAGCCTGCCTGGCGGTTTTGGGGGACTCCATCCCCTCAATGTAACAACTTGTTTACCTAATTAAATATCGGCTGTCAATATTGGCTGGGGAGGTAGAGATCATTGTAATGAAGGGAAGCTTTCATCTGGGTTTGGAAAGTTAAGGTCCTCAGGAGCTACCTGTACTTTAAAGTACCCATCATCAGAGTGTACAGTTTGGCACGCAAGTTATTGTCTGACCAAGGAGAATCTATAGTGAGGAGAGAGATTTGAAATACATAACGCTCTATTTGCTTTTTGCATCAGCATTAATCGTAGGCTGTCAGAGCACAGGCGTTGTACCCATGGATCAGGATTCATACTATATCGGTAAAAAAGATGGCTCACCAGGACTCGGCGTATCTCTCAGCAATAAAGCAGAAGTTTATAAAGAAGCTAATGCCTTTTGTGCTAAAAAGGGACTTGAAGTTAAAGTGTTGCGTGAGACAGTAACACCGTCGGCACCGGCCCGTCTCGGCTCTACAGAGTTGTGCTTTAAGTGCGTACCACTTGGCGGAACGGCACAACCCTTAGAAAAGGATGCTGATACGGTCATAGAAATTCGTCAAAAATAATTGGCTGCATGTGCATAGAAAACATAACCATTTGCTGCACCTGAGAGCAAAAAGCCATGCCAGGTGAGCAAAACGTTATGATCTCTGGATGTTATTTGGAAAGAACACCCTGACACCTCAAAGTCCATATAGTGGCACGTGATCGTTACTTCTCTCGATATGGAAAAGTAGCTTTTGAATGGTATTGACTCTTTGTCATCCAGATATTTGATCTATCCATAGTTAACACAAAGAGAGATAGCCTTTCCTGGAAGAGATCTCTTATTTGTGAGGATTGTCGAAGACACCGCTCACGTAGGCCATGACGATTCCTGCGGCGATGGAGACGTTCAAGGACTCTACCTTGCCTTCCATGGGAATCGAAACCGTTTCGTGGGAGAGGGAGAGCATCGTCTCGCTCACGCCCGCACCTTCCTGCCCGAAGCAGATCGCGGTCCGGCCCGAGAATGCCTTGCGGTCCAGGTTCAGGCTGCCGTGAGGGGCGAGGGAGATGATCCTGTGGGGAAGCCTCTTCGCATCCTCCTCCCGGATTCTGGCAATGTCGAGTCCCAGAGAAGACCCCATCGATGCCCTGACTGCCTTGGCTGAAAACGGGGAGGCGGTTCCCTCGGTCACGAGAACGGCGGTGAACCCGAAGGCCTCGGCCGTGCGGATGATGGTGCCCACGTTTCCCGGATCTTGGAGGCCGTTGAGGATGATGATCTTTTCGTGCTCGATGATCTTCTCGAAAGGGGCCCACGGCAGGGGGAAAAAGGCGAGGATGCCCTGCGGGGTCTTCGTTTCCGCGATACGGGCAAAGAGCCTGTCTTCCAGGATAAGATGGGGAACATCGACCGGTCCGTGCGCATCCTCATATCCCGGGGTTACGGCAGCCGCCTTCGGCGTCATGCCCCTGTCGAAGGCGTCCTGCACCAGCCTCCTGCCCTCGAGAAGCATGACCGACCTGTCCTTCTTCATGGCGAGGAGGGCCTTGAAGGCGGGATTGCTGCTGCTCGTTATGGTGTTCATCTCGGGGCCTAGTCCTCTGACGACATCACCGTGGCTGTCATTCCCGCGGAAGCGGAAATCCAGGGATCTCGTGCTTCCTGGACCCCCGCCTTCGCGGGGGTGACAGAAGAGCTATTGAATCCCACCCGGAATCACCCGCACACTGACCTTCTCTCGCCGCGAGAGGCTTCATTTCTCTTTTTTGAGAAACGGGCTCAGGATATCGATGGGCAGAGGGACAACCGTATTCGTCGAACCTTCGGACGAGATCTCCCGGATCGTCTGGAGGAACCGCAACTGCAGGGCGGCCGGCTCCACGGATATGACCCTGGCTGCGTCCGCAAGGCGCTGGGAGGCCTCGTACTCACCTTCGGCGTGGATGACCTTGGCCCTTCTCTCGCGCTCCGCCTCTGCCTGCTTGGCCATCGCCCGCTGCATATCCTCGGGCAGATCAATGTACTTGAGCTCGACTGCCGAGACCTTGATCCCCCACGGGTCGGTATGGCGGTCGAGGATCTCCTGGATGCGGGAGCTTATCTCTTCGCGCTTGACGAGCAGCTCGTCGAGCTCTGCCTGGCCGCAGACCGAGCGCAGGGTCGTCTGGGAAAACTGGCTCGTGGCATAGAGATAATTCTCGACCTCGATGACCGCCTTCATGGGATCGATGACCCGGAAGTACACGACGGCATTGACCTTGACCGTGACATTGTCCCTGGTGATGACGTCCTGGGAGGGAACATCCTGAACCACGGTGCGCAGGCTGATCCGGATGAACCGGTCTACCATGGGGATAATAATGATGAGCCCCGGCCCCTTGGGTGCCGGAAGCACCCGGCCGAGCCTGAATACCACGGCCCTTTCGTACTCGTTGAGGATCTTGATTGCTGAAAAGAGAAACAGCAATAATATGATAATGATCGTGATCAGGGCATATGCTCCTGGCTCCATTTGGCACCTCCTTAAGGTAGCTATTAATCTTTTCTACTGAGTTTTGTGGTGTAATTCAAGGAGGTATCATCGAGCATGGCGAGTCTTTTTACGGAGAGCTCCTTGAAATGGGCGAGGATCCTGCCTCTTAAGGGGGGCCCGTTCACCGGCTTGAGCGTCAGCGGGTTTACGAACTTTCCGCCATGCCTCACCCGGAAATCGAGATGCGGCCCTGTGGCATGCCCTGTCATCCCCACGAAACCGATGATCTCTCCCTGGTCTACGGACGTCCCCCTCGAGAGGCCTTTCGGATAGCCCTTGAGATGGCCGTAATAGGTCACATAGTTCCCGGGATGCCTGACCTGAACGTACTTCCCGAACCCCTTCGACCAGCCCTTGAAGACGACCCTGCCCTGGCCGAGCGCCACGACCGGGGTACCTGTCGGCGCAGCGTAATCGACCCCCAGATGGGGCCTCATCACGTGGAATATGGGATGCATCCTCTTGTAGCTGAACTGCGAGGAAATCCGCCGGTAATTGAGCGGGGCCTTGAGGAAGAGCTTCCGGATGGGCTTTCCGTTGTCATCGAAGTACCCCTCGATGTTCTTCCCGTTATTGTAATACACGGCCACGTGCTCGTCGCCCTGGTTCACGAATCTGGCTGCCATGACCCTGCCGTAGCCTTTGAAGGCGTTGCCCACATAGTACTTTTCGTAGAGGACCGTGTACGTGTCCCCTTCCCTGATGTCGGTGAAGAAGTTGATGTCCCAGGCGAAGATGTCGGTGAGCCCCATAACGATCTCGGGGGACAGGCCGGACTGGACCGCAGACTCGTAGAGGCTCGTGGTAATCGTACCCTCGGCCCGCTCGTAACGTGCAACGAGTTCCTGGGTCTGCTTGTGCGCCCTGAATGCGCCGTCCGCGGATTCTATCACCAGGGAGTTGAGGTCGTCGATCTCGTAGACCATCCGTGAAAGGCGCGCCGGTTTATCCCTGGTTATCCAGACGCTCAAGGCATTGCCGGCGGCGAGGCCCGAGAGGTTGTAGACCGCCTTGACAGACTTCACCACGAGATCGATCTGGTCGCTCGAGATTCCACACGAGCGGAGGAGGTCGAAGAGATTATCGCCCGGCATCACGACGCAATCGGCCCTCCTGAACAGGCCTTCGTCCTTGAAACCTGACCGGGCGGCCTTTTCCGCCTGCTGCCTGTGCGCCTGTATCTTATCATCCTCGATCGATATGAAAAGCCTGTCATGACTGGAAATCTCGTACTCGACGCCGACGAGGTCCTGGTTGTCGGGAGAGAAGACGAGGACGATCTCATGGCCCGGCATGACCCGCGAGAGATCGAAAACGCCCTTCACTTCCTTGAGTATCTCATAGGCCTGGGTATGGGATATGCTGTTCTGCAAGAGGATCTGATAGAAGCTGTCACCTTTGTTGACGGTAGAGGATTTGCGGATGGGATCTTTGGAGGCCTTGAACTCTTCCTGCCGTACGACGAAATCGGCATAGTCCTGGTTCGCTTCTGTCACATGCTCCGGCATGATGACATCTTCGCGGCTGACTATCCCGATCTTTTCCGATATCTTGAACTCATTGCCTTTCAGAAAATACCAGCCGATGCAGGAAATTAAGAGGATGGCAAGAATGACCGAACTCCATTTCCATGGGTTGGTATTTTGCACAGCACTCATGGGAATTCATCTATAGCAAGGATTAACTTGATATATCAAGTTTCTTCTGCTTGTATGGCCGTGTGATGATATTCGTTGCAGATGCCCACATACGCCCCGATTGCCCAAAAGATCACGAGAATTTCATGTCCTGGATCGAGAACACAAAACAGGACGTTCAGTCCGTCTATATTCTGGGAGACCTCTTCGACTACTGGTTCTCGGGTCTCGAGGAGAGCCTGCAGGATGTCATCGGGACCCTGAGAGATCCGCGCATCCATATCCTTCCCGGCAACCGCGATTTCCTGATAACCAGCCTGCAGGAGTCAGGCATCCATGTCATGAGGGAGGAAGAAGTCATCACTTCGCCCTCGTCCGAAAGGCTTCTCCTTGCCCACGGCCATACCCTTACGCAGGGCGACTGCGGCTTCAAGGTCCTCCATGCCCTCGGGTGGCCGGTGCTCAGGTTTTTCGACCGGCGGCTGCCCGGGACACTCAAGGACGACCTTGCCCGCCTCCTCGTGGCGTCATCGGCTGCCGTCCGTCCTCCTTATGCCGTGATCGATCCCGACATCGCCGGCCGCCGCAGGGTCGATGCCGTCGTCTGCGGTCACCTTCACCGGAAGCTCGTGACGAAGGGCCTCATCGTGCTCCCGTCGTTCTTCGATACCGGCGAGTGGCTCCTCTGGGATGAGCGGGGCCCGAGGATCATGCCCGGGAAATAAAACCAGCGACCTCAATCCGTTGTCTCACTCTGCCCTGCTTCCAGGTTCTACCAGGCACGCCTGCCGGGGCCCCTGTCGTTGTAGCGGCTGCTGTCATCATGCCTGGAATCACGATGCCTATAACGATCATTGGTCCGGGAATCATATGACCTTTCAGGCGAGTGCCGCGGAGAAGGCCGGTATTCGTCATGCCTGTCATGGGAAGCAATCAGGATGGCCGCGGTTACGACTGCGAGACCTGCGATGAGCACAGTCCCCATTGCCTCGTCATTATCATTTTCCGAATCGTGGGCGTACGCTGTTGAAAATCCGAACAGAGACACTATCACCAGCATGGTTACGATCTTCCTGACCATAACATCCTCCTTCGCTTTTGAGATCCAATTATCTTATTTCTCTCAATCTTTGCCCGCTAAGACGTATGGATGAGCTGGAATGTCTACACGATCGGCTTGCAGGGTGCCGGCCTCTTTCCTCCCTATGCCCGGGGACACAGAAAGGCAGGATCAAGAGATCGAACATTGTTTGGATCTGCCCGGAAATCGGGGTGCCAGGACTTGAATTATGATCGTTATGTTTCTAGTTATTGAAGAGGAGGTCGAAGACAAAAAAATGCCAGAAGATTTGATGCTTGACTCGTGGAGAAATATTATCTATCTTCTGGCCGCTTTCAGGGATATCACAGCCTGGGGCTTGCGATAAATCAGACAATCAAGGATATTTGTGTAAGAGATTTTTTTGTTCAGCCTGTAGGAATATCACTGACATCCGGTTTGTCGAATTTCATCAATAGGGAAAGAGGTGCTGTCAGAAAAATAGCATTATCATGAGATAATGCTCAACTTATTGACAATAGGGGGAATGGGCGTCAAGAAATTATGCATATTCCAATAAGCCAGCAGCAGGGATCATAATGAGATATTCTGATTTAATAAGCATTTTCAATTACCTATAGGATTATCTCCTTTCATGGCACATTTTGTGCTCACTCATTGAGTTATCATTGGTTGTGCTGAGCATCGTGAGAAGATCATACCCGTGCTCAATGGCTTATGCCGTTACCGGATGCCCGGAAGATACCGAGCGCAGGAGGTTAAAGGAGAATGAAAAAGATTTTACTTGTTGAAGATGACAGTCATCTGCAGTTCCTCATCAAGGAAGAGCTCGCTGACGAGGGATACGACGTTTCGGTTGTATCGAACGGCAAGGAGGCGCTGTCGAGGCTTTTCGACGAGGGAGAGGCAGAGCCGGATCTCATTATCCTCGATATCCGGATGCCCAAGATGGACGGCCTGGATACCATGGGATACATTCTCAAATCAAAGCTCGACAAGCCTGTCATCATCCACTCGGCGTATGCAAGCTACAGAGACAACCCCATAGCCAGGACAGCCGATGCATATGTCCTCAAATCTCACAATTTCAGCCGGCTGAAGGCAACGATCAGCGAGCTTATCAGCAGCCGGAACGACGACCTTGCACTGACCCAACAGGCGGCCAACTGCTGAAGGCAGGATTTCGGCCTGCGGAGAGTCGGCGGGCTCTCCTCAAGCCGGGAACCCGTCTTCAGCTGTCACTGACCCCTGCGTATCCGGTTATCGAGCCTCACCTGGCGGGTCGATTTCCAGCTCCCTTCCCGATCCGTCGTCTCCACGATGTAGCCGAGCCTCCTCAAGAGCCTCCTCGCCTGAGAAAATTCCTCTTTGGTCATCCATGCCAGGCACTGCATGTCAAAGGCGTCATTCGTCTCGATGGTATCTGTGAGCTGCCTCCTGGCAGCAGATTTGTAAAGGGTATACACATCGAAGGCGTTCTCCCCGATATCACCGTATTCCATGAGCTGGCCCCGCATAAGAGGGTTGATATCCAGAATCTTGACGATAGAGGAATCCCCCTGAACCGTTGTACCGACCTTGTCCATACACCCTCCCACCTGGAAGATACCACGAACCCCTCGATGCTCGGGCATGACAAAACACCAGCGAATTCAAATCAACATTCCCGTACAGTAATAAATATAATCGCGAAAAGTGATATTCCAAGACCTGCCTGAAATTAAGCTCTTCCCGTTACCCGTTTAGTACGATCCTCGTCAGGATGGACATGGCAATGAAGGCTCCCATGGAGGCGCCCAGGTTGACGAGCATGACCACGAGAAGTATCCTCGTGATGGGGTTTGTCCACCATCCCCTGACATTGGCGATGTCGTCGTGGATGGTCTCGAAATCCGACACCCTGGGCTTTTTGATGTATGCCTCACTCAAGCCCGCGAACCAGCCTGCTGCCAGGGCAGGGTTCAGTGTGGTGATGGGCGCCGAGACGGCAGCCACCAGGACGGTCAGGGGGTGAGCGAGGGCGAGGAGCGCGCCGATGCCTGAGCAGGCTGCGCTGCAGAAGATCCACCACTTGATCATCTCATACCCCTGCTGCGGACTTCCAAAAAAAAATCCTGTTATCACGAGGGTGAGCACCGCCATGGGGAAGACCCACCCGAGAAGGCCGCTGCCTTTTTCCGGGATCTCTTCAAGGGCGTTGATGTCTTTGACAGGATTCCTGATCTGCTCGATAAGGCCCTTCATGTGACCGGCTCCGACGACCGCGAGAACCCTCTTTCCTTCGAGATCGACGATCTTGCGCGCCATATAGGCATCCCGCTCGTCGATGAGCACCCTCTTGATGGTGGGGGCCTGCTTGGCGATCTCGTCCATGGCATGGGTGAGCATGTCCTTCTCTTTGAGCCTCTCGATCTCATCCTGGCCGATTTCTTCCATGGAAAGGATCGAGTACAGGGAAGAAAAGAGGAACCTCGTCTTTTCCCAGGCGCCGAGCGATTTCCAGGCCCGCTGGAGCGTAACCTGAACCGGCCGGTCCACGAGGGCGAGAGGAACCCCCGATGCATCCGCCTCTTCGATGGCGATGCGCATCTCGTCGCCCGGCTTCACTCCCAGCTTCTCTCCGATCCTCCTCTGGAAAGAGGACATCAGGAGGTTGGCAAAGAGCAGGAGGGCCTTCTTTTCCCTGATGATCTTGACAATGTCCGTCTCCTGCCACCCCTTGGGGTTTCTCATCACCTCGAACCTGTTCGGACACAGCTCGATGGCGATCTCGTCGGGCCTGAACTCCTGTATGGCGTCGTGCGCTTCGTCCACAGAGGATTTCGAGACGTGGGCAGTCCCCACGATCATGATCTCCTTGTCCGGAAGCTGTATTCGTTCGGTCGGCATAGGGCACCTCTATACATGTGAATAGCTCAGGAGGTCAAGTAATCGAGCAGACTATTCAATATTTTGAGCAATCCCTGTCAAGGTGATGGCAGAGGGAAATCCTGACGACCCTCCGTCTTCAGCCATGAGACCCCTGATTCTTATTGCAGGACGGCTTGCGAAGAAATCACTTTCTGAAGAAAACGAGCTCTGACAGGGGCTTCCTCGCTGGTGCCCGGGGAGGCCATCCTTTCGAATAGCCCAGCGCGATCGCTGCCATGAATTCATACGTGTCGGGCGCACCGAGCAGGGCCTTCATCTCCGATCCGCTCTTGAGGATTTCTCCGAGCCACACGCCCCCGAGGCCCTGCTCATGGATGCACAAGAGCATGTTTTCGATGCAGGCGCCGATCGCCTGGAGATCTTTCGTCCGGTCATAACCCGAAGAAGTATCGAAGAACACCGCGATGATCACGTTGGCAGAACGGACGATCGACCCGTACGCAGTCAGGCCGCTTATCTCGCCTTTGAGCCCGGCATCACGAATCACGGCAAAACGCCAGGGCTGGTTGTTCAATCCCGAAGGTGCCCACCTCCCGGCATCAAGGATCTCATCGACCAGATTGTCCGGCACGACCTGATCCGAAAATTTCCGGATGCTCCTCCGGCTCCTAATCGCGTCTTTCACTGTCCTTTGCCTCCACGGCGCTCAACGAGAGGTAAGCATCGACGAAGCCCGTGATGTCTCCATCGAGCACGGCATCGACATTTCCCACCTCGAGATTCGTCCGGTGGTCCTTAACCAGCTGGTAGGGCTGGAGGACGTAGGAGCGTATCTGCGAGCCCCAGGCGATCTCCTTCTTTCCCTTGTGGAACTCGTTGATGCGCTCTTTGTTCTTCAGTTCTTCGAGCTCGTAGAGCTTCGAGGCGAGCAGCTTCATGGCGACCGCCTTGTTCTTGTGCTGGGACCTCTCGTTCTGGCACTGCACCACGATGCCGGTGGGAATGTGCGTGATCCTCACGGCCGAGTCCGTCTTGTTGATGTGCTGGCCCCCGTGCCCGGATGCACGGTAGGTATCGATCCGCAGGTCCTTTTCATCGATCTTCACGTCGATGGTCTGGTCCACCTCCGGGGTCACCATGACCGATGCGAACGAGGTATGTCTGCGGGCATTCGAGTCGTAGGGCGATATCCTCACGAGCCGGTGAACGCCTGTCTCGCCCTTGAGGTAGCCGAAGGCCCACTCTCCCTCGACCTCCACGGTCACGCCCTTGATGCCTGCCTCCTCGTCGGAAGAGATCTCGATGATCTGCGTCTTGAATCCTTCCTTCTCCGCCCACCGCAGGTACATGCGCAGGAGCATCTCGGCCCAGTCCTGGGCCTCGAGCCCGCCCGCGCCGGCATGGATCTCGAGGAAGGCGCTCTTGCTGTCGTCCCGTCCCGAGAGGACGTGGGCCTTTTCCATGGAACCCAGACTCTCCTGGAGCCTCTCGATGGTCTCTCTGATGTCGGCTGCAACCGCCTGCTCGTCCTCTTTCGCCAGATCGACGAGAACGAGGAGGTCTTCCCAGAGGGCGGATACCTTTTCCCAGTTCGAAAGGATCCCGCTGATCCGGGAGCGCTCGGACTGCAGCTCGCGCGTCTTGAGCGGGTCTTTCCAGATGTCGGGGTCGGCGAGGAGGGATTCTAGCTCTTTGAGGCGTCTTTCCTTGTCGGGGATTTCAAAGATAACCTCGGGCGTTGGTCAGCTTTTCTTCAATCTGATCGATGATCTGCTGGTAATCTCCCACCATAATCATGTGGCCTTAACATCTGATTTGTACCTTGTCAATGCCGCAATGGCAGAGATCGCTGCCCAGAGAGCAGCGAAAAGAGGGCCGAATCTCGTGTAGAAGGTGAGTGTCGTGCGCGGGGTGATGTCCGCGATGATGAATCCCTCCCTGAGGAGGCCGATCTGCTTCACGATCCGGCCTTTCGGATCGACGATAGCCGATATGCCGTGATTGACGGACCTCAGCAGCCAGCGCCTGCTCTCGATAGCCCTGAACGACGCCATTTGGAGGTGCTGCTCCGGCGTGGACCACGTCTTGAACCAGGCATCGTTCGAGGCATTGACGAGGTAGGTAGCCCCTTTGTTGCAGAGGTCCCTCGTCACGCCCGGAAAGATGCTCTCGAAGCAGATCATGGCCCCGATATCGCCGATGGGACTCGGGCTCCGCGCCGTGGCGAAATCTCCCACCTCCTTCGTCAGGCCGCTGAAGAAAGGCCTGATGAAGCTCTCGAGCGGCAGATACTCCCCGAAGGGAACGAGGTGGACCTTGTCGTAGTAGCCGCCGATCATGCCCCTGTCGATGAGCCACATCCGGTTGAAGTATCGGCCGTCTTCACGGGCAGGGCTTCCCACCACGAGCTTTGCGCCGACCTCCTGGCTCAGGAGAACGACCCGCGAGGTGGGGGCCCATTGCCGGAACAGGAAGAACGGGCACGAGGTCTCGGGGCATACCACGAGCTCGGCTCCATCCTTCACGGCGGACCGGATGAGCCTCGAATAGATGTCGATGGTGGGATCGACCATCTCGTACATCCACTTCTTGTCCTGCGGGATATTCGCCTGGGCCACAGCGGCCCTGACAGGCTTCGCATCCGTGGAGAGGGCGGCGTCTCCCATTCTCCATACGCCCCAGAGCATGCAGTTCGTGACGATGACTGCCGCAAACACGGCGGGAAGGATCTCCCTCCTCATCAACGCCTGATAGACAGCGACATTCCCCATGAGGACGATCCCGCCAACGAGGTAGACCCCGCCGAACTCCGCAATCTGGATGAAGGACTTCCAGGGAAACTGGCTGTATCCGAGCAGGGCCCAGGGAAATCCCGAAAACGGCACGTACGACCTGACGAGCTCGAGCAGGACCCATGCCCCCGGGATGAGGAGGAACGCGATCCTCGAGTGGATGAACCTGCGGGCCAGCCAGGCGAACGCCCCGAAGTAGAGCGACAGGAGGATAAGGAGCAGAAGGAGCAGGAACGAGGCCGGGAGCAGGCCCATCCCCCCGTACGTATTCATCACGTAGGCGATCCAGTAGAGAACGCCCCCCCAGGCGACCATTCCCGATGCCATCCCGTAGACGAAAGCCTCGGCCTTCCCTGCATCCCTGATGAGGAAGAGCAGGGGCACGGCCCATATCCAGGCAAGGGGCCAGAGGCTGTACGCAGGAAAGGAAAGGGCGTAGAGAAGGCCGGAGAGCGACGCGAGGAAAAGCTTTTTCAAGATTCCTTCCTCGGGTGGGTGTGAACGATGAGCTTGGTGATCCGCTTCTTGTCGGTTTCTGCAATCTCGAACCGGATCCCGTCATACTCGAGACTCTCTCCGGGCTCGGGGATCCTCTCGAGCTTGTAGGTTATGAAGCCTCCTACCGTATCGTAGCTTCCTTCCGGGATCTCGGTCTCGAACTCCTCGGCGAATTCGTCGACCGAGAGCTTCGGGTCCACGACATAGATGCCGGCGGCCTTCTGGACGATCTCTTCCTCGTCCGTCTGATCGCCCTCTTCGACCATGTCGCCCACGATCTCTTCGACGATGTCCCCGATGGTGAGCAGCCCGTCGACCGTGCCGTACTCGTCGATGACGATGGCGATCTTGGGCCGGTTCGTCCTGAACTCCTTGAGCAGGTCGATGAGCTTCTTGCCCTCGGGAACAAAGTACGGCGGCTGCATGAGGGATCTGATGTCACAGGCACTGTCCTGGCATTTCCAGAATTTGAGGATATCCTTTGCGTAGACGACGCCGATGATGTTGTCGAGGCTCTCCTCATAGATGGGAATCCGGGAGCAGCCTTCCTTCGTAATGAGCTCGACGAGGTCGTCGATGGATGACGAGACCTCGGCTGCCACCATATCAACCTTCGGGACCATGATTTCACGAGCCAGGGTATCCTTGAGCACGACGATGTTGTGGATCATGTCACCCTGCTCTTCGTCGATGAAACCCCTCTCCTCCACTTCATCGAGGAGCTTTTCAATCTCCTTTTCCGTATCGATCTCGGTTTTTTCCCCTCTCAAGAGGGACCAGAGACGCTTTAAATAACTTTCCTGATTGTGTTCGTCACTCTCCAATCACTATCTCCTTATTCTCAATATACATTATTAGTGTGTAACGTAAACCGCACCATGAGTCAACCGACTGCAATCAACAGGGGGGTCAGGTCTTGCCTTTTGCCAGGCGTCCGACACGGCAGTGCAGAGAGCACTCCATGCCCCTGTTATTTCCTCAAGGAGCAAAAGGCAAGACCTGACCCCCCTGTTGACCGACATTGAACCACCCCATATTGTATGGTATGGAAAAAGTAAAATATTCTTACCATTAGGAGTGAGTCCATGGGACAGTATACCTTCACCGGCACCAACACCTACGTGCTCGACGACGAGCTATCGAAGATCGTCAACGCGAGCATCAAGCTCGAAATGCCGCTCCTCATCAAAGGCGAGCCCGGGACGGGCAAAACGCTCCTCGCCCATGCCATTGCCGAAAACTTGAGCCTGCCTCTGATCGTCCTGAACGTCAAATCGAGCATGAAGGCGGTCGAAGCCCTCTACCAGTACGACACCCTCACCCGCCTCAACGACAGCCGGTTCGGCGACTCGAAGCGCAACGTCAGCAACATCGAAGACTACATCAAGATGGGCAAGATCGGCCAGGCCTTCGTCTCGGAGACGAAGGTCGTGCTCCTCATCGACGAGATCGACAAGGCGGACACCGACTTCCAGGATGACCTCCTCGACGTGCTCGACCAGATGTCCTTCGACATCATCGAGATCGACAAGACCATCCGGGCCAGGAACCGTCCCATCATCATCATAACCTCGAACGCCAAGAAGGACCTCTCCGACCCGTTCCTCGGCAGGTGCGTGTTCCACCACATCGCCTTCCCGGACCAGGACATGATGAACAAGATCGTCCGCGCCCACTTCCCGGACCTCGACAGACGCCTGAGCGATGCGTGCATCGAGGCCTTCTACCGCCTCAGGAGCTACAGGGGAATCGAGAAGAAGCCCGCCACGCGCGAGCTCATCAACTGGATCAGGATCCTCCTCATGGACAAGAATTTCGACCCGAAGCACCTCGCCAAGAACGACATCCCCTTCTTAGGCGTCCTCATCAAGAAGAGCGAGGACTACGCGGTCCTCCAGAGACACCTCGGGGGATCGTACCGGTAGGAGAGGACCATGTTCACCGAATTCTTCTACCTCCTCAGGGACAAAGGCCTCCCGCTTTCGCCGACCGGATTCCTGCGCCTCCAGGAGGCGCTCCATGAAGGGCTCATCGGCTCGCTCGACGACTTCTACTCCCTGTCCCGCGCGCTCATGATCAAGTCCGAGAGGTATTTCGACCTCTACGACCGGATCTTCGCCCACTACTTCAAAGGGGCCGAGCTGAGCGAAGAGCTCACGGCCGAGATCGAGCTCGCCATCAAGGCCATGCTCGATGAATGGCTGCAAGACCCCAAACGGGTCGCGGAGTTCCTCGGGATCGACGAGAAAACCTTAGCCAAGCTCACCACGGAAGAGCTCGAGGAATACTTCCGGGAGAGGCTCAAAGAGCAGACCGAGCGTCACGACGGCGGGAACCGCTGGATCGGCACCGGCGGGACGTCGCCCGTCGGGCATTCGGGCTATCATCCCGGCGGGATGCGGGTGGGCGGCTCTTCGATGGGAAAGTCCGCCGTCAAGGTCGCCCTCGACCGGCGGTACAAGGACTATACGCAGGACACCATGCTCGGGCCCGCCCAGATCTCCGACGCCCTCAAACGGCTGAAGCACCTCCAGCCGTCAGGCCCCAAAGACAAACTGAACATCGACAAGACCATCTACGAGACCATGAAGAACGCGGGCGAGATCGAGATCGTCTTCGACCGGTCTCTCAAGGACAAGCTGAAAGTCATCCTCATGATCGACAACGGCGGGTTCTCCATGGACCCGTATATCAACGTGGTGCAGGTGCTCTTCAACCATGCGAGGAACCAGTTCAAGGACCTCAAAATTTTCTATTTCCACAACACGATCTATACCCGCGTGTGGGAGGATTCCTCCCGCCAGTACAAGCCGGTCTATCTCGAAGACTTCTCCCGCTATGACCCGCAGACCAGGCTCATCATCGTGGGGGATGCCTCCATGGCGCCGTTCGAGCTCTTCAGCCGCAACGGAAGCATCTACTATGGAACCCAATCGGGGGATCCGAGCATCAAAAAGCTGGAATATCTTGCAAAGACATTCAAACATAGTGTATGGCTCAATCCAAAGTATGCCTCGACATGGCCGCACACGGCGACCGTCGAGGCGATCGGGGAGATCTTCCCCATGTTCGAGATAACGCTCGACGGGCTCGAGAAGGCCGTCAAGCACCTCGCGAGCAAGAACTGATGCATATGCGCCCGTAGCTCAGTCGGATAGAGCGTAGGCCTCCGGAGCCTAAGGTCACAGGTTCGATCCCTGCCGGGCGCATTTCCCTTTACACTTGCATTTTTCATCATCAGTCCCTAGGATAATTACCGCATGATCAATCTCCTCAACCTTGACAAGGAACAGATGAAAGGCCTGTTTTCCGACAGGCAGTACCGGGGGACCCAAGTCTTCACCTGGGTGTTCGCAAAGGCGGTCTCCGACATCCGGGACATGACCAACCTCTCGAAGGCCACGAGGGAAGAGCTGTCGAAGACATATGTCATCTCGTACCCCGAGCCCGTCCGCACGCAGGTCTCGTCGGACGGGACCGAGAAGCTTGCCTACCGGCTCCATGACGGGCAGATCATCGAGAGCGTCCTCATGCCGGAGAAGAACCACTGGAGCCTCTGCATCTCCTCCCAGGTGGGGTGCGCCATGGGATGCGCCTTCTGCTGTACCGCGACCCTGGGATTCAAGCGCAACCTCGAGGTCTCCGAGATCGTCTCGCAGGCGCTCCATCCCCTTCGCACCTATCCGGACAGGCAGATCAGGAACATCGTGTTCATGGGAATGGGCGAGCCCCTCCTCAACTACGACAGCGTGATCAAGAGCATCCGTATCCTCACGGACAAGGACGGCCCCCAGTTCTCGAAACGCAGGATCACGGTTTCGACCTGCGGAATCATCCCGAAGCTGAAGACCCTGTGGAAGGACAGCGAGGCTGCCCTGGCCGTGTCCCTGAACGCACCTTCGGCCGAGATCCGGGAGAGGCTCATGCCTGTCACGAGGAAATATCCCCTCGAAGAGCTCATCGAGGCACTGAAGGCGTACCAGCTGCCGAACCGGAGGAGGATCACCATCGAGTACGTCCTCGTCAAGGGGATAAACGACCGTGTCCGTGACGCCAGGGAGCTCATCCGCGTCCTCCATGGGCTCAAAGTCAAGGTGAACCTCATCCCCTTCAATCCCTGGCCCGGGTGTGCCCTCGATGCCCCGGATCATGAGGCGGTCCTGGCCTTCGAGGAGCAGCTCAGGAATTCCCCCTTTGCCGTCATGCTGCGCAAGGAGAAGGGAAGAGACATCCTCGCCGCCTGCGGACAACTTGCAGGAGGGATCGTCCATGACGGACATGAGGCTCATTGAGTTCCTGACGAGGCCGGAGGCGTACCCGGAAAGGCCCCATGACGTCAGGCTCGTCCAGACCCACATCTCGTGGGTGTTCGTCGGCGACGAGTATGCGTACAAGCTCAAAAAGCCGGTCGACTTCGGATTTCTCGATTTCTCGACGCTCGAAAAGAGGAAATTCTACACGGACGAGGAGCTCAGGCTCAACAGACGGTTCTCGCCCGATCTCTACCTCGGCGTGGTGCCCATCTCCGAACATGATGGGAACTACTTCATTGATGACAATACCGGTATCATCGAGTATGCTCTCAGGATGAGGCGGATAAACGAGGAAAAGGTGCTTTCGAGCCTTCTTGCAAAAGGCGAGCTGTCGAAAGAAGACATTCGGTTCGTGGGCAGATCGCTCGCCGGTCTCTACGGAAAAATCGAAAGCGATGAGAAGGCACGGCTCTTCGGGTCTCCCCGCATCGTCGCATTCAATGTCATGGAGAATTTCGACCAGACGAGGAAGTACATCGGCGGCCCGGTGGACGAGAAGACCTTTTCCGACATCGAATCCTGGAGCAGGAGCTTTCTCGAAGAGAACGAAGCCCTGTTCCTCGAGCGGGCCTCAGCCGGCCACTGCAAGGAATGCCACGGAGATCTCCACCTCCAGCACGTGGTCCTCGATGAAGATGGGGTCTCCGTGTTCGACTGCATCGAGTTCAACGAGCGCTTTCGCTACAGCGACGTTGCGACCGACGCGGCGTTCCTTTCGATGGATTTCGACTGCAACTCTCGGAGCGACCTCGGTCGTGCTTTTTCCGAAGCCTTCATCGAAGAGTCAGGGGATGCCTCCATGGGGAAGGTGCTCCTGTTCTACAAGGTCTACCGGGCCCTCGTGCGGGCAAAGGTCTGCTCCTTCATGATCGACGACTCCGGCATCGACGCGGCCGCGAGGCAGGCCGCCTTCGACAGGGCCGCTCGATACTATGATCTCGCGCACAGGTACATCTCGCAATGAATATCGATCTCCACATCCATTCAAAAAACGGCTCGGACGGCAGGTGGGATATCGAGGACATCTTTGCCGAGGCCGACTCGAGATCGATCGGCCTCATCTCCATCACCGACCACGACTCCCTGGCGGCACAGGACAAGGCCATCGAGCTGGCCCGTGCGTACCGCATGAGATACCTCACCGGCATAGAGCTCAACGTGACCTTCTCCCATCCTGCCTACCGCAGCGGAAAGGGAGTGCCGCTCGATTTCCTCGGCTACGGGTTCGACATCCGCAATACCCCGCTCATCCAAAAGCTCGAAGAGCTCCGCCGGTATCGCGTGCTTCGTGCCGCAGAGATCATGCAGAACCTGAACGCCGAGTTCCGCGAACAGGGCATCCCCGAGCTGACCGGGGAGGATATGGAGGCCATCGAGGCCAGTGCGGACGGCTCTCTCGCCAGGCCGCACATCGCAGCCTACCTCATCGGGAAAGGCATCGTGAGCGACAAGCAGGAGGCCTTCGACCGGTTTCTCGTGAAGTGCGATGTCCCCAAGATGCCGCTCAAGCTGGAAGAGGCGTCTTCGCTCATCAGAGGAGCAGGGGGCAGGCTCGTCCTCGCTCACGGGGGTGATCCGAAGGGGACCTCGCTCATTGCCCTCGACCCGGATATCACCCGGCATCCTGCCATCATCCGGGATACTATGCTCGAATATATCGACGGGATCGAGTGCTGGCATATACGGCACAACCGGATCACCACCAGGACCTACGCCGCCTTTACCCGGGAGGAAGGGCTCATCGCGACCGGCGGGTCGGACTGCCACCAGGGCCCTCCGATCATGGGAAGCCTGCAGATACCTCCCTGGGTGGCGGATCAGTTCGCTTGAGGACGAGCCATGCGCGAGCCGTTCATTGACTTCATCGAAAGGGAGATCCGGCCCGATGCCGTTCTCATCACGTGCGGGCTGCCTGCGACGAACAAAACCGAAACCGCCGAGGCGATCGCCAGGGCAAAGGGCCTGGCCATCCTGCGGACCGACCTCATGCGCCGGGAGATCCTCCGCGAAGAAGACATCTTTGACGAGAAGATCGCATCCGACATGGGAAAAAGAGAGATCGTCTACGAACGGATGTTCCTCGAGGCGGACACGCTCGCTGCTCGAGGAAAGGGGATTATTCTCGACGCCACCTTCATAACGCAACAGTTAAGGAGGCTGGCCGCTGCCGTGGCTGCACGCAATCGCAGGGTCTTCGTCATCGAGCAGACCAGCGCACCTGAAGTTTATTCCCTCGATAAGATCTCGAAGCGCTCCCGGGAAGACTACGAGTCGAATGCTCTGACGGAAACGGCATACGTGAACAACAAGAAGAGGTTCGAGCCGGTCGATCTCGATGACCTGAGGAGGCTCTTTCCAGGCCTTACGATCCTCCACTTCACCGTGGATACCGCATCCGACTCCGAAGACGAATGGTACGTGGTCGGGAAGTCGTCCCGATGAATAAAAATCTCATCAGGGAATTACTGCTGGTACCCTTTTCCCATTTCTATGGTAGAATAGGCGACAGATTCAAAAATTCTATGAGGCGGTCAAGATGAAAAGGATCATCGTGTGTGCTTTCATTGCAGTGCTGGCCGTGGGCTGCGCTGCTTCGTTCAAGGAGAAACGGGCCCTCTCGAAGCCCATGGTTTCCATTGCCATGGAGAAGATACAGAAGAACGATCTCCAGGGCGCGATCGTCGAGCTGAGGAGGGCCCTCGATGCGAATCCCAGCGATCCCGAGGTGTATTACGCATTCGCCATGGCCTACCTGAACTCCCAGAAGCTCGATAAAGCCCTCGAGAACGCGGACAAGGCGGTCAAGTATGCAGACAAGCTGGAGCTCGATCATCCCGGGATGAAGAGCGAGGCATACAACCTCAAAGGGACCGTCCTGGTGAGCATGGGGAAGAAGAAGGAGGCGATCTCCGCCTTCCAGAATGCCGTGAAGGACGAGCTGTACGCAACCCCCGAGTACGCATACTACAACATCTCAGCCATAGAGTTTGACATGAAACGCTACGATGAGGCTCAGAAGGCGGCCCAGAAGGCGCTGGACCACAATCCCCACTATGCGCCTGCCTGGAAGATCATGTCTCAGGTATACCTCGAGCAGGGCGACGAAAATCAGGCCATCAATGCGCTCAGGCATGCGATCCTCGAATATCCCGGATATACGGAAGCCCACTGGGACCTCGCCCAGATCCTCATCAGGAGGGGGAATACCCAGGAAGGGATAAAAAGCCTGAACGAGGCGGTCAGGCTCGATCCAAACGGTCCGTTCGGGGTCATGGCAAGGGAGAAGCTCCAGGAATTGGGCGTGATTTCCGAATAGTGATATCATGAGCGAACAAGCCATCGTATGGATCTCTCAGGGTGATGCGGAAGATCTCGGGCTCAAGGGCCACGAGTTCCCCTGCAGGGTCATGGAACTCGGGAACATGGTCTACGAGGTGCTTAAATCCGGGGCATCGAGAGATATCGTGGTGCTGCCGTATTCTCCTGAGGTGGGCGAAACCGTGAATCATATCCGGAACCGGGGGATAGCAGGCACGATAATCGTCTACTCGGGCATGGGCTCTGATGGGACAGCCTCTTTCGAGGAGAGTGACCAGGGCGTCATATTCCTCGATTCGTCAAAGATCGTCAAGCCGGTGATCCTCGAGATCATCGCTTCTCTGAGAAAATATCAGGATATGGCGCACCTATCCGCTGCACCGAGGGAGAAGCTCCACGGCCCCCCGGCCAGCCCGTCCTTCGATCCCGAAGAGATCCGGGAGCTCTTCCAGGGCATCCTCAAGGACCGCGGCCGGATCCTCCTCCACTGCCGGTTCAAGGACGGCCTCCCCTCTCTGACCGTGGCCTGCGAGATCATTCAGATGATCGGAGACACCAGGCTCATCCTCGACAATTTCCGGCCCGAAGAGTTCAGCGAGCTCTATGCCGATATGGGAACGGGCTCGACTGTGACGGGATTCTACACGTCAGGCGAAAAGACGATCGGCTTCGATCTCCAGGTGGAAAGCTGCCTCATGGGAAAGCTCACCGTGCTCCTTCCCGAGGGGGTCTACGATCAGAAGCGCGAGTTCTACCGTGTGGAGCCCGACCCCGGCGACCCGCTCATCATCAATATCCTGCCCCCGGACCACCACACCCTGCAGATTCCCGTGCACGACGTGAGCGAGGGCGGGGTCGGCCTCGTATCCTCCTATGCACGCCTCGAGGAGAAGGGGGTGTACCCCATCGCGCTCGTCCTGCCCATGGAGAACCTCTCTTCGTATCCGCGTCTGGAAAAGAGCCACTTCTTCCCCGTCGAGCTCATTCCGTCCTTGAGACCCACCCTGCTCGGCTCTGCGGAGATCATCTCGAAGGAAGAGGAGGATGACGGAACGTTTTACTACGGGCTTTCGCTCAAGCTGCATCCCGCCGATATCCAGCACCTCCAGCATTACATCTTCAAGAGGCAGCTCGATATCCTCTCGACCATCAGGAATAAAAAGACCGCATCGCAACCATGATCGCCTGCAGTCCCGCAGGCGTCATCCCCTCGAGGAGGGATGCCTGGCCGAGCGTAGCCGGCCGGATCTCTTCGAGCCTCGATTTGAGCTCATTCGAGAGACCATCGACCCTCTCGTACCTGAATCCTTCCGGGACCTTCACCCTTTCGAGCTCCTTGAGCTGCCTGATATCCCTGAGCTGCCTGGTGATATACCCCTCGTACTTGACGCCCACCTCTGCCTCAATGATGCTTAAACGGCTTGCCGCCGGGATGAGGCCGAGGCGATCGAGGTCTCCCATACCGACCTCCGGCCGCTTCAGGAGACGCTTCAGGCTGATGCGCTCGCTCCGGTTTCCCCGCACGGGCTCGAGGTGAGGCATGTCGTGCGGGATCGTGATGCTCGTCCTTTCGAGGTGGCGGTCGAGCTCCTTGATCTCTCCGAGCACCTCCCTCACCATTGCCTGCCTCTCCTGGGAGACGAGGCCGAGCTCGCAGGCTTTATCGGTGAGCCTGAAGAGGGCGTTGGTCTCCCTGAGCATGAGACGGTACTCGGCGCGGGAGGTGAACATCCGGTACGGCTCGGAGGTCCCCCTCGTGACGAGGTCGTCGATCATGACCGCGATGTAGGCCTCCGATCTGTCGAGGATGAAGGGCTCTCTTCCCCTGATCTTGAGGCATGCGTTGATTCCGGCCATGAGCCCCTGTGCTGCGGCCTCTTCATAGCCGGAGGTTCCGTTCACCTGCCCGGCGAGGTACAGGCCCTGCACCCTCTTCGTTTCGAGGGTACGCAGGAGCTGAGTCGGCTGGATGTAATCGTATTCGATGGCATAGGCCGGCCTGATGATCTCTGCCTTTTCAAGCCCGGGGACAGACCTCACGATCTCCCACTGGAGATCGACAGGCAGGGAATTCCCCAGGCCGGAGGCATACACCTCCCTCGTGGAGATCCCTTCGGGCTCGATGATCACCTGATGCCCCAGCCGGTCGCCGAAGCGCATGACCTTGTCTTCCAGCGACGGGCAGTATCTCGCAGGGGTGCCGGTGATGGCCCCGGAGTACAGGGGACTTAAAGCTATGTTCCCGCGGACGATCTCATGGGTGAGCGGCGTTGTCTTCGCGAGAAAGCACGGGAGCTGTGGAAGGCTCGATCCCTTCGAGGAGAAGGCAAAGGGCATGCACCCGTCATCCGGATCGTGCCTCTGCAGGGAGCCCAGATCGATGGTATCCATGTGGAGCCTCGGCGGGGTGCCGGTCTTGAGCTTGCCCATCGAGAACCCCATCGCCTTGAGGCTTTCGGCGAGCTCGAAGGAGCCCTCTTCCCCCGCCCTTCCTGCAGGCATCCTCCGGTCGCCGATATGGATGGTGCCGGAAAGGAAGGTGCCGGCAGCCACGATGACGGCGGCCGCCGGATAGAATATGCCGGTGCGGTCGACGACCCCGGTCACCTTCGAATCCTTCGTGGCGATGCGGTCTATCCGGGCCTGTCTGAGGTGGACCCCTGACTTCTCGATCCGGGATTTGATCGAGGTCTCGTAGAGCCTCCTGTCGTTCTGGGTCCTCGTTGCCCGGACGGCAGGGCCTTTCTTGGTGTTGAGGACCCGGTACTGGATGGCGGTCTCGTCTGCTGCCTCGGCCATGATCCCGCCGAGGGCATCGATCTCCTTGACAAGGTGGCTTTTGGCAAGGCCTCCGATGGAGGGGCTGCAGGGCATCCGGCCTGCCGTATCCATGGAGATTGTGAACAGGGCGGTCTTGACGCCCAGCTTCGAGGCGATGCATGCCGC
>JAKPPU010000159.1 GCA_029547185.1 Deltaproteobacteria bacterium | reverse complement strand
CGTCCCGGAGGGGATCATCTTCCAGTCGGGCACGGCCTACAAGCAGCTCCGCAAGCTGCTGGTGGAAGAGTACCTCGTCGCCGTCGTCTCCCTCCCCGCCGGCGTCTTCAACCCCTACTCCGGCGTGAAGACCTCGATCCTGATCCTCGACAGGTCGCTCGCCAGGCGCACCGACTCGATCGCCTTCTTCAAGGTGCAGAACGACGGCTTCAGCCTCGGCGCCCAGCGCCGCGAGATCGACAAAAACGACCTGCCCCAGGCCGCCCGCGAAATCACCGATTACCTGAGCGGGCTAAGGGCAGGGGAGACGCCGGAATCCCCCTCCCTCGGCCTGATCGTGAAGAAGGAGAAGATCGCCGCCAACGGCGACTGGAACCTGAGCGGGGAGAGGTATAGGGAGAGTGGAGTACAGAGTGTAAGATGGCCTTTGGTAAGAATATCTGACATCTGTGAGTTTCGGAGCGGTCTGTGGAAAGGCGAGAAGGAGCCTCTTCGAGTAGTTAAAATACTGCGGAATACGAACTTCACAAAAAATGGTTTCCTGGATCTGTCCAATATCGCTGAGCATCCAGTTGAGATAAGGCATCTTGAATCTAGGCTACTTCAATATGGGGATATTCTGTTGGAGAAATCTGGCGGAGGGCCAACTCAACCTGTTGGGCGAGTTGCATTGTTCAATCTGCATGAAGGGGAGTACTCGTTCAGCAACTTCACCGCGAGAATCAGAGCAACTGATAAACGCGCTGATCCAATATTTGTCTGGCTCTGCCTGAACCACATCTATCGTACTGGAGCAACTGAAGCTCTGCAGAAGCAGACAAGCGGGATAAGGAACCTTGACAATCCAGCATATCAAGCAATTAAAATTCCCCTCCCGCCGCTCGAAGTCCAGCGCGAGATCGTCGCCGAGATCGAAGGCTACCAGAAGGTCATCGACGGCGCCCGCATGGTGGTGGAAAACTACCGCCCGCACATCCCGATCGACCCTGAGTGGCCGATGGTCCGTCTTGAAAAGCTTTGCGTTTCAATCCAGAATGGTTTTCCTGTCAAACAGCAAGATGATGGACGATACCTCGTTAC
>JAKPPU010000149.1 GCA_029547185.1 Deltaproteobacteria bacterium | reverse complement strand
GCCCAGGAAGGTCATGATGACGAGCACGAGGCTGTAGGCGCTTATCCTCGAGAGCCTGTTGGCCAGAGCCCGGGGGACCTTTTCCCTTTTCTTCTTTAGCTCTTTCATGACCGTACCTCCCTTTCTTATCCTTTGGCCTTCTGCTGTATGGCCGTTCTCTTTTAGAAGAGGCTCATGAGGAATTGGCGTGCCGGGGCGGTGTTGATGCCCACCAGGACGACCATGAGGATGAACACGGCGGTGGCTTCAGCGGGGGTGAGCCCCAGGACCTTATAGGTGAACCTGATGCCGATGCCCGTCATGAATAAGCAACCGATTACGATCCAGAGAGTCAACATTTCATTTTCCTCCTTGTGCTTTCATTTAATTTCTACCTTCCATCTATCAATGAGCGTGCCAGGGCTTCTTATCTTGTAAGTCATTGAAAAGAGGAGGGTAGGGGAATAGGCTTTTTCCCCATTCGTGACAAAATGGCACAGAGGGTATTTTTCGATCCAGGAGGCCGTGTCAAAATGGCAAAAGGGATCATCCGAATGCAGATCGACCATGACAGGTTGACAGGGATCATGACGGGACCCGGGACCTTGGTCTGAATCTCGGCAAGGAGCGGGAATGACGGATGAGAGAACGGAAATGGCAGAGGGGAAATCGAAAATCCGGCAAGACCGGCCCAGGCATATTTCATCAATTAAATAGAGAAAAATGATTATTCCCCCTTGACACTATATATAAAGTATATATAATGATTAAATATATTGGAGTGGCTTGTTCAATAGGAATGTTGGGAAGGTGAAACGATGTCCATCAAGCACGCCGTACTCGGGCTTCTTCATTATAAGGATATGCATGGCTACCAAATCAAGGACCACATAGAGAAGAACTTCGGGTACATGTGGACAATCAATTACGGCCAGATCTATACCAGCCTGAAAGCCCTCGTTGACGAGGGATGCATCAACCTTACCGATGTAGTGCCCTCTGATAACGGTGCCCCGCACAAGAAGCTCTATTCCCTGACGGCCAGGGGCAGGGAGGAGTTCAGGAGCTGGCTGAAGAATTCACCGGAGAAGCAAATGCTCCTGCGTGACCCATTCCTCATGCGCTTCATCTTTTTCGGATTCGGAGATAAAGAAGATGCGCTCGATCTCGTGGAAGAACAGATCCGGCTCTATGAAAAGCAGCTTTTCCGCAGGGAAGCTAAGATGCCCAAGTGGAAGAAACAGGGCATGTACGTACGCCTGACAGCCGAGCTGGGCTTGAGCTTCAATGAAATGTTCCTGCAGTGGCTCTATAAAGTCAGGGACGAGATCCGGGAAAGCACTTCTCAGGACATGAAAATGGCTTCGGCGGGTCTCTTCTAGAGCAGAGTTTGTAAATTTTGTTCTGTGTGAGGTTTGCGTATGGACTTTGACGGGATAACACTGGTCACAGGCGCAGCAGGTTTCATGGGAAGCCATCTCGTGGAATATCTCGCTGCAAAGGGAGTCAAGGTAAGGGCAACTGCCCGCCCCCGCAAGGACACGAGCTTTTTCGACCGTCTCGGGGTTGAATATATCGGGGCTGACCTCACCAGGCCGGAAACGCTTCCCCCTCTTTTCAAAGGAGGCGTCGACCGGATATTCCACCTGGGCGCCATCTGCAACTTCTCGACCCCCTATGAGAACCTCTATCCCACGAATGTCCTCGGAGTCGATCGCTTAACGAAGCTCGCACTCGAGGCCAAGGTCAAGCGGTATGTCCACGTCGGATCCACGAGCGTCTACGGCTATTACAAGGGGACTCCGTTCCGTGAGGACAGCGTGCGCGACCCGAAGGATTCCTACGGCAGGAGCAAGCGGGATGGCGAGGACGTCGTCTGGAAGAGGATAAACGAAGGACTCCCTGCCGTCATCACACGGCCGTGCACCGTCTACGGTCCTCGATGCAACGACGGTGCGGGCAAGGCATTCTCCAGGCCCACAGCCATCACTGCCATACCGGGTAGCGGGAAACAGCTCCTTTCGAACATCCGGGCAGAAGATGTGGCTGCCGCAGTCGAATATCTCTCTTTACGTGATGATGCGGTCGGTCAGGCCTACAATCTGGCGGAGGATACATACCCGAGCATCGAGGAGGCCCTGGCCCTGGCTGCCGACGCTTTCGGCACGAAGCCGGCAAGTCTCCATCTCCCTCTCTGGCTCGTGAAGGTCGCTGCACGGGTCGATGGCTTTCTCTCGGCACGCAAGGGGAAGATCCCGGATCTCGAGTACGATGCGGTCAAGTACCTCTACAACGACTATGTCGTGGACAACACGAAGATCAAGAAAGCGGGCTATACGTTCATCTATCCGGATTTCCGCGAGTCGATGCGCCAGATGAAGGAGTGGTATCGAAGTCAGAACAAGTGACAGAGAGGATGATAAGGAGGTGAATATGGGCCAGGTTATCTTAATTACGGGTTGCGGAGAAGGCATGGGCCGGGAGGTTGCAAAACTCCTTGCCTCATCCGGTGACACCATTGCAGGGTTCGATGTCGATGAGAAGAGTATCTCATCGCTGGCGAATGAATTGAGAGGAGGCCCGGGAGAGCATCTCCTCATGCCTCTCGACATCAAGGACCGTCAGGGGATCCTTGCCTTCAAGGATGCCGTCATCGAGAAATACGGAAGGGTCGATACCGTGCTCTCGAACGTCGGGATCGGCTTCTTCGGGCCCTTCGAGGAGATCGACCTCGACAAGGCCCTCGCATGCTTCGAAATAAACGTGATCGGTGCAGCAGCCATTTTCCAGGCCTTCATTCCATCCCTGAGGGCGCAGGGAAGCGGAAAGCTCGTTGCCATGTCGTCCCTTGTCGGACGGATTCCCTTCCCCTTCGAATCGATCTATACCGCATCGAAATTCGCCATCGAGGGCATGATGCTCGCCATGCGTCTCGAGGTCATGCCGTTCGGCATCCATTGTGCGATCATAGAGCCTGCGCAGGTATCGACGACATTCGCAGCCAAGATCCACAAGCTGCCGCCCGAGGGCTCGCCGTACAGGGAAAGGGCAAGGCGGTTCATCGCAAAGGACAACGTCATGATAAAGACCGCACCGACCCCGATCCAGGCTGCCCGGAGGATCGTGAAGGTGCTGAAGGCAGAGAAGCCGCCCCTTTTCAGCCAGATCGATGCGCAGAGCACGTTCTTCCTTGCGCTGAACAGGTGGCTGCCGGTACGGGCGCGCGACATCATCCTCGAGAGTGTAATGGACATCCGGGTATAAAATGAGGAATCCATCATTATTAAATATATGAGCACATGCGCTTCGCCTTACCTCTCTCGCTGCATGACAGCTCGGCCATCCTGGAAGAGCGTTTATCCGGACGGCAGGGAGCCAAGGTGCTTCCTTAAAAAGGAGGATGTGATGAAATCAGTGAACACTGCAGTCAGACAGGAATCGAGAAACCGGGTGCAGATACTCCGGGATCGGATTATCGATGCCCGCCAGGAGATCTGTATAGAACGGGCGCGCTATCTCACCAGATCGATGGCTGCCCATTGGCACGAGCATCCCCTCACCCGGATGAGTTATGCGCTCGAGCACATTCTCGACAACATGAGCGTCGTCATCCGCGACCCCGAGCTCATCGTCGGGTGCAGGACAAGCAAGCTCAAGGGTGCCCCGCTCTTCCCGGAGAACAAATCGCTCTGGATAGAAGGCGACCTCGAAAATTTCGACCGCCGCGAACTTCAGCGCGTCCTCATTACGGAAGAAGAAAAGAGAGAGCTCCTCGAGGAGATCCTTCCCTTCTGGAAGGGCAAAACAGTGGAAGAGCGCCTCAATGAGCTTCTCCCCGAGGATGTCAGTGCAGACATGGATAAATACGTCTTCACGATGATGCTCGAGATCACGTACGGCATCGGCCATTTCACCATGGATCATCCGAAGGTGCTCCGGGTGGGTTTGCACGGAATCATAAACGAAGCAAAAGACCGGCTCGGTGCACTGCCCGATGAGGAGAAGCGCACCGAGAAAGGACTCTTCTACGAGTCGGTCATCCGTTCGCTTGAGGCTGCAATCCGTTTTGCCAACCGTTATGCAGACATGGCCGAATCCCTGGCGGAAAAGGAATCCAATGCCGAGCGGGCAGACGAGCTGAGAGAGATCGCCCGGGTATGCCGCCGGGTACCGGAAAATCCGGCAGCCACGTTCCGCGAGGCGGTTCAATGTGTTTATTTCATTCACCTCATCTCCCAGATCGAGTCAGGCGGCAATTCGATCTCGCTCGGCCGGATCGACCGGGTCCTCGATCCTTACTATGTTTCCGACAGGAAAGCAGGCAGGATTGCCCCGGAAGAGGCCCGCGAGCTCCTGAGCCTCCTCTTCATCAAGACGAACGAGATCTGGAACGTCCTCGAGGAGGCGTTCATTCCCGGGGGCGAGGGCACCGAGGGAAAGACGACTCAAAATGCAACCGTCGGCGGAATAGGAAGGGACGGGGAGGATGCAACGACCGAGCTCAGCTATATCGGGCTCGACGCCTATGCCGATGTCCGTACCGTACAGCCGAACTTCGGCGTGCGGCTGAGCACGAAGAGTCCGGAAGATTTCTTCCTCAAGGCAGTGAACTACTGCCGTGATGGAGTACTCATGCATTTCTTCAATGACCATGCAGTGGTCGAATCGCTCGTGAAGGCTGGATTGCCTCTGGAAGAGGCCAGGGACTACGGAGTGGTCGGGTGCCTCGAACCGAACGCCCAGGGCAAGACTTTCGGCTCCACCTTCGCCGTGCAGTTCAACGGGATCAAGTGCCTGGAGTTCGCTCTCAGCAACGGCATCGACAATATCTTCGGCTCCGAGTCGGGCATCCCGACCGGTGATCCGGCAAAGTTCACCTCTTTCGAAGAGCTGTGGAATGCGTACTCTGCCCAGGTCGCCCATTTCATCGGCCAGATGGTGCGAGGCATGCACGAGCTCGACAGGGCCATAGCCGAGCTCGTCCCGTCGCCTTTTGCCTCTGCCATGGTCGAAGGCACCCTCGAGAAAGGCCTCGACCTGACGAAGGGCGGAGCTGTCTACAACTCGACCGGCGTCCAGCTCATGGGCTTCGCGAATATCGCTGACAGCCTGTACGCCGTCAAGAAGGCTGTCTTTGATGAGAAGAAGTATACGATGTCCGATCTCGTCGAGTGGCTTTCCAGCGACTGGATGGATGCCGAGGACAAGCGCGCCTATTTCCTCAACCGGATCCCGAAATACGGCAACGATCACGACGAGGTCGATGCCATGGCGTCGAAGGTGGCCTCCCACTTCTGCGACGTGCTCTCGAAGCACAGAAACTATCGCGGAGGAACATTCTGGCCCGGTATTTTCTCGGTCGGATTCCACATCGCCATGGGGGCTTTCACCGGTGCCACGCCGGACGGCCGGAGTGCGGGCGACAACCTCGGAAATGGGATCACGCCTACGAACGGCAATGCGATCACGGGCCCGACAGCGGTGATGAACTCCGTAGCGAAGCTCCCGATCCGCCTCGTGACCAACGGCGCGAACCTCAATATGCGCTTCCAGGGCAGGAAGATCAGACCGGAAAATCTCATGGCCCTCATCAAAACCTTTTTCGACAATGGCGGCACCCAGGTGCAGTTCAATATGCTCGACTCGGCGACCCTGAGGGAGGCGCAGAAGTGTCCTGAGAAGTACCGGGATCTCATCGTTCGCGTAAGCGGATATTCCGCAGAGTTCACAGGATTGAGCGAGATCGCCCAGAACGAGATCATCGGCCGGATGGAATACGAGATTTAGCCGTGCCTGGAGCAGCTGGAGATGGATACTTTCCACCGGGTCATCCCCGCGAAGGCGGGAATGACAGGGAAGAACACAGGAATGAAAGATTAGTCTGTTTCTCGTTTGGAGGAGATGCATGAGCAAGCTTATGACCATGGAGGAGGCTATATCGCAGAACGTGCACGACGGCGATTTCGTCTATATAGGGGGCTATGTCTGCCGGCCGCCTTTCGGCGCCATTCATGAAATCATCCGTCAGAAGAAGCGCGATCTTACCATCACCCGCAGCAATGCGGCTGACGATTTCGACCTTCTCATCGGCGCAGGATGCGTGAAACGATTCATCTCGACCTTCATCTCGCTGGGACTCTACGGCCTTGCGCGGTGCTACCGGCGCTCTCTCGAGAAGGGCATCCCGCATAAGATCGAGGTGGAGGAATACACGAACCTGTCCCTTCCCATGATGCTCATGGCAGGCGCCATGGGCATGCCGTTCATGCCGGTGAAGGACATGGTGGGCACCGATCTCATGAAGATCAGGTCCTTCATGGGTGAGAACAAGTACAAGCAGATCGATTCGCCGTTCGACGGAAAGCCTGTCGTGCTCGTACCCGCACTCAATCCGGATGTCGGGATCATTCACGTCCAGCAGGCCGACGAGAGCGGCAACGCCCAGGTCTGGGGAATCGGCGGCGACTGCAAGTGGGGTGCGAACGCTTCGAAAAAGGTAATCGTGAGCTGCGAGAGGATCGTGAGCCGCGATACCATCGGCAAAGATCCGTCCCGGACGATCGTCCCTGACTTCAAGGTCGCTGCCGTCGTGGAAGAGCCGTTCGGCGCCCACCCGGGATACACGCCGGGCTTCTACGACGTCGACTTCTCCTTCGGATACGTCTACCAGCAGGCATCGAACACGGTCGAGGGCCTCGATGCCTTCCTCGAGGAATGGGTCTTCGGCGTCAAGGACCGCACCGAGTATGTTCAGAAATACATCGAAAAGTTCGGGTACTCCCAATTCAGGAAGCTTCAGGCGAAGTTCGACTACGGCTACCCCGTATCATATGCATATTGAGAGGAGGGTCCATGAATACGCATCCGAATGACTACATCAAGCCCGAGCTCATGGCGTGCTGCGGTGCACGCGAGATCAGGGACCGGGACGTAGTGATCGTGGGGACGGGCTTCCCTACAATGTCGGCCAACATCGCCAAGCACACCCATGCCCCGAACGCCACCATGATGCAGGAATCCGGAGTATATGACGCACAGCCGGCGAGGCCGGCGCTCTCCGTGGGAGATCCGTGTCTGAATCCCGGAGCCGCCATGATCGGGAGCCTGGTCGATGTGATGGGACTGTTTCTCCAGGGAGGCTGGATCGATGTGGGTTTCCTCTCGGGGAGCCAGGTCGACAAGTACGGCAACATCAATACGACCGTGATCGGTGATTACGATAAGCCGCATTCCAGGCTGCCGGGCTCGGGTGGTGCGAATCCCATCGGCGCGCTCGCCAAAAAGGTGCTCATCATTGCGCTCCACGACAAGCGAAGCCTTGCCGAGCACGTCGACTTCATCACGACGCCCGGATACATAGACGGCCCGGGCGCGCGAGAACGATGCGGGTTCGCTCCGAATACCGGCCCCGAGGTCATCATCACGAACAAAGCCGTGATGCGCTTCCATCCGGATACGAAGACGGCATACCTGGCGACCTATCATCCTGGCACGAGTGTCGAAGAGGTCTGCAAACTTACCCCCTGGAAGCTCGATGTCGCAGACGACGTCCACGAGACCGAGCCGCCGACGGAGAGGGAGCTCAAAGTGATCAGGGAGATACTCGATCCCTACCGCATGATCAAGATCTACGAGAAACGCGGTTACGTATAATAAGGAGCGATAATGGACTATACCCGAAGACTTGCCGAGTTCTGTACCGAGCTGACATTCGAAAAGATTCCAGAGGATGTGCTCCACAAGACTAAGCTCTGCGTGCTCGACTACATCGCGAATGTATACGGCTCGCTCGAGCTCGAGGCAGTGAATTCGGTGGCAAAGTGCATCAGGGCTCTGGGTGGATCCGATCAGGCAACTGCCCTGGGCTGCGGCTTCAGGACCGGCATCCAGAACGCCGCCTTCCTGAACGGCACGACCGCCGAGGCCATCGAAGCTCAGGACGGCCTCCGCTTCGGCGGCAATCATCCCGTATGCGCAGTCATCCCCGCGGTGTTCGCCATGGCAGAGGCCGGAAGAAACAGCGGGAAAGAGGTCATTGCTGGCATCGTGGCAGGATATGAAGCAGCCAGCCGGCCGGCCGCAGCCATGCATCCATACCATACCCTGTCGGGCTTCCTGCCCACTGGGACATGCGGAACGTTCGGGGCCGCCGCTGCAGCGGCGAAGCTCATGTGCGTGGACGCGGACTGCATGCTCAACGCCTTCGGAAATGCCGGATACCTGCTTCCCATCTCTATGGCCGAGCAGCTCATGGGCGGATACACCGTCAAGATCGTCCAGGGGGGGCAGGCTGCGAGCGCGGGGATCATGGCGGCCGAGCTCGCCAGGGCGGGCATCACCGGTTGCCCTCAGGTGCTCGAGGGCTCCGAGCTTAAGGGAGGCTTCACCCAAATCGCGCTGAGGGCCGAGCCGAAGTTCGACCGCATCACCGAAGGCCTCGGAGAGCACTTCTCCATCATGGATATCTATTTCAAGCCCTACACATGCTGCCGCCACACCCACGGCTCGGCCCAGGCAGCGATGGAGCTTGCCCGGGAAAACGATATCTCTCCAGGCGACGTCGAGGCGATCGAGGTGGATACCTACGGCGTGGGCGTCATCGCCGTGGGCAAGGGCATGCCCGCAAACGGTACCTTCGTCTCGGCGCAGTTCTCGATACCCTATGTGGTGGCTGCGTGCCTCATGGACGGAAAGCTCGGCCCTGCCCAGCTTACGGAGAAACGCATTGCCGACTCCTCCCTCATCGAGCTCTCTAAGCTCGTAACGGTCAGGATGGACGACGAGCTCAACAGGGTATATCCCGACAAGACTCCGAGCAGGGTCACGATCAGGCTCAAGAACGGCAGGAGTCTCGTAAGGCAGGTTGATATTCCGAAGGGCGATCCCAGAGACCCGATGGACACCCCCCAAATCCTCGGGAAGCTCAGGGAGTTCGCCGGAACAAGGGATAAAGCACGGATAGAACAGATCGCCGAGATGGTGATGGATCTCGAAAAGCTCTCATCTCTCGATGAACTGGCGAGTCTCATATAAATATTTAAGAAGGAGCAGCTATGGATTTCAATCTGACGGATGAGCAAAGGATGCTGGTCGAAACGCTCCGCACCATGGGAGAACGCGAGAATTTCAGGAAGCTTGCGCAGGAGATCGATGCAACCGCCGAGTTTCCCTTTCACCTGATCCCCAAATACGCCGAGATGGGACTGCTCGGCATGACGCTTTCGACTGCGTACGGGGGCGGCGGCAGGCCGGGTATTGATGCAGTGATCGCCATCGAGGAGCTCGCAAAGTACAGCCCCATGATCGCAGCCCCGGTTTTCGAATCGAACGTCGGGCCGGTCCGCGTCATAGACATGTTCGGCACGGAAGAGCAGAGGCAGACCGTCATTCCCGGTGTTTGCAAGGGAAACCTGAGTGTATCGGTGGGAATGACCGAGCCCGAGGCGGGCTCGGACCTCACCTCGCTGACCACCCATGCAGTCGAGGACGGTGACGGCTACGTCCTGAACGGACGGAAGTCGTTCATCACGGGCGGCGGGCATGCGAGCCACTACATGGTCTATACCCGCTTCGGAGAGACGAAGGGGTACAAGGGAATCGGCGGCCTCCTCGTCGAGAAGGGCATGCCGGGGTTCAGCTTCGGCAAGCAGGAGGAGTTCATGGGCCTGCGCGGCATGCCCTCATGCGACCTCGTCTTCGAGGACGTGAAAGTGCCGAAGAAAAATCTCGTGGTGAAGCCCGGAGAATTCACGAAGCTCATGACGACCTTCGACATCGAGCGGTGCGGCAATTCCGCCATGTGCCTGGGTGTCGCCGGCGGCGCCCTCGAAGTGGCCCGCACCTATGCCATGGAGCGCCATGCCTTCGGCAGACCCATCAGCGAATTCCAGGCCATTCAGTTCATGATCGTGGATATGGCCATGAGGCTCGAAGCAGCCAGACTCCTCGTCTACCGCGCCGCTGCCGGGGCCGGACAAGGTTTGCCATCGATCTACGATGCGTCCCTTGCCAAGTGCTATGCCAATGAGATGGTCATCGAGGTCACGAATACCGCCATGCAGGTTCTGGGAGGCTACGGCTACAGCAAGGAGTTCCCGGTGGAGCGGATGCTCCGGGACGGCAGGGCATGGTGCGTTGCCGGAGGCACCGTTCAGATGCTCCGCATAACCCTGGCGAGCTTCCTCTTCGGCCGCCGCTTCGACCAGAGGAAGTAGAATGAAGGTGAAGGAGGATAACCATGTCGAAGTACTACAAGGATGCCGATGACCTCTACCGGATCTACGGCTATTTCATGGACAAGATTCTCACGGATGAGAAGATCGGCCCCAAGATGTCCAAGGCGGGCATCATCATCAGGTTCATCTATACCGATCCCGATTCCGAGATCACGATCGACCTGAAGAACCCTCCCCAGAAGGAGGGATATTACGGGAGCTATTACCTGGGCCCCTGCAGTATAAAAGAGGATGTCTGGTCGAAGCAGGCCGCCGACTTCTCGCATTCCTTCTGGCACGGACACGAGAACCCGATAGCTGCCGTGACGAAGGGGAGGGTGAAGCAGGGAGGCAACATCGTGGCCATGATGAAGCTCCTTCCCGTAGTCCGGCCGGCGTTCCAGTTCTTCCCGATCATCCTCAAGGAGATGGGCCTCGACCACCTCATCATTCAGAAAAAATAGGAAGCATGGAATCATAACATTTCATCATTCCCGAGGAGGGGGGGAATCCAGGAAGTTTGGATAAAATCCTGGATCCCCGTTTTATGGGGATGGAAAAAGAGGGGCGGGGATTACTGCGGAGATAATAAACCCTCGGACAAAGGCAGGATCTGACCCTCGATCCTTGTCTCCTCGACTTTGCGTTTGATATCTGGTAGATAAGTGATCCATCATCCAACTGAGAGGGGCTGCTATGAAATATCCTGCATCAACAGAGAGGGGCTCGTTTGAGATTTATCGTTTTCCGGTCCTGCTTATTCTCTTTACGGTCCTTTCACTTTTCATTGTCCAATCGCTTCACGCCCAGGAATTCAGGGGGACAGGGACGGTCGATGTCTACTTTTCCCCTGACGGCGGGACGACGAATGCCATAGTCAAAGAGATAAACGGCGCCAGGAGCGAGATCCTCGTTCAGGCATACTCCTTCACGAGCAAACCCATTGCCGGCGCCCTTCTCGATGCCCTCAAGAGGAGGGTGCGGATAGAAGTCGTTCTCGACAGGAGCCAGCGGAGCGCGAAGTACTCTTCGGCCGACTTTGTGGCGCATGCCGGAATACCGACCTACATAGATGCCCAGCATGCCATAGCCCACAACAAGATCATGATCATCGACAGGGGAACGCTCATAACGGGATCGTTCAACTTCACCAAGGCAGCCGAGGAAAAGAATGCCGAGAATACGCTCATCTTCAAGGGCAACAAGCCGCTGGTGAACAGGTATCTGCAGAACTTCTACGAGCACAGGGACCACTCCGAACGATACTTCGGGAGGTGATGGAATCAAACGGTCTTGCCCGATCGCCTTTCTCGACCGGCGGAAGTATGGCCCGCTCCGGGCAACGGCCAGGATTCACCGGGGCCGTGTTCTGTATGAAGGCAACAAAGTCCTTTATTATAGTTGACTTAGGCTGACAATGTCGCTTATACGTGAAGCTTGAATGCTTGTTTCAGTTGGGGTTTGAGTGTCACAGGATAAGGCATCGTATCAGGAAACCGGGAATCTTCTCCCCATGAGCCGTTTTCCCCTGGCTGAATAAAGCCGTGCCGTGATAGAGGCAGCCCGTCGACACCGGAGAATGCCGTGCCGGCGGATTCACGCAGTCTTCGAGACTTGCAAGCTTCAATGAGGAGGAGTGTATGGAAGCGGTAGAGAAGGGCGGCCAGCCCGGATCCAATAGATCCCGCGCACTGGTCATTTTCATAATCATTGCTCTCATCGTGGTTGCCGGCGTGTATCTCTATGTCAGGCACACGAAATTCCATATCTCCACGGACGATGCCTATGTGACGGGGCGGATCCATTCGATAGCCCCGAAGGTCTCGGGAACGGTCAAGGCGGTCTATGTGAACGACAACCAGCTCGTGAAGAAGGGTGATCCGATCCTGGAGATCGACAGCAGGGATTACGACGTCAGGGTCGGCGATGCACGCGCTGCAGCGGAGTCGGAGGAGTCGAAGCGCGCAGAGCTGTCCGTGCGGGTCGAGGTGGCGGAAAAGCAGCTCGCCGAGATCAGGACGAAGATCGACGCTGCCCGCGCCGGGCTTTCGCTCCAGGAGGCGACGCTGAAGCAGGCGGGGCAGGATCTTGCCCGGGCGCAGAAGCTCTACGAGAAGGGGATATTCGCCGAGGCCACGCTCGAAAAGACGACGACCGCGTATAATGTCGCAAAGGCCCAGGTCGCTGCTGCCCGGGAACAGGTGAATCAGGCCCTGGCCTCCCTCGAGACCCAGAAGCTCTCCATAGAGCAATCGAAGACTGCCCTCAAGTCACAGGAGTATGTCGTCGAGCAGAAGAGGCAGGTGCTTGCATCGGCCGTTCTCATGCAGGGGTATACGAAGATCTGCGCACCCTCCGATGGATACATCACCAAGAAGAACGTCGAGGTCGGAAACCAGGTGGTTGCAGGCCAGCCGCTCATGGCGGTCGTGCCGCTGAACGACGTCTGGATCGTGGCAAACTACAAGGAGACGCAGCTCACCAATGTGAGGCCCGGCCAGAAGGTGAAGATCAAGGTGGACATGTATCCGGGCAAGGTATTTTCCGGCACGGTCGACAGCATCATGGCCGGGACCGGGAGTGTCTTCTCGCTGTTCCCGCCGGAGAACGCCACGGGCACCTATGTGAAGGTCGTGCAGCGCATCCCCTTGAAGATCGTCCTGGAAAAAGGCTCTGATCCGGAGCACGTACTGCGCGTGGGGATGTCGGTCCGGCCCACCATCGCGATACGCAAATAGCGTCTGGAGACGACGCGTGTCAGCGCAGTCAGCTTCCCGGCAGCCGAACAAGTGGCTCGTGGCATCGACCGTGATGCTTCCCATGTTCATGGTCGTGCTGGACACCTCGGTGGTGAACGTGTCCCTCGACCATATCCGGGGAAGCCTGTCTGCGGGCATTGACGAGGCCACCTGGTCCATCACGGCGTATCTCGCCGCCAACGCGATCGTCATCCCCATGACCGGATGGATCAGCAGGCTCGTCGGGAGGAAGCGCTACCTGCTCTTCTCCATCGCGATGTTCACGGTGAGCTCTTTTTTGTGCGGGGCGGCGTGGAACATCGAGAGCCTCATCCTGTTCAGGGTTCTGCAGGGCCTCACAGGGGGGGCTATGCCGCCGCTCTCCCAGGCGATCCTCCTCGAATCCTTTCCGCCCAGCCAGTACGGCATGGCCATGGCCCTCTTCGGCATCGGGGTGAGCTTCGGACCCATCATCGGGCCGCTGCTCGGCGGATGGATCACGGACGTCCTCACCTGGCACTGGGTGTTCTTCATCAACATCCCCGTGGGCATCGTCTCGGTGATCATGGCGGTCTTCGTCATCACCGATCCGCCGTATTTGAAGGGCATGAAGATGAAGATCGATTACTTCGGCCTCGCGCTGATCGCGGTCGGGGTAGGATGCCTTCAGCTCCTCCTGGACAGGGGGCAGAGAAACGACTGGTTCGAGTCGGATTCCATGATCGTGCTGGGGCTCATTGCGCTCATCTCGCTCTCCCTCTTCGTTCTCATAGAGCTCCGTTCCGAGAGGCCGATCGTTGACTTGAGCGTGTTCAGGAACTATTCGTTCACCCTGGGAAACATCGCCATGTTCATCTTCATGGCGAACCTCTTCGGCACCCTCGTCAGCCTGCCCATCTATCTCCAGACCCTCATGGGATACACCTCGTTTCTTGCGGGTGCCGTGCTTGCGCCCGGGGGTGTGGCGAACCTGCTGAGCATGCCCATCATCGGCAAGTTCATGCACCGGTACAACCCGAAGGCGTTCATCATTGTCGGCATACTGATGACCGCATATTCTACCTTCCTCATGGCCCAGTTCAACCTGGGGGTCGATTTCGGCACTATCCTGTGGCCCAGGATCTATATGGGCTTAGGCATGGGCGTGCTCTTCATCCCGCTCACCACCCTGACCGTGGCGGGCATCAGAAAAGAGGACATGGGCAACGCCACCGCCGTGTACAACCTCCTGCGGAATATCGGGGGGAGCATCGGGATCGCTTTTGTCACCACCATGGTGAGCCGCAGGGCACAGTTTCACCAAGCCAGGCTGGTGGACCACCTGACGCCGTACGATCCCGTGTACAACCTCCGTTCTCAGCAGGCAGCCGTCCTTCTCCGGCAGCAGGGGACAGATCCCTCCACTGCAGACCATGGAGGGCTCGGCCTCCTGTATGAAGGCACGATCAGGCAGGCTTCGATGTTTTCCTTTGCCGATGTATTCTACATGCTCACCGCAATGATGCTCGTCATCATCCCCCTGGTGCTCCTGATGAAGAACACCAAAGAGACGAAAGGAGAAGTGACTGCTGGCGAGTGATGCTCACGGCATGATGGTGAACGGTAATCATATTTATCGCCAAGAATGGGAAAGATTGGTAAATTCATTTGCAATTCTCATTACATTGGTTCATAAAGGCCGAAGAGGGGACAAGCATGGATGATTCACATTCGTATCTTATGGAAGATCCTGAAGAATCGCAGAGACTTGTCATCAAGACCGATGTCGCTGCAGTAAGACATCAGGCCCAGCTGTGCGGCATTGGTGCCGGGAAAAGGGTCCTCGATGTCGGATGCGGCTCCGGCAAAGTAACCTCCATTCTCCATGAAACGGTCCAGCCGAACGGGTCGGTCGTCGGCATCGATTTCTCCCGGGAGCGCATCGAGTACGCAAGGGAGCATTTCGGGAACAAGCCGGGCATAGAGTTCCGCGTAATGGACTTCACGAAGCCGCTCGGTGATATCGGTCAGTTCGATTTCATTTGGATTCGCTTCATCCTCGAATACTTTCTCAAAGAGTCTTTTGACATCGTCCGGAACCTGATCCCGTACCTCCGTTCGGAAGGGTGCCTCTGCCTGATCGATCTCGATTACAATTGCCAGAGTCACTACCAGATGCCCCCGCAGATGGAGGATATCCTCCGGAAGCTCACAGCCCTGATGATCGAGCAGTACAATTTCGACCCCTATGTAGGGAGAAAGCTGTATTCCTACCTCTATGACCTCGGATTCCGGGATATAGAGGTTCACCTCCTGCCGCATCATCTCATCTACGGCGAGGTGAGATCCAGCGATCATTTCAACTGGATAAAGAAGCTGCACATGGCGTCGGTAAAAGCGAAAGACATATTCAAGTCTTATCCGGGCGGCTTCGACGGATACCTCGATGACTTCGTCAAGTTCTTCGATGACCCGAGGAGGTTTACCTACACCCCCTTGATGGTCTGCAGGGGGAAAAGGCCTTTTGCGGCAGACGGATCAAATTCATGAAAGAAGGGCTTTGCACATTCATACGGAGATGTGTTATAAAAAACAATAAAATTTAATTATTAAGGAACCCTATTACATGCAATTGCTGTTGCTTCATTTGTAATTGGAGAATAAAGTTCAAGTAGAGATGGACAAGGATAGCCAAAACTACGCTGATGCCGGGGCTGGCTTGAAGGGATCCCAAGAAGCTATCCCTTTCAAGAGACTGTTTCCGAAACGGTCTTTCCTCAACTCTTCAAAAATCACGAAGAAGAAGATTATCAACCTTATCAATTTTCTCAACTTCATAGACGAAAAGCTTTTTCTCCACCTGAGCTCTCTGAAAACCGGCAAGGAGTCACTCTTCAGGGTTCTCCCTGGGCCCTGCATAGGCGACGAGATAACCTGCATGATCCCTGAAGGCGCACAACTGCGCATGGATGAATATGAATTCAGGGGGTTCGTCGTGGATAACGGCAAGTCGGTCATCCTCATGGACGCCGACCCTGTCCGCACCTTGCCGGACTCCATAACGATGAAGCTCGGGGGCAAAGGCACTATCTTCAACTTGCGGAGCTCCAAGAGGTTTTCCTGCAATACCGTAGATGCCGTCCTGCGCCAGGGTGATAAGATGATAGAGGGGTCGATGGATGAGTTCAACCCTTCGGGATTTCGAATCTCTCTCAAGGATGGCTCGGCAAAGGACCCCTGGTTTCTGAATCCTTCGAAAGACCTTACAGTCGAGCTCATCAAGAATGACAAGAAGATCTTTTCCAGCAAGGGCAATCTCATCCGTGCGGATAAGGAGAAGAACATCCTCATCGTGAAGCCCTTCAACGACCCGCAGAAACTGCACAGACAGAAAAAATACCGGAATCCCAGAACAACGTTCTCTCCGAGCCCGAAGGCGGTTTTCCATCATCCTCTCACCTCAAAGAAAATTACTTTTGACATTGTAGATATAACGACCGCTGGCTTCTCGATCGTCGCTGATGCTGATACGTCCTTCCTGATGCCCGGCATGATCATAGACGATGTCACCATAACCCGTTCAGGCCTTTTCAATATCAAGCTGGCAGCACAGGTCGTATACGAGAGAAAGCATAAGAAGAAGAAAAAGTACGGGCTGGCGATCTGCGATATGGATGTGGTGACCTACAACCAGCTCTACGACATGTACTGCAACGCTCTCGACAAGCATGCGAACTTTTCCCGGGACATCGATATGGTTCAGCTCTGGGAGTTCTTTTTCAATTCGGGATTCATCTATCCGCAGAAGTATTCATGCGTGAGCCGGCAGAAGGAAGATTACAAGAGGACATACGAAAGGCTTTATCACGACAGCCCCGAGATTTTCGCAAGCTTCACCTATCGGGAAAATGACAAGATATACGGCCACGTGTCCATCATCAAGGCATACGATCGGACATGGATGATACACCACCTGGCTGCGATACCCATGGAGAAGAAAAGGACGGGGCTGTTCGTGCTGAATCATGTTCTCAACTACTTTGACGGCTTCCACCGGATGCCCTCGATCGGCATGGACTACATGATATTCTACTTCCGGCCGGACAATCGGTTCCCCGACCACTTCTTCGGAGGATTCTGCAGGGAGCTCAAGGACAAGGAAAAGTGCTCGATGGACTGCTTTGCCTACATGTCCTGCACTCTTCCATCCCGAGCTGAGCAGCTGCTCGACGGCTGGTGCGTCTCGGAGTGCTCCGGGGATGATATCTCCGACTTGAAGTCCGGCTACAAGGCGCTGTCCGGCGGTCTCGCGGTAGACTCGTTCTGCCTCGATACGAAGGGCACGCCGGAGATATCGGTCGAGAGGGACTATGAGAAGTGCAGTCTGAGGCGAAGATACAATGCCTATGTATTGAAATACCGCGGCAAGGCCAAGGCATACATGATCGTCGACGAATCGAATGCCGGGGTGAACCTCTCGGAGCTTCTCAACAGCATAAAGATCATCGTGACGGACGGGAAGGACCTTCCATGGAGCATCTTGCATGCTTCTCTTGCACGGTTTTCGGACACCTACGGCATACCGACCGTGCCTGTTCTCATATATCCGTTCCAGTATGCCGACGAGCAGAAAATCCAGTACGGAAAGAAATATAACCTATGGGTGCTCAGCAAAAAAGGCAGCTATGACTATTCCGAGCACCTCAAAGAGCAGGCAAAGATCCGACCGGTAAAGCTTCTCCTCAAAGTGATCCTCTCAGGCCTCTTCAAGAAGTGAGAATCATCAGCTGGTTTCACCGGCCCCGGGAGCCGCTCGTTTCCCCGGCAATGAAGCCTATTAGGAGATTCTCTCCCATATCCATTATTTAGATAATATTCAGAGCCCCGATTGCCGATGAGGATATCAAAGTATAAAAGCTCGAGCTTTGCACGCGCTCCTGCCAGGGGATTGATGAATGGCGGTTAATGAACCTCAGAACGAGAATCTGTATCACATACAGGTCATCAGGACCTACCTCGAGTACCTGAGGAAAAATTATCCCAGCTTGGATACGGATTACATATTGGAGTATTCCGGCCTTTCAAAGCTCGAACTGGGTGACGACGGATACTGGTGCTCTCAGGAGCAGACGGACAGGTTCCAGGAGATCGTGGAAAGGTTCACGGGGAATCCGAACGTTGCGAGAGAAGCGGGAAGATACGGAACGACATCGACGTCTTATCAGATAATACGCCAATACATAACAAGCTTCATCGATCCGGGCCAGGCGTATGCGCTTCTGGGAAGAATCGGATCGAAGCTCTCACGAGGAGCGAAGATTACCATCAAAAGGATAGCTTCGAACAAGGTCGAGGCGATCGCCGAGGTCTATCCCGGGGTACATGAGAAAAAGTACCAGTGCCTCAACAGGATCGGCTTGATGGAGGCCCTGGCCGGCGTGTTTACCGGTGAACTGGCATCGGTGGAGCATACCGAATGCATCCATGAAGGCGACAAACACTGCCGGTACATCATAACCTGGGATGTTCCTGCCTTCTTCAAGCTCAAGCAGCTGAGGAAATACCTGCTACTCATCGGCTCCATTGCAATCATCGCCAGCTCTTTCTTCCTGACGCTCGACCATCTCATGGAGGTCCTTCTTATCTTCTCCTTGATATTCTGCGTTTTCTCGAGCTACATCGGGTCCAAAGAGAAGCAGGAGCTCAGACAGCGCATCGAAAGTCAGGGCAAAGTTGCAGAGCAGCTTATGGCCGAATCCAACCGCAGGTACAACGATGCCGAGCTTATCGAAGAGCTTGGCCAGACCATATCGAGCGTGCTCGATATCGATGAGCTTCTCAATGTCGCGATGCAGACCCTCAAAAAGCACCTCGACTACGACAGGGGCATGATTCTCCTTGCCGATGCCGAGAAGCTCCACTTGAAGGTTGCGGCGGTATACGGTCATACAGACCAGAACCTGGACCATTTCCGCGGGCTGGAGCTTCATCTGGACAATCCCAGGTCGAAAGGGCCTTTTGTCGTTGCCTTCAGAGAAATGCGGCCGTTTCTTGTAAATGATGTCGACGAAATCCTCGATAACCTCTCCGAGAGGACGAGGAGGATCGTCACTGCGCTGGGTGCACGGTCTTTCGTCTGCGTGCCGATCGCCTATAAGGATGAGCCGCTCGGGGTTCTCTCCCTCGACAATACTCATACCGCGCGTCCTCCCAAGCAGAGCGACCTGAGCCTTCTCATGGGCATTGCGCCCCAGATCGCCATCTGTATCAACAACGCACGCACCTTCGAGATGATGCAGGCAAGCGAAGAGAAGTACCGCGTGCTTGTCGAGAGCGCCAACAGTATTATCCTGAGGATCGACACGCAGGGCACGATCACGTTCACCAACCGTTTCGCACAGCAGTTCTACGGCTACAGCGACCAGGAGATGCTCGGCAGGAACATCCTCGGCCTCATCGTGCCGAATAAGGATATGAAGGGAAGTGATACGCTGCCTACGATTCGGAAGCTGCTTTCAGGCAGCGAAGACAACATGCTCCTGGAGAGCGAGAACATCCTTAAGAACCGAGACAGGGTCTGGGTGAGCTGGAGCAACAAGGCCATATATGATAAGGACGGCAATCTCACTGAGATTCTCTGCGTGGGATATGACATTACGGCCCGGAAGAAAGCCGAATACGAGAAGAAAAAACTCGAAGAGCAGCTCGTGCGGGCACAGAAGATGGAAGCCATAGGCGCCCTTGCCGGCGGCGTTGCGCATGATCTGAACAATATCCTGAGCGGGATTACCAGCTACCCCGAGCTTCTGCTTATGGAAATGAAAGAAGAGTCGCCCATGAGGAGTGCGATCCTCACCATCAAGAAATCCGGCGACAAGGCCGCTGCCATGGTTCAGGACCTGCTCACCCTTGCACGGAGAGGGGTCAGCATCCTAGATATTGTCGACCTGAACACCATTGTTCGAGAGTACTTCGACAGTCTCGAATTTTTGAAGCTCAAGAACGGCCACACGGAAGTGAATTTCGAGGTGGACCTCGATCAGAGTGTCAAATACATTCTCGGCTCAGGGGTGCACCTGAACAAGGCTTTGATGAACCTTGTGATCAATGCGGCTGAGGCCATGGTGAAAGGCGGAACAGTCCAGGTATCGACAAGGGTCCGCTGTCTGGAAAGACCGCACAAGGGCTATGAGATGATACCCGATGGGGAATACACCGTGCTTTCCGTGAAAGATACCGGAACCGGGATATCGGAAGCCGACCTGAAAAAGATCTTCGAGCCTTTCTTCTCCAAGAAGGTCATGGGAAAGAGCGGAACAGGGCTCGGCATGACAGTCGTGTGGTCTACGGTGAAGGACCACAAGGGCTTTGTAGACGTGAACAGCGAGGAAGGCAAGGGAACGAGGTTCGATCTGTTCTTCCCGGCTACGCAGAGCATCATCAAGGAGAAGGACCCCGACAGGCCTATCGAGTCTTATTCCGGCACGGAGTATATCCTTGTCGTGGATGACGATAAAGAGCAGCTCGAAATTACCAGGAACATATTGAAGAAGCTGGGCTACCAGGTGGATGTCGCGGCAAGCGGAGAAGAGGCTGTCGAGTCGATAAGCAGAAAGAAGCCGGACCTCGTCATTCTCGACATGATCATGGAGCCGGGAATAGACGGGCTGGAGACCTACAAGAGAATCCTCCGGATCTGCAGCCCGCAGAAGGCCGTTATCGTAAGCGGCTTTTCGGAAACGGAAAGCGTCAGGGAGGCCATGAATCTCGGCGTCGGCTCTTATATCCGCAAGCCTTTTGGCCTTTACGAGCTGGCAAGGACAGTATGGACCGAGCTCCACAAGGAGTGATTTCCATCGCACCGGCGCAGGTCACATTCGTCCATGGAAACAGTATCTTCTTGAAAACCCTTTTGAGTTCAAGCAATGGCAATTCGGGGAAGATGGAAAGGTCGGAGCGCTCGTTTTGCTTGCAGTATGGTAAAAAATCATGAGCAAGTGCCGGCTTTTTTATTCTAACTCCTTGCAATGAGCTTTGAGATTGATTATTACTGTCATATCTTGGTAAAAGAAAAAAGATGAGAAATTATCAGTAAAGGTTGAAATGATTATTCCGATCATTTTATGCGATATGAAGAGACCGAACATCTGCCGGAGAAGAACGCAGGCAGGTGCGGTAAATATGATGAGAGGAGATTGTAATGAACAAGAAAGACATCATTAATGCGCTTTCCAAGAAAACAGGGCTTACCAAATCCAAAGCTTCGGACGCGTTGAATGCGGTTACGGACACGATCGCAGCCGGGCTGAAGAAGAACGAGAAGGTCACCCTGATCGGCTTCGGCACCTTCGATGTCGTGAAGAGAAAGGCCAGGACCGGCAGAAACCCGTCCACAGGGGAGAAGATGAAGATCAAGGCGAGCAACTCCCCCAGATTCAAGGCCGGGAAAGCACTCAAGGACACCGTGAACAAGAAAAAATAAACACGTCTGTCAGCCACGATCCGATCCGGAGTGCGACCGTCTTCTCGAATGGTTTTCATCAGGCTTCCGCTGTCGGATCGGGTCGTGGCCAGCGCAATCAAATCTTATTCCGACGGTCATTCATTCCGAATCTTCCCGGGGTAAGGCCTCCCGACATTCTCAGCCTGACATCATCAGGTATTCCCGGATTTTGGCTATCTCTCATCGGCCTGAATTTTTGAGATCCTAAAGGGATGCTGTTCAGGTTTTCAGTGCATTTGGAATTGAGTCAGAAATATTCTTATGGGGCAGGGCAGGCCTGAAAATATTCAGGATGTCTCATTTTGGTGATAGCTCTATTTTAACTGCTTGGTGTATTTGTGACTGGCACTAGGCGTGGTGCCGAGGGACGGAGTTGAACCGCCGACACGAGGATTTTCAGTCCTCTGCTCTACCTACTGAGCTACCTCGGCAACAGGAGCATGTGTAGTGAATTTGGGTTTTCTTGTCAAGCGTTTTCATCTTCGAAGCTGAAGGTTTCAAGCTTCTCGCCGTC
>JAKPPU010000147.1 GCA_029547185.1 Deltaproteobacteria bacterium | reverse complement strand
AACGGCGAGGCCCGGGGTGTGCTTCAAGATACTGAAAGTTACGAGAGCATGAAGGCCGCTATTGCCATCCTGAAGCTCGTGGTCCAGGGTGAGGAAGACATCCGAAAAGGCGACATGATCCCGCATGATGAGGTGTTTCGGAGAATCGAGAATCGGCTGAAATCCATCGGAAAGCGGCGTGTCCATGAATAAATACAGCGTCCTCTGGACGAAAACCGCCGAGCAGGACCTCGGAAACATCATCGACTACATCGCCCAGGACAGCCTGGATCGTTCTCTTGAGATCCTTCACACGATTCGGACGTCCGCATCGGCCCTGACGTCGATGCCCGAGCGCGGTCGCATCGTCCCGGAGTTGAAGGTTCATGGCATTTCCACCTATCGGGAACTCGTCATTTCCCCGTGGCGGATGATATACCGCACAGACGGGAAAAACGTGATCATCCTGACCGTAATCGACGGCCGTCGGAATCTGGAAGATATCCTTCTCGACAGGCTCCTGTATTCGCATAAATAATTGAAAAGTGTGGTTTGGTCCTGAGAAACGGTCTATTCGGTCTATCCGGTTTCGGTAAAAACGTTTGTTTCGTTGGTTCGTTTATTTCGTTTGTTTCGTTGAATATATTCTCTATTGTCGGCTTTTCTATTTAACCGGCCTGGCCGGAAGATTGCGCAAATACTTAATCAAGTTCGATATCATTCTTCCTGCTTTATTCGCCTGATCGTAAATCCGTCCTTCGTGGCTTCATAAACACACTGGACAAGAACGCGCGCCTCTTTCCAGCAGTCCAGATCTTCGAAACGGGATATTTTCATCTAGTCCTGGTCTATTTGGTCTGATGCAATGAACAGTTTTGAATTTTGAGTTATGAGTTTTGAGTTTTATGCGCGAGTTCGTCTTTGAGGACGAGTTTGTCGATCTTGCCGGAGGCGTTCTTGGGGAGAGAGTCCCGGAATTCGAAGTATTTCGGAATCGCGAACTCCTCGAGCATTTTCTTGCAGTGGAGAAGAAGCTGCTTATCGGTCAGGCTGGCGCTATCCTTCGGCACGATGTAGGCCTTGATGGCGCTGCCCAGGAGATCGTCGGGTACGGGCAGGACGGCGGCTTCTGCAACACCCTCCGCTGCGAACAGGGCGTTCTCGACCTCCTTGGGGCTGACCCTCTCCCCCCGGGTCTTGATCATGTCGTCCTTACGGCCCACGAAGTAGAGGAACCCTTCCTCGTCCATCCGGAACAAATCGCCTGTGCAGAGGACCTTTTCGCCGGGGAGAGGGCCGGGCTTGAGTACTTTTTCCGTTGTTTCGGCATCCCCCCAGTAGCCCTTCATGACGTTCGAGCCCCGGACGACCAGCTCGCCCACGGTACCAGGCCCCAGACGTGTTCCCTTTTCGTCGACGATCCAGACCTCCTCGTTGGGCATGCCGCGGCCGACGGAATCGGGCCTGCGGTCCAGTTCTTCCGGCGGCAGGTAGGAAACCCGCTTGCACTCCGTGAGGCCGTACATGGAATAGAGCCTGGCCTGAGGGAACGTCTCGCGGATCTGATGGATGTGCGTGACCGGCAGGGCCGCCGCCGTGTTCGTGATGTAACGAAGGGAGCTCAGGTCGTACTTCCTGAGATCCTTCATCTGCAGGAGGATGGCGAACATCGTCGGTACCCCGGGGAAGCCCGTCACTTTTTCCTCCGACATCCGCTTGATGATCTCATACGGGAAGACGAAGGATTTTTCAAGGACCAGCGTCCCGCCGAACTTAAAGGTCATGATAGCCTGGTAAAGTCCGTAATCGAAGGAAAGAGGCAAGACATTGATCACGATGTCTTGCGGCACGTTCTCGAGGTAGGTGATGATGGAGGTCGCCGCCGAGATCATGTTGAGATGCGTCAGCATGACCCCCTTGGGGTCGCCCGTGGAGCCGGACGTGTAGATGATGGATGCAAGGTCGACGTCGATGTTTGCATTGCC
>JAKPPU010000127.1 GCA_029547185.1 Deltaproteobacteria bacterium | reverse complement strand
CCCCTTGTCGTCGAGGGCATATTCTCTCACCTCCATGACGGTACCCTTTTGAACGATCACGGCGGGGACCGCCTTCAGTTGAAACCTTTTCACGATTCTGGCGTCCGCATAGAACGCCGGTCTCTTCAGCTTCTCCATGACCCGGGTATACGGTCCCTCGCAAAGGAGGAGCATGACCCTATGGTCTTTTGCGTAGGAGGATGCCTTGAACCATTCGATCTGTCTCTCGTCGCCCCCGTCGATCACGACGATGACGTTGGGAAGAAAAACATGGGCCAAGGGGTTGAAACTGAAGCCCCTGGGATAGAGGATCCCGCCCTTCCCGTCGGGGATGTCGAAACCGAGCGTGTAACTCACGTCCACCTGGAAGACCCGGTCCTTCTTCGCCGCCGGCAAGGCCTCCATCCCCTCGGGGCGGTAGTTTTGAATCCTTTCGCGCGTCCTTTTCGGGTCAAATGCCTTTCCCCAATCGACCGCCTTTGCCCGCTCCTCGATTTCGGCCAGGGCGTCGCGCTCGACGACGGGATAAGTCGCCCCAATATTTCCGAGATCGGCGCAAACCGCCGCTTGGGCCAGGAGCAAGGAGGACAGGACAAATAGGATGACGGTCTTTTTCATTTCTTTCCTCTCGGCCCTTCGCTTGCTACGGGAAAATGTCCGTTTCGGTCATGGCATTCCACGCACACCGGGCCTTCCGGCCGCAGGTATCTCCCCTCTCCAGGCCCGAAAGTTTTCTTGCAAACAATGCAGGTCTCGCGCGGAGGATTCCGTGTATAGATCGGGAAACGGGAACTCACTTCGCCTGCACCTTGTCATAGAAATCCGAGACCTGCCGCTGCATGTTCTGTTGCACTTCCGAGGCCGCCTTCGTCTTGATGTCTCCGAAGTACTCCGAGAGGTCGATCCGGGAGAAATCAAGCATCTGGAATTCCTCCGGTGTGAATCCCCTGCAGTTGGGGCTCTCCGCTCCTCCCCAGTCGCCGGCAGCTCCGAACTGCTGGAGCTGGGTTCTCCCCTGCTCATGGATGATCCTGCCGAGCTTGGAATTGAAACAGCAGTAAGTGTTCGCCCTCTGGACACACCCGATGAGGGGCCATTTCTGCTGACAATAATCCCCGATGTAATGGCACATCCCCTTGCCGACCGCCTGCACCGTTTCCGCGTCCCCGGAGCCGCACGTGTTCTGGATGAAGAGAAAGCTTCCGGGATCGGTATTGCAGCAGTTGAAGAAGGTCGTGCTGATCCCGGCGGTTCTGCATTCTTTTCCCTTCCCGTTG
>JAKPPU010000126.1 GCA_029547185.1 Deltaproteobacteria bacterium | reverse complement strand
TTCAGCCTACACCGAAAAAGGCACAAAGGTTGATTTCAAGTATGCGGTCTATGATGTTGGCGACCTGAATACCTCCCACACCAACAACCTTGACGTTAATAAGATCTATCCCAAGGAATTGCAGCCCAGGGATAGATCAAGGACGGCCTCTATCGCACAGATTGACGGCATTCTGAATAAGCTCGTCCCTGACTTCCTCGGGGAGAATGTGAAGGTTTCCGATGGAGCCCCAATCATCGGCCCTGATCTTGTCGTAGAATCAGGCAATGGGAGAACAATCGCGCTCCGTAAAGGATACCAGTCCGGCCACAAGAACATGAAGAAATACAAAGCGTGGCTTGCAGAGAACGCAGAAAGATTTGGGCTCGACAAGGAAGAGATATCAAAGATTAAGAACCCTGTTCTTGTTCGTGAGCGCACCACGGAAGTGAACCGTGAGAATTTCGTGAAGGAAGCGAATATGTCTTCCGTTGCGGCCATGAGCGCAACCGAGGATGCCGTAGCCGATGCGAAGAAGCTGCAGGACACAGGAATGCTCGGGGAGATGGAGATCACCCAGGACGGCGAGATCCTCACGGCCAAGAACATACCGATCATGCGGAGGTTCTTCCAGGAGACGACGAGCCAAGCCGACATGGGCCGGTACGTCGATAAGGACGGGAAGATCAACCAGACGGGCTTGGCCAAGATCAGGAACGCCATCTTTGCCTCTGCCTACGGGGAATCGAAGGCCCTTGACGTTCTCGCGGAGAGCACGGACGACGCAGCGAGAAACATCACGAAAGGTCTTCTCGTAGCAGCACCTAAATTTGCCAGGGCGAAGACCAAGATGAATGCCGGTTCCCTCATCGAGGCCGACATCACCGGGAACGTGGCTGATGCTGCCATGGAGTACCGGAAGATCAAGGAAAGCGGGGAGACTCTCGAGAATCGTCTTGCCCAGATGGATATGTTCAATCCGATCGATCCGCTCACGGCAGAGATCCTCAACATCTTCGAGAGCAACAAGAGGAGCGGAACGAAGATCGG
>JAKPPU010000211.1 GCA_029547185.1 Deltaproteobacteria bacterium | reverse complement strand
CCTTTGGCGGGGCTTTCCGGTCGAATATTCTCCATGCCGGAAAACCCTGAGAATGATCCGGTACGGGCCTTCGCCTGAGTCAGCATAATAATGTTTATTATGTTCGTGCGATTGAGACACTTGCCGGGGCGAACCCGGTGTTCCATCGAATGGTAAATACTCGACCACCCGGAGAGCTTCCGGACCGTGCTCCAGACTATGGACACGTTGTTTATTTTCATGCGCCTTCCCTCAGGCGGGTCAGCGCCCTCAGGACCTCCTGTGCGCCGGTAAATTTCTTCCTGCCGCCCGGCTTCTCGATGACGCAGGATGGTGTGGAATCGATCCGATCGTCCCTGAGATGTTTGCGGAAGGTTTCAAAGGCCCGGGAGGAATCGACGTACCGGCACTTCAAGCCCCTTTCGCCCAGGAAGGCTTCCAGACCCGGCAGGCTCCGGATATTCTTCTCCGCCGCCTTGAAGAGGGCGGATCTCGCACAGAGGATCTGGGAGATATCTCTTCTCCCGGTCACCATTCCCAGGAAACATTTCGCGTAGGGGATCGTTTCCCTGTGGACGGGCGTATCCACGAAGGTGACTGCGGCGATCCGCCGTCTGACCAGATCGATGACGATCGGCTCCAGTTCCGGCTCCATCGAGCGGCAGGGAGGACAGAAGTAATCTGTGTAGATCCTCACCTTGACGGGGCCGTTCCCGATGGAGGATATTCGGGTCTCTTCAGCGTAGGCCAGCGTCGCCGACCCGGAAAAGAGGCAGACGAACACGGATAACCCGATTGCGGCGAAGAGAATCGCCGTCGACGGCCTGATCCTCTCAAGATGCATTGCGAAGAGGACGAGGACCACGGCGGCGAAGGCGAGGCAATAGGGGCAGTAGACGCCGTTCATGACCTGGAAGCCGAGTAAAAAGACTTCCCCGCCCAAGCCCAGGGACAGCAGGATCGCGCAGGCGGCATTCTTCCCGAAACCGCCGGCGGCCAGGACCGACCCCATGTAAAACATGCCCAGGTACTTGAGATCCAGACCGAGCACGGATCCCCGCAGGTATATGCAGGATTCCGAGCAGAGGCTATAGGCTGTCATGATGCCGATCCCGGCGAGCCCAAGGACGATGGTCGCGCTTCTCTTGTATCGACGCAGTTCTTTGATCATTTGGTCCTCCTTCGCAGTTCGTTGTATGCTCTTTTCCTCAGGTGGTAGATTCTCGTAATCACCTCGGAGGTCTTCTCGACCCCGTAGTATCGCTTGATCTCGTCGGCGACCTGCTTCACGTAAAGCTTCCCGCAATCCCGGGTGACGTGGTTCCTGTAACGGTTGACGACGTATCGTTCCCACTTGGCCAGTTCAGCCGTGCGGATGAGGTCCTCCCTCGTGGCCCGGTCGAATTTCGCGAGCTGCGCCCTCAAGAGGACCCGATCCCCGTAAACCACGCGCACGATCTCGACGGCATGGATATCCCCGTCCGCCAGGGGATCGCCCTTGACCAGGCCCAGTTCTTGGAGGCGGTGAAACACCTTGAGTGGAAGCTCGTATTTCCTGGAGGCCTCTTCGAAGGTCATGCGCCCGCCTCGAAATATTTCCTGACCCGTTTGAGGCCGGTATCCCGGATTTCCTCCACCACCTGTCGTTTCACCGAGAGGATCTCGGCGATGTCCGTCGTCGTGTAGTACGTTTCGCTCAGGAGATAGCGCCAGACCTTCCTCTGCTTCGTGGTCATTACCTGGAGGGCCATGTCGATAAGGGCTTCGACCATCTCCAGATCCTCCTTCCCCATGCTGGTTTCCTCTGCGAAGTCCTGGAAAAGATCCTGCATGGGAGTGGGCGCGTATCCCTGCTCCGTGTAGTTTTCCCTGAATTCCTCGTAGCGGTTCCGGGTGACGGGATTGGAGGCCATTGTCCTGCTGTCGGCCGTGAAGAGTACCCAGAAGCAGGCCTCGAAAGGGATGCCCTGGTTCATGGAGACGTTCACGGCCGCGAGCGCCGCCGCGTAGGCCTGCTGTGTGAAATCTTCCAGGTCGTAGGGCGAATAGCGTTGAAATTTTGCCGCCCTTCCTCTTATCTTCCTCATGTTCCGCTCGACCCACCGGACGGCCTCGTTTCGATGTGTGTCGTAATTCCCTTCCCGGGACGCGGTTGCCGCAGCTAATGACATTGTCTCCTCCAGTTCAAAGTGTCTTCTCTCAGGTTCCCTGACTCACGCACCAGTATGGTCAGGGCGGCTTCGCAAGCCGGCTGAAAACGGCGCCGATCCTGACGAGTTCCCCCTGCGACAGATCCCTTTTGTATTCCCGGTTTCTTTCGATATGGTCGCGTTCGTTGAATTTGCCGTACTCCACCTCGTAGATCTTGTTCGCGTACGGCCAGAGATCCTTCTTGGTGTCCTGCTCCTTCGCG
>JAKPPU010000122.1 GCA_029547185.1 Deltaproteobacteria bacterium | reverse complement strand
GGAATTGGGATCGGCCGCCACGGCGGCTTTGAAGGCCTCCTCGGCCTTGGGCAGGTTCTTGCTTAGGATGTAGAGGCCGGCGAGGTGCAGGTGGGCCTCGGCCTTTTTGGGGTCGGCCTCGACGGCCTTGACGGCCTCGGCGATGGCCTCGGGGAGTTTGCGGTCACTGAGGTAGACCATGCTCATCAGCTGGTGCCCCTGCGCGTTCCTGGGATCCTTCTCGATGATGAATTTCGCCTGCTCGCGGGCCTTCTCGGGCTCTCGGGCCATGAGGAAGAGCCGGCCCAGCTGCACCCTCGCCTCGAGGTTGTTCGGGTCCAGCTCGACGGCCTTGCTGAATGCCGCGTAGGCCTCGCGGGGGTCACCCGCCCCCAGCTGGGCCATGCCGAGCTTGAGCTGGGCCTTCGCGTCGCCGGGGTCGATCTGCAAGACGTTCTTGAACTCGATGACGGCCTCGCGGAATTTGCTCTCAGCCAGGTAGGCCTCGCCCTTCTTGAAATGGCTTTCCTTCTTGCTCTCCTTGCTGCAGCCTGCCATGCCCGCCAGGAAGACAACGCAGAGAATTGCCGCGAGGGCCAGCGTCCAGCGATTGCGATGATGCATCAGGTACCTCCGTCAAGCCGCCGAGGCGGCGTTTTTGAGTTATGAGTTTTGAGTTCCGAGTTTTGAGTTGAGGAAGCAACTCTTACATTTTCATCTACACTTCCTCTCCCAGGGCTTCCAGGTCGGCGAGGTCCTTGTGGCGGCCCAGGGTGCGCTTGTTCCGGATAAAAGCCTCGCGTCCGATAAAAAAGACCGGCACATCGGCGAACCTGCCTGCAGCCCTACCGTCCCATATCTCGTCGGGGGTCAAGCCATCCAGCTCCGTCATCAGATCGATCCTGACGGGAGGCTGACCCAGTTGAATGACCTTGTCCTCGAGCAGATCCTGTGCGGTAATACCGAGGCCCGCAAAGCCGAAATCAGCCAGTGCCTTAACCACTCTGGCCGCGTTGTCCGGGGTCCTTCGAATCCAGACGTCCATATCGCCCGTTGCCCTGGGGTGACCGTGAAACGAAAGGGCAAAGGAACCAACGACGACGTATTCCACTGCGTGAGCGTTCAGGAGTGACAGGAAATCTTTGAAGTCGCCGTGTATCTTCACCCTTTTCTCTCCACGATCGTGACGACCCGTTTGATTCGAGGCGGTTCGGTGTACCCCATGGCCAGATAGCACTGCTCCCTCAGGAACTCCACGGCCTCAAGACGCTCCTCGGGCGATTTCGTCTTCCAGAACTCATGATCGGCATCGGGCGCCCGGCGGTCTTTGATGGCAACCTTTCTTTCCATGGGTCGAACCCTGTGAGGGGCTTTCTAAGTATGTCCGGTCGGACAGTTTTGAGTTACGAATTTTGAGTGTTGAGTTATCGGGATTATTTCGCTTCGCTCGTTCGTTTGTTTCGTCGGTTCGTTTATTTCGTTGATTCGGTCTGTCCGGTCTATCCGGACTCCCAAGAAACATCTCGAACCGATCGAAGAAAATCCCCCTCGATTCCCCTTTTGCAACGGGGGTAGTTCTTGAACTCCCTCCTTTGCCGCCTTGCTCCGCTTCGCGCGGCGGCCCGGCAAGGAAAGATCCAGACATGGTTGCGCACCCTGACGAGATGCGCCCCCGGTGGAAAAGGAGGGCTGGAAAGGCAAGGACGGTTGCCCGCAATGACCCTATTCGGAATGCATCACCGCCGCCCGAGTCCTGCCCCTTGATATGCAACTACGCAGCCAGTTGCCCGCGAAATTATCGAAGTTTATACCACTATAGGCCCGAAATTGGAACAAAAGGCTGGCGGGCCGCTCGAATGATGAACTCCGGCCGGCCGGTGCAGCGCTGCGGGGTTGATTTTTCCCGGGAAAAACCCAATTTTCCCTTGACAGTGCGGCGTCGATTAATATAAAGCCTTGTTGAGTTATAAGGCTTCCAAAAACACCCTTTTTCGGGTTTTGATATACGCTCTCCCGACATGATGTTCTCCGCCGAGCGGGGTTTCCGATAGCGGAAGTCAGCGATACGGCGCCGGGGTCCCGAAGAGGGCTCCGTGCCTGTACCCCGTCAACCAACGCGGCAGGGGCCGGACGGAAGCGGCCGCTTCCCCCGGGAACATTCCTTCAACGAAACATTCTCGACCCAGGAAGAAACCCCGTTACCACGGGCATCGTTCTTCACGTTATTCATCCGAACAGGAAAGACCGGACAGCCGACGTGCGCCAAGGGGGTCTTCTCGCAAATCCCCGAGCACAGAAGGGCTTGTGTTCACGTTTCGGCAACGAGGGAAAGAGTGAAGCGTCAGCAGTCAGGGACTGAGCTTTTCTCATATTCAACGGGAAAGGAGGTGAACCGCCAAATTTCAGGATTTTTTGGGGGAGTCTTTCTCATTTATTCTCTGTATTGGTCGTAAGGCTCTACTAGTTAAAAAAAGGAGGTAACAATGCCACGTCTTCGTACACAGACCAAGAAGGCACAGATCATGTCCCTCGAGGAGGCCTGCAAGGCCTTCATGCACGAC
>JAKPPU010000119.1 GCA_029547185.1 Deltaproteobacteria bacterium | reverse complement strand
CTCGTGCCGCTGGCTCTGACGGTGGATGGCGCGCGACACGAGTTCCTTCCCGGTGCCGCTCTCGCCCTGGATGAGGATGTTGGTGTCGTGCTTGGCCACTTCCTCGATGACGTGGAAGATCCCGACCATCTTCTTCGATTTTCCGAGGATGTTGTGGAACCCCAGGAGGAAGTCTTCCCGCTCCTTGAGCTTCTCCACCTCCGTCTTGAGCGACTTGGCCTCGATGGAGAGCATGGAGTGCATGATGGCGCTGTCGTAGGACGTGGCGGCATTGTTGACGAGGATATCCAACACGTTGATCTGGTCCCGGGAGTACACCCCCGCCTTCATCCCCAGCAGCAGCACCCCCTTGAACCGGTCCTTGACCTTCAGGGGGATGGCCACCTCGCAGGGGTAACCCTCGTAGAGCGGCACGGCGTCGTCTTCCTCCCCGCCGGGCTGCCGGATGGTGATGGCATCGCTGTCCATCGCCCGGCGGATGATCGTCCGGCCGACCCGGTCGCCGTATTCGTTCCGGTCGTCGATGAACCCGCGCTCGCCGTCGTTGATGAAGACCCGGTTCTTCTCGATGTCGAGGAAATAGATCAGGGCCTTCTCGGCCTTTGCGATCCTCTGGGCGCTGCGGATCAGGATCTCGTGGATGCGCTCGATCGAGTAGGTGGAATTCAGGCCCGAGACGGCCTCCTGCAGGATGAGCAGCTGATCGATCTTCTCCCGGTTGATCTCGAAGAGCCGCGTGATGTGGATGATGATGCTCACCTGGTTGGCGAAGGTGAGCAGGATCTCGATCTCGTCGGGGGAGAACCGGGATTTCTCCTTGGTCCAGACGGCGATGATGCCGATGACGTCCTCCTCGATCTTCAGGGGGGCATAGAACGTAGAGCCGCGCTTGTAGAAGGCGGAGATCTTCCGGTCCGTCTCCGTTGTGCGGGGGTCCGTCTCGGAATCCTCGAGGGCGATGTAATGGCCCGTCTTGGCCACGCGGGTCTCGAAGCTGTCGTGCTTCTTCAGGTTCAGGTGCACCGAGAAGGCCCTCCGGGCCTCCTCCTCGCTGTAGTTCT
>JAKPPU010000092.1 GCA_029547185.1 Deltaproteobacteria bacterium | reverse complement strand
CCAGAGGTACAAGATCCAGGGCTTCTTCCTCAATCAGGTTTTCAGATGGTAGGTCTTCGCGGTCCAGGGAAATGTCGTTCGAGTGTCGAAGGGTCCCCTTTTTAAGAAAAAATGCAGGCTCTCTTGAAACGGAGCCGGTATGAACGGTGCGGCAGCCTGCCCCGGATCGGGCTGTCGATCGGCTATTGAGAGGATGGTGCATCTCATGTATAATAAAAAAAGTTTGTCATTTCAGCGAGATGATAATTGGTCTACCCAATGGAAAGGAGTACGCATGAACACTGGAAAGACAAGGGCGTTGCTGTTGATCATCGTTTCCATCGTGTTTGCAGTGCAAGGCGCGGCATATGCAGGTAATCCCTTCACCGAGACCGTCACGCCTTTTCCTATTCCCAAGGGAGATGCCATGGACAGACAGGTCTTCCTTGCCTCTGTAATAGTCAGCCCAGATTCCAAGCACATCGCATACGTGGCCAGGAATGCCGGGAAATATTTCACCGTGGTGGACGGCAAAGAGAGAACGCCATATGAAACCATAGGCAAGGGGACTCCAATATTCACTCCTGACTCCAAGGACATCGTATACAGGGCTCGAAGAGATGGCAAGTGGTTCATCGTTCAGGGCTCCAAGGAGATGAAGGCTTACAAGAACGTCTCTGTACCGATAATGAGCCCTGATTCAAAAAGGATGGCATACGTGGCTCTCGAAGAAGGGAAAGATAAGGACAGGGCATTTGTGGTTCTGGATGGGAAAGAGGACAGGGCATATGATAATATCGTCATGAAGCCTTTCAGCCTCGTCTTCAGCCGGGATGGGTCGCGCTTTGCCTATATTGCACAGAAAGGCAAGAAGATGGTCGCTGTCTGCGACGGGAAGGAAGGCAAAAGCTACGACAGAATATCAACGGTGAATTTCAGCACCGACTCCAAGCATGTTGTCTACGTGGCCATGGACGGCAATAAATCGTTTGTCGTGCAGGACGGCATCGAGCAGGAGAAATATGATCTGATAGGGATTTATCTCTTTAGCTATGACTCCAAGCATCTGGTGTATACGGCAAAAGACAAGGGGAAGTGGTGCATGGTCCTGGATGGGAAGAAAGGGCCATATTTTGACAATGTGAGTGTTCCCAGGTTCAGCCCTGACTCGGCTCGTCTCGCATACGAAGGGGTCAGGAACAAAAAATCATTTATAATTTCAGATGGCAAGCAAGTCGGCTCCGAGTATGAGAACATCCAGTTCCTCACCTTCAGCCCTGATTCCAAGAACGTTATCTTTACGGCCTTGAAAAATAACAAATGGTGCACCGTCACCGACGGCGTCGAAGGCCCTAAGTATGATGCCATAACCTACACGGCATACAGCCCTGACGAAAAACGCACCGCGTACGCCATACGCAAGGATAAATCAATTAATATCGTAATAGACGGTAAAGAAGGCAATCCGTATGAAGACATAATACTGCCGGTCTTTTCTCCGGATTCGAAACGATATTTTTATATAGCCCAGAAAAAGGGGAAATATATCGCAGTAATAGATGGAAAAGAAGATGCCCCCTACGATCTGATTTCAGAGCCCAGGTTTTCTCCGGATTCCAAGCACTACGTATACATGGCCAAGAAGGGCAATAGTTGGCATATCGTTGTGGACGGACAAGAAGGGAATGAAAAATTCATAGGCTTTATCAAGGGTTCGACCATCGTGTTCGATTCGGTCAACAAATTCTCTGTCCTCGGGATCCGTCCCGGGCCAAATTTCATGAGAATGGCAGTTGAAATCAAATGATGGAGTGAGCGGCTTGAGACAGGAGCCGTGACTCTTTGTTTGCGAAACGGGGTTTTTGCATGGGCAAGCCGAGGAGCCGCTGCAACCACAGATCCGTTGAATGTTTCAGATCGCGCTGGCATTACGGGTTCCTCCTGCTGATAGTATTCTCGACCGTATGGGTCCGGCTGAGTTTGATCGACCTTCCCCTGGAAAGGGACGAGGGGGAGTACGCCTATGCGGGTCAGCTGATCCTTCAGGGCTCCCTGCCGTACGACGCGGTGTACAACATGAAGCTCCCCGGCGTCTATGCTGCGTATGCCGGCATCATCGGGATATTCGGCCAGACCCACCGGGGGGTCCATACCGGCCTTGCAGTCATCAATATAGCGACGATCGTCCTCCTCTTCTTCCTGGGCAGGAAGCTGGCCGATACCCTCGCCGGCCTCATGGCGTCCGCGAGCTTTGCCGTTCTCTCCCTGACCCCTGTCCTTCAGGGGATATTCGCCAACTCGGAGCATTTCGTCATCCTCCCTGTAATCGGCGGCCTTATCCTCCTGCTCGGAGGGCTGGAGAAAGACCGCCTCATAGTACTGTTCACGAGCGGCCTCCTCTTCGGGACAGGCGTCCTGATGAAGCAGCATGGGGCTCTGTTCGGGATGTTCGCCCTGTTGTTCCTCGTCATCGACCGGCTGCAGGCAAAAAAGACAATCCCCGATACAGCTCTTCGGGGAATACTATTCCTGTCCGGGATTGCCGTACCCTATGCACTCGTCTGCCTGTTCTTCAAATCAGTCGGCATCTTCGATAAGTTCTGGTTCTGGACGGTATCATATGCTTCGAAATATACCGCCGAGGTGTCCCTCGGTCTCGGATGGGAAATGTTCAGGGAGACCGCGGCGGATATTCTGCGGGCCGACCCCTTTGTCTGGCTGATTGCAGGGATAGGGCTGAGCGCTCCCCTGTGGAGCAGGAAGGCTCGGCAGCGTGCCGTCTTCACGCACGGACTGTTCTTATTTTCATTTCTCTCCGTCATCCCGGGCCTGTACTTTAGGAGGCATTATTTTCTCCTCCTCGTCCCCTCGGCTTCCCTCCTGTTCGGCATGGCGGTCAGCGCAGCGCAGGATAAGCTCGCTGGGCTCAATCGCAAGGGCCTAGCTCAGCTCTTTCCCGCGGTTCTCTCTGCCGTGGTTCTTGTCGGGTCTTTCTGCTGGCACGGCTATTTCATGATGGGAAAAACTCCGCTCGATCTTTCGAGATACATGAACGGCCTGAACCCCTTTCCCGAGGCACTCGATGTCGGAAGCTTCATCAGGGAGAATTCCAGCCGGGACGACCGCATCGCCGTCATCGGATCGGAGCCCCAGATCTACTTTTATTCCGGCCGCAGGGCTGCAACCGGGTATATCTACATGTACCCGCTTATGGAAAGCCATGAGTTCGCCCTCACTATGCAGAAGGATATGCTTCGGGAAATAGAGGAGATCAAACCCAAGTTTCTCGTCTTCGTGCACGTCGACACCTCGTGGGGAATTCACGAGGGCTCGCAGACGATGATGCTGAGCTGGCTCGATCAGTATCAGTCCAAATATTATTGGCCGGTCGGCGTGATCGACATCAGGGAGAAGGGGACGGAATACTATTGGGCGCCAAATCTGAAAGGGCCTCCCGAATCCAGTCAGTGGATCGCCGTGTTCCAGAGGAAGAGCGATGCCTCCATCTGACCGGAAGCTGTCCCATTGGGTTTTATAGCAGATTATGAGTAAAAATATCGATAATGAATACGTGCGTGACAACCGCACCATCCTGATCTCTCTGATCCTGGCAGCGGTGGTCGCTGTCGTGTACTGGCAGGTCGTCGGCCATGGCTTCACCAGCCTCGACGACAGGCTCTACATTATGGAGAACCCGAATGTCGCTTCGGGCTTGAGCTCCGGAAACGTCGCCTGGGCCTTTACGGCCTTCCATGCGAGCAACTGGCACCCCCTCACGTGGATCTCCCACATGATCGACTGTCAGATCTTCGGTATGAGGCCGGGGATGCATCATTTCGTCAGTATGCTCTTTCACATGGCAAATTCGCTTCTGCTGTTTCTCGTGCTGCGCAAGATGACCGGAATGGTCTGGAGGAGTGCCTTCGTTGCCTTTCTGTTCGCCCTTCATCCGCTTCACGTAGAATCCGTTGCCTGGGCAGCCGAGCGGAAGGACGTGCTGAGCACCTTTTTCTGGATGCTCGCCATGTGGTGCTACTATCGCTATGCATGGCATTCCGGGATATCACGCTATATCACCGTGCTGATCGTCTTTGCCTTGGGGCTCATGGCCAAGCCCATGGTGGTAACGCTGCCCTTCGTTTTTCTGCTCCTCGATTTCTGGCCCCTTCAAAGGCTCCAGTATGGTAAGAGCGCATTACCCGCTGCTCTCGATGCGGGGAAGAGCGTGCAGACAGACCCATCGATGCCGTCGAAAAAGGGCAGATCCAAGCGAAAAGAGGCTGCCCGGTCAACGTCGAGCCCTCAAAATGACAGCTTGCTCACGCTCCCGGCAAAGAAGCCTGCCATGTCTCTGATTCTCGAGAAGGTGCCCTTTTTCATTCTCGCGGCAGCTTCCGGTGCGATCACCATGATCGCTCAGAAAAGAGGGGGTGCAGTGGCATCGATGGAGGCACTCGCCTTCGGGGAAAGGCTGGCGAACGCTGTCGTCGCGTATGCACTCTATCTCTGGAAGACTGTCTGGCCGCTTCATCTGGCCTTCTTTTATCCCCATCCTGAAACGATCCCGTGGTGGCATGTTGCGCTCGCTGCCGTAGTGCTCGTATCCATTACCGCAGGGGCCGTCTTATCATACAAAAGGAGGCCCTATCTTCTCGTCGGATGGCTGTGGTACCTCGGGACCCTTGTTCCCGTCATCGGCATCGTGCAGGTCGGGGGCCAGGCAATGGCCGACAGGTACACGTATATCCCCCTCATGGGAATCTTCATCATGGTTTCATGGGGTGCTGCAGATCTTGCATTCCAGGCCCGGCTCAAAAGGAGTACCGTTGCTGCTGCTGCATGCTCGACCCTTGCTGCCCTGGCAGTCTTTACATGGATCCAGATAGGATACTGGCATGACGATGCAAAGCTCGCCGCCCACGCAATAGACGTCACAAAGGGCAACTACCTCGCGTACAATATCCTCGGTCTTGCGCTGGAAAGCGAAGGAAGGCT
>JAKPPU010000089.1 GCA_029547185.1 Deltaproteobacteria bacterium | reverse complement strand
GGGCATGACAAAAGAACAAGAGAGGTTCGAGATGGACGGAAATGAACAGTTGCACAAGATTCAACGGCCTGAAGGTGTCCGCGCAGCGCTGATGAAGACGCTGCCCGAGTGCTTCATCGGAGCCGCCCTGTCGATGCTCGTGTGGGCTTCTCCATCCTGGGCGGCCATGCACACCGAGTCCGTGACGTACAGCCAGGGCGGAACGACCCTCGTAGGCTACCTGGCATATGACGATTCGATTAAAACGCCGCGGCCGGCTGTCCTCATCGTCCCCGAGTACTGGGGGGTGAGCGATTACATCAAGAGCCGGACAGCACAGGTCGCATCCCTGGGAACCATTGCCTTCGCTGCAGACATCTATGGAAACGGCCTTGTCGCCAAAGACCGGAACGAGGCAAGGGCGCTCTCGACCCAGTTTATGAAAGGAGACCGCAAGCTCCTCCTGGACCGGGTGAACGCGGCCATGCAGACATTACAGAGCAACCCGCTCACCGATAAGCAGAAGGTCGCGGCCATCGGCTACTGTTTCGGAGGCACGGCAGTCCTCGAGCTCGCCAGGAGCGGATCACCAATAAACGGTGTGGTCGGCTTCCACTGCAAGCTCGACACCCCTCGTCCTGCAGGGCCGGGCAGCATCAAGACAAAGATCCTCGTGCTCGAAGGCGCGGATGATCCGTCAGTCCCCAAATCGCAGATATCCTCCTTCATGGACGAGATGAAGAATGCGCAGGCCGACTGGCAGATGGTCCTCTACGGAGGCGCCGTCCACAGCTTCACCAACCCGAGCTCGGGCTCGAATCCGGCAAGCGGCTCCGCCTATAACGAGAAGGCCGACAAACGCTCCTGGGAGCATATGAAGCTCTTCTTTGCAGAGATATTCAAATAAGGATATAATGGCCGAAAGCACCGGCGCTTATGCACGAAGAGCAGGATAGAGGACGGCTGAGTAGGACCAGGTCTGCTTCTGCCTTCATATCCTGCTCTGCGGGAGTAAGGGGATTGACCGGCAGCACAGCGGGATTATTCATTGTATGGAAGAGGAGGCATCCATGAAAAGAATCGCGGGTGCAGCTCTCGTTATTCTTTTTCTGGCACTGCCTGCACGGGCTGATACTTTTTCGGCAGGGCTGATCCTCGGGTATGCCGTCCTTACGGGAGACGCCGGAGATGTGTCGGATGACGGTCTGTGCTACGGGGCTTACGTCGATTACTTCATCGACCCCTCCATAGCCATTGAAGGCGCGGTCCTCTTTTCACGGCATGACGACGTGGTCGATGATGAAGGCAGCCATACGGTCGACGTGCTTTCCTTTCTCCTCGGCCCGAGGTTCATGTTTCCCGGGCCGAAGATGACCCCCTCCATCTCTTTCGGCCCTTCCCTCTATACGATCGACTACGAGTTCGACCCGGAAAACGGCCCGGGGGCGCCGAAGAAGGACGACGACACCGAGGCAGGTCTCTTCGCATCGGCAGGCATCCGGTTCCCGGTCACGAGGAGCCTCTCTTTAAGCTTCGATCTCACGTACCACTATGTATTCAATACGGACGTTCTTGACGGTGACATGATCACATCCACAATTGCTCTGGGATTTTAGCCTTTCCATCTCCCGGGCGGGCCTAGAGAAGGGGAACGGATATCCGTGGCACGAAGGAAAGAGCATAAGAGAAACGATTTTCCGCCCGTGTACATCGTATCGGGCGGGGCCGGATCCAGCGGCGAAGGGATCGTGAACACGGTCCTTGCCCAGTTCCCGGAGAACAGGATCTCTACGGTTACCTTCGGCAACATACGCGATCGGGGCCAGATCGAAGGCATCGTCGAGCAGGCAGAGCAGACCGGCGCCGTGATCGTCCACACCCTGGTGGATGAAAGGCTCAGGGATATCCTGGCTTCTTCGGCACGCGGCCGGGGCGTCTCAGAGGTCGACCTCATGGGCCCGCTCCTGAAGCGCCTCTCGTCCGTCCTCGGCCGGGAGCCTCTCGGAATGCCCGGCCTCTACCGCAAGCTGCACGAGGCATACTTCACGCGCATTGCCGCCATAGAGTACACCCTGGAGCACGATGACGGGCAGAACCCGAGAGGGTGGCCCCAGGCCGATATCGTGCTGGTCGGCGTATCCCGCAGCGGCAAAACCCCCTTAAGTATCTACCTGTCCGTTCTGGGATGGAAGGCAGCCAATTATCCCGTTGTCCCCGGCGTTTCCGTTCCCGAGGAGCTGTTCCGGCTCGATCCGAAGCGGGTTTTCGGGCTGATCGTCGATCCGGACCGGCTGATGAAGATCCGGGCGCAGAGGATGGCCCGGTTCGGCGTATCTGATCAGACGCCCTATTCAGACCCTGCTGCGATCGATGAAGAGAACCGCGCCGCCAGGAGGGTCTTCCGCAAGGGCGGGTTCCACGTGATAGACATGACGGACAGAACCATCGAGGCCTGCGCCTCGGAGATCATCAGGAGGATTACGTCCTGACGGTGCCGTTGCGCACTCTGAACTTCTGAGCTACAATAAGATCATGCTCGATACCGTCTCCATGTCCGAAGCCGCCAAATGGATCGCGCTCGTCTTTGCCGCGGGGTTTATCGGCTTTTTCGGAAAATCCCTCGCAAGGGCAATCCTGTCGGTCTTTCACAAGAAAAAAGGCGGTTCGCCGGAACCGTCAGGAAGCCTTCCGCCGCCTCGCGGTGGTCCGCCCGAGGGTCCCGAGCCGGTGGAGAAGGGCTCGGGAAAAGATGTGCAGAAGACCGTCAAAAAGGCATTGAAGGCGCAGGAAAAGGCAATGAAGAAACGGCGGGACATCTAGATCCGGACCGTGCTTCAATCGGCTCACTGCAACGTCTTGTACTTCGAGACTGTCGTCCTCTTGTACCAGGATACGTAGACGAGATTTCCCGTCTCGTTGATGAACACCGGGAGAGGATCTGCCATGTGTACGATGATTCCGAAGATATCGGGAACCTCCTGGACCGTAAAGCCCGCACCCCTGTATTCATCATCGGGAAGCTCTGTTTCTTCCTGGATGAATCCGAAGGCCCCGCACGAGCACTCGACATGCCAGAGTTCGAGGTCTTCCGTATCCGCCAGGTGGCGCTCGCCGCAGAATACGCATCTGACAACCAGGGAGTCCATAAAGTATGTTATGGGATCACAAACATCCGATGTCAATGATCGAAGCTGAGTAATACTCGCACGATCGGCTCGTTATCAAGCCCCGATCCCCTGGCAGGCCTCCAGACTCCCGACCTTCGTCCGGATCGATCCGCTGAGCACGCCTTCCATAAAGGCATCCGCCAGCCTCTTACCCCGGGATGCCGCCTCCTTCCAGAAGGCTATCCTCTCGTCGTCGCGGCCGTAAAAGGTTTTGAAGTCCGATCTGTCAGGGATCCGGCCGTTGGGGAGCCGGGATATGAAACCGGGGGAAGGCGCCAGCACGAGCATGTTCTGCAGGTGCTCGGGGTCTGCGCTTCGCTTCGGGGGGGACTTGTCGAACCATCCGGGAATGATCCTCGCGGAGAAATGCGGATAGAGGACGATGCCCTCCCCTTGTGGAGAGAACGATGCCGGATGGTAGTCGAGGATGCCTCCGTCCCGGTACACCCCCGGGGAGGCACCCGGTATGCCGCGTACCCCGTGCATGACGAGCGGGATGGATCCGGTGGCGAGCAGGGCGTGATGGAAATTCCCCTCATGGAGCGGCACCCTTCGGGTGGGGAACTCGCTCTTGGGGAAGAAGGCCGGGGTTTCCCTGGGGTCGTGGAAGAACGCCCGCTCGAACGGAATTGCCAGGAGCCCCCGGCTTACCCTGTTGAGCAGGTAGGCAAAGGCGAGCCCGAGAAACTGGACAGGGACCGTGTCCGACCCGGCAGCGCCTCTGCACCTCACGGTCGAGAGGCTGAAGCGCATCACGGGGTGGGAGAGGATTTCCCTCACCCGCGTGGCCGGGAAGCACAGGTCGAGGATCTTCCGGCATTCGGCCATGACCTTTTCCGGTATGATCCGTCCGTGGTAGCGCTGGTGGATATAGGAATCCGCAAGGGCATCGAGGCTTGTTGCCGGGTCGCTCTGGGCTGCCGCGGCGAGCTTCCACGAGCCGATCGAGGTCCCGTACAGGTGGAGCGTCTTCGTACGGCCTTTCAGCCACTCGCTGAAGATGACCTTGTCGAGTTCGGCAATGCCCAGCCATTTGGCTGCGCCTGCCGCACCCGCCACGATCGTGACATCCTCCGGGCCGAGCCCGTTCTCCCGAATTCGTTTCAGTGCGCTCTTCCCGGCGAGAAACAGCAGGTCGTCGTTCATTCCCTTTCATCCTCCGTCTGCAGCTTCGCACATTCCCTGTCTCCGGAACAAGAGATTTTAAAAAAGATCGGGCCGGAAACCATCGTCTCACATGGTCTCCGGCCCGGCGTTCCGTTGCGGCAGCATCGAGCGTATTCGATGCGGCCGCTTGCTAGCCTACTCTGCGACTACAGATCGAACCTGTACTCGAATCCTGCACACAAGTCGTATGCAGCCTTGCGGTAATCGACCTCTTCATCATCTCCATCTCCGTGTGTGCTGCTCTCGTCGATATACCTCGTGTGTACGGTCGAGAATTTCAGATCCAGATTGGGGGTGGCTGCAAAAGCGAAGCCCAGGGCAAATGCATGGGAATTGAGGCCCGGATTTTCATTCGACAGCGCATCTATCTTCTCGCCCTGCACCGTATACTGGTAACCTGCGCCCACCTTGAGCCTGGGTACGGGCTTGAAGGTCGTTCCAACGCTCACTTCCCAGCCGTTCGTGACGTCGCTGCTCGGAACGTCTTCCCATACTGCAGTCTCGATGAAATAGTAGTTGGCGCTCGAGAGCAGATGGAAGTCCGGCGTTACCGCGAAGTCCACGCCGACACCCAGGACTGCGGGCAGGTCGTACCGGATGGTCTCGCCATCCTTATCGAGGCCTGCCAGCACGCCTGTGAGCTGAGCATCAAGCATGGCATTCAATGTCGGATTGGGCCCGGTCACCTGGACATCGCGCCTGTTCACACTGTATTTGAAGTTCAGCTTGGTTACTGTCTCGTACCTGATCCCGAAGTTCAGATTGTCCAAAGGTTTGATGTCGATGCCGAAAACACCGCCTAAGCCCCTGGCATTGTAATCGAAGTTATCGTCTACAACAGCTCTGGTCTCGTTGCCGTCAAAAGCGGTTCCCGGCAGGCCCAAGGATGAATCCACGGCATCGTTGAACGCATCCATCGTAAAGTCCGCAAACGCGCCTCCCTTCCTCTCGGCAATTATGTACCGGGGGGCAGCAGACACGGAGATCTTGTCGTTCAACTTGTAGGCAAGGCCTGCCATAATGCCGGTGTAGCAGCTGAAGCCTTCGACGTTTGACTCGTTCACCATAGTCGCACCGGTTCCACCGCCATTCGTTATCGCGCCCGATGTCGCTTGAGCGATCGCAGCTCCTGCACCTTGAGAAGCCCCGAACCCTGTAAGCCCAATCAGCTGAGCTGTCGTGGCGTTTCCTTCCTTCCATCTCACCCAGCCTCCACCGGCAGTGATGTTGATCGCAAAGAATGCCGCCAGGTTGTCCTTCTTGTAGACGGTGAACAGGGCAGGGATCGGATTGGGCTGATCCTGCTCGAATCTCTGGCCCCTGTAAGACTCACTGAAGCGCAGGTAGATATACTGGTAGCTCGAATTGATGTACATGCCGTCCTTTGGAAGAAATACCAGGCCGGCCGGGTTGTAGGTCGCGATGTCTGCTGCATCGGTCGCGCCGTTCCGGCTGAAGTTCATCAGGTATTCCACGCTCTGATTCGAAAGGTAATCGATGTTCCCTGCAAACGCCGCCGTGCCGACAAGCAGAAACCCCAACATCAAAAGAAGCGGTGCCGTTTTCCTCATGATTCATCCTCCCAATATTTTTTAATTTTTGCCTAAACCCTTGTTGCCTTTCCAGGTGTATCGTCATCCTTCCAAATTTTTATTAATAAATTTCATCCATACAACAGAATGAGGCACGAGCCATGCATGGAGCACGGATTTGAATTTATTCTGAAGGTTGAGACTCGAAAGGAACGAGGACATCTGCAGCCGGAGGGCAAAGGTAAAAAAGGGTACCCCCGGCGTTTTCCCCCGAGGGAAGAAACCGCCAGCCCCGCTACCACCAAAACCACATATGCAACTGCAAATGTATCCATAGAAATGATGTGATGAATATACCGGCTCATGACAGGGCAGGTCAAGATAATTCACCGGCGGTCATATGTGAATACGTGATCTCGGCGGCCGGCTGTCGGCCGCAGGATACGGGCATAGGTGACTATCTTCCGGAATATCTCTGGGAGTGCTCCATGTGCTCGTCGAAGTTCTCGATGTACCTGTCCGCCAGGGGCTTGTTGCCCTTGAATATGAGAAGGTTCTCGGCGTTCTTCTCCTCTGCAGCTTTGGTGAAATTGAAGGAGCCCGTAATGAGAGTCGATCCGTCGATGATCATGATCTTGCTGTGGGCAATGGCATGGCTCGAGTCGATGAATGTCGGGATTCCGGCATGGGCGAAAAAATCGGATGAGGAATACTTGCTGGTCCGCTGGCTTTTGTCGAGGAGGACCTCGACCCGTACACCTCTCTTGTGCGCATTCACGAGGGCCTTGGCAATGGGGGCACTCGTGAATGAGTATGCCTGGATGAATATGTCTTTCCGGGCATGGTCTATCTCCCGTATGATCGCTTCGGCAGCCCCGCCTTTCGGAGAGAAGTAGACGTCGACCGTTCCCGTTGCCTTGAATTGATGGGCCTGTATCGACGAGAGAAATTGAAAAGCAAAGTATAAGACCAGCACGACCGGCAACGAATACCGAAACATGCTCGTCTTGATCCTCTTATTGAATGCAGAATTTATCATGGCAGACTCTTTAAGACTTGTCCAAGCCCTGTAGGCATCTGAAAGGCCTGCATCATCGGTTTGATCGGGTGATCGCGATTGTTGCTTACATAATGATGAGAATAAGCAAAGAGTGTGCATACCCCAATTGCGGGAAGGATAATTATGCTTTCCTGATCGATGTCTCTCTTGCCGGGGCAGGGCTTTCAGAATATCTATATACAAATACAATATCCTGGAATCAGGAGGATCCGGGCATGAAGCACCCCTTATTGGTCATTCCGGGAATTACCATTCTGCTCCTTACTTTTGCTTCCATCACTGCATTGCACTGTGCCTCGGCACCTGCCCAGCGGAAAGACCCGGCAGGGATCGTGACGAAATCATGCTCGAACTGCCACGGCATCGATAAGGTGTGCAGTAAGCTCGGCAGAAAGGACAAGAATGCGTGGACGAGAACGGTCTACGGCATGAAGCAGGCCGGGGCCCGTATCGATGAAAACGATATCCCCATGCTGGCCGAATATCTCGCAGGGCTTAAACCGGGATCAAAGCAGGTCTGCAGGCAGCTTTATCCCGATCGATCCCATGCCCGGGGACCCTGTCTGAATTCGGCCTTGAGCGCTCTTGCCTTATCGGCTTTTGGTTCACCCGAGTTCTGCGGCCTCATGAAATCATCGGCCGGCGGGTTCCGGCCCGGAGCATTTTAAGAGGCGGCAGCTGCCTGAGAGCCTGAGCTCTGGAGGAAGAACTTCGAGGGCTGGATTCCCAGCTTGGAGAAATGCACTCCGCTCACGATCCTTCTCGGCGGCTTGTCTCCGTCAGGGGTTTGTGCTGCAAGATTGATCGTTTCAGCCTGGATGAAACGGCCGTCGCCGTTATCCTTAAGGAGCATGACCTTAGGGAGGTCCCTTTCGGATTCGTCGGGGTACTCCATGACGATGCCCATCTCGCCGGTCGAGAGCTCCACGAACGACCCGACCGGATATATCCCTATCATGTTGATAAAGCTTTTCAGCAGGAACGGATCGAAGCTCTTTCCTGCCTCGCTCCACATCCGCCTCAAGGCCTCGTCCGGCGTGAAAGACCTGGGACGGTACGACCGCTCTGCAGTCAGTGCCTCGTAAACATCGGCTATGCGGAGAATCTTCCCCATGAGGCTCAGCTTTTTCATGAAATGCGTCTTGGGGTATCCGGAGAGATCGACGTTCAGATGGTGCTCGAACGGCCCGAGGATTATCCTCGATCTCAAGGTGTGGGGTGCGTGCAGCCTGAGGATGTGCCTCACGCCTGTGAGGGGATGCCTGCGCATGCTCTCCCATTCGTCGTTGCTCAGCTTGCCCTGCTTCTGGAGAATGTCCTTCGACACCTCCACCTTCCCCAGATCATGAAAGAGCCCGCACACCGTGATATGCTCGAGATAGATATCGGACAGCCCGATGTATCTCCCCAGACAGGTGGCAAGAAGGGCGACATTGACCGAATGGGTATAGGTGTAATCGTCATAGTCCTTGATCGTTGAAAGGCCCAGCAGGAGGGAATTGTCCTCCTGGATGAGGTCGACGAGCATCTGGGCAAGGCGCCTGGCCTTCCGTACACCGGTGATTCCCTTCGAGGCCTTTATCCCCACCTCCTTCACGGTGCTCAAGGCATGGAAATAGGCGTTGCGGGCCTTTTCCTTCCGGCGATTGTCGGAGTCCCGGTGAGTGACGTCCAGATCCCTGGTAATCTCGACCCATGGGAATCTGCTCAAGCCCATCTGCCGATCGAGCCATTCGGCGGGATCGTCCTGCTTGACCGACTCGTTGAGGAGGCGTACGAAGGCGAGGAAGTCTTCGGATGGGGCGTCCTTGAACATCCGGGTGAACGTCATCCCTGCAATTCCCCGCTTGGAGAGATAGTCCACCATCTCGTTGGTGACGTGGAAGGTTTCCCTCTGGTGGAGTAGCTTCTCCCCCTGCAAGTAGAACCTCCCCCGCCAGATCTGGATGACCAGGTCGTTGCCTCCGGACAACTCGGTCATGACGGCGCTGAACTTCGCCACGCTGTCCCGGATCAGCTGATTGTTGTCCCGGTGGATCTTTATCGAGCTGATGATATGGTGGAAGGCCTGTATCAGCTTTCCTCCGAGCTGTTTGTTGAGAGCTTTCTGATCCGACAAGGTATTCAAGCCTCCATTCTTTATGTCCGTTCGTGGATTGCTTTCCGGGCCAGGCGCCGCACATACGGGGAAAGAGACTTTCCGGCCTGCTCCAGAACCTGTTGAGCTTCTTTTGTCCGCATCCTGGCCAGGGCGACGGCGGCGCCCTCCTGAAGGGGAGATTTCCTGAAGACGCTCAGGAAACCGCGTCCGAGCAGGGTTTTCCTGAGGAAGGGTATGGAGCGCGACGATCCGCACTGCCCGAGCGTCGCAAAGCAGGCCATGATATGGCCGCTGTCCGAGCCGGAGAACTTGCGGTGTTCGAGGTAGCCCAGGAGGAAGTCCTCTGCTGCCCGGTCCCTCGTCTGCCCCATATATTTAAGGACCAGACGGCGGACACTCTCCTCCTTGTCGTCGATGAGGCCGAACACCTCTTTTGCACGGGCAGGGCCCTTCTGGAACAATGCCTTGACAGCCTCCTGGCGCACATATGCCGACTTGTGGCGGGCCAGATTCACAAGGGCCTCCAGGGACCTTTCTCCCGGCATGCCCGTGAATACGTGGACGAGCCTCTCCATGAGCCTCTCATCAGGGCTCTTGAGCAGCGACTCCAGGGGGCGCATATCCCGTGAAGCGAGTGCGGTGATCACTTCAATGATCATCTGCCTTAAGCGTACCGACTGGTTCTTCAGCATGAGATCAGCGAGCGTGGGAATGGCCTCGGGCTGCAGGAGAATGAGGACCTGTCTGATTTTCTCTATCAGGCCTGCATCGATATCCTGCCATACCTCCTCAAGAGGCTTGAGAGACTGGGCGCTGGAGACGGTAAGGACGAAGTCCTCCACCAGCGGAATGGCCCAGGGGATCTCGGCCGAGCATGTATCAATGATATACTGGAGGCTCTTGAGGATCTTGAGCGCAATCTCGAAGTCTTTCCTCGTGAGGGAGTTCTTGAACTCTTCCTCGAGGACCTCGAGAATGATCTCGAAGTTGTCCTGCTCGCGGTCCTGGAGAAGGCTGTCCAGCAGGGCATCGAGATACGCTGTCGGGTCCCCCTCCTCCTCGGCCTGGACCATCTCCTGGAGCGTTTCCAGCTCATCCGGGGCAAGGACGATTGCTGCCGGGTCGATGGGCGGGTCGGGTATGGGCGCCCAATCGGCCAGCTTGCTTTCTCTCATCGATACGGAAGCCTCTTCCCCCGTATCGATGGAAGGCAGGAGGTCCGGCTCCTGCTCTGCCCCCCAGAAGAAATCCGCGACCTCATACGTGATGTTTGGGAACTGGGTCTCCCAGAATGCGGTGACGATATCCCCTTCCGGCTCGTCCGACAGGATGCTGTACTTGTTGACGATCCTCAGGAATTCCTCCAGCTCGCCTACGGTAATTCCCTCCGAGAATTGTATCCACCTGATCCCGTCCCGATAGAGGGTAAACGGAAGCGCACCTTCTTCAGGCGGACCCGAGTGGACCGTCTCTTCCTGCAGGAGAAGCCGATCCTTCTCGATATCGAGCCTCAAGTCTCCATACGTACTGAGATACGTTTCAAGCAGTGCATGGAGCTGCTCGAGAGATTTTGTGCAAACCGAGTGACCCGGAGGATAGAAGGAAAAGTTCTTCCTGGCGAGGAGCAGGCTTGTGATGATCCTCCTCGCGGCATCTACGGCCCCATCGGCTGAACCTGGAGTGATTACTTTCGTTCGACTATCTGCTGGATTTGTCATCCGGCCTACCCTTTCCAGTTATGCCCAGCTCTCTCAGTGATGCTTTAGCTGCCAGGGAGTTTATTTTATGAGTCTTTTCACTCTGCACTCTCTTTCGGCCAATCCAAAATGAAAATGAAATCCTTCTTAGAGATCGGATCATGCCGTGCAGGGAGATCTTTCCCCCTCGCCCCTGCTCATGATCTCTTTACCGGGGCGATTGCCCCTCCCGGGGAGGATGCGGCACGCTCTCCTTGCCGGGATTGATATCGGGACCCGGTCCTCTATGATGAAAATGTATGCGGAGGAGCTCGGAGAAGTGCACAATGTAAATCCCGGTTTTTTCATTCCTGCCATGGCGGGGTGGCTCATGATCGTGGTATTTTCCATGCCCGTGTCTTCATCCGGTCAGACGGCCTGGGAGCGGGTGTTGAATAAGGACGGCATCGAGGTATGGACCCGGCCTTCCCCCGGATCGGATCTCGAAGAATTCATGGGCATGACCGTGATCGATGCACCGCTCGGCGAGATCGAACGGGTGATCGATGATATCCCGGCAGCCGAGAAGTGGGTGCCTGACTGCAAGGAGGCGAGGGTCATCCGCACGCTCGGTGATTCCGAAAAAGAGATCCTCTTCGTCACCGAGGCCCCCTGGCCCATATCCGACCGGGAGGTCATCGTCATGTCCCACAAACAGAGGGTCCCCGGGACCGGGGAGCTGGTCATCGATTTTCACGCAATCGACGACCCTTCTGTTCCTGCCGGGAAAGGCCGCGTGAGGATACAGTCAATGCATGGCCGATGGGTTCTCTTCCCGGTGGATGCAGGGCACACGAGGGTCGGATACTCACTGAAGGGAGACCCCGGCGGCTATCTGCCCCTTTCGGTCACCAGGATGATCAGCAGGAAGATTCCCTTCAATACCCTGCTCGGTCTCAGGGATATGGTCCCCGGCTCCGGATGACGCCATGCACCCGCGGGCCCAGCCGGGGTGCATGGCGACACCGTTCATCACCTCTTGCCCGTCTGTCCGCCGCTTTCGCTCTTCTTGATCCATTCGATGCGGTTGAGCGCGTTGATGTAGGCCTTGGCCGAGGCCACGAGGACATCGGGGTGCGCACCGTGGCCGGACGCGGAGCGGCCGTTGTACTTGAGCTGCACGGTGGCTTCGCCCTGGGCGTCCGTGCCGCCGGTGACCGCGTTGACCGTGTACCTCATCAGGCTGTAGTTGGTCTTCGTGATCTTCCGTATCGCATCGAAGGTGGCGTCCACCGGCCCTACCCCGAAGCCTGCATCCTGGGCGATTTTCCCTTCTATCTCCATCTGCATGGTTGCTGTGGGAACGGCGACATTGCCGCTCACCACGTTCAAGTAGACGAGCTTGTACTTCTCCTCGATCCTTAAGACCTCTTCATAGAGGATGGACTCGAGGTCTTCATCGAAGATATCCTTCTTCATGTCGGCCAGCTCCTTGAAGCGGACGAAAACCCTTGCCAGCTCTTCGTCCCTGAGGTCGTAGCCGAGCTGTTTGAGGTGCTTGGCGATCGCATGCCGGCCCGAATGCTTTCCGAGCACGATATGGCTTTCGGGCATGCCCACGGACTGGGGGGTCATGATCTCGTAGGTGAGCTTCTCCTTGATGAGCCCGTCCTGGTGGATTCCGGATTCGTGCGAGAAGGCGTTTTGCCCGACAATGGCCTTGTTCGGCTGGACGCGCACGCCGGTGATCTGGGTGAGAAGACGCGAGGTCTGGTAGATGTTTTCGGTCCTGATCCCGGTGTGGAGCCCGAACAGGCCTCTGCGGGTGCCGAGCGCCATGACGATCTCTTCCATGGCGGCGTTGCCTGCCCTCTCGCCGATGCCGTTGATGGTGCACTCGATCTGCCGCGCGCCGTTCCTCACTGCCGAGAGCGAGTTGGCGACGGCCAGGCCGAGGTCGTTGTGGCAGTGCACGGAGATGATCGCCTTCGAGATGTTCTTCACCCTTTCGAACAGATAAGCGATGAGCTCGCCGAACTCTTCCGGAATGGCATAGCCTACTGTGTCCGGGATGTTGACCGTGGTGGCCCCGCAGTCGATGACCGCTTCGACCATGTCGCTCAAGTATTCTCGGTCGCTCCTCGTGGCGTCCATGGGCGAGAACTCGACGTTCCCAGTGAATGCGCACGCGTGCTTTACGGCCTCGCACGCCTCCTTGAGCACCTGTTTCCTCGATTTCTTGAGCTGATATTTAAGGTGGATGTCGGAAGAGGAAATGAACGTATGGATACGGGGGGAGGCAGCCTCCCTGACCGCCTCCCAGGCCCGGTCGATATCACGCAGATTGGCCCTGGCAAGGCCCGCGATCTGCGGCCCTCTGATCTCGCGCGCGATCTGCCGCACAGAGGCGAAGTCGCCCTCGGATGCTACGGGGAAGCCGGCTTCGATGATGTCCACACCGAGCTTTTCGAGCTGGCGTGCCAGATGGAGCTTCTCATCCGGGTTCATGCTGCAGCCTGGGGACTGCTCGCCGTCCCTGAGCGTGGTGTCGAAGATGAATACCCTTTGCTGTGAGTCTTCCATTTCAAATCTCCTTTCGTATAAAAACAAAAAGGCCATGGGCTTTTGCCGCCCATGGCCTTTAGGTTTTCGTCTCGTTTATCTGCTACGGACAACCCAAAGTGTGCGGGCGGCAGCCGATGGCTTTAAGGCATAGAAGGAGGAGGAGCGCGAGATCAGCTCTGAGTAAAGAATTGGTCTTCATCATCCTCTCCCTATCGTCATGTCTAAAAACGACTCTTACCCTATTTGTAGGAGAACGGGGGGACATGTCAAGCAGGAAGATGCATCTCCCCGTGCATCCTGCCGTTTTATTCGGGCTTATCCCGGCAGGCACGCCCTTTCCCGACAGGGTCCTCCATCCCGATCAAAGGTACGAACCCCAGGGCAAGCAGGCTCTGGCCCCTATTCCGCAGCAAGCTGCGGGGAACTGACCCACAGAGATTGAAGATTGAGAAGAGCCCCGGGACTGCAGAAGGTCACCCGAGCTCGAGCACCTTGGCCCCGCGGATCTTCCGCTGTTTAAGCTCGAGGAGGGCCGTGTTCGCCTCAACGAGAGGGTACTCCTGAACCTCCGGCCTGATGGGTATTTCTGCGGCAATCTCGAGGA
>JAKPPU010000087.1 GCA_029547185.1 Deltaproteobacteria bacterium | reverse complement strand
CGCCTTCGCGGGAATGACGGAAGAGAAAACGGGAATGATAGAAGAGAGGCCGGGAATGACGGAAGAGATACCGGGAATGGCAAACATCTTCCGCCATGGCGGAGGGTCATACACAAGTCCTTCATCTCCGTGATGATCTTGTTCATCGCCGGGTGTGCCGTCGTGCCGGGGGTGATCCAGGAGAGCATTTCCTCCTTCGACGGGGCAAAGGAGATCGCCATGGAGCCTGCCTTCGTATGCAGGGAAGGTGCGCGCACCACCTGCTATATCAGGCTCGGCCTCTTCAAGCGTTCCACCATGAATCCCGAGAGCGTGATGCTCCTGGCCGTGGTCGACGGGGCGAATCCGATCTCCGAGGGAGAATCGCTTCACTTCGATATGGACGGAGAGATCGTGAGCTTTGCGTCCATTGACGGGAAAACCCGCTACGGCATCGGCACGGGTCCGCACACGACCGGGACGACCTTCTGCAAACCATCGCAGGGCTGCTCGGTAAAGAGATACATGGTCGATCAGTCTTTCCTGAAGCGGCTCATAACCGCGCACCGGGCAGCGGTCCGGGTAAGCCTCAAAAAAGGATACGTCCAGGGCGAGCTCATGAAAAAAGGTGAGACCATGGCGCTGCCTGCATTCAGGCAGTTTTATACCCGGGTCTACGGCCCCGTCGAATGACTCCCCGTCGTGGACACGGTGACCCATACGGCCACGAGGGCAGGCGAGATCGTTCCCCATTACGAGACGAACATGAGAGGATTTTAATCTTCCTCTCATCATGGGTTAATTATCCTTCATGTATGCATGACCGGTACAAGGAGAACCTTCCTGCTTCTGACAAAGAGCCTTGCAGAGGCTTGCAGACCGGATGGCGAAGGGATATTGAAAAGTGATAGCGATGAAGAAGATACTCGCGGTACTGTTCGCTCTCATGGTTTTTTCGCCGGCCTGTTCTGGACAGGATGTCGTGCCGGCCGCACGGAAGGGCAAGGCCCATCCTCCCGTCTCTCACAAGGCAGCAGCCTCTGCCGAGATCAAGGGAAAGATCGAGACCATCACCCTTGCAGACCCGTCGAGGGGCGTGCGTCCCGAGTTATCCGTCATGGACGAGGCCGGGAAGAGATACACCTTCCTGGTGAGGCCGACCACCATCTACGGCTCCGACTGGAAGGTCATAACGCTCGATAAACTCTTAAGGGACCAGCAGGTGAGGGTACGGTACACCGCGAGCAAGGAGGGCTTCTTCACCGCCCTGTCCATCAAGTCCGCAACCGACGGGAAGGACAAGCCCCTTTAAAGACGGCTCAGATCCCCCACGGATACAGCTCGGGCGGTACATTGATCTGGGGCACGACGTGGAGCTGATGCAGTGAGTGGCTCTCGTCTATGTAGAGCAGGGCATCGTAGCGCCGGGGTAATGAGGTGGGCACATAGTTGCCGTACCGCTCGAAGGCGGGATTGTAAACGACCCCGATGGCGCGCTGCCCTCGGGCTTCCGTCCACTGCGGATTTTCGGCCTTGTCCCTGAGGATGAGGAGCTTGTCCTGGTTTCCTGCCTGGTGCAGCACGTCCTCCCAGCTTCCCGGCGCACCGGGAGGAACCATCATATCCTCCATCGGCGCTCCCCATTCGTCGGCCGCGACCACCGTGCCCCGGTTCGTGGCGAACCCGACGAGAACCACCCCGTCCCCGCTGTGATGCTCCCGTACGAGCTGGCCGATGTTGAACTCGCCCGCCTGAACCATGTCCGTGGCCCTGGCATCGCCTATATGGGTGTTGTGAGCCCAGACAATGGCCTTCGAGCCGGGCCCGTGGAATTGCATGAGACGGATGAGGGTGTCGAACATATGTTTGTCGCGGACGTTCCACGAAGCTGCCCCGCCCCGGACCATGGTGCGGTAGTACCGCTCTGCATCCACCATGACGAGGGCATTCTGCTCTGCACTGAAGGCATCCTCGTCGTCGCGCTCGTATCTTCGGGGATTGTGCCTCAGCTCCACCAGGAGATCGATGACCTCCCGCTCGCATGACTCGGGCACCATGGCGACTTTCCATGCATACTGCTCTGCATTCTGACCGTATGGCTCGAAGCAGGAGGAAGCCTTCTTCGCCGTCTTTGCCGCCTCAGGATCGTATTTTTCGAGGTAGGCGATGATCGATTCCATGGATTCCCACAGGGAGTAGACATCGAGGCCGTAGAAGCCCACCTTGTCGGGCCTGCCGTCGTTGTAGCGCCGCAGCCACTCGACCAGGGCGACGATCTCCCAGTTGGCCCACATCCACGTGGGCCAGCGATTGAAGTCAACGAGCACCTCGTAGGCGTCGGCGCCCGAATCGGGATACGACTTTGCGTACCGGTTGACCCGGTAACAGTCGGGCCAGTCGCCCTCGACACAGATAAAGGAAAACCCTTTTTCCCGGATCAGCTGCTGGCTTATGAAAGACCGCCACATATAGAACTCCGCGGTCCCGTGGGTGGCTTCACCCAGGAGAACATAGCGGGAGTCGCCGATGAGGTCCATGAGCGGACCCAGATCGGCCGGATCGAAGAGACTCAAGCCGGCCTGAGACACCTGGCGTGCCAGTGCTGAGCCGTTTTCCTCGAGGTGGCGTGCAATACTCCGAAATGCCATAGATCTTCTCCTTTCCCCGGCCGGCCTTAAAAGGGATCGATTCGTGGAGGTTGGGTGCGGGCCGGCGCAGGGCATGCGCGGTTATCGGTTATAGTATTATCTTACGGAGGTCCGGAAATGAAACAAGGAGAGCAACCTCTTAGCGCATGGCAGGATATTCAATAATGCAGGGAAGGCCCGATCTCTGCCGTCAAGCCGCTCCTGCAGCCTTCCGGAGGTGCTCGCCCTCGGGCCGTGTCCCCCGCCTCGGGAGGCAGCCTCTCCCGGCAGGTTTGTCTGCCCGGTCCGATCTCTTATTATGGACTCTAGGCATGAACTGCGCTTCATGCCGTGTCCGCAGCTTGAGAACAGAGGGTGAGGATGGGGAAGGGCGATCTCTTCAGCAGGATAGAGGTGTGCTGCCCTGTCTGCCAGGGAAGGCTCCTGGAGGCAGGCTCGGAAGACAGCGTCGTATGCTCCTCGTGCCGCGCCGCCTATCCCCGTGAGAGAAGGCTCATCGATCTGATTCCCGGCAGGAGGACCGCCGGCAGTTTTCCCCAGCTTGCCATGGAGTCCTCACCGATCATCTCCGTATATGAAGGATACCTGTGGAGAAAGAATCCCCTGTTCGCATTTTTCATGGGCATCACCTTCGAAAGAGAGTTCGAGATCACCTGCAGGGCCCTTTCCCTGCACGACAATGACACGGTCCTCGACCTTGCCTGCGGCACCGGAATCTACGGACGGCGCATCACGGCGCATCTGCCTGAAGGCATGGTCGTGGGCATCGATCTCTCCCTGCCCATGCTCTCGTATGCGGCGGCGCGCTTCGATGAGGGGGATCTATCGAACTATCTCCTGATCCACGGCGATGCATCGAGGATCCCCCTGGCGGATGAAAGCATTGATGCAGCCATGTGCGGTGCATCCCTGCACCTGTTCCCCGACCCTGAAGCCGCCGTCATGGAGATATCCCGGGTCCTCAAGGATGGGGGCCGTTTTGCGGTTTCCGTATTCTCACCGGGACAGGGCAGGCTCTTTGAGTGGATCGCGTCGATGGTCCGCACGGTGGAAGGCATCAGGGGAATCTCATCCCGGGATCTCGAAGGGATGTTCTCCCGGGCAGGGTTCGGAGATATCGTTTGCCATCACGCCGAAGCGCTGTGGCTTATCATGAGCGCCGTGAAGAAATGAGCTCATGATGGAGGGGCTTCACCAATCGGGGAGGTTGAAATCATAGCGACGCCAAAGCCGATATTGCCTGCTGCCGCTGTCCTCGTCCTTGCGCTTGCGTGCGGCACCTGCGGATGTGAAAGCAGCAATGCCGAGAGCCAGGCCTTTTTCCGGGGCCTTCATTCAGAGACACGTCCACATCCTGCGAGAGACCGTGCGAATGCGCCGACCGGTCTTTCTGCAAAAGCGGCAGGGAGGAACAGGATCGAGCTCGTCTGGAAGGACGATTTCAGGAATGAGCGCGGCTACATCATCGAGCGGTCCGACGGACGTGAATTTGCCGAGATCGCCAGGGTGGATGCAGACACATGCTCGTTTTCGGATACCAGGCTCTCGCCTTCGACCACCTATACCTACCGCGTGCGGGCCTACAATTCCCTGGGCACCTCGGACTGCTCCAACACCTGCAGCATCACGACGACCCCTCTGAGCGGTCCCATCATCATCGACCATACCTGTATCGATCTGGAAAGCATCCCCGTATACTGGATCAAGGCGGCAAGGAACGTGCTCCATATCGCTTACGGCCACACCTCTCATGGAAGCCAGATCATCACCGGGATGACAGGGCTGGTCTCTTTCAAGGGCAGTCTCTATGCCTTCCAGAGCGGCAGCAGGGACGGCGATGCCCTCGACCTGCGGGATCAGCCGTTCTCGGGGGCGGCCGACCTGGGCAATCCGGACCGTACGGCCTGGGCGAGGGCGACCCGGAGCTATCTCGAGAGGAATCCCGAGGTGAACGTTGTCGTCTGGTCATGGTGCGGACAGGCCGATACGACCAGGGAGAACATCGACCTGTACCTCTCTCTCATGGAGAGGCTCGAAGAGGATTATCCCTCGGTGGCGTTCGTCTACATGACCGGCCATCTGAACGGGACAGGCCTTCGAGGAAATCTCCATCAGCGCAATGACCAGATCAGGGACTTCTGCACATCGAAGGGCAAGATCCTCTACGACTTCGAGGACATCGAGAGCCATGATCCGGACGGGACTTACTTCGGGAACAATTTCCCCACCGACGGGTGCGACTACGACTCCGACATGAACGGCAGCCGGGATGCCAACTGGGCCCTCCAGTGGCAGAACTCCCACATCGAGGGCCAGGACTGGTATCATTGTGAAAGCGCCCACTCGAAGCCCCTCAATGCCAATATGAAGGCCCATGCTGCCTGGTGGCTGTGGGCCCGCCTCGCCGGGTGGGACGGCACATAGTGCCCCGGGAGAACGCTCCAGCCCGGGCAATCGAGTAAAGGTGCATGTTCTTTGACCGATACATTCACAGCAATTCCCGAGGGCCCGGCGAATGGATTCTTCAATCTCTCAGACATCATAATATGCAAAGCTTATGTAAAATTATTTATTTTCCTCGTTAATGATTAACTTATCTGGTAATGGTTTCATTTCCTGAATTGCAGTATCCAGGAGAGGACAGCTTTTTGATAGAGAAAGAGAGGGAAGAATGAATATTTATGTAGGAAACCTGTCTTGGGAAGTAACCGGAGAAGATTTACAGAAGACTTTCGAGGCCTTTGGCAAGGTCGAATCCGCCAACGTGATCATGGATAAGTACAGCGGCAAGTCAAAGGGATTCGGATTTGTGGAAATGCCGTCCCGAGAAGAAGCACAGGCAGCTATTCAGGGAGTGAACGGAAAAGATCTGAAAGGGCGGAATATTACCGTAAACGAGGCGCGCCCGCGCACTGAAGGGGGCCGGGGAGGAAACGGCGGAGGCAGACCGGGCGGCGGAAGGCCGGGCGGAGGCGGCAACAGGTTCGGCGGAGGAAGACCCGGAGGCGGCAGACGCTTCTAGCTCCCGGATTCGGTAAGGGTTGGTATCGTTCGGGCGGCATGCCTCATTGTTCCGGCAGAAACTCACACCGGTGCCGTACAGTGGATAGTCGGCTGCATGGAGGGATGGACGGACTATGACTATGACTGTGACAGAAAATATCATTCTATCGTTCCTGAGGGCAATCATCCATCTTATCCGCATCCTGCCCTACCGGTCGGCCGCGGCCCTGGGGAGGTCATCCGGCTGGCTTGCATCGCTCCTGCTCCCCTTTCATATGAAGATAGGCGTTGTACAGGCTCGTGCAACCTTGGGTCTCGATAATGCCGAAAGGTTCATGAGAAAGGTGTTCATGAATCAGGGAGAGCTCTATATCGACGCAATCAGGACCGCCTACATGACCGACCCGGAGCTCAAGGCATATGTGGACTTTCAGGGAAGAGGGCATTTCGAGCAGGCGCGTGCTGAAGGCCGCAACATCATGATCATCTCGCCCCACATGAACTGGGAGGTCCTCGGAAACACGCCCAGAATCCTCGATGAAGAGATCTGCGTCATGGCCGACTACATCAAGAGCAAGGTGGTGCAGGCCATAGCGGACGAAATCCGGTCCAGATACCGGATTGCCGTGCTGCCTCCCAAGGGCGGCATGGTGAAAAACTACATCGATCAGCTCAAGGCCGGGCGCATCGTGGGCATGATCATCGACCAGAGGGGCAAACGGGAGGACCGGGTGTTCTGCGATGTGCTCGGGCTGCCGGCGCCTACGAATCCTTCCCCTGCCTTCATCGCCCTGAAAGGCGACGCCGTCATCCTGCCCCTGTACGGTTTCAAGGAGGGAGGCCGCTTCGTCTTCCGCTTTTCAAAACCGATCGATTCAAGAGACTTCGGCAATGACTACAAGGTGATTCACAGCATCTCCGACTGCTGGAAATCGAGCGCTGTCAGGGACCTCAGCAATGCCCTTCATGCATGGATATCCTCCACTGTCCGGGAAAAACCTGACCAATGGTTCTGGCTTCACTGCAGGTGGGCCAGAAGGGCCGATATGAAAAAGATCATCAGGCAGGGTGATGATTTCAGAGAATTCGTCCTTTCCCATGCAAAGGATTATCAAGCTGCGTATCATTGTTGATGAATAAGGGGTCGGACCAAGACAAGTTCCCGGGATTCATAGGGATATGTCCCATAAATGGGTATTATTGAGGCTTAAAGCGCCCTTTTCAGGGGCAAAACTATTGCCGTAACGAATATCATATCCATGACATGCGCTCCCCGTCTCCTCCCAACATTCTTAAATCCATTTTTCGGGTACGAAAAATGACCTTTTAAGCAGATAAATACCACCTTTTATCGACACATCCTTCGTCATTTCTGCTGCTTGGCTTGGTCCGACCCCATGTACAATGTACAAAGTACACTATTCGGAATTCCCGTTCAGGTGCTGCTTGATCTTCCTGCGGATGGACTCGGGCAGCTTGACGCCGATGTCGTTCAGGCGCGACTCGTACTTCTTGAAAGACCTCATGTGCGGGGATGTGGAGGAGAAGATCTTTATGTAGGACTGGACGCTTCCCTCGAGCTCTTTCCTGAACAGGATGTCCTGGTTGAGGAGGTCCTCGATGGGCGCGATGGCGCGGTAGTTGACCGGGCGGCACATGGAGCGGTATGCCACGAACCGCTGGGTGGTTTCGCACTCGTAGTTCTTCTCGGTGATGCTCTTCTCCACCTGGTTCAGGTTGATGCAGTCCATGATCTGAAACTCGAACTTGCCTTTGAGCACGTCCCGGATCATGGCCTCGGCCTTCTTCAGGCAGGGGCACTTGTCCATCTCGCCCCGACAGTCTGAGCCGCACCGCAGGTAGAGCACGAAATCGATGTCCGAGCCCGTCTGCGAGACGCCCATGTTCACCGAGCCCATGACGTCCATGGCGATGTGTCCCCGGATCTTGCCGTCGAGCAATTGGGCTGCCTCTTCGAGGACGTCTATCCGGTCTTCGCTCTCCGGGGTCTGGAAGGCACGGAAGAATTTTTTAATCTCGTTGAAGAGCTCGATCTCCGGGATATGGGAGTATTTTTCTACCGTCGTGTCGTAGTTCCGCCTGGACTTGAGCGCCTCGTAGCGATCGGGGTCGATGATCTCCTCGATGAGGGAATCGTCCTTCCGGTAGTAGTCGGCCACGTCGTAGATCTTCCCGTCGCAGAGCTTTCTGAAGATGATCTTCCGGACCTCTCTGCCCTCGATCTCGATCTGGTGGAAGAATCCCCCTTCGGTCACCTCGCCGGTCGTCTGGGTCACCTCACCGAAATTCGACGGGTTCAGGAAGAGGGTCCCATTGCGCTCCGCGACTCCCCAGGCATCGTGGGCATGGCCTGTCAGGCAGAGCCTGACCTGGTTCAGGTCGCAGTAGGTCCTCAATGAGGGCGACCCCAGCGGGCCGCCGTAGGATGTCCTGTCGTGCACGCCGTAGGCAGGCTGGTGGGCCACGATGACGTCCGGCTTGACCGCCCTGAAGAACCGGTACATCTCGTTGTACCGCTCGTTGGCTCCCATTCCGGCCTGGTAATTCACGATGTAGCGCTCAGGTATGCCGGCCGTCCATACGTCTGCGCCGCCGTACCCGCATATCTTCAAGCCCTCGATCTGGTACCAGTGAAGGTGCAGGTCGGCATCGTGAAGGACTGTGTACTTGAGGTCCATGTCGTAATTGCCCGGCAGGCAGTAGATCCTCGATTTGGGCTTCATGAGGACGAGGTTCTTGAGCAGCCGGTACTTCTGCTGCATGACCCTGCGGGCGCGGATGGTGAGCTGCTGGAACCTGGTGCCTTTCTCCTCGATCTCGTCCGATACGTTGGGGTCTTCGAGCAGTTCGTCGACGAAGTCCTCGATGAGCATGTCTTCGGCGCCCATCCTTCTGCGGAGGCCGTGGAAATACGACTGGATCTCATGGTAGCGGATCGAGGTCCCCATGTTGTAGAAGGGAATGTCGATGAGGTCTCCCGCAATGATGTAGACGTCGGCCACGGTCTCGTAGAGAAGACTCTTGACCTTCTCGAAATCTCCATGGATGTCAGTCACATAAATAATCTTCATTTGCAGGCAGTATCGGCCGGAGAAGGGAGGAAATATAAACGGTGATACGGATCGTGCTTCGCCATGCCCGAACATCCCTTTCCATCGGCAGTGCATGCCGATGAACGCTCCAGATGGGCATGTACCACAAGCGGGGATGACAGACCAGCACCATTTTACCCATCTTCAAGGGACCCGGGCCGGCAGCAGGATTCAAAGATTTAAGCGCATCAGTAGAACCACCAGGGGTCGTAGAAGGGATAAGGCGGGTACGGCGTGTAGTAGTAGATCTCTCTCTCGGGTGCCCACAGGTGGTACTCCTCGATGTCGACGACCGGGTAGGTATAGTTGTACTCGCCTATGAGAGAGGACTCGCTCCCTGCGATCTTTCCTACCACGGTGATCTCTCTCCCCTGGCACAATACGGCCGGATCGAGAAATCCGTTTCCTCTGGCAAAGAATCTGCCGCGGCTGGCATCGACGTTCTTGGGCCGCTTCTGCCTGTCGGCAGGCCTTTCGAGGATTTCGATCACAGTGCTGTTCTCCAGCGGCTGGGTATCCAGGATGATCCCGGTCCACAGGACGACCCTGCCTTCATAGGCCCCGGGGTTTGCCCTCACCCGGTCGAGCGTGACGGATTCGTCCGCATTCTTGATCACCCCGTTCGAGATGGGCCCCGCACATCCCGGGCAGACGGCTGCGACTGCTGCAGCGAGCACGGCAGCCAGGAGATACCTTTGTCTCTTCATAGCGAGTCCTCCTTGACTAAGCGATCATGTCCAGCGCGCATCGTGATTATACGCCTTTGCAGGCTGTATGATCAAGTCGAGGCACGAGACGAGAACGAAATCACCGATGCGTCAGGATGGGCCAGCCCCTTTTCAAGGCCACCTTCTTCAGGAGTTTGGTGGGCTCCACGGCATAGGGATTGCCCACCGTCTCGAGAAAAGGGATGTCCGCGTGGTGGTCGCCGTATGCGTACGAATGGGCAAGGTCGAGACCCAGCCGGTTCGCAAGCTCGATCACTGCCCGCTTTTTGTTCCTGCCGGTACAGACCGGTCCTTCGGGCCTCCCGGTGAGAAGCCCGTTCCTGCCGATCTTCAGGTCGGTGCAGATGAGATGGTCGAACCCGAGGTCCCTGGCCACCGGCTTCAGGAGATAGCGCACTCCGGCGGAAATCATCACCAGGACGTGGTCGAGGTTCTTGTGGGCCTGGATCCGGGAGACGATGTTCGGCGCCAGGTGGGGCTTGAGGACCTCATGGTAGTAGCTTTCAGACCCCTGCTCGAAGGGAGAGAGGTCTCTCCTCTTGTAGTAGGAGAGCAGGAGCCTTGCCATGATGTCCTCGGATATGAGGTTTTTCCGGTAGAACCAGTTGGCGAAGAGGATCTTCATCACGTAGGAGGAAGAAACCTCGCCTCTGTCCCACATATAGCGGATGCCGAGCTTTGGGCTGCTCTCATCCAGAACGGTCCTGTCGAAATCGAAAAAGGCACCGATATGCTTTGTTGCCATGAGATTCCTTTTAACGTTTTTTAAAGGTATAGTATACATATAGGATTTGCTGGACAAGGCTCCAGTAACCGGGAGGATGCAGGAGGGATGCGACCGGCAGTGGAAAGGCAAACCGGCAGGGAATTCGATGTGTTCGTGATCGGGCGTGCCTGTGCGGACTACATCTCCGTCGTGGAGAGGTTTCCGCTCGAAGACAGCAAGGTCCCGCTTGAGGAGCGCCTCGTCGAAGGGGGAGGACAGGGCGCCACCTCGGCCTGCTGCATCTCGCGCCTGGGCGGGAAGGTCTGCTATCACGGGTCTGTCGGAGACGACGACGAAGGAAGGTTCTGCATCGAGCGGCTTGAAGATTTCGGGGTCGATACGGGCCGCGTGAAGGTGGTCGAGGGAGGCAGGACTCCTGTCGCCTACGTCTTCATAACCAGGGGTTCTGCATGCCGGACGATCATCTATGAGCGGTCATGCCTTCCTCCCGTCGGGATGCAGGGAGAGATGCCGTCTCTCCTCAAGAAGGCGAACGTGCTCCTCCTCGACCCGCAGGTCACCTATCTCGCATCGCGGCTGAAGGGCTTCGACGGTCTTCCCCTCATCGTCTACGACTGCGAACGCCGGCGGGAAGGGATCGAGGACATGATGCGGCTCGCGGACTTCTTCATCCCGTCCGCAGAGTTCCTGAGCTCCGCGGGGATTCGCATCGAAGGGTCGACGCTCATCGAGAGGATGAGGTGCCTGAATCGCATGGTTTCCGGCACACTCGTCGTGACTGCCGGCGGTCAGGGGGCCTACTATATGTACAAGAATCTCATCCACCAGGTATTGCCGCCCCGGGCGAATATCCTCGATACGACCGGTGCAGGCGACAACTTCCATGCGGCGTTCGCACTCGCGGTAAGCAGGGGCTTTTCGCTTGAGGAGAGCGTCCGGTTCTCAGTTGCCGTGGCCACGCTCTCCTGCAGGGCATACGGCGGGAGAGAGGGGGTCCCGGGTTTCGATGAGGCCTGCCGGACGATGCAGGGACTCGAAGATCGGATCGTCTCCGAGGGCTGAGGGGCATGGCCGGGCAAGTTGGAGGAATGTCCCGTGAACAATGCGAGCCCGGAACCCGCCCCGATTCTTCCTGTCGTTTAGTACGAAGGTTGTGTGGTAAGATGGTCCTCGAAAAGAGCCGGGAAGACCGGTTTTAAGATATATCACATCTCGAAAGAGGGGGCTTGACACTATGAAGACTCGAATCCCTTTGGTCGTTCGGAGCATGTCCCGTGCCGCTCTCCTTGTATGCCTCGTGCTGCTGCCGCCCGCGCTTCATGCAGGCCAGTCAGGATGCATCGAAGGCAACTGCGTGAAAGGCTCGGGCACCTTCATCTATCCCGACGGATCGAAGTACATCGGTGAGTTCAGGGACGGCAAGGCAGACGGCAAAGGCAGGCTGTATTACGCAAACGGCAGCTTCTACTCGGGAGACTTTGCACGGGGAAAGAAGAACGGGCAGGGAAGGTACATCTCGCCCGACGGCCGCAGCTATGAGGGCGGGTTCAAGGATGACAAGCTCAACGGCACGGGCACGTTCAGATACGGAAACGGGATGGAATACCGCGGAGAATTCAGGGACGACAAGTGGAACGGCTACGGAGAGCTGACCATGGACGGAGGCAGGAAATACGAGGGCCAGTTCAGGGACGGCAAGAGAAACGGCACGGGAAGGTTTACCTGGGAAAACGGCCAGGTCTATGAGGGCGGCTACGCCGATGACAGGATGGAAGGAACGGGGACCCTCTCGTTCCCGGACGGCTCGAAGTACGAGGGCGATTTCCGGGACAACTGCTACAACGGGACCGGGAAGTTCACCTATCCTGACGGGAAGTCGTATGCCGGCCGGTTCAAGGACGGGTATGCGGACGGCAAAGGCATCGTGACCTACAAGGACGGCCGCACCGAAGAGGTCGAGTACGTCAGGGGCGAGCCCGTGAAAAAGCCGGAGATGGAAGGGAAGAAGGACCAGCCCCTCTAGCCTTCAGTCACTGTTGAAGATGGCGGCCCATGCCGGATCTGAATCGAGCGGCAAATTTATCGAGCGGCTATATCGGGTTTGCGAAGTAACGGGAACGTCCTCTCCATACATCCCAGCCGCATTCGGAAAAGATAGTCCGGCAGCTCTGCACGGTCTCGCCCCGGCCTTCCTCGGTCTTTTCCCGTACATCACGGGGATTGGCGCCTGCTTCAGCCCAGTACAGATTTGCGCCGGCAATGCCTCCCAGCGTACAGGGCTCATGCGTACAGTTGCCGAGCACCGTCCTGGGCATCCCGAGCCGGGTGACGGCAACGATTTGCGCCATGCGGAGCTCGGTGACGGCCCCCCGCCCGGATATCTCCGTGCCCGGAATGGGAATGCGCCGGGCTGCACCGCTGTAAGCAGGGTTGATGGATGCGGTGAACAGGATGAGGTCGGCAAGCTCCTCGTTCGTATGCTCGGGGCCTATCGGCTCCACGCAGGTTCCCACCAGGAGTCCCGCCTCCTGAAAGTTCAGGATGCTTTCCTTGCGCTTCTGGGGTGAAAGGCCGGAATCCACCCCTTCCCTCAGACGCAGGGCATGGTATACCCCCGTATAGCCGGCGTCCTTTATCTTCCGTGCGTTGCTCAAGGACTGATCACCCACGTTTGCTATGAGGACGGTTTCCGGCTTCAGGTTCCTTCGGATCTCCCGGGAGATCTCCAGAAACAGGCCGAAGGGATACCTCGCGGTCGTCATGACGTATACCGCATTCGCCCCGTCCTTTTCGAACTGCTTCGCGTAGGCCGTTGCCTGTTCGGGAGTGATTCGGGTCTCTTCCCTGAAGACCCCGTTCACCCGGGCGAAAGAGCAGAACCTGCAGTCCGCAGGGCAGGGAGCAAGGTTCAAGGCCAGCTGTGCATGGACTTCCGCCTTGTTGCCGGTGAGCTCTTTGGAAACCCGGTTGGCCTCGGCCATGACAGCATAAGTCTCCGGGCTGTCCGGGGCCAGGCTGAGAAGCCCTATGAGCTCGGGCCGCGAGAGGGGAATGCCCTTGCCGCTCTTGCCGATCAGATCGTGTACGTTCATGGAAGCGAACCTTTCATGAGATTTTTTAAAATTAACGTTTCAAAATCACTATCTTATCCTCTGTGAGCTCATCGTCTTCGGGTCTTCATGCCCGGTTCCCGTCTTTGAGCCTGCTGCCCGCTATGGAGGTGCACAGGCTCTGCAGGCGACTTGAGAATGAACTTGTCGGCACAGCTCCCGCCCCGGTAGCCGATACCCCAGTGCGGAGTCGTTTCCGTGAGATGCTTCAGGCTCAGCTCGGCATAGAGCTTTACTGTTCTGCCGGGAATGTCTTCCCGCAACGGTGAGTCCTTTGTCGGCCAGTCCGGGCTCCACTCCCTGCTTGAAAGATTTGCGGATGCAGCCGCAATGAGACCGTCCGGATTTATGATCACGGTCCCGCTTGCCACGAGCATCGAGAAGAGGAATTCACGGCGCGACAGAGTGTGCATTATATCCCTGTTCCGATCTGCACGACCTTTCATGATTTCCCTATCTCTCTTCATCCCTGTTCGATGGAAGGGCGCGATGCCCGGGATCACGCCCTTCCAGGTACGGTCCCTATTTTGCCTTCTCTATGGGGTAGCCGGCCTGCATCCATGCCTTGATGCCGCCGGGATGGCGATAGACGTTCCTGTATCCCAGCTTCACGGCCCACATGGCCGCGTTGTGGCTCCGGGTGCATTTCACGAAACCACAGTAGAAAACGATGGTCCGGTCCTTGTCCGGCCCCAGCAGCTTCACCAGTTCGGCCTTCTTGCCGTCGTCAAGGGTCGTCATCTCCGGGATGGGGAATTCCATCTGGACGGCACCCGGAACATGCTGCTTCTTGTAGCTTGCCTCGAAAGGCATGGTATCCACGATAAGCACGTCTTTCTTCGCATCGATCCAGGCTTTGAGCTCATCGGTCGTGATCATCACGTAACCGCCCCTCTGGACTTCCTTTGCAAACGTGACCGCGCTCTTCTCGGTATCGAGCTCTTTGGCCCCCCAGAAGGCCTGTGCACCGGATGCAAGGCTCACTGTGAATAAAGCCGCCATGATCAGCCCGAAAAGATTCTTCCTTGTACTCATGATATTATTCTCCTCCTCTTGCTTGGTTTTTTTCCATTCTTACCCGATCTCCTCAACACCCTGCGGCAGAGGTACAGATAGGGAACCACGATGCCCCCGAGGGCGAGGTCTCTCCAGAATGCCTGCACGAGACCGTGCTTCCGTGCGAGCTCATCCGGACCGAAGCAGCCGCAGTCGGCATCGAGATTCCGGGCAACTCCAGAGCCCAGGACAACGATGAACATCCCGATGAGGGATGAAATCACCGCGAGGCTTCCCCGCATATCAAAGAGCAGGCCTATGCCCGCAACAGCTTCAATGAAAGGCAGTCCGACAGCGACCACGGGAAGGAGCATCTCCGGAACCAGGTCGTAGGCGGAGATAGTCCTGGCAAAGGCCTTTGGATCGAGAAGCTTTATGCCTCCGCCATAGATGAACAGGGCTGCGAGGCTTATCCGGACGATACGGTAAGACCACTCTGAAAAGACGAGCGAACTCAAACCCCGGATCATGACCGATATGCCCTCGTGGAGAGTTCTCCCCGGAGGGGAAGGCTTGCCCTCACAAAACGTCTACCGTCCTTCACTATGGATAGCCTGGGTGTATGCATCATGAAAAGCCCACACGTACTATGAAGTCGTATATGGGCCTCTAGCACAGGACTTTTCAGAAAATCCAATTCTTACTCATTATATTGGCATGGTGATTATTCATCTTATGAATAGCAGGTGCATGGCAGGACAGGTAACCCTCAGAAAAAACAGAACCGCATGACCGGTTATGAGAAGAATTGTTTGTCGGCCCGTACGCGCAGCTTCTTCCGGACGGCATCTCCCAGGAGCGACAGCCACTCGCTTATTCCTCCGTGCGTGCGATACAGGCGCGAAAGAGCCGTCGGGTCTGCCCCGAGGAGAAAACCCGATATCACATACTGGTTGATGAGCCACGTGCGGAACACCCCGAGTCTCTTGTGGCGTCGTGCCGAGGTAACAACTTTCCGGGGCAGGGTCACGATCCTTCCTTTACTTCGGAGTGTCCTCATGAACAATACGTCTTCCATGATCGGGATATCGGGGAAGCCTCCTGATGCACTGAAATCCGGACTCTTCAGGAAGAAGGCCTGATCGCCATAAGGGAGCTGCAAAAAGCGGGAGCGCACGTTGGCCCCCCATGCCGTGATCTTCATGGGGAGTGATTCATCATCGAATCCGAGACTGAAGCTCCCGGCTATGACGCCTGGATCTGCAAGCACGGACCTGATCTGTGCATCGAAGCCATCGGGGAGATGCGTGTCCGCGTGGAGGAAGAGCAGGATCTCCGAGTGGGCGTTCACGGCCCCGGCATTCATCTGGACTGCACGTCCCTGAGGCGCATGGACGACCGTCGCCCCGCAGGAGGCCGCAGCTTCGGGTGTGCCGTCGCTGCTCCCCCCGTCTGCAACGATCACCTCGATCCCGGGGACCTGCCTGAGGCGATGCACTGCATCCACGATTGCAGTACCTTCATTGAGAACGGGAATGATCACGGAGATGGAGGTGTTCTTCTCCATGAATGCCGTTTCCCACAGGGGGATGTCTTCCGGGCGGTCTATGTCGTGCAGTACGTCGAGCAGACTTATCGAGAGCCCGGATGCATGTGCCTTGGCAAGCGTCTGATCGAGGACGTCGCTTCTGCCCCAGGAGATCCCCTCGAAGATTTCACGGCAGGACCTGTTCAGCCCTATGAGGTAGTACCCTCCATCGTGGGCAGGGCCGATAACGCAGTCGGTTGTTTCCAGCAGCTCGAATGCACGTTTCATGATATCCGGTGTAAGAGACGGGCAATCAGTGCCCACGAGAACCACACTGCCGAAACCCCGGCCGAAGGAATCAGAGAAGGAGACGAACATCCGCTTTCCGAGATCGCCGTCTGCCTGAAAGCGGACAGGTGCATCCGAGCCGAAGGATTCCCTTATCTCATGTTCGCTCCCGCCATCGCACCAGAGCTCTATCCTGATTTCGGGCGGCAATTCATTGGCCGAGCCGATTGTGTAGCGCGTCATGTCCCGGTGAAGCCGTGCAGCACCATGCTCACCGAGTTTCGGGATCAGGCGCGTCTTGGTTTTTCCCGGCACCGGGAAGCGGGCAAAGACGATAAGCAGGTTCCGGCGATCCATGGCAGAATCTTTTCAGAAAAAAGGGGACTTGAAAAGTACTATCTCGGACAGACACCAGTCAGGGGACATTTGCCCGCTTAAAGGGTCATTTTCAGTGCAGAAGAAGTGGTTATAGGTGGAATTGCTCTCGAACCATTGAAGTCGTGGTCGTTGTTTGTCGAAACCCGGGTACAGTTTTTTATTGAGATAAGGCGGCTGTTTCACTACAGTGCCTCCTTGGGCAAGCGGGATCCTGTTGAATCATAACAGGATGATTTTTTCCCCTACGATAAGGATGGGCATGTAGCGTGTCGAAGCTTGTAAAAGAAGGTGTAGCGAAGACCATTACAAAGATGGCCGTGCCCATGCTTGCGGGTACGTTTGCCATCAACATGTACAACCTCACGAACGCATGGTTCGTCTCGAAGCTCGGGACAGAGGCACTCGCCGCCATCACCTTCACCTTTCCCGTCGTCATCCTCCTCATGTTCATGACCCGAGGGTTGAGCAGTGGGTCCATGTCCCTCGTGGCGCACGCCATCGGCGCAAAGGATCGTGAAAAGGCCGCCGCGCTCACGACCCACGCGCTTCTTCTCTCGGTCGTCTTTGCCGTCGTAATCTCCGTCCTGGGCCTGCTTACCGTCACGTACGTCTTTTCCCGGATGGGGGCGTCGGGCGAGGTTCTCGGTCTGACCGTGCGCTACATGAACATATGGTACCTGGGCACCGTCATCATGGTGCTCCAGATCACGACCTCTGACATCATCATCAGCACCGGGAACACCAAGGCCGTCAGCTTCCTCATGGTCGGCAGCACGGTCATGAACATATTCTTCGATATGGGGCTCATCTTCGGCAGGTTCGGCATGCCGAGGATGGGCATAACGGGCGCAGCACTGGCGACTATACTCTCCCAGGGAGCGGCCTTCGCAGCCGCTTTTTACATGCTTGCCTGCCGGATGAGGCTGATCGATCTCAGGTGTATAAAGACGGCCGCCGTCTTCCGGTCATGGGGCAGGATCCTGAGCTTCGGCATCCCCGGCGCCTTGGGCATGGTCCTTACCCCGATATCGTCCGCCGTCATCACGAGGCTCGTGTCAGCCTACGGCAACGCGGCGGTCGCAGCCATCGGCGTGGCCGTCAGGATCGAGATGTTCGCCTTCATGATCCCCATGACCGTGGGCATGTCGCTCCTTCCCTTCATTGCGCAGAACTACGGCTCGGGCAGGATCGAGAGGATCAGGCAGGCGAGGAAAGGCTCGATGATATTCGCCGTGGGCTACGGCGTGTTCATCGGCCTTATATTCATCGTCTTCGCAGAGCCGATGGCCGGGATTTTCTCCACGGAAAGGGCCGTCATGGACGTCCTCCGTTCCTACATCACCATAACCTGCATGGGATACGGGATGCTGGAGGTCCACCGCTATGCCGGGATCACCATGACAGGCGTCCATGAGCCCCTGCAGGCATCCGTGCTGACCATGATACGCGTGATAGTTCTGCTCATACCCCTTTCCCTGGCGGGAAGCATTCTCTTCGAGCTCGGAGGAATCTTCTGGGCAAGGCTGGCGACCGACATCCTGGCCGGTTTAGTCGGAATCTGGTGGTCAGGCAGGATCCTGTCGGGAAAGGAGATCGCGGGCTCTGACGTGCAGCTCGATCGTTCCAGGGAGCGCAGGGCGATTGGGTCCGGAGGATAGTATGAGCATGAGATTCGGCATTGAAAGCGCTGCTCCGTTGTGAAATACTCTTACGCCTGAATAAGGCATTATATATGATCGTACGGGAAATCCAAGCAAAGAGCATCCTCTCCAAGTCGAAGGTCCACGAGTATGTCGTCAATCCCTACGTCGGCTGTGAGCACGCGTGCACGTTCTGCTATGCCCGCTTCATGAAGAGGTTTACCGGGCACAGGGAGCCCTGGGGAGAATTCGTCGACGTGAAGGTGAACGCCCCCGAGCTGCTGGAGAAGGAGATCAAGAGGAAAAGGGTGGGAAGCGTCTGGGTAAGCGGGGTGTGCGACCCATACCAGCCCCTCGAAGAAAGATACAGGCTCACGAGGGAATGCCTGAAAATCCTCGTGAGGAACGGCTGGCCGGTCTTCGTGCAGACGCGCTCCCCGCTGGTCCTCAGGGACATGGACATCCTCCAGGGGGCGGCTGACTCCGAGGTCGGGATGAGCATCGCGACGGCGGACGACGGCATACGGAAGCTCTTCGAGCCCGATGCGCCGCGGACCGAGGACCGGATCGATGCCCTCGAGAGGCTGCACCGGGCAGGCATCAGGACGTATGCCATGATCGCGCCCATGCTTCCCCGTGCAGAAGGGCTCCCGGAGGTGCTCAAAGGCAAGGTCGACTACATCATCGTCGACCGGATGAACTACACCCATGCGGACTGGGTCTATCGCAAGCACGGGCTGCAAAGCTGCATGACGGACGATTTCTTTTATCGGACAGGCAACGAGCTCGCCTCTTCGTGCAGAAGATCGGGCATCGAATGCCGCATGGTCTGCTGACCGCAATCCCTGCTCCTCCTGGCGATATCCCTCGCTGACATTCGAAATCCCCCCACCGGTCTTTACCTGAGCTCGTGCCCGACCCTGTCGGGATGCAACAGAAGTGTAACCGGAGGGGATAATGTTGAAACGCCGTTCCGGTGCCGCGCTCCGTACGGTTTGATATTTATTGAGGGGGTGCCCATCGCCATCCACTGCCGGCACCATTGGCGCAAGCGTTGCACTAAGAACCGTGAAGGCACACGTCCGACCGGCAGATGCCGAGCCAACCAAAACCAACGGCTCATAACGGACAGGCTGTGAGGTTTAATGATCAGTTCAGCTACGAGGAGACAGGTATGAGCAGAACGAAGACAGTCCTTTTCATTTCCCTTATTTTCCTGGCAATCGGTTGTGATGCCCTTGCATCGACGAGATTGCTGTATGAAAATTTCAATGACAAGGTTCTCGACAGCAGGCTTGTGCCCCGAATTTACGGGGCCATCGCGGCATTGCCGCAGTATTCATATGCCAGTCCCGGAAGGGGAGGGACCGGGTATTCTTTCGCATCGGGCACCGTGGCAGCCACGTGGGTGCAGTGGCCCTCGTCGGCAATGCTGAAACCCTGGCCTTCGGATGAGATGTACGTTTCCTTCTGGATGCGCTATCCGAAGTTCGTGAACACGGATTCCCATGAGAACATCAAGATCTTCTATCCCCACTGGAACGGCATTTCGAGCTATGTGCACTACGCCATGTCGAGCAGCAACGTCATCTATTACTCCGCCAACAGCAATAACACGGCGATAGACGGCGGCGTATGGCTTACCTGCCCGAACCAGACAGACGGGCAGTGGCACCATTACGAGTTTTACGTGAAGTTCTCCCAGGGGATCAGCAGGTTCTGGTACGACGGAGTACTGAAGCTCGACCGCAGGTACGGTACGGGGAAGTGGACGAACGATGTAAGCAGCATAGATGTGCCTTCCATGGACGGTGAGGAGCCCGGTACCTTCACGAGGCAGACCGACGACCTCGAAATATGGGACGGCATGCCCACGCCGACCGCCACGCCGCCCACTGCACCGAAAAGCGTCGGGGTCCGCATCATCAGAACCTCATAGAAAGGACATCACAAAGCCCCCGGCGCATCACCGGGGGCTTTCCTTCTCGTCTTCTGCCCCGTCATTCATATGTCTTTCAGACGGACGTTTGCATCCGAGTGCTCGATCATGCTTCTGAAGGTCTGCAATGATCTCGAGATGCGCTCGAGCGATTCCGTCCGGGCCACGGGGATATCGTTGATCCCCCTGTCCTCGAGGGTTTCGACCACCTTTGAGATGGTGAAGAAATCGATGTCCCGGGACGGCTGATACCCTCTGTTGCCGGCGCCGTTCGAAGAAACGGCCGCAAGGAGGCCGCTTCCGGTGAGGGCATCGATGATCTCCCTGACCGTCCTCGGGGGGATCTCGAGGCGTTCGGATATTTCATTTGGGTTTAAGGGCCTGCCCCCGTCCATGAAGTTCTTCACGATCAGGTGGACGACCTGCAGGCTCAGGAGCATCCGGAAGGAGTGGCTGATCTTCCCGGCCTCGGGATCATACCGGTAGAGCTCCTCATTCTGGTGGGCATAGCAGAGTTCGGCGCCGAACAGTACGATGAACCAGCTCACGTTCAGCCACACGAGGAACAGCGGCAGGGCGGCAAAGCTCCCGTAGATGGCATTGTAGGTTGACACCCCCACCTGGAAGGTGATGTAGACCCACTGGACGATCACGAAGACCGTGCCCGCGATGACGCCTCCCAGGATCCCGGAGACGAGATTCACCCTGGTGTTCGGGAGGAAGACGTAGACGAACGTGAGCAGGGACCAGATGAGAATGTAGGGGATGATATTGATGAGCACGAAGATGATCGGAGACACGACCCATATGAAGCCGGGGGTCTGCATGAGGTCGTGGAGCTTTGTGGCGATGAACACGAGCGAGCTGCTGGACATGATGAGGACCACCGGGGTGATGAGCATGATGGAGAGGTAGTCGCTGAGCTTTCTCCCGAGGGTGCGCTGTCTCCTGACCTCCCAGATGTTGTTGAAGGACTGCTCTGCGCTGCTCAGGATCTGGAAGACCGACCAGATGAGGAAGGCCGCACCCACCCCGGCAATGACGCCGCCGCTCGTCCTGGCGAGAAGCCTGCGCGAGAAGGTGATTACCTGCGTGACCACGTCCTCGTATCCGGCAAACTGCTGGACGAGGAAATCCTCGAGCAGTATCTCGAGCCCGAAACCCTTGGCAACGGCAAATCCCAGGGCGAATACCGGAACGATGGAGAGAATAGAGTAGAAGGTGAGCGCCGATCCCCACAGGGTGCACTTGTCCTGAACGAAACCCTTGCCCGCAATGAGGACTATCCTTAAGTATCGGATCAGGAACCTCTTCGGTCCGTGGACATCCCCGAGGCGGACCCTCCAGATACCGGTGCTCAAAAACCTTGCGGCGCTCGACATCCTGGCTGCAATACCCATTGTCATCCATCCTCACGAAAATATGAAGCGATCATGAATCATTAAATAATATCCTTTTATTCGATATTCAATGAAGAATTCCTGGTCAGGTCTTGCTTTTTGCTGTTTTGGCAAATAATGAAGATTTGCGTTGCTTTCTGCCGACCTGTGTCGGCGCACGGAGCAAAAAGCAAGACCTGACCCACAAGACAAGGAGGTGCTCCATGCTGCACAACGTGGTGCATATCAGCCCAGAGGACAACGTCGGGGTCGCCCTGGTGAACATCGCCAAGGGCGAGGAGATCAGGCCCTCTTCAGGGCCGGCGTTCAGGGCTGCAGAAGACATCCCCTACAGCCACAAGGTTGCTCTCGAGGATATTCGAGCGGGCGGGCCCGTCAGAAAGTACGGCGAGGAGATCGGGTATGCCCGTACGGACATCCTCAAGGGCGGCTGGGTTCACACCCACAACCTCGAGATCAGGGAGGAGTGAGCCATGGAGCGCGATACGTTCAAGGGTTTCGTCCGGCCTGACGGATCGGTGGGCATCAGGAACCGCGTAGCCGTGATCCCCACGGTGTCCTGTGCGAACGGGGTCGCTGCGAACATCTCGAAGGCGGTTCCGGGCACGGTGCCTTTTCTCCACGGCCATGGCTGCGGCAGGGCAATCGAGGTCTCCATGCATACGAGGGCCCTCACCGGCCTCGGCCTCAATCCCAACGTGGCAGCGGCGATTGTGGTGGGGCTCGGGTGTGAGACCGTTCAGGCGGGCGCCGTGGCAGCCGGGATCGCCGAAACCGGAAAGCCCTGCCGACACCTCGTTATCCAGGAGCAGGGAGGGTCGCGAAAGACCACGGAGGCGGGCATCCGGATCGCCCGGGATTTCGTCGAAGACGCCGAGACTGAAGTGAGGCGTGCGTGCTCCCTCGAGAGCATCGTGCTGGGCCTCGAATGCGGCGGCTCCGATGCCTTCTCCGGGGTTACGGCGAACCCGGTCGTGGGCCTCGTGTCGGACTGGCTGGTGAATTCCGGGGGCAGGGTCATCCTCACCGAGAACACCGAGATGATCGGCACCGCGCACATCCTCTCGCGCCGGTCAAAGAGCCCGGAGGTGGCGGCAAGGGTCGAGCAGCTCGTCTCCCGGGCCCATAAGCGAACGAAAGATATCCTTGGCGAGTTTGCCACGTATGTGATCGCACCGGGCAACATGGACGGGGGCCTGAGCTCCATCAGGGAGAAGTCTCTCGGGTGCATCGTGAAGGGGGGCAGCACCCCGGTCTGCGAGGTCGTCGACTACGGGCAGGCGCCAAAGGAAAAGGGGCTCACCATCATGGACGCCCCCGGCTATGACACCGAATCCATGGCAGGGCTCGCGGCGGCAGGCTGCCAGATAATCATCTTCACGACGGGCAGGGGCACGCCGGTTGGCTTCCCGGCAGTGCCGGTGATCAAGGTGGCGAGCACGAGCAGGCTCTACACCCTCATGGAAGACGACATGGACATCGATGCGGGCGTGGTGCTCGAAGGGGAAAGCCTCGACGAGGTGGCAGGACGCATCAGGGCCCTTGCGCTCAGGGTGATGTGCGGCGAGCCGACCAAGGCCGAGATGAACGGACAGGAAGGCATCCTCTGCCTCGCCGCCATGACGCCCGCGTTCTAGCGAGGGCGGGTGCAAATTGTCGTTACTCTGTCACCCCGTCGCAGTCGTTGTCTTTCCCATCGCCGACGATCTCGACAGCTCCGGGGTGGATGTCTGCATCCGCGTCGTCGCAGTCCGTGTTGTCCGCTACATATCCGGACGGCTGTGAGGCAGCCGTCTGCGAATCGGCGGGGTTTCCATAGCCGTCCCCGTCGCTGTCCCTGTACCAGGTAGAGAGGGGCGGGCTGTTGACGGTTATATTGATCGACGCGCTGCTCACATCGCCGTCCGCATCGGTGACCGTGAAGGTGACGGTGTACGTGCCCGCGGTTTCCAGCACGATGCTGCCCGGGTCTTCGACAGTCGATCCGGAGGCCGCTCCCCCGAAGTTCCACGAATAGGTGAGGGGTGCGTCGCCTCCCGAAACCGATCCTTCGAAGTCCAGTGACTCACCGGCGGTTATTGCAGCGTTATCGGCCGGCGAGAGAATGGCGGCAACGGGTGTGGTGTCGATGATCCGAGGTTTGACCGTTATCACGATTGATGCGGTGCTCACGTCACCGTCCGCATCAGTGGCGGAGAAGGTGACGGTGTACGTGCCCGCGGTTTCCAGCACGACGTTGCCCGGGTCTTCGACGGCAGACCCTGATGCGGCTCCCCCGAAGTCCCAGGAACAGGTGATGGGTGCATCCCCTCCGGAGACCGATCCCTGGAAGTTCAGTGCCTGGCCTGCGGTCACGGCAGCGTTATCGGCCGGGGAGAGTATGGAGGCAACGGGTGATGTGTCGATTACCTGGGGGTTCACTGTTATCACGACCGACGCGCTGCTCACATCGCCGTCAGCATCGGTGACAGAGAAGGTGACGGTGTACGTTCCGGCAGTGTTGAGCACGATGCTGCCCGGGTCTTCGACAGTCGATCCGGAGGCCGCTCCCCCGAAGTTCCAGGAATAGGTGAAGGGCGCGTTGCCTCCCGAGACCGATCCTTCGAAGTCCAGTGCCTCGCCTGCGGTTATTGCAGCGTTATCGGCCGGCGAGAGAATGGCGGCAACGGGTGTGGTGTCGATGATCCGAGGTTTGACCGTTATCACGATTGATGCGGTGCTCACGTCACCGTCCGTGTCAGTGGCGGAGAAGGTGACGGTGTACGTGCCCGCGGTATCCAGCACGACATTGCCCGGGTCTTCGACGGCAGACCCTGATGCGGCTCCCCCGAAGTCCCAGGAACAGGTGATGGGTGCATTGCCCCCGGAGACCGATCCCTGGAAGTTCAGTGCCTGACCTGCGGTCACTGTCGCATTATCAGCTGGCGAGATGATGGAGGCAATGGGCGAGGTGTCGATGATCCGGGCACTGACGGTTACGATCTCCGAATCGGCTGATACTGCTCCCTTGCTGTCTGTCACCGTGAAGGTGACCGTATAGGTCCCTGCTGCAGCAAAGGTCACCCTGCCGGGATCTTCCTTGATCGAGTCCTGTGCTCCGCCTCCGAATCTCCAGACAAAACTGTACGGCGCTGCCCCGCCGGTGACAGAGCCCTGAAAATCAACCGAATCACCCTGAGTTATGGTCACATCCCCGGAAGGGGCGATGATCGCAGCCTCGAGCACTGTCTCTTGTGTACCGGGCTCTTTATAGGAATCGTTCAGATTGACCTTTCCGCCGTCGCAGCCCGGAGACAGGGCGAGGATGAAGAAGATGAGAAACAGCCTGAAGATACGACCGGCAGGCTCGATGTGCATGGAGTCCCTCCCAAAAGAAATTGAGCGTATCAACAAAGTATATATTCAGGTCATGGGTGCACATACTATCTCTGAGGAGATGCAGTACCGGATGTTATAATTTATTATAATTAAGGCATATAGATATTAAAGGAGTTTCGATAATCAAATATTCATATCCTCCGATTCCCGGCAGCGATAATGCCCCGAGGAGTTTTCCCGGTTGACACTTCCCCGCCGGCTTTTTATAGTCAAACGAACCTGTAAGGCTTCAGAGAGGGGCGCTGCACTGTCATGAGCAGACTTACGCTGTCAGAGTGGATCGCACGAGCGGAGGCTGACCCGCGTTTCCTGGAGAACGTCACGGCGCTCAAGCACATCGAGGCCAGGGAGGCGGTGTACGCGCCGTATCCCGCCTGGGTGAACTCGAATATCCGGTCCGTGCTCGAGGCGAGGGGGATACGGCGCCTCTACAGCCACCAGGCTCTGGCCGTCGATCTCGTCAGAGAGGGCAGGGACGTGGTGCTCGTGACGCCCACGGCGAGCGGCAAGACGCTCTGCTACAACCTGCCCGTGCTCCAGAAGATCCTCGAGAACACCGAGAACAGGGCGCTCTACATGTTCCCCACGAAGGCCCTCGCCCAGGACCAGATGCACGAGGTCCACGGCCTCATCACGGACTTGAAAGCCGACATCCGGACCTACACCTATGACGGCGACACGCCCGACGACGCCCGCCAGGCCATCCGCAGGCAGGGCCACGTCGTGGTCACGAACCCGGACATGCTCCATGCAGGGATCCTGCCGCACCACACGAAGTGGCAGAAGCTCTTCTCGAACCTCGCCTACGTGGTCATCGACGAGCTCCACGTCTACCGCGGGGTGTTCGGAAGCCATCTCACGAACGTGATCAGACGCCTGAAGAGGATCTGCCGGTTCTACGGATCCGATCCGGTCTTCATCTGCTGCTCGGCCACGGTGGCGAACCCGAAGGAGCATGCGGAGAAGCTCCTCGAAAAGGAGGTGACGCTCATCGATCAGAGCGGAGCGCCGTCGGCCGCCAAGACCTTCATCCTCTACAACCCGCCCATCGTGAACCGCGAGCTCGGCATCCGCCAGTCCGCCCTCACCCCGGTGAGGAACATCTCGGGCGAGCTTATCAGGAACAACATCCAGACCATCGTCTTCACCACGAGCAGACTTAATGTCGAGGTGCTCACCAAATATTTGAAGGACATGTTCAAGGAGAGGAGGCCTGTCGACGACCACTTCGTCACCGGCTACCGCGGGGGCTACCTGCCGAAACTCAGGCGCGAGATCGAAAAGGGCCTGCGTGAAAAGGAGGTCATGGGTGTCGTGAGTACGAACGCGCTCGAGCTCGGCATCGACATCGGCGACCTCGAGGCCTGCATCATGGCAGGCTACCCGGGCTCCATCGCGAGCACCTGGCAGCAGGCGGGCAGGGCGGGCCGCAGGAGCGGGCACTCCCTCGCCGTCCTCGTGGCCAGGAGCACGCCCATGGACCAGTTCATCGTGGAGAACACGGATTACTTCTTCTCGCGCTCTCCCGAGCACTGCCGGATCAATCCGGACAACCTCCTCATCCTCCTTCACCACATCAAGAGCGCCGCCTTCGAGCTCCCCTTCGAGCAGGGAGAGAGGTTCGGGGCGGAAAACCTCGAAGAGTTCCTGAGCTACCTCGAGGAGAAGGGCGTTCTCCACCGGGTCGAGAACCGCTGGCACTGGGCCGCCGAGAGCTATCCTGCGGACGAGGTGAGCCTGCGCACGGTCAACCCGGAGAACGTGGTGGTCGTGGACACCACCGATGCGGGCAACCACCGGATCATCGCCGAGGTCGACTGGGACGGGGCCTTCACGACCGTGCACGACGGCGCCATCTACATGGTCGAGTCCCAGCAGTACCACGTCGACAAGCTCGACCTCGAGCGCAACAAGGCCTTCGTCCACAAGGTCGACTCGGACTACTACACCGACGCCATGACCTACACGAACGTGCGGGTCTTGGACGACTTCGACGTGAAGAAATCGGGCGGCATCATCGTGGAGCACGGCGAGGTGCAGGTGGTGCGCAAGGTGGTAGGCTACAAGAAGATCAAGTTCTACACCTCGGAGAACGTGGGCTACGGCGAGGTCGATCTGCCCGAGCGGCAGATGCACACCACGAGCTACTGGTTCACCGTGCCCTGGGACAAGCTCCTGACGTTGAACTTCAGGCGGGAGGAGATCATCGACGGTCTCATGGGCCTCTCCTACAGCCTCCACAACCTCGCCGCCATCCTGCTCATGGCCGACATCCGCGATCTCGACCGCTGCATCGGCGACAAGAGCGGACAGTGGTACGTGCGCCACGGCAAGGACAGGAGGGTCATCACGTCGGCCCCGGGCGAGATCGCAGGAGGAAGCGGCGAGGTCATGGTTGACGCCTACGACCCGACCGTATTCATCTTCGATGCCTACCCGGGAGGCGTCGGTTTTTCGGAACTTCTCTTCGAGCAGCACGCGACCCTGCTCGACCTGGCAGGGGGCCTCATCCGCTCGTGCCCCTGCGAGCACGGCTGCCCCATGTGCGTGGGCCCGGTGCTCGACGTGGGACCGGCGGCCAAGGAGGCGGCCGCCGCGATCCTCGAGCTCATCGGCCAGGGGTAAGTCATAATCAGCGCACGGCCTTCACGAGCTTTTTCCCGAGCTCTTCCGCCGCAGCCATGAGGACCCTGTTCTTCTTGATCTCGCCCGCCTTCATGGCGCTCCCGTAGGCGTATCCCACGATCTGTGCGCCCACGTATCCGTAGGCGTCCTGGAAGGTCCGCAGGGCATTGATGCATCCGGAATCGAAGGGATCTTCTCCGCCGTAGCTCATGGCGATGGCGATCTTCTTGGTGGAAAACGGGTCTTCCGCATAGGCGGGGAAGGCGAAGCAGCGGTCCATCCACAGCTTGATCTGGGCTGACATGGTGAACCAGTAGACCGGGCTCGCTATGACCCAGGCATCGGCCTCCATCATCAGGGGATAGAGCTTCTGCATCTCGTCGTCGATGGAGCAGCCTTTGCTGCCGGGCACCTGGCACGCATAGCACGACCGGCAGGGCTCGATCTTCATCTCGTGGATGAACACGAACGCCGCCTCGGCGCCTTCCGACTCGGCCCCTTCGGCGATCTTCTCGGCCAGGATCGAGCTGTTGCCCTTTCTCCTCGGGCTTCCCAGCAGAACGAGGACCTTCTTCTTTCTCTTCATGTGAGGCTCCTTATTTGTATGTGCTGAAATCCACGCCGCGAGCTCTGCCCCTCTCTTCGAACCAGTCGCTCTCGGTGACGGGAGGCAGGACCCTCTCTTCGGGGCCCTTGCGGACGAGCCTGACCGCACCGGTCGGGCAGGTGCCGATGCACAGGCCGCAGCCGATGCATCTCTCCCTGGCGATGAGGTACGAGTCCTCACCCTGCTCGACGGCGTTCACCTGGCAGCGCTCGTCGGCGCAGAGCCCGCAGCTCACGCACTCTTCAGGGTCGATCACGGCGTAGTAGTGCGAGTTTATCGCATCCCGGGCAGGGATTCCCATCTCGTTGATGGAGCGGAGGACTCCGCAGCAGCACTTGCAGCAGTTGCAGATGAAGATCTGCCCGTGCTGGACGTTGTTCGTGAGGTGGACGAGACCCTGCTCCTCCGTCATTTTCAGGAGCTCGTACGCCTCCTGCCTCGTGATCACCCGTCCGTGGGGGGCCTTGTCGAAGATGCCGGGGACGGGCGCCATGGCGAGGCAGACTTCAAGGGGCCTGTCACAGGGCTCCCCGAGCAGGGCGCGCCCCTTCTTGCAGATGCATTCGTTCACCAGGAACGACTGGTTGTGCTCGATGAGGGAGGAGACCTTCTCGAAGGGCAGGGCCTCCTGCTGCACGGTGATGGTCTCCTCGACCGGGAGCGTCTGCATGAGCTGGGGCTTGTGTCTGAAGAACTGCCTTCCGAACTTCCCGCCGTACCTCTCGCTCATCTCTGCAAACTCGCGGTCCATGCGGCCGAGCTGGAACTCGTAGATCCCGAAGGCCCAGGGAAGCATCTTGAAGTACTTGGCCCCGCCGAGCTCTATCCCGAAGAGCTGGCCCTTTTTCCCCATGGATTCAAGCCTGGCTTCGAGGCCGTCGAGCGGCCGGCCCGTACGCTTCGATACCTCGGCAGCGGTCTCGAAGGTCATCCGCATGTCGCAGAAGAGCTCTGCCTCGTCGGGCTCGAAGATCTTTTTGAGGAGCATGATCTCGATGCCGCTCTTGGTGGAGGGAAATCCGTTCGGCAGGGTGTCGAGGACATGCGCAAGCCTGTGGTACACTTCATCGCTCATGAGCGAATCCTCCTTGAAAACCTTAATCTCCGTGGGTCAATTCCCCGCAGTCTGCTGCGGAATAGGGTCCAGGGCTTGCCCTGGGGTTCATGCCATTTGATTAAAGAGCGCTTCCCTGTTCAATGTTCGGCTTAAAAAAGATTCTGCTCTCCAATGACCTCCCTATATACGAGATGATCCCGGGAAGACAACCCTGATTCTGCGGAGATACTGACCGGAAAGGCCGGATGCCTGAAAGGGAGAGGGCGCATTCCCTGCCTTGGCCGGAAGACGTGACGGTGTTATTATTATCTTAGTGACGCACTGAAAAATGAGGGAGGATTCCTTTGGAAGCGACATACGATAACAAGGCCCGCACATGGACCATGCTCTGCCATCTCTCCGCGCTGATCGTCCTTTTGGGCATACCTTTCGGGAACATCCTGGGCCCGTTCATCGTCTGGCTCTTCAAGAAGAACGATTACCCGACCGTGGACGGGGCGGGCAAGGAATCCATGAACTTCCAGATCTCCATGTCCATCTATGCCGTCATCACCCTCATCATCGCCATCGGCTTCACCCCGCTTCTCATCGGGCTCCTCTTCTATCCCGTGGTCGCCGCCGTCGTGGCGCTCGACATCATCTTCACCATCGTCGCCACGGTGAAGGCAAGCGACAACGTCCCCTATCACTATCCCCTTACGCTCAGGATCATCAAGTAGCGTTTGCGAGCCCTTTCATCCGGCCCCTGATCGAGTGCAACGCCCACTTTATGGGCCGTGCCGGCGCAGTCTAAAGGCCATGAACAATCATGCATCGCTGCAGGATGAGCTCCATGCAGGCAGATCTGATCTTCGGATGTATTCATTGCAATCCGACCTTCGCCGTCCTCATGGCGATATGCGGGTTTTCGGGGGTCGGAGAGATTCGCTGCCCGAGGCTATTCCGAGAATCTTTTTCCATTATATGTCATCTTTTATATAAGCGAAGCGCGATTGAGCGCACCGGGGAATTATCCGGCCCGAGCATGCCTTTAGTGGATATTTTCTTGGACAACAGGAAACGCCCAACAATGATGAGATATAGCAGCTTTCAGGAGCACCCGTGAAGTCAAAAGATTCTCCATGCAAGAAGAGCACGGATGCACCCCGCTACGGAAATTCCAGGAGCAGAAACCGAACCGGGGACATGGATGCCTCCGTCATCCTTGACTGGATCGGGCTCGGTATAATCCGTCTGGATCGGGACTTCAGGATCACATATTCGAACGGTGAGGCGGCAGACCTCCTTAAGAGACCCGGGGAAGAGCTTGTAGGCCAGGCCGTTGAGAGGGTCATTCCCGGGGGTATTCGGGAGAGCCTCATGGACAGGCTCCGCCTGGCTCTGGAACAAGGCTCCGACCTGAGCATGGAGGAGTTCTTCCCGGAACCCGTAAACCTCTGGCTGAGCTTCCGGTGCAGACCATTCGATGACGGACTTATGATAGCAGTCCAGGACATCACGGAAAAGAGGCAGGCAGCAGAAGCCCTTGAGCGGAGCCATTCGGTGCTGAGCCAGGCAGAGCAGACAGCTCACCTCGGTGCCTGGGATATCGAACTAACCAATCTCGATGATATGAATTCGAATCCTTTAAGGTGGACCGATGAGGTCTATCGGATATTCGGCTATGAGCCCGGCTCTGTCGAGGTAACGACCGAGCTCTTCTTCGAGAGGGTACACCCCGAGGACCGGCAGAAGGTTGCCGGGGCCGTTGCCCGGGCGCTGTCAGAGAGGAGAAACTACAGTATCGAGCACCGGATCGTACGGCCCGATGGCAGCGAACGCATCGTTCTGGAACATGCCGAGATAGCTTTCGATGAAAAGGGCAAGCCTCTGCGCATGGTCGGCACGGTCCAGGACATGACCGGGCACAAAGCAGTCGAGGATGCATTGATCGAGAGCAAGGCCAAGCTCGAAGCCGTGATCGAGAGCATGAACGCCGCCGTTTTCATCTCGGATGCCGACGGAAATTTCCTTGAACTCAATGACGCAGCCGCAGCCTTTCACAGGTTTAAGAACAGAGAGGAATGCTGCAGGAGCCTTGCCCGTTATCCGGATATTCTCGAACTGTTCTTTCCGGACGGGACCCCGGCACCCCCGGACATGTGGGTGGTCCCGCGGGCACTCAGAGGCGAGACCGTCTCGAATGCGGAATACATAATCAGGAAAAAGGATACGGGCGAAATATGGTGGGGTATCTACAGCTTCGCACCCATACGGGATAAGGAAGGCAGGATCGTCGGTTCGGTCACGGCGGCCCAGGATATCACCGAGCGCAAACTCGCGGAAGAGGAGCTGAGGAAGTACCGTGAGCGCCTGGAAGAACTGGTGGGAGATCGCACAACCGAGCTGGAGCACCAAAACGAAATGCTCCAGGAGGAAATAACTGAGCGCAGGAAGGCCGAAGAAGAGAAAACCAGAGTCGAGGCACAGCTCATTCAGTCGCAGAAAATCGAGGCCCTGGGTAGTTTCGCCGGCGGGATAGCCCATGAGATCAACAACATCCTGTATCCTACGATCATAAATACGGAGATGCTCCTCGAAGAGGCCGAGCCCGGGACCGGCTCGTACGAGATGCTCAAGCAGAACCTGCAGAACGCCTACCGGCAGAGGGACCTCATAAAGCAGATCCTCTCCTTCAGCAGGCAGAGCATCCAGAAGTTCAGTCCGGTGAGGATCGTGCCGCTGCTCGAAAATACGCTGGGTTTCATCAGGTCGACCCTGCCCGCCACCATCGAGATACGGTGTTCGATAGATGCACCCCGTGATACGATCACGGGTGATGCAGCACAGATTCAGCAGGTCATCATGAACCTCTGCAGAAACGCTGCCGATGCCCTTGAATCGCGGCAGGGCATAATAGAGGTAAGCCTTAAGAACACTCACCTGGATCGGCTGCCTGCCCATCCGGAAAGAAAGGCCGGAGAATACCTCGAGCTCTCGGTAAGCGATACGGGAAAGGGCATGCCGCCCGATATAATGGACCGTATTTTCGATCCCTTCTTCACTACGAAGGGTGTGGGGAAAGGAAGCGGCATGGGGCTTTCGGTCGTCCATGGCATTCTGAAAAAGCACGGGGGGGACATTACAGTCCGGAGCGAAGGAGGAAAAGGGTCACGGTTCACCATATACCTTCCCCTTCTCGATCGCGAGGCGAAGACACGTGCTCACGAAGGCGGCCTTCAGGAAGAGAGCAGGGGACACATCCTCCTCGTGGATGACGAGGATGTCATTCTCCAGAGCCTCAAGCGCGCTCTGGAAAGAATGGGGTATACCGCGGCTGCCTGCAGTGAGCCCGGGGGAGCTCTCGACCTGTTTCGCAAAGACCCGGGGGCGTACGACCTGGTGATCACCGACATGACCATGCCCAGAATGACGGGTCTGGACCTGGGCAAAGAGATCAAGGAGATCCGGCCCGATGTTCCGGTCATTCTCTGCACGGGCTTCAGTGATCTCATTGATGAAAAGGATGTGGAAGAGAGGGGTTTCTCGGGAATGCTCGTGAAGCCCACGGGCATAACCGAGCTGAAAAAGGCTGTCGGCAAGGCCTTGGAGGAGTCCAAGGGGATGAGCCCCACGTATTGACACACTGCTTGGGGTGATTGTAAGGAGAAAGGTTCGGTGAAAGATATCGTAATCTATATGAGGTTTTTCTTTCAAAGGGGGGAGAGATCCCCTCTTGCCGGGGCAAATCTATGAATGGTGGAGAGCTATGCCAACCAGCCGTGGTAATGGAACAGGTCCGTTGGGAGTACCCAGGAAGAGAGCCGTGAAGAGCGAAGCTTCCCGGGCGGCATCGGGCGATAAGTATAAGATGATATTCGATTCGATAAACGATGGGGTCTTCATCCATGACCCGGACACGGGTGCCATCCTGGAAGCCAACAGGAAGGTGACCGAGATGTACGGCTACACGCCGGACGAAATCCGGGCGATAACCATAGAGGACCTCAGCTCGGGGACAGCTCCCTATACTCAGGAAGGGGCCATTGGGAAGATCAGGGCTGCAGTCGAGCAGGGCGGGCTCCTCTTTGAATGGCACTGCAGGGACAAGGCAGGTCGCCTCTTCTGGGTCGAAGTGAACTTCAAGCCGATGGCTCTCAACGGCAAGCTGCGTGTTGTTGCCACCGTCAGGAATATTACCAGACGGAAGAAGGCCGAGGACACCCTCAGGGAGAGCGAGGAGCGTTATCGTGCAGTATTTGAAAACACCGCCGAAGGCATCATCATAACAGACCCTACCGGGCCGGGAAGAGTCCTGTCGGTCAACGGGGCGGCATGCGACATGTTCGGGTACACCAGGGAGGAATTCCTGGGACTGGACCGGGAGTCGCTCGTCACGACGGACGGGCCCGACGCCGGGGTTCTGATGGAGCAGGGCGAGAAGACGGGACGGGCGACCGCGCTGCTGGTCTATAAACGTAAGGACGGCTCCCGTTTCCTGGGGGACATGTCCTCTACCATATTCCGGGATTCGGCCGGAAATCTGAGGGCTGTCTCCATTGTCAGGGATGTCACCGACCGCAGGAGGGCAGAGGAGGTATTGAGGACCTCCGAAGAGCGCTACAGGACCTTGTACAACAGCATGAGCCAGGGAGTGATGGAGTTCGACGGCAACGGCAGTTTCGTGTCGGCAAACAGGACGGCGCGGGACATCCTCGGCCTGGATTTCTCAGGGATGGAAGGAATGCAGCTCCAGGAGATGTTGGGAAAATCACTCGATGACTCGGATAAAATGAAGACCGCGAACAAGGCAGGCGAGCTTGCCTTCATACATACACAGCTCACCGGCAAGGCAATGAAGAGCCGCAAGGCAAGGGTCATGAATGCGAGAACAGGTGAATACCGGTGGGTCCTCATGGATTCGTTCCCGATGTTCGGTCCCGGTAACGCAGCCCCCAGCTCCGTCTTCCTCATCTTTTCGGATGTCACCGAATTGATGAAAACCCAGGAAGAGCTCGAAATGGCGAAGATAGAGCTCGAGAGCAGGGTGAAGATCCGAGCCATGGATCTCAAGAATACGAATCAGAAGCTGGAGGAGCAGAAGGAGCTTCTCCAGACGATCATCGACCATATCCCCGTCATCGTCACCCTCTGTGACTCGCACGGAAAGATCAGGCTGGTAAACAAGGAGTTCGAAAAGCTCACCGGATGGTCATTGAATGAAAAGAATGCCCGGGAGGTCGCTGCCGGATGCTTCCCCGATCTGCCTTACAGAAGAGAGATCGTGGACATCATTGCAACGGCGAAACCCGGATGGCACGAGTTTGATGTTACCACCCGGTCAGGAAATACGCTGAGGATCTTATGGGCATCCGTCCGTCTGTCCGAAGGCCACATCGGCATCGGGATAGATATTACGGAACGCAAGAAGATGCAGGAAGATCTCCTGCGTCTGGCCGCTGCCGTGGATCAGACAGGTGAAGCGGTCGTATTGAGGAGCCCTGAAGGGATGGTCGAGTACGTTAATCCGGCCTTTGAGAGGATATCCGGATACAGCCGCGATGAGGTGGTCGGCAGGAAAGCCGGTTCACCCGCCGATTATTTTGCCGGACATGATATCGGAGAAATACTCGGCCGTGTGGCAAAAGAAGGAAAGCCATGGGCAGGCCGCCAGACGAGAAAGAGAAAGACGGGAGAGACAATATGCGTTGACGTGTTTATCTCACCGGTACGCGACGCTGCAGGCAGAATAATCAACCTTATCTCGTTGATACGGGACGTCACCCAGGAAGTCAGGATGCAGCAGCAGCTTGCCCAAGTGCAGAGGATGGACGCCATTGGGAACCTTGCAGGAGGGATAGCCCACGACTTGAAGAACATCCTCACCCCCATCCTGATGAACACGGAAATGGCCCTGGAGGATGTCGGGGAATCATCGCCGGCACGGCCGGCCCTGGAAGATGCGCTCAGCGCGGCAAAGCTCGGAAGGGACCTCGTGCAGCAGATCCTCACCTTCAGCAGGCGCGTACCCCATCAGAAAGCTCCGGTGGATATACCCGAAGTCATCAGAGACACCGTGCGGTTCTTGAGATCGACCCTGCCTTCCACTATCGAGATCCGCAATGAGCTGAAAGACGACCGTGTCATGGCCTACGCAGATCCCACACAGATCAAGCAGGTCCTGATCAACCTCGGCACCAATGCAGGGCATGCCATGAAAGATCCTGGAGGGATCCTCGATGTAAGCGAATCAACGGCAGTCCTCAATGAGCAGGAAGCTGCCCGGATATCGCCGGACCTGGCTCCGGGCCCCTATGTTCTGGTCGAGGTGCAGGATACCGGACAGGGAATGGACGAAGATACCATAAAGCATATCTTCGAACCCTTCTTCACCACCAAGAAGGGCGAAGGCCTGGGCCTGGGCCTGGCAGTGGCACACGGGATCGTGAAGGAGCACCAGGGTGCAATCACTGTTAAAAGCAATCGCGGTGAAGGCACCACCTTTACGGTGTTCCTGCCCGTGCTGGGCGAGAAGCCCGACAAGGGGCTTTCATGAAACACCACGAACGGCAACAGGAGCGGGGAAGGTGAAGCATTCATTTTCGGAGCTGGTCGATGTGAAGAGGATTCAGGAGCTGGCGGACCTTTTCTATAAGGCTACCGGCATACCTTCAGCAGTGATAGACCCGGACGGGATAGTAATTACCGGTTCGGGATGGCAGCCGATCTGCACCGCCTTTCACCGCGTGCACCCGGAAGCGAGAGACCGGTGCATCGAGAGTGATACTGTCATAGCGAATCAGATCGAATCCGGCAGGAAGTACACGGTGTATCGATGCCGCAACGGCCTCATCGACGCCGCCACGCCTATCCTTATCGAAGGAGAGCACGTGGCCAACCTTTTCACAGGCCAGTTTCTCTTCACGCCTCCGGATCCGGACTTCTTCAGAGAGCAGGCACGCCGGTTCGGATTCGACGAAGACGAATATCTGGATGCGGCGGCAAACATCCCTGTCATCGATGAAGAAAAGCTCTTGCCCATCCTTGACTATCTTGCCGCCCTTGCAGAGGTAGTGGGAGATATGGGCATCAGGCGGATCAGACACAGAGAGATCGAGCAGGCCCTGCGCGAGAGCCGGGAAGACCTGAACCGTGCGCAGGCCGTGGCGCATACCGGGAGCTGGCGGCTGAACGTTCTGCGCAACGAGCTCCTCTGGTCGGACGAAACCTACCGGATCTTCGGGATCCCGCAAGGGACGGCCATGACATACGAGAGGTTTCTCGACAGCATCCACCCGGACGATCGTGAGTACGTGGATCTGAAATGGAATGAGGCCATGCGCGGTGAGCCGTATGACATCGATCACCGCATCATCGTCGGTGATACCGTCAAGTGGGTGCGGGAGCAGGCCGAGCTGGAGTTCGATCGGGATGGGAAACTGCTCGGCGGGTTCGGCACGGTCCAGGATATCACGAGCCGTAAACGGGTGGAGAACGAGCTGATGAGATATCGGGAGCAGCTTGAAGGGCTCGTGAGGGAACGGACGTCCGAGCTTGAAGAGAAAAACAGAAAGCTGGGTGAAGAAATAGCTGAGAGGAAGAAGGCCGAGGAAGAAAAGGAAAGGGTCGAAGCCCAACTGCTGCAATCGCAGAAGATCGAGGCCCTGGGCAACTTTGCCGGGGGCATTGCCCATGACCTCAACAATATCCTCTATCCCATCGTGATAAACACGGAGGCGCTCCTCGACGTGGCGGCTCCCGGAACCCAAGATCACGAGATGCTGAGCCAGACCCTGGAAGCTGCATACCGGCAGAGGGATCTCGTCAAGCAGATCCTCTCCTTCAGCAGGAAGAGCATACAGAAGCTCAGCCCGGTCGAGGTCACACCGATATTGGAAAGCACCTTGCGCTTCGTGAGATCGACCCTCCCGAGCACTATCGAGATCAGGCACCGGATCGATGTTTCCCATGACACGATCATGGGTGATCCGACGCAGGTTCAGCAGGTCATCATGAACCTCTGCAAGAATGCGGCTGATGCGATGGATGCACAAAAAGGGGCTATCGAAGTGCGCCTATCCGATGCCTGCCTTGAGGGGGATCACGCCCTGCCGGATTTAAGTCCGGGAGAATACCTCGAGCTTTCGGTCCAGGACAATGGGCACGGGATCCCGCCCGAATTGATCGACCGGGTGTTCGATCCTTTTTTCACAACGAAATCCGTTGGCAAAGGAAGCGGGATGGGACTTTCAGTCGTGCACGGCATAGTGAAAAGGCTCGGGGGGACCATTACCGTTACAAGCAGAGTTGGAAAAGGTTCACGGTTCGTCGTATACCTTCCCCTGTGCGACCATGGATCGGGCACCCATGAAACCGACAGGGACGATCAGGATGCCTCCAGGAAAAATATCCTCCTCATAGACGATGAGGAAGCGGTTGTCGCCACCCTCGAGCGAGCCCTCAAGAGAATGGGGTATGATGTGAGGGCTTTCATGAGTCCCCGGGAAGCGCTCGATCTCTTCTGTGAGAACCCCGAAGCATTCGACCTCGTGATATCCGACATGACCATGCCCAGGATGACAGGTGTGGAGCTCGGGAAAAGGATCATGGAAACCCGTCCCGGTATCCCGGTTATCTTGTGCACCGGCTTCAGCGATCTCATCGACGAGCAGGGAGCAAAAGACATGGGCTTCTCCGGGCTGCTCGCCAAGCCTTCCGGTACCTGTGAGCTCAGAGCGGCTGTTCAACAGGCTCTGGAGAGCTGAAGCGACAGGAGAGGGCCTCGATGAACCGTCTCATCATCCGGCATGGAGGCACCCCCTCTTTCAGCATGGGAAAGGGCCTCTTGCGGGACGGTATTCGAGTCTTTGTCCTCCATCGGTGAGATCAAAATGCAGCCGCTCCGGTTGCACCAAAAAACATGATCCTCTGTGTCCATTGAAATCTTGATTCTTCTCCAGCATTGAAATATACAAAATACATAATATTATAAATAATAATTGATATGTTATATTCAGCTTGTGCATGAGGGTTACCCCGAATCTCCTTCATGAATCGATCGTCCCTTCACACCAGTGAGCAATTCGATCAGGCTCATCGTGGATCATCCACAGGTGAGGACCTTCGTGCACTGCCATGCCCTTGACAGGGAGGCTGCAGAATAACGCACCCGCCCTTGCGGAGCTTTAAGGCCGTTACTAGCCTGATTTTCATGCGAGTGTATGAACACATAAAAATCATGGCAGGATTACCGGTATGGGAAGCAGATTGATGAGATCGATATTCGCTGTCCTGATGGCCTTCTTAATGGCTTCGGGATGCGGCAGTCCTGAAGCCGGGAAAATGAAATATTACAACAAGGGCATGGCGCTCTATGAGAGGTCAGACTATACCAGGGCAAGGCTCGAGTTCAAGAATGCGCTCCAGATCGACCCGAAATTCGCAGATGCCTATTACATGCTCGGCCGGATCGCCCTCAAGCAGGGCGATATCCGTGGCGCCTACGAATACCTCTCGAGGACGGCGGCCATCGTGCCCGGCCACTCCCGGGCACAGATACTGATGGGCAAGCTCCTTCTCTCATCCGGTGACCCCGGCAAGGCAATGGAGAGGGTGAATTCGGTCCTGGCCGGAGAGCCCCTGAACACGGAGGCGCAGCTCCTCAAGGCAGGCATCCTGATCGCTGAAAAGAAGGATGAGGATGCGCTGCAGATCCTTGCCGGGCTTCTCGAAAAAGGGGTGAGGAGCCCTGACCTTTATCTCATGACGGCGAGGATATATCAGACGAGGAATGACAATGCCCGCGCAGAGCAGATCCTGAAAGAGGGCATCGCCGCCAGTCCGGGATCGACCGGAATGTATCTCAATCTCGCAAATGTCTATGCCGGTACCGGCCGCAGTGCAGAGGCTGAAAAGACTTTAAAGAAGATTATCGCGCTTGAGCCCGGGAATGCCGTGAACAGGCTCAACCTCGCTGCCCTCTATTGGGATGCGGGCCGGAGGGAAGAAGCCACCCGTGAGCTCGGCGGAATCGTCGATTCTGCGCCTGCCGATGAAGGGGCCTGGCTCATGGTCAGGGATTTCTATCTCTCGAAGAGAATGATTGCCGACGCACAGAGGACACTCCAGGCAGGGATCGCGAAGAACAGCCGGAGCATCAAGCTTCGCCTTGCGCTGAGCGAGCTGTACATGAACACCGGCAAGGCGGACCAGGCCATATCCATTCTGAACGAATGCCTTTCAATCGAGGGCGATGAGAGAACTCCGGCCAAGGCCGGGGCGATGAACGCCCTTGCCCTCTGCTATCTCATGCAGGGTGAAGCCGATCAGGCGCTGGGATGTGCGGATGAAGCGCTTAAGGTATTTCCGAGAAACATCGATCTTCACTTCACCAGGGGCAGGATCTACCTCAAGAAAGGAGACGGCACGAGTGCCGTCTCCGAGTTCCGGACAGTGGTCGGAGAGAGCCCCCAGTTCATTCCCGGATATCTTGCGCTCGCAGAGGCGCACAGCATGAACCATGAGATCGACCTTGCGATAGATACGCTCCGCAAGCCCCTGGACATCAATCCTAAATCCATCGACCTTCTCCTTGCCCTGACGAAGGCATACGTCATGAAGAAGGACCTCGATGCTGCCGGGGAGACAATGAGCAGGGTGATCCGATACCATCCTGATCACTACCGGTTCCATGCCGACCTCGGCGATCTTTTCTGCGCACAGAAGAATTACACGAAAGCCAGGCAGGAGTATGGCAAGATCCTGAAAAGTCATCCCGACCAGGATCTCGGATATATCAAGCTGGCGCAGCTCTCTATCAGCCAGGGCAAGCTGCGTGAGGGCATCTCCCTGCTTGAAAAGGGGTATGAGAGGAATCCGCAGTCGTGGCAGCTGCTGGATTCCCTTGTGCGGGCATGTATAAGGGGGCGCAAACCCGAAAAGGCCGTCAGGATCTGCGAAGACCGCATCCGGAAGAACACCCGCGATGCCTTTGCCTATAATCTCCTGGGGAAGACGTACGAGGTCGCAAAAGAGTATGCGAAGGCCGCATCCGCCTTTGAAAGCGCGATCCGGATCCGGCAGCTCTGGCCGGAGCCTTACGGCAATCTGGCCCGGGTATATATCGTCCAGGGAAAAAAGGACGAGGCGATCAGATGCTTCGAGAAGGCAATCCGCGACAATCCGAAATCTCCTGCTGCATATCTCTCCCTCGGGATACTCTATGAGCAGTGCGGAGATCACGCCAGGTCTGCCCGGACGTACGCGAAGGCACTTGCCGAAAATCCCGATTTCTGGCCTGCCGCAAACAATCTCGCCTTCATCCTGAGCGATCATGCCTCCACAAAAGCGGATTTCGATCGGGCCCTCGCCCTTGCACAGAAGACCCGGAAGCTCAGGCCCGAGGAGCCGGCAGTCAATGATACGCTCGGGTGGGTATATTTCAGGATGGGCAATGCAAATCAGGCGCTTGCATACATCAAGGCAGCGCTCGACAAGATGCCGCAGAATCCGATCTACAACTATCACATGGGCATGGTCCTCTCCAGGATAGGCCGGATCGAAGAGGCCCGGGAAAAGCTGGCAACGGCGGTCAAAGGTGATGAAAGGTACTACGGCCGCGAGGAAGCGGAACGTGCCCTGCTGGGTTTGAAGAAGCAATAACGATGTGAGTATCTCTCTCATTACGGGGAAAAAGTATGGAAGCTCCGACATTTACACCGGCTGATCTCCTGGCAATCCTCAAACGCAGGAAATGGTGTCTCATCCTGCCCTCGGCCGTCATCCTCATAAGCATGACCGTTCTGGCTCTGGCCCTGCCTCCCATCTACAAGTCCACCTCGACCGTTCTCATCGAGCAGCAGGACATCCCAGCCGACTTCGTCAGGGCCACCATCTCCACTTATGCCGAGCAGCAGCTCCAGATCATCAACCAGAGAATCATGAGCTCCACCAGGCTGCTTGACATCATCAACCGGTTCAACCTCTACCCCGACCTGAGGAACAAAGAGCCCATCGAGGACATCATTGCCATGATGCGCAACGACATCAAGCTCGAGCCCGTCAGCGTGGATGTGGTGGACCCGAAGACCGGCAGGCCGATGAGTGCGACCATAGCTTTTACCATTTCCTATGAGGGGAAGGATGATCCCCGGAAGGTCTATCAGGTGGCGAACGTCCTGGCATCCCTGTTCCTGGAGGAGAACGTCCGGACCAGGGAGCGGCAGGCGGGCGAGGTGTCCAAGTTCCTCGAAACAGAGCTTGCCAAGGTCAAGGGCGATCTGCTGCGCATGGATGCCGACATAGCCAGGTTCAAGGAACAGAATGTCAACAATCTCCCCGAGCTCGTTCAGGTGAATATGCAGGGTGTCCACGACATCGAGCGCACCATCGACATGCTCTCCAACCAGATGTCTCAGCTCAAGGAAAAGGAAGAGTCCCTGAAGATCAAGCTTTCGAGCACCCCTTCCGAATTCAGGGAACTGGACAGACAGCGCCTGAACGAGCTGAAGGCAGAGCTTGTGAACCTGAAGCAGCGCTTCTCGGATGAGCACCCCGATGTCATCAAGACCAGGGCCGAGATCGACGAGATCAAGAAGAATCTGAAGGCCGAGAGGGTCGCCTCGGCGGGAGATGCCCCGCAGCCGGACAATCCGGCCTATATAACGCTTTCCTCTCAGCTCCTGAGCGTCCAGTCCCAGATAAAATCCGTCGAGGCGCAGATTGCCGACCTCGGGAAACGGGGGGACAAGTATAAACACAGCATCGGCATATCCCCCAAAGTGGAGTCGAAATACAAGGCCCTCCTCATGGAGAGGGGAAATACACAGGCCAAATACGACGATCTGATGCGCAAGGTCATGGAGGCAAAGGTCTCACAGGGTCTGGAAAAAGAGCGCAAGGGCGAGCGCTTCACCATCATCGATCCTGCCCGGTTCCCTGAAGAGCCTTACAAGCCCAACCGTCTTGCCATCGCCCTGATCGGGCTCGTCCTCGGCATCGGCTCGGGTATAAGCACCGCTGCGGTAAAGGAGTATTCCGACGACTCCGTACGGAGCGCCGAGATCGTGAGAGCCCTCACATCCTTTCCCGTACTGGCAACGATTCCGGATATCCTGACCGTTAAGGACACGATTCGCAGAAAGAAACGATTGATGATCTGGATCATAAGCCTTGCCGTTGCAGCGGTCGTAATGGTTGCCGCGTTCGATTTCCGGTTCATGGATCTCTATCCTTTTCTGGCAAAGCTCGCCCGGCGAGTGGGCATGTAGGGCAGGAGGGTTGCCGTGAGGTTCAGGAAGACGGTTTCGAAGGAGGATCAGGCCAGGGGAAAATGGAGCACCCCCAACCAGCTCTACATGGAGGTTGCCGTGCGCAGGGGCGAGTGCATTTCGCCTCCCTACACGGAATCGAGGCATGCCGATCCCGATATCGAGGCAATGCAGCGGAACAGGTGCATAGCCGCAATACAAAACTCGCCCTGCCTGGATGCGTACAAGGTGCTCAGGACCAGGATCAGGGGCCTCATGCAGGAAAAGGGGTCGAAGACGCTCATGATAACCAGCGCTCTGCCCGGCGAAGGCAAAACCCTGACTGCAATCAATCTTGCCCTCACCTGTGCCAAGGAATTCGACCAGACCGTCCTCCTCGTGGACTGCGACTTTCAAAGGCAGGACGTCCACAAATACCTGGGCATAGAGAGCGGCAAGGGGCTGATGGATTTCCTCATACGCGAAACGCCACTCAAAGAGCTCATCATATGGCCGGGCATCGAGAAGATGACCTTCGTGTCGGGCGGTGCGACTGTCCGGGAAAGCACGGAGATCATGGGCTCTTCGAGGATGCACGGGTTCGTAAAAGAGATCAGGGGCCGCTATCCCGACCGCCTCGTGATCTTCGATGCCCCGCCGGTGCTCCCGGGTGCCGATGCCATCGTCCTGTCATCCCTCGTCGATTCCATCGCCATGGTGATCGCCCATGGGAGGACTTCGATGAAGGTCGTGAGCAATGCGCTGGAGCTCATACCCAAAGACAAGTTCCTCGGCTTCATCCTGAACCGGGACAGCGGCTGAGAGCCCGCTCCTGCCCCGGCAGGGATGAGGCGGATGCGAAGGCATGAGCCGAATGGCTGATGCGTGATGAAAGCCCCGAAGGCTCGGCTTCGGGGCTTTCATCCCTTGAACTCCGGAAATGGAGAGTGTTACTTCTGAATTTTCCTTCTCAACCGGGCAAAGCCGATGAGCCCGCTCCCCAGAAGCAGAAGCGTGGCAGGCTCGGGGACAGGGGCCGACGGCTGGTACTCGAAGTTGTCCATCCCGAAATGGAATCCCTCGGTCATGAAGCTCAGCGCGTCGATCCCGGTCCAGTTCAGGGGCTGGAACGCGGTGAACGAAAGATTGTTCAATGCCAGCTCCTGGTTAAAGACCTCTGCTCCTTCCCTGTAAGCGGTGATGTACAGTGTGTTGGTATCGTCAAAGAGAGAGATGAAGGACGCTCCGATGAAGTCGAACAGCGAAGAGCTGCTGACCAGCGCGGGATTGTTGAAGGCATTGTAGGCGATGTTCTCCCCGGACGAGGGCGGCAGCTCCATGGTATCGAACTGGTCCCATTCGAGCCCGCCGTAGCCGTCCGGCACCTCGATGCCTGCCGATAAGTCATTGAACGTCACAACAACGGCGTTCGCGGAACCGATGAGAGAAAAGACCAGAATACCGACGAAAATGAAAAGGTGCTTCTTCATGCAAATAACCTCCTGGAATAATTTAATTTCATCATGCTGGGAAACAGGCATCAGATGGCGAACTCAGGCATTTCTCAGGCCTAAATATAAGAAAAAGAATAATTAGTAACGTAAATAAATCAAGACTGAATGAAGCACAAAAGTTTTTAATTTTTTCAACAAGCCTTATAAAGCCCCGTCCCTGCACGGTCGGAGCCATGAACGCGGCCGAGCAGATCCACGCGTCAGTGGAATTTGTGATATGTGCATATTGATTTTCCCTTGAAGGTTAATATTCATATCTCTCAAGGTATCGAGTGACTTGTTGCAGCCTTTGTCCGGCCTGCATTTCCGAAACGATATTTAATCATTATCAGGAGGTTATCAGATGAAACCGCTCGTGAAGTGTCTGAAGAATCACTCATGGTCTTTCCTGCTGATGGCCATCATGTTCATTCCCTTGACTGCCCAATCGCAGGTGGTATGCCCCCCCGGGTCGGTCCCTGATCCGAACAATCCGGATACGATATGCGTGCTCGATGCGGCCACCCACCCCAAATTCGTGAACATCTGTCCCAACCCGCTCGATCCGAGCTTCATCTGGAATCCGACCACACCGGGAGGCAGCCATTATGAGATCGGTGCATACCAGTTCCAGCAGAGCTTGGGCCTCGTGAACCCGGCGACGGGTACCCCCCTGACGACGACGGTCTGGGGATACGGCTCGGCGACTCAGGCCCCGACCTATCCGGGCAGGACCTTCCTCATCGACAAGGGCTCTGCCTCTTCGAAGCCGATCACGGTCAAGTGGTACAACAATCTCGTGGACGAGGCGGATAATCCGCTGCCTCACCTCCTTCCGGTAGACTCAACCCTGGACTGGGCAGACCCGTTCTTTGACCCGCCGAACCGGGTGCCCGGGCCTTACCTTGGACCCGTGCCCATCTGCATGCACCTCCACGGCGGCCATACCGAGTCGCTCAGCGACGGCCTGCCCGATGCCTGGTTCACCCCGGGATACGCTCAAACCGGAAGACTCTTCAACATGACCTACACGTACCCTATGGACCAGGAGGCGGCCACGATCTGGTATCATGACCACGCGCTCGGCATCACGAGGCTCAACGTCTATGCGGGCTTGGCCGGCTTCTGCCTCATCCGAGATGCAAACGAGGCATCCCTCAAGCTCCCCAAATTCCCCTATGAAATACCCCTTGTGATCCAGGACAGGATGTTCACCCCCGACGGGCAGCTCTACTACCCGACACAGCCCTCGGTCCTGCCGGGCGACGCCCCGAGTGCCCAGCCCGAGATGTTCGGCGACTTCATCCTCGTCAACGGCAAGGCCTGGCCGGTCATCGACGTGCAGCCCACGCAGTACCGCCTGCACCTGCTCAACGGCTCTGACTCTCGGTTCTACAACATCGCCTTCTTCAACGAAGCGACGAGCCAGCCCGGTCCGGCCTTCAACCAGATCGGCACCGACGGCGGCCTGCTCTATGCGCCGGTGAAGATTGCCTGGCCCAAGCGCCTGCTCATGGGCCCGGGCGAGCGGATGGACGTGCTGGTCGATTTCTCTGCCTTTGCGGGCCAGACGCTCACTATCATCAACGATGCCGCTACCCCTTATCCGGATGGGGATCCTGTGAATCCGGGCGATCCTGCGAGCCAGATCATGGCCTTCCGGGTGGCTGCAGGCACCGGCACTCCGGGAAAGGTGCCTGTCAGGCTCCGTCCAACCCCCGTGGCATTGAATCCGAATCCGTGCCCTCCCAATGCCCCCTGCAATCCGCCGGCTGATCGCCAGCTCATCCTCGGCGAGGCTACCAACGGCTACGGGCGTCTGGAGCCCCTGCTCGGCACGGTGACAGACGGCATGCTCCAGTACCGGAGCCCGATCACGGAGAAGCCCACACTCAATTCCACCGAGATCTGGGAGATCTACAACACCACGCCCGACGCCCACCCGATCCACCTGCACCTCGTCCAGTTCATGGTCCTGAACCGGCAGGCCTTTACTGCGGCTCAGGCCGAGAACGGATCCCTGTCGGACATCGAGCTCACCGGCCCCGTGACTGCCCCTCTGCCCAACGAACGGGGCTGGAAGGACACGGTGGTCATGATGCCCGGCACAGTGACGCGCATCGCCGCCAAGTTCGACCTGGCAGGCGAGTACGTATGGCACTGCCATATCCTGTCTCATGAGGACCACGAGATGATGAGGCCGTACTGCGTCAACGACCCCGCCACGAACAACTGCAACTGCTCAGGCCCGGCAGGTTGCCCGTGAGGAAGTGAAAGATGAAGTGATGGGGAAGGGCCGCGCATGCGGTCCTTCCTTTGTCATATTCCGTTGAACAGAGAGGAGGTTGGTATTCATGACAGTGCTATGGAGGATATCCCTGCTTTTGATCGTATTCATGTTCGCTGCTGCCTCGCTGCCCTATGCTGCAGAAGATTCCTGCACCAAGAAGGCGGCGAAAGAGCCTGCCGCCACGGTGGAAGGAAAGGTCAGCTTCGTCGAGCCTGACGGCACTCTGATCGTGCAGAACGAGGCGGGAAAATCCCAGATCGTTTATCTGCGCTCCGATTCGAAGATAACCCGCAACGGCAAGGCTGCCGCCCGCAAGAGCGTTAAGACAGGAGATGTGATACGTGCCAGGGTCGACTCGATGAAGACAGCCCTCGAGGTCCAGGTGCTCGATACGAAGCCCTGAAGGATGCAACCGGTGATGCGCCGGCTGGAACGTATGCCCCTGGCCCGGAAGGATCGGAAGTCAGCCTCGTTCCGGTTATCGTGGATCGGAACCGTTGCGAAGCGTCATGCAAGGGTCTGATCGACTCCTGTCCCATAAGCGGAAAATGCTCCGGATGATATGTGCCGTGGGAATGGCTGCCTGCCTTTTTGCCCAGGAAACGGCTCACACCCGTGACTACCAGGTCAGGAGAAGGTCGGGCGAGCACGTTATCGAGGTCTCCATCAATCGGAACCCGCCCGTCATCGGGGAAAACCTGACCCGGATCAAGGTCCTGGACGGCAGGGGAAACTGTGTGAGAGGAGCGGAAGTGAAGGTCAACTACTCCATGCCACCCATGCCGGGGATGCCACCCATGAACTATACGGTGCGGGCCGATGCCTCGGGAGACGGATACCTGGCTGTGATGAACCTCATCATGAGAGGGCCGTGGAATATCGTCATCACGGTCCGCGACCGTGCCAAGCTCGGGCGTGTCATCTTTCCGATAGACGTGCGCTGAATCAGGGGATTTTACCGGCTGTTTTTATCATGACGAAGGGAGGGCGATCTGTGAAAAAGGGTATTGCTGCAGGATGCATCCTCGCTGCTGCAGTGCTTGCGGCATTTTTTTTCCTGATCGGGGAGGGAAGAGGGTTCCTTTCCCGGAACGCGACCGATCCCGGGGCATATGAAACAATTGCCCCGCCCTCACCGGATACGGGCGAGGCCGGTGCATCGGGGGGCAAGCTGCCTTCTCAACAGGAAGCACCCCTCTTCGAGATCTTTCCCGACAGGCAGAAGCTCATCGGTTTGAAAACCGTGGCAGTTATGAAGCGTCCCATGATCAAGACCATCCGTACAGTGGGCAGGATAGAGTATGACGAGAGAAAGCTCACCACGGTCAACATCAAGTACGAGGGATGGGTGGAGCGGCTCCATGCCGACTACTCGGGCAAGTACGTCAGGAAAGGCGAGCCCCTGGCCGAGATCTACAGCCCGGAGGCCACCTCGACCCAGCTCGAGTATCTCAATCTCATGAAGTGGAAGAACCAGGTGCCCCGGTTCCAGCGCACGATCGAGTTCGAGTGGGGAGACCGGTACGGAACCACCGGCAGGTTCGTAACCTACGACCCGGAGCTCCTCGTCGAGGTTGCGAAGCAGAAGCTCAGGCTCTGGGGCTTTACGGAAAAGGACATCGCAAGGCTCGAGAAGAGCAAGGACGCCTTCAGGACGATCACGATCAGAAGCCCGGTGAGCGGCTACGTTTTCGAAAAGCCCACATTCCGCGGGACTCGCGTCAATCCCGGCGACAAGCTCTTCGACATCGTAGACCTCTCTATGGTCTGGGTCCTGGCAGACGTGTACGAGTATGAGCTCCGGTACATGAGAGAGGGTCAGCCGGCCACGGTCAGCCTCAGCAACTACCCGGACAAGGCTTTCGATGTGAAGGTCGATTTCGTCTATCCGTCCCTGTCCGGAAACACCCGGACGGTAAAGGTCAGGTTCGTGATCCCCAACCCCGACGGGATCCTCAAGCCCCAGATGTTCGCGGACGTCCTGATGCGGCTCGACCTCGGCGAGAGGCTTGCCGTGCCGAGGGACGCCGTGTTCGACACGGGCTTGAGGAAGGTCGTCTACGTCGACGCCGGAGACAACTTCTTCCAGGCGCGCCGCGTCAAGCTCGGCGCCCGTGCGGACACGTTCGTCGAGGTCGTGGACGGCCTGAAGCCGGGCGAACGCATCGTTGCCAGGCCTGTCTTCCTCGTCGATTCCGAGGCCAAGCTGAAAGGGTGCGGTGATTGATGGTTGGCCGCATCATCGACTTCAGCGCGAGGAACCGGGTCGCCGTCCTCCTGTTCGTTTCGCTCGTGGTCGCCTGGGGGATCCATGCCATAAAAAGGATCCCCCTCGATGCCCTGCCCGACCTGAGCGACACGCAGGTCATCGTGTACACCGAGTGGACAGGCCGGAGCCCCAACCTCGTGGAGGACCAGATTACCTATCCGGTCTCCTCAACGCTCCTGGCCATGCCCAAGGTCAAGGCCGTGAGGGGATACTCCTTCCTGGGGAGCTCGTTCATCTACGTCATCTTCAAGGACGGTACCGACATCTACTGGGCCAGGAGCCGGGTCCTCGAATACCTGCAGGCTATCAGGGGGAAGATCCCTGCGGGTGTGAACCCCCTGCTCGGCCCGGACGCATCGAGCGTCGGCTGGGGCTTCTCCTATGCCCTCGTTGACAGGAGGGGTGAGCACGACCTCTCCGAGCTGCGCTCGCTCCAGGACTACAATGTGAAGCTCGCCCTGGAGAGCGTCCCGGGCATAGCCCAGGTGGCCTCCATCGGCGGCTTCGTCAAGCAGTACCAGGTGAACGTCGACCCCAACCGCCTCCTCGCCTACGGCATACCCATCACGAGGGTTTTCGATGCGATCAGCAGGAGCAACGGTGACATCGAGGGCCGAGTCATCGAGCTCTCGGGCGCCGAGTACATCGTGAGGGGCATGGGCTATATCCATGACGCACGGGACCTCGAGGTCATCCCCCTCGGCACGGACGGAAGGGGCGCGCCCCTGTATCTCAGGGACGTGACCAGGGTGCAGGTCGGGCCGGAAATACGCCGGGGGCTGGCCGACCTCGACGGCAAGGGCGAGGTCGTGGGAGGGATCGTGGTGGTCCGGTTCGGCGAGAACGTCCTCGACGTCATCGAGCGGGTGAAGGAGCGGATCAGGAAGGACATTGCCCCGAGCCTGCCTCAGGGCGTGGAGATCGTCACGACCTATGACCGGTCGGACCTGATCCTGAGCTCGATCGCCACGCTCCGTGACGAGATCGTCAAGCTCGTCTTCGCCGTAAGCCTCGTCTGCATCGTTTTTCTCTTTCACATGCCGAGCGCCCTCGTGATCCTCCTCACCCTGCCGGGGGCGATCATCGCCTCGTTCCTGTTCCTCTACCACCTGGGGATATCCTCGAACATCATGAGCCTCTCGGGCATCGCCATCACGATCGGCGTCATGGTGGACGCCTCGATCATCATGGTGGAAAACGCCCACAAGAAGCTCGAGGACTGGGAGGCGAGAGGGCGGCCGGGAAGCCGCACCGACGTGCTTGCCGGGGCTGCCCGCGAGGTGGGGCCGTCGCTCTTCTTCGCGCTTCTGGTCATTACCGTTGCCTTTCTCCCGGTCTTCGCCCTCGAAGCACAGGGCGGCCGTCTCTTCAGGCCCCTGGCCTTTGCCAAGACCTTCGCCATGCTCTCTGCCTCATTCCTCGCCGTCACCTTCACGCCCGCCCTCATGACGCTCCTCATCCGCGGCAGAGCGAGGCCCGAGCAGGGGAATCCTCTCAACAGGCTGCTCCAGCGCATCTATGATCCCGTCGTGCGCTTCAGTCTCAGGCGGCCGGGCCGTGTCTTCATGTTAGCCGGCCTCCTCATGGCCGCCACTGTCTACCCCATCGTGAAGCTTGGGTCGGAGTTCATGCCGCCGCTCTTCGAGGGCTCCCTCTTCTACATGCCGGTCACGGTGCCGGGCGTCTCCATATCCGAGATTTCGAGCCTGCTCAGGATGCAGGACAGCATCCTCGCCTCGATTCCCGAGGTGTCGCAGGTCTTCGGCAAGGCGGGCCGCGCTGAAACGGCCACGGACCCTGCGCCCCTGGAGATGTTCGAGACGGTGATAAATCTGAAGCCCGAGTCCCAGTGGCGGCCCGGCATGACGGTCCAGAAGCTCGTCGAGGAGATGAACGGAAAGCTCCAGATCCCGGGCGTTGCCAACTCGTTCACCATGCCCATCAAGGCGCGGATCGACATGCTTTCCACGGGCATCAGGACGCCTCTGGGAATCAAGATCCTGGGTCCGGAGCTCGGCGTCATCGAGAAGATCGGGACCGATCTCGAGAAGGCGATCCGGCAGGTGCCGGGCACGGTCACGGTGTATGCCGAAAAGGTCACCACGGGCTACTACCTCGACATAGCCGTGAAGAGAGACGAGGCGGCGAGATACAACCTCTCCGTCGACGATGTCAATGCGGCCATCCAGGCATCCATCGGAGGCGTGAACCTGACCACGACCGTCGAGGGGAGGGCGCGCTACCCCGTCAATGTCCGCTACGAGCGGGACCTCCGTGGAGAAGTCGACTCGATCGGACGGGTGCTCGTGCCTGTCGTGCTCAGCGGACCGGCCTCCTTCGGCTCGGGGCCGGGCGACGGCGCCATCGCCCAGGTCCCGCTCTACGAGCTCGCGGACATCCGTGTCTCGGAAGGTCCGTCGCTCATCAAGAGCGAACAGGGGATGCTCAGCGCCTATGTGTATATCCATGCCACGGGCAAAGACACGGGCTCCTACATAAAAGAAGCCGAGAAAAAGATCGCGGGCATAAAGATCCCCTCCGGGTACCGTCTCGAATGGGGGGGCGACTACCAGTACATGGCGAAGACCAGAGAGCAGTTGAAGACCGTCATCCCCTTCACCCTCCTCATCATCCTCTTCATCCTCTACCTCAACACCCGGTCGCTCACGAAGACGGCCATCGTCCTCCTTGCGGTGCCGTTCTCGCTCATCGGCTCCTTCTGGCTCCTGTATCTCCTGAACTACAACATGAGCACGGCCGTGTGGGTGGGGATCATCGCCCTGGCCGGGCTCGATGCCGAGACGGGCGTCATCATGCTTCTCTACCTTGATCTGGCCTACAGGCAGCGGCTCGAGCAGGGGGGTATGAGAACCGAGCAGGACCTGCGTGAAGCGGTCATGCACGGCGCGGTCAAGCGGCTGAGGCCGAAGGTCATGACGGTCACGACCATTCTCGCCGGCCTCATCCCCATCATGTTCAGCAGCGGCATGGGCTCCGAGGTCATGAAGCGCATTTCCGCACCCATGATCGGGGGTGTGGTCACCTCGACGATCCTCGAGCTGGCCGTTTATCCGGCCGTATTCATGCTGTGGGCAAGGAAGCAGATGAGGAAGGAAGAAGGCACGATGGGCGCCGGGGAGAGCGGAATCTCTCCGGCGTAAAGTGCGATCATGAACCCCAAGGGGAAAAGGAGGATATATGATGAAGCTCAAGAAGGTTTTTATTCTGCCGGCTTGCCTGGGTTTCCTCTGCGCTGCCGGTGTCGTTTTTGCCCTCGATGACACGGCTGCATACAAGTCCTGCAAATACTGCGGCATGGACCGCACGAAATTCAGCCACAGCAGGACTCTCGTGACCTATGACGACGGAACCGTGGTGGGGACGTGCAGCATTCACTGCGCAGCCGTAGAGCTGGCGCTGAATATCGACAAGACGCCCACATCCATCGAGGTGGGAGACTATAACACCAGGAAGCTCATCGACGCATCGAAGGCCTTCTGGGTCGTCGGCGGAGACAAGCCGGGAGTCATGACGAAGAGGGCCAAGTGGGCCTTCGAGAGCAGGGAGGATGCGGATGCGTTCGTGAAGGCAAACGGCGGCGGCATCTCAAGCTATGACGAGGCTATCAAGGGCTCTTACGAAGACATGTACGCGGACACGAACATGATCCGGGAGAGGCGCAAGATGAAGATGATGAAGGTGAAGGCGATCATGGAGCAGCAGGGGCACAAGTGCGAATAACGGCAGGGGGCCTGAGGATGAGCCTTCAGACCTTGATCGTTTTCACGGTCGCGTCAATGATATGCCTGGCGGCTTCTCTCGTGATTGCCGGGACTCCGGGTCCGGCCAAGCCCTCGCGGACCGACAAGTGCCCGGTCTGCGGCATGTTCGTCTACAAGTATCCCGATTTCATAGCCCGGATCGTTTTCAGTGACGGGAACACCCGTTACTTCGACGGCGCAAAGGACATGTTCAAGTATCTCCTTGCGCTCAGGAAATACGATCCGAGCAGGAGATTGTCGGACATCTCCCTCGTTTCCGTAACCGAATACTACCGGCTCACGCCTATAGATGCCGGGAAGGCTTTCTATGTCATCGGAAGCGATGTCTACGGCCCTATGGGAAAGGAGCTCATCCCGTTCGAGAAGAAATCCGAGGCCGAGGAGTTCATGTCGGACCACAAGGGAAGGGCGATCCTCCGGTATGAAGAGGTTACACCAGGCATCGTCAGGGGGATCGATTGAAATGGGGGTGAGAAAGTCGGAAATGCTCATGCTGTACCTGGCGCTGAATCTCCTGGCGTGCACGGTCCTTCTCTTTCATGCCTTCATCTCTTCCGAATCCGGATCAGGCAGGATCAGGGAGGAGAGAGCCTTCGTAAGGAGTCTCGGCCTCACCGACATCTGCCTCTTCACCGAGGCGAGCTATACGAGAAACCCGGCGGTGGCCGACCGGCACACTTCGTTTCAGGACAGCCCCATGTGCTTCGACCACTTCCCCTCGGGCGCCCTTGTCGCGCTGCCGCCACACCTGAACCGGCATGCCCTGGATTGAGAAGCAGAGGTACATCATCGATTTTGCCCTGTCATCGCTCATGAGGCGATGGAAGAAGAACATCGCCCTCGTGGCGGTGTATACCCTCGTCGTTTTCGTTCTGGCATCGGTCGTCTTTTTCACCGGCGCGATCAGGAAAGAGGCAAAGGCCGTCCTCGAGGCATGCCCCGACATCATCGTCCAGCGCACCCTCGCCGGCAGGCAGGATCTGATTCCCTCCGGGTATAGAGACACGCTCGGCAGGATCACGGGGGTGTCAGCTGTCCGGGGGCGCCTGTGGGCATACTACTTCGACCCTTCAGTGGGTGCAAACTATACGATCGTCGTAACCGACAGACCCCTTCCGAAGCAGGGGGTCGTTTCCATCGGGCAGGGGGTGTCGAGGGCGATTCATGCAGGAAGGGGTGATACCATATCGCTCAAGGGGCACGACGGGTCGTACCTGAGCTTCGAGGTGGGGGCCCTGTTCCCGCGCAGCTGCGAGTTCGTGTCCGCCGACCTCATCGAGATGTCGGAAAAGGATTTCCGCGACCTCTTCGGCATCCCGGAGGACCGATACACGGACATGGCCCTGAGCGTCAGGAATGCCCGCGAGAGGGTCGTCGTATCCGACAAGATCCGGCGGGTCCTCCCCGATACAAGGCCTGTCATCAAGGAGGAGATCCTGAGGACCTACGACGCGGTTTTCTCCTGGAGGAGCGGTCTCCTCCTGGTCATTTTCACGGGCGCGATTCTGGCCTTTCTCATCTTTTCCTGGGACAAGGCCACGGGACTGAGCATCCAGGAGAGGAGGGAGATCGGGATCCTGAAGGCCGTGGGCTGGGAAACCGTGGACATCATCAGTCTGAGGTCGTGGGAAGGGGTCATCATCTCACTCTCTTCGTTCCTCGCCGGAATCCTCCTGGCATATGTCCATGTCTTTTTCGCTTCATCCACGATCTTCGAGCCGGTCCTGAAGGGATGGGCGGTGATCTATCCCGAGTTCAGCCTCACGCCCGTGATCGATCCCTACCATATCTCGGCGCTGTTCTTCCTTACGGTCATACCCTACACGGTCGCCACCATCATCCCGTCATGGCTCGCTGCCACGCTCGATCCCGATTCGGTGATGCGGCTCTAGCCCGGGCAGAGGATGGAGACGGCATGATCAGCCTTAAAGGTGTGTCGAAGACGTTCAATCGGGGCAGGCCGGATGAATTCACGGCCGTCAAGGGCCTGAACCTGGAGATCGGGCAGGAGAGGGTGGTTGTCTTCAAGGGGCCGAGCGGGTCGGGAAAAACCACGCTGCTCTCGATCATCGGGTGCATGGCCAAGCCGACGGCAGGCCGCGTATTTATCGGAGACGAGGAGATATCGAGTCTGCCGGACCGTTTCCTCACCGAGATCAGAAGGGGCACGTTCGGCTTCATCTTCCAGCAGCTGAACCTCATCCAGGGCATCACCGCCCTCGAGAACGTTATGCTCCCTGCGTATCCCACGGGATGCAGGCATCGCATGCTCAAGGACAGGGCGCAGCGGATATTCGAGGCCCTCGACCTCTGCCATCGGATCGATGCCAAGATCGAGTGGCTCTCCGGCGGGGAGGCTCAGCGGGTGGCCATTGCCAGGGCACTGATCAACGATCCGGCCGTCCTGATAGCAGACGAACCCACGGCGCATCTCGATACCAAGCTCTCGATCGACTTCATGGATATCATGTCGAGGCTTGCTCATGAGGGAAAGACGATCCTCCTGGCCAGCCACGACCCGCTCGTCTTCACCTCGGGGATCGTCGAGCGGATCATCGAGATGAGAGACGGTCGCATCACGGGCAATGGGGCCGGGACATGATTCTCCATCCTGCCGTCATCGCCCTGGTGATCGGATCGGCGCTGGTCTGCCTGATGATCCTTACCGCCTCGTTCTTTGCATGCCGGATCGCGGCAAGCTGGGACCCACAGAGCGGGAGCGAGAAGCAGATCGGGCTGGAAAAGAAGACCTACCTCGTCTCCATGCTCGTGGCCTATGCCTTCGGCTTTCAGATCCTCTCGTTCTTCCTGTTCATCTACACGGCCGATGACCTGCACGGGCTCTTCGCAGGAGCGATGTGCGGCGCAGGGACCCTGAACGTGAACCGGTACGGATATCCATCGCTGACGGTAAAGGCAGCGGCCTTCATCCTGGCCGGTCTGTGGCTCATCATGAACCATGCCGACAGCCTCGGCCGCGATTATCCCCTCACGAGGGCGAAGTACCTGTTCCTCCTCCTTCTTGCACCGCTGGTGCTGGCGGACGTTTTTTTCGAAGGGGCCTTTTTCGTCAACCTGAAGGCCGACGTGATCACGTCATGCTGCGGGAGCCTTTTCAGCAGCGGGGAGACGGCCTCGAAGGGATCGCTGTCCGCCGTAGCGGACCTCCCTGTCGGTCCGCTCAAGTGTGCCTTCTACGGGTCGGGCCTCCTCACCCTGGTTTCGGGGACGCTCTTTCTCCTCGGCTTCAGACGGCTGGGGGTCTTCTTTTCAGCCTCGAGCTCGGCCTTTTTCATGGCATCGGCCGCTGCATTCGTCTCGTTTCTCTGCCTTTACTTCTACGAGCTCCCCACGCATCACTGTCCCTTCTGCATCCTGCAGGGGGACTATCATTCGATCGGCTATCTGCTCTACGGGGCGCTCTTCGGAGGAGCCGTATCCGGGCTCGGCGTCGGTCTTCTGGCGCCCTTCGGCAGGGTGAAGAGCCTTGCGGCATCTCTCCCGCCCCTCCAGAAAAGGCTCTCCGCGATGAGCCTCATCCTCTATTTCATCTTCATCGCCATTGTCGCATGGCAGATGCTGCACACGGATTTCGTCCTCGATCCGTGATCTCCTGTATCCTCATTTTACGTGGATGACGCGGTAGGGAGGAATGCGTTTAGTGTATAAACCGGGTGGAGTGGTCTCGGGAGCACGAGATCCTCTGGATTCCCGCCTTCTAAGGGAATGACAGGAAAGTCATTCCATCATACGTCTCGCTTGTACGGGGTCATATCCTGCCGAAGCGTTTCTTCCACGCCCCGTCTTCCATCAGGGCCAGAGTGTCCCTGAGGCTCGATTTCGAGAGGAGGAGCTTCGCGTATTCGACTGCATCGGGGATGCTTATCTTTGAGACCGCCTCCTGAAGGGCTGGCAGGAACTGGGGGTCCACACTGAAGCTGCGGATGCCGATGCCGAGGAGGAAGGGGAGGTGCGAGATCTCGTGCGCCATCTCTCCGCAGATGGAAACTTCCCTGTTCCTGCCCCTGGCCGCCTCGACCACGCGGTAGAGGCCCCTCAAAACTGCGGGGTGGTGAGCGGCGTAGTACCGTGCAACCCGCTGGTTGGTCCGGTCCGCTGCGAGCATGTACTGGATGAAATCGTTCGTGCCGATGGCAAAGAAGTCGGATACCTCGGACAGGCTGTCGATGATCTCTCCTATGGAGGGGAGCTCCACCATCATGCCGATGGAGATCGCGGAGTTGTAGGGGAGATGCTCTTTCTTGAGCCCTTTCATGCAGTCCAGCACGATCCGCCGCGCCTCCAGGAACTCATCCACCGACGAGATCATGGGGAACATGATCCGCGCATCCCTCGATCCGTGCGCAGCCCGGAGGATCGCCCTGATCTGGGTTTCGAAGACGTCGCGGCGGTCGAGGGAAAAGCGGATCGACCGCATGCCCAGCTCGGGATTGGCCTCGGGAGGGGTGTCGAGGTACGCGAGGACCTTTTCTCCTCCCACGTCGAGGGTGCGGACAGTGACGGTGTGGTTCTTCATCTCGTCGAAGAGCCGCTTGTATACCAGATACTGCTCGGTCTCGGAAGGGAAGGTCGAGCGGATGAGGAAGGGAAATTCGGTCCGGTAGAGCCCGACTCCCTGCGCCTTGAGCTCCTTGGCAAGGGGGATCTCGCTTAAGAGGTTGATGTTCGCGAGGAGGCCGACCTCCTCGCCGTCGCTCGTCCGTGTGACCGGGGAGATAGGCTTGTCCCTGCGGATTGCCGCCAGCCGTGTATTCTCACGTGTTTTGAATCCCTTTATGACCCTCTGGGACGGTCTGATATAGATGTTGCCCATGTAGCCGTCCATGAGCACCGGCGTGTCCTCGGGGATGCTCAGGAGCTCGTGCTGGGAGGCCATGAGCAGCGGGATATGGAGCGAGCGCGAGAGGATGGAGATGTGGGCTGTGGCGCCCCCGCCGACCAGGATGACCCCCTGAGTGTCATTGGCGACGAGCTTCAGGATGTCGGAGGGATAGAGCTGGCTCGCGATGACGATGCGCTTGCTGCCGAATCCCGCACCGGCAGACCCCGGCCTTTTGAGGTTGCGCAGGATGCGCAGCGTCAGGTCCTCGACGTCGTTTGCCTTCTCACGGACGTATTCATGGGGGTTGGCGAGGAACAGGGCAGTGTAATGCCCCGATACCTGGGAAACCGCGTGCAGGGGGTTCGTGCCCTGCTCGATGAGCGCGGCCATCCTGCCGACGAAGCTCTCGTCCTTGAGCATCATGAAATGGGTGGTGAAGATGAGGGATGCACTCTCGGGCAGGCGTTTGGCAAACTGCGACTGGAGGGACTGAAGCTGCTCTGCCGTGACGTCAACGGCCCTGCGGAAATCTTCCAGGGTGAGAGAGGCATCCTCGGGCGAGGATTCGATGAGCGAGGCAGGGCTGCTCCTCCTGAACACGGTCACCGGGCCATAGGCGATCCCTTCGCTGGCAATCTCCGCTTTGAGGGGGCTTTTGATCGCGGGCGGGTGTTCGGCCGGAGCCGCTCCTTCCTCGCGCTTCACCTCCATGAGAAGCCGCGCGTTCTCGATGGATGAGGCGAGCTGTGACGAAGCGGCACGCAGCGCCATGATCTCGGCCTCCTCGAACACATCCGGCCTCTCGTGCTCTACCACGATGGCGCCGATCCTGACGGCTCCCCGGTGGATCGGCACGACCATGAACGATTTGAAGCGATCCTCGCCCGCCTCTTCGAAGCGCTTGAAGTGAGGATTGAGGACGGCCTTGCCCTCGCATACCGGCCTGAGGTTCTGGAAGCAGTGGCCCACGATCCCTTCACCGATCTTCATGCGAACCTTTCCCACGGCCTCCGGATTGAGACCGGTCGTCGCAGCGAGATAGAGCTCGCCCGAGGGCTCGTCATAGAGGTAGATGGAGCAGACGTCCGCGTTGAGGTAGCGGGCCACCATCTCGACGGCGCGCTGGAGGAAGTTGTCCACGCTTAAGCTGCTGACGAGCAGGTCGGTCAGATCGCCGATGTCGCAGAGCAGGTTCAGGTGGTCGCTCTGCCCTTTTGTTCCCTTCATCCATCCTCCCGTGTGTTCTTGTTCAGACCAGTATGCTTATATGCTTCTATCCGATTAGATGCCAGTGAAAGAAAAAGGATGTATGAAACCGCACGGTAAGCGCGGTTATGGGTTGCTTTTTATTTGCCTTTTCCCTACATATCTTGCATTGCAGGACACAGAGATCCGGTTCGACAGGGAGGACCCAGGTCATGAAGAAGGTACTGATGAGCGTCATCATGCTGTTTGCATTCGTGTTCCAGGCATCGGCGGATTTTTCCGGGGGCATTTCCACAGGCTCCGACGAAGACAAATTCAGGCCGAGCATGGGACGCACGGTCCTGGGAACGGTCACGTCCATTGACGAGAAGAAGGGCGACATCAACGTCATGGACGAGGCCAAGCATTACGAGATCACCGTCCACCTGAAGGCGGAAGACCGTTCCAAGGTTAAAGTCGGGGACAGGGTAAAGATCCTGACCCAGCCGAATACGAACGTGGCCAGGACGATCCTCCCGCAGAAACCGCTTGATCAATAAGGACTCGAAATTTATTTTGCCTTGTTCTCCACGATAACCGTATTGGCGATGAGTGAGCCCCGCTCAAGCTTGATCCTCACCCTGTCTCCGACCTTCACCTTGTGACGGTCCTGCGTCTTCAAATGGACAGTGACGGGGTAATGGTTGTTCTCGTCATCGACCGTGATGTCGCCCTCCTTCTCGTCAATGCGACTCGCGGTGCCCTGCTTGCATACTCCCCATGAGCCTCTGATTATAGACACTATGGTGATGTTTGAAGGGGACCGGCTGTGGCAATCGAAGACATGATCGTTCTCGGCGCAGGCGCTTCGGCATCCGAGGGCGCGCCCGTGCAGAAAGACCTGTTTGCGGAGTTCTTCAGGACCGACAGCGGCTATCCCCGCAATCCCGCCAGCATCGAAAGGCTGCACCGCTTCTTCAAACAGTTCTTCGGCGTCGACATCAAGGGGCCTGTCGATGGGATCATCTTCCCGTCGTTCGAGGAGGTCCTGGGCATCCTCGAGATCGCCATCGACCGGGGAGAGAGCTTCAAGGGATACTCAGCCATGATCCGGTCGCCGGACGTGCAGACCATCCGCGAAGACCTCATCTTCCTCATCGCCCTGGTCCTCAACCGTACCCTCATGGAGCCCAAGGGATACCACAGGGCCCTCGTCAAGCGACTCACGGACGAGGGAAGGATACGATCGACCGCCTTCCTCTCGCTCAACTACGACATCCTCATCGACAATGCCCTCACCGAGCTCCATCCCGAGTACGACCTCGACTACCGGGTGGAGTTCACGAACTACGGGCGCGGGCACAACTGGATGCGGCCGAGAAAGGAAAGGGCGATCGAGCTCTACAAGCTCCACGGGTCCCTGAACTGGCTCTACTGCCCCACGTGCATCTCCCTGACGCTCACTCCCCGCGAGCGCGAGGTCGCACGGCTCGTCGAGGAGCCGGTCACCTGCCTCGACTGCGGAATGTCCACCGTGCCCATCATCACCCCTCCCACCTATCTGCAGGGCATGGAAAACTATTTCCTGCTCCAGATCATGCGCAGGGCCGAGTCCGCACTCAGGCATGTCAAAAGGATCATTTTCTGCGGATACTCGTTCCCGGATGCAGACCTGCTCGTCAGGTACATGTTCAAGCGCGTCGAGATGAACTTCGACCCCAGGCCCGAGATCTATGTGGTCAACGAGTACGAGGGCAAGAAGAACGAATACCGGCATATCGAAGAGCTCCGCTACAGGCGGTTCTTCAGGGACAAGGACTGCGTATACTACCTCAACCGGACGTTCAGGGACTTCTGCAGATACGGTCTGGGGCCCGGGCATTGAAACCTCGCCGCATCCATGGCATACAGACCGGAAAGATATTCCTTGAGGAAAGAGGGATCATGGCCCACAGGCTCGAATCCGGCCAGGAAGGCACCGCGAGGGGATGCTCTGCATGAAGGCGGCGCTCCTGCAGCTTCCCGTGCAGTCTCACGACTACGGATACTCCCTGGAGAACATCCCCCTGGCTGCGGGCTACCTCAAGGCATATGCCGGGCAGAACCTTCCCGGCGGCATCGAAATGGAGATCTGCCCCCCGCACATCGTTTCCCTCGGGGGCGACGCCGCGATCCTCGACTGGATCGGGAATCTGAAGCCTGATGTGGTGGGCTTCTCCTGCTATCTCTGGAACATCGAGAGGAGCCTGCACCTCTGCCGGAAGATCGGTGAACGGCTTGGAAGGGTCCGGACCGTCCTCGGCGGCCCCGAGATCACCGGGGACAGCAGCCTCCTTTCCCGGGGCGGGTTCGATGCGGCCATCCACGGCGAGGGAGAGGAGACCTTCCGTGATCTGATCGCTGCATGGGCACGAGGCTCGAGCGACCTGTCTGCAATCCCCGGCCTCATCGTGCCACAGGGGGAGCGGCTTGCGGAAACCTTTAAGCGCGGGCCCGCACGCGATCTCGACTCGATCCCTTCTCCCTACCTTGCCGGAGCAGTGGGTCCGTCGTATATGAAAACGATCTTCCTCGAGACGGTGAGGGGCTGCGTGCACCGATGCTCCTACTGCTCCTACCACAAGCAGTTCAGGAAGCTCCGCACGTTCGACCTCGGGAGGGTCTCTGCCGAGGTCGACCGTGCCCTTCATGAGGGTGTCGAAGAGATCAGCTTCATCGATCCGTGCTTTGCCCGCAGGCCTGAGCTGAAATCGCTCCTCTCTCTGCTCGAGCATGCGCAAAAGACCAGGCCCATGAGGATAAGCTGCGAGCTCAATGCAGAAGACGTATCACAGGATACTGCGGACGCCCTCGTGCGCGCAGGCTTGACGCATGCGGAGATCGGGCTCCAGAGCACGAACGGGAAGGCCCTGAATTTAAGCGGCAGGCGCTTCGACGAGGCTCTGTTCACCAGGGGCGTCTCCCTGTTGAGGGCACGGGGCGTGCACGTTGCGACAGACATCATGGTTGGCCTCCCCGGAGATGCCATCGACGACGTGAAGCGCTCCATCGATTTCGTGCTCCAAAACAATCTCTGCGATTCTTTAAACCTCTTTCCCGTGAGCGTGCTCCCCGGTACGCTCCTCAAGGCGCAGGCGTCCGGAATGGGCATCTCGTATCAGGACCTGCCCCCGTACTATGTAACGAAGACGCCCTGGATGGGGCCTGAAGAAATGCGGGAGGCCTTTGCCCATGCCGAGCGCCTCACGGGCGAATCGTATTTCCCGATCGAGCTTCCCCGGACGGGGAATGCGCCTTCAAGCAACGACGGGGCGAGAATCATCAGCCGCCTCATCCTCGCCGGGAACGCGCCAAATGATGCCGTCCCCGCCGGATCGATCGGTCAGGCCCTCGCCGTCGAGATCGCCGACCCGTCGTGGCGGGACAGAAAAGAGCGGATACGGAGGGTCCTGCGTCCCATCCTCGAGGCAAATCCCTTCACCCTCCTCACCTGGATCGTGCCCGATGAATATTTCCGGCATGAAGAAGACATCCTGTTCCTGAAGGCGATTGCACCGCGAGCGCCCCATCTGAACGACAGGGAATTCATGGCCACGGGACATGCCTCCCGCTCGATCCAGCTCTTCCTGAGGACCGATCTCGGTGAGGCCGGCCATGCCCTGACGCTCGTTCCTCTCGAAGGCGAGGTGCACATTTTGAATGTTTTTCTCCCCAGGGAGGCAGGTGCTCGGGAAGAAGGGCGGGTGCTGCGGTCTCTTGAAAAGGCGCTCGGGAGGAGCTTCCCTGCCGACTTCAACGACATGCCGGATATCCGGACGAGCGGCATGGACGATCACCTCGCCGCTTTTCATGTAAAGATCTAGGCTATTTTGCAACATCCTTGAATGCTTGCAAAATTACTGGATGCGATTATTCTATAATGCATTGGACAACAAGTATCTTCAGGCATAGGATAGGGTTTTTCCTGCGGGATGATGATGCAGGAACTTTATGGCAGGAGAGGGGTATGAAGAAGATGAGGAGATATGATGCCATACGGGGCATGGTCGCACTCTGCGTATGTGCTGTTCTGATATCGTTCGGATGCGGCGGGGGCGGGGGAAGCTCCTCCGAGACGGCAAACAGCGAAGCCGCAGGGTATGGCAAGGTGGGGATCCTCCTCACGGACGGGCCCTCGGACGACTACGAGAACATCTGGGTCACCATCACCGAGGTATCGCTCCTGCCGGAGGGGAACGATCACGGCGTCGTCATCTTCAGCTCAAGCGAGGGGTACAGGTTCGATCTCCTTGCATACCGGGACGAGGACTTTCTCCTCAAGCTGGGTGATAACGTCCCTGTGGGAAAATACGAGAAGATACGGCTCAGGGTTCAGAAGGTAGAAGTTATTGATAAATTAAGCAGCGAGAGTGAGGAAATTAAGGTCCCGAGTGGTAAAATAGATCTCAATCCGCGAGGTCCTTTCGAGGTAAAGGCAGATACTACCCTGTACATCAGGCTCGATATCGATGCGAACAAGATGCTCAATATTTCAAATGGGGAAAATTTCCGACCCATAGTCTTTGTGGAAATCCTTTCAAAGGAGAATCCTCCCGAGTGCCCTATCTTTATGAAAGGCGCGGTGAGCGCGCTTAATAACACAGATGACGATGCATACCCCGAGTCGTTCATCCTGCTCAGGAATGACGAGCATTGCTTGGGGAACGATGGCTGTCTGGGAAGCGTCGATGTGCTCATCACCGAAGAAACTCTGATCTTCAATACAAACGGCACCTTCGGGTCTGCCCTGGAGATTCAGAATGGGCAGTATGTCACGGTAAGGGGCAAAGTGGATGACGGATGCATAAAGGCGGATCTCATTATCATAGGAGATGTCGTACGCCAGTGCGGTATTGTCAGGGGCCCGGTAAGCGGTATGGGATTCAACCTGGAGTATGTAACAGAAGAATCGATTACTGAAACCGCTGGAGTCGTCCTCGACAGCCTGACACCCATTGTCTCCGGATGCAACACCCCTGTTCCGGTGCTGGAGGAGGGCATGCATGTCCTCGTATTGGGCAAGGATGTTGCTGATAAACTCAACGCCGCCATCGTACTCGTTCTTCCCATTGAAGGAACTACGAAAATGGTGGAAGGGGTCGCGGGCAATTACACCCTAACCATCATACTGGATGATGGCCAGACAGCGCAGATACCGATAACATGGGATACCCGTATTTTCATTGAGGGAGATGGATGTTTCCCTGAAAATTTGATTCCTCTCCTGGGTCAACATCCATACAGGGTGAGAGTCATCAAACGTTGCGGTAAACCACTCGAGTTGAGGATTATGCCCGATTGTGTCGCAGGAAAGGTAGAGGACATCCCCGGTCTTCCCAGAGTAATCTCTGTATACGACGAAACGCTTCAGTGCTCCATCAAAGTGAGCATCAGATACGATGCGACAGGGATAGACATCAACGGCGAATGTCTCGCAACATTCGGTGATATAGAAGAGAGGGATAGTGTCAGATGCTTCGGCTTCTGGAAAGGTCTTGATGCCGGGGACGGATTCCTGGCCTTCGCCTATATCATCGATGACAAAGAGATAACGGTCGATTAGGGCCTGCCTGAGTATTGCCGGATTCAGCACACCTTGTCCGTGCTGCAGCGGATGACCTGTCCGGCCCTGCTGCGGTCGCGATAGATCGTGATGCCCTTGCAGCCCGTCTCATAGGCGAGCATGAGGGTCTCTTTCATCTCTGAGACCTCGATGGAGGAGGGGAAATTGATGGTCTTCGAGACGGCATTGTCGGTGTGACGCTGGAATGCGGCCTGCATCTCGACATGCTTCGAAGGCGGTATCTCGAGCGCCGTGACGAAGAGGTCCCGTATGTCTTCCGGAAGGGGTATTTCCCCCTTGAGCACGGATTCGGGGCATGACCCGGTCCGAGGTTCAGGGATCAGGACCCCGCGCTCCCTTGCCGTCGTCTCGAAAACCGGGTCTATCTCCGAGAGCTCGATGCCTCCTGCCACGACCTTCGTGGTCGAGAGTGCGTAAAGGGGCTCGATCCCGGAGGAGCAGTCCGCAATGATGCTCAACGTTCCCGTGGGGGCGATGGTCGTTACGACGGCGTTCCTTAACGGTATCTTTCCCTTCCGGGGATAAATGCTCCGGGCATAGTTCGGGAATGCCCCCCGCTGCCCGGCGAGCTCGCGCGATGCGGCGTGCGCATGCTCGGAGATGAAGGACATGACCTCTTGTGCAACCCTGATGCTTTCCGGCGATCCGTATTCGATGCCCAGCAGAATGAGGAAATGGGCGAAGCCCATGACGCCGAGCCCGATCTTCCGGTTGAGCCGGGTCATCCTCTCGATCTCGGAAAACGGGAAATGATTGACCTCGATCACATCGTCGAGGAAGCGCACGGCGAGGGCTACGGTATCTTTGAGCCTGTCCCAGTCGACCAGGGCGGAATCGGGCGTTCTCCTGATCATCTTCGTCAGGTTGATCGATCCCAGGTTGCACGATTCATAGGGGAGGAGGGGCTGCTCGCCGCAGGGGTTCGTCGCCTCGATGGCCCCGAGGAGGGGCAGGGGATTGTCCCGGTTGATGCGGTCGAGGAAGAGCAGGCCCGGCTCGCCGCTCTCCCAGGCACACTCCGTGATGAGGTCGAAGAGGCCTCCGGCGGCAATCCTCCGGACCGGCCTCCCCGTCCTGGGATTGACCAGCCCGTAATCCCTGCCTGCCTTGACGGCGCTCATGAAGCCGTCGCTGATGCCCACCGAGAGGTTGAAGCTCTGCAGCTCGTTTAAATTTCTCTTGATGGTGACGAACCTCTCGATGTCGGGATGGTCCACCCGGAGCACTCCCATGTTTGCGCCCCGTCTCGTGCCACCCTGCTTGACGATCTCCGTGGCGGTATTGAATATCTTCATGAAGGACACCGGCCCGCTCGCAACCCCGCTGGTCGTGGCCACGATGTCGTTCTCGGGCCTGAGCCTGCTGAAGGAGAACCCGGTCCCGCCGCCGCTCTTGTGGATGAGCGCGGTTTCTTTGAGCGTCTCGAAGATCGAGTCGAGCCGGTCCTCGACGGGCAGGACGAAGCAGGCCGAGAGCTGGCCGAGCTCCCTTCCTGCGTTCATGAGGGTCGGCGAGTTGGGAAGGAAGGTGAGGGACGCCATGAGCTCGAAGAATATTTCCTCGTACCTGGCCGACTTGGAGTTCCAGTCGAAGACCTTTTCCGCTGATGCGACGTGATGCGCCACCCTGCGGAACATCTCCTCGGGTGTTTCAGCCAGGTTGCCCTGCTCGTCCTTCTTCAGGTACCTGGCCTCGAGGATCTTGAGCGCATTTTCCGAGAGCTCGATTCTCATGATGTTCCTCCATACCGTAGTAATAACGGGAAAAAACCGGCGGTAAAGACCTCGAGAAGGAAAATATTGAATGTTCCGGCCCCAGAGGGTAAGATGAAAGGACAGCGGATCGCTCTTCTTGAAAGACAGACCGTGAACGGGGAGGTTGCCATGAAGAACAGGTGGTGGCTGGCCGGCGTTTGTTTGCTTATTCTGATAGCAGTGATCGTTTCCATGCAGGGTCTTGCAACCATGGGCAGTACGAAGGCGAAGCCCGCGGATACCGTCACCAGCCCCCGGATAAACCAGGGCGTGCAGGCCGTATCCTATGGCGACCGGTCAGGGTCCGTCCCGGTCATTCTTCCCCGGAGCGGCTGGTCTGAAGACCCTCCCCGGGAAGGGACGCCTAACGACGAGGGCCGGCTTCCCGACGTGCAGGCCGATGATCCCCGGGATTTTCCCGACGTGCAGGCTGATGATCCCCGGGAATTTCCCGGCAAGGACGAAATGTACCAGGAAGAGCCGTACGAGGTGGTGCCCCCTGAAGATGACTATCTGGATTCCATGCCGCCCGAGGAGACTCTGCCTTCCGAATAGCCGAGCCATAGAGGAAGAGCCCTTGCCGGTGCCCGGCTTCAGGCCGGCTTGATTTGCCGCTCTGTGGAGCCTATACAATCCCCAGGAGGTGGTGTCATGGCAAAACTGAAAAAAGGCGACAAGGCTCCCGACTTCGAGCTTCTCAACCAGGACGGCGTCGAGGAGAGCCTCGTCGAGCACCGGGGCAGAAAGGTTCTCCTCTTTTTCTATCCCAAGGCGGGAACCTCGGGGTGCACCCTCCAGGCACGGTCCGTCAGGGATGCAAAGGGGATGCTCGAAGAGCTCGGGGTCGTTCCCATCGGCATAAGCCCGGACGATCCCATGAAGCAGAAAAAGTTCGATACAGACCTCGGCCTCGGATATTCCCTGCTCTCCGACCCTGACCACGTCGTGGCAGAGGCATACGGCGCCTGGGGAGAGAAGAACATCCGCGGGAAGAAAACCGAAGGCATTATCCGGTCGCTCTTCCTCATCGACGAAAAGGGCAGGATCATGGATGCCTGCTCCAGGGTAAGCCCCGAGGATACGGTCCCCAGGGCCATGAAGGCACTGAAAGGTTAGGCCCGGGGCAGGGGTGCAGTACGGGAATTTCCTGAAAGGCTCGTCCGGTGATGGCAGGGTCCGGAGGAATACCTCCCTCGCCGGAGTAACCCGTTCGTCTGCTTCCGCATGGTTCATCAGTGTTTTGTTGGCGATGTTGCCTGCCTTGATTTCATCTGATTCAGACGTATATTCTATAATAGAGGTATTCCAATGATCCTGATATCCAAGATCGCTTTTCTCTTGCTCATGATAGGGATGTTCATTCTGCCGCAAACAGGGTTTGCCGGGAAGACGGCTTTATCTGATGACGCCTTGAGCGAAATCGTCGGCCGGACAGGGCCTGCCGACGGAGAAACGACGAGTCAGAAATCGCACGTCGAGTCCATGACCGTTTTGAAGGGTCTCCTGACGTTGAGCGGCGTGGATTTCGAGGGCTCCATAACCTGCCATGGCCCCGATTCTTCAACCGTTGAGATCGACCACCTGTACATCGATGCCATCCGTCCCGGGAGCGGCACCGCCGGCTCCAGTTTCGGCAGCTTTCTCATCCAGGGCGCCACGATAAACTCGAGAGGCTCGTTCACAACCATCAAGCCTTGAGCCGGTTTCAAGCGAGCGGGAGATCCATGCGAGGGCTTCCTTCCGGAGTGATCCACCCTCTGACTGCCGCACGTATCCTGTCCGGCAATGCGGACTCTTTACAAGGACCGGGCGTGCTCATGATAATTTCACTACGAGGAACCTCAAGGTGCCCCGGCTCTCATTGTACCATGCGTGCGGTATATTTGCCGGACTTTCTATGAGAGTGTCCGTGCCCACAGTGGCCTTTTCGTCTCCTATCTCAACGACGCCTTCGCCTTCGAGCACATAGAAAAAGACATCAACCGGCGTTATGTGTTTTTTCAGAGAATCTCCAGGCCCGAGTCTCATGTGCACGACCTGTGCTTGCGGCAGATCCATGAGCCTCCGTGCGTCTATCCCATGGGGGTTCTGAAATGTTCCGGTTTCCGTTACTTTTGTGATCTTCATAAGCAATCTCCCTGCAGAGTAATGGTTCATGTAATGAAGCGGGTGCCTGCTGCCGAAGGCTTTCGAACCTTCGGCAGCAGTTGTTCAGACGACATTATTCCCCATGCTGATGCTTCGTGGCATTGTCCTCGCCGCCGCCTTCATGGTGTGCAGACTCGGATGCGGCCATGTCATAGATGCCTTCCGCATAGTGAACATAGGTAACGTATGCTTTGACATACTCCCGCCCTGCTTCCACATTATGCGATGCGTGCTTCTTGAGCTCCATGGCACGCTCGAAGCGGTGTCTGATCCCCTCTGCAGCCTTTTCATTCACCAGCTTCACGAGCGGCTCGACAGATCCGGTCTCGAGGGCCTTGTCGGCGCCACTCACCGCAGGACCGAGGTCGGTGCCCGCAGGCTTGATGCCGGTATACGGCGCCCCTTCTCCTGCACGGTGGATGCGCACCAGGGTCTCGAAGAAATACCTGTCCGCAAAGGCCTTTGCCTGCGGGCTCAGCTTCCGGACATTCAGGGTTTCCTCAAAGGCGTGCCGGATCTCCTCTTCGTCCTTCTTCTGCACCCAGGGGAGAACGTAGTTCACCCTGCCGGTGTCGAGGGCCTTCTGGGCATCGGAGATCACGGGTCCGCCCATCGTGTCACAGTGGGCAAGGACAGTCACCGGGGCAAAGGCAAACAAACCGAGAGCAACGAAAACGGCAGCCGATAATGTTATGTTCTTCATATCGCACCTCCTCTTTTACTGTCTTTTCTCTAGACCATTTCGTGAGACGGGTAATTGACTCAGGTCAAGAGCTCTTTATTTCAAACTTTATTCCCTCGTAGGGATGAGGGATCAGGGGTCGGACCAAGGCAAGGTATTAACATTACGGCGATTGATATAAAAATAAGGCATTTATCAGCCTTTAGAGTGCCATTTTTGAGCCCGAAAATGATGGGTTAAGGAAGAGGTTCAAATCTTCTCTCGGGTCCTGTCTCATTAGAGTGCCTTTTGGGTATCAAAAAAGGTGCCCTAAGCCTGAATAAACCCCTCTTTTCAATCATACTTCATATCATTCCCAGAGATTATCCTGGTCCGAACCCATTCCCCTTCTCCATTCCCCTAGTACATCTCGTACTTCACGAGCCGGCCGTCGAGGGGGCCGTTTTTGAGGGGACGCTTCCATGAAGTCCTTAAGCCCACGGATTTGATGAGCGCCCTGTCCCCGAAGTAGACGTATGCCTTCGAGCCCTGGCAGCGCTGCTTGAGAAAGTCGCCGAAATCCTTCATGAACCGGACCATGTCCTGCTCCCTTTTCATCCGGATGCCGTAGGGCGGGTTGCAGACGATGGTCACGTCCCTGAGCGGATGCAAGTCCTGGTATCTGCGTTTTGTCAGGACAATGCCTTTGCCGCCGAGCAGGCGGCCCGTGTTGACCCTGGCCGCCTCGATGGCCCGCATCGAGGCGTCGCTGCCTCTGATGAGCCCTTCCGGCAGGGGCCTGATGCCCCGGTCCGCCTTCTTCCTGACCTTCTCCCACAGCGGCTTCTCGAAGTCCGGCAGGTACTCGAACCCGAAGGACGTGCGCAGGTATCCTGCAGGGATCCTGCAGTAGTGCATGAGGGCCTCGCACAGGAGCGTGCCCGACCCGCACATGGGATCGTGGAGAGGCGTCGCACCGTCCCAGCCGCTCATGCGGATGATCGATGCCGCCAGCGTCTCCTGCATGGGGGCGTCCACGGACTCTTTCCTGTAGCCCCTCCGGTGGAGCGATCCGCCGGAGGTGTCGAGGTAGATCGTGGCCTTGTTGTTGAAGATGTGGAGATTGAAGATCACGTCGGGCTTTATCCTCTCGACGTTCGGCCTCTTCGTGAACCATTCCGAGAAGGTGTCGACGATCGCATCCTTGAGCACGAGCGCTGCATACTGGGAGTGCCGTATCTTGCTGTGGGAGACGTTGGACATGACCATGAAGGTCTTGTCGAGGCCGAAGATGTCGTTCCAGGGGATGCACCGCGCCATCTTGTAGAGATACTTCGTGGTGTGGCAGTCGAAGCTCACGAGGGGCGCGAGCACGTGGGTCACCAGCCGGGACGTGTAGTTGATGCGGTAGAGCGTTTCCTTGTCCGCAGTGAAGTAAAGCCCCCTGAAGGTCGGCTTGACGTCCTGCGCCCCGAGTTCCATGAGCTCGCTCGTACCGAGGTCTTCCATACCGTCGGCGATCTGGGCAAAGAAACGGCTGTTCTTGAGGTAGCTGAACATCGAAAAATCCTTCTCCATACGCAATATCTGAAGCTCATAGAGCATTCCCTGCCGCATGTAAAGGACCGTGTTCCGGGGTCAGGACGAGGACGCTCTCGGTTGCTTTGTTTCTGCATCGGGCTAGATATATACTATGTATGATACGTCGATTCCGCTCGCACGCAATTCACCACCCATAGCGCTTTGCCCCTCTGCTTAATCGAGAGGCCGCAGGAAGGACCGATCCGGCTTGAAGATGCGCTCGTTAAAAATCTAAGACAAGGGAGAAGATACCATGACCGAAGCTTTATCCTATGACAGGCTTACCTGCAGGTGCAGCTCTGACATATTCGGATGCAGTACCAGTGCAGACGGTAAGCCCCTCCAGGGAATCGTCGGCCAGGCCAAGGCGCTCAAGGCGCTGCAGTTCGGCCTCAATATCAAGGAGAAAGGATTCAATATCTACGTATCCGGTGTTCCCGGAACCGGAAAGAAGACAGCAGTAAAAGGCTACCTCGAAGAGATCGCCAAGGGCATGCCGACGCCGCCCGACTGGTGCTATGTGAACAATTTCCAGGAAAACTACAAGCCCAGGGCCATATCGCTGCCTCCAGGCACGGCGAGGAAATTCAAAAAGCAGGTGGATGCCTTCGTCGAAGGGGCGAGGCGCGAGATCAGCAAGGCCTTCGAGGGCGAGGACTATGCCGCCAAGCGGAACAACGCCATCAAGCAGGTCCAGCAGGAGAGAGAAGAACTCATCAACAAGATCAACGACGAGGCCCAGAAGGACGGCTTCGTCATCCAGGCGACCCCCATGGGCCTGCTGACCATCCCGGTCAAGGACAACAGGCCGCTCACGGAAGAAGAATTCCGGGCGCTCGACAAGGAGACCCAGAACGAGATCCAGGAGAAGCAGAAGGTGCTCAACGAAGAGCTGAAGAAGACCGGCAGGCAGATGATCTCCATCGAGAAGAAAACCATGGACGTGATCGAAAAGCTCGACCGCGAGATCGGCTCCTTCACCCTTGAGATGCTCCTCGAAGAGCTCAGGGAAAACTACACGGACAACCCGAAGGTCATTGATTACCTCAACGAGATGAAGGAGGACATGCTCAACAACCTCGACATGTTCAGGGCCGACGAGCAGATGCAGGAGAAGATGAAGGAAATGCAGATGCAGCAGATGCAGCAGATGGGGATGCCCATGCCCATGATGCCCAAAGAAGATATGAAGTTCAGGAAATACAGCGTGAACGTGGTCGTGGACAACACGGACGTCAAGGGCGCTCCCATCATCATGGAGCTCAATCCATCCTACAACAACCTCTTCGGCAGGATTGAGAAGGAGGCCATGATGGGCGCCCTGTTCACCGACTTCACCATGGTGAGGTCCGGCTCTCTCATGAGGGCGAACGGCGGGTACCTCATCCTGCCGGCCCTCGACGTGCTCAGGAACTACTTCTCATGGGAAAGCCTGAAGCGCTCCATCAGGAACAACGATATCCGGATAGAAGAGCCGGAAGAGCGGCTGGGATACCTGACCACACGGTGGCTCGTCCCCGAGCCGATCCCGTGGGACGTCAAGGTGGTGCTCATCGGGTCGCCCTTCATCTACTACCGTCTCTACGAGCTCGACCCCGACTTCCACGACCTCTTCAAGGTCAAGGCCGATTTCGACAGGGTCATGGACCGCAACGATGAGAACATGAAGAGCTTCTCCTCGTTCGTATGCAACGTATGCAACGAGGAAAACCTCAAGCACCTCGACAAGGATGCCATCGCCAAGATCGTCGAGTACAGCTCCAGGCTTGCGGAAGACCAGAACAAGCTCTCGACCGAGTTCGGCGATGTGGCGGACGTCATCAGGGAGGCGAGCTTCTATGCATCAAGACAGAATGCACCCGTGGTGACTGTCGAACATGTGAAGGAGGCCATCGAGGAGAAGTTCAACCGATCGAACATGATCCAGGAGAAGATCCGCGAAATGATAAAACAGGGCCTCATCATGATCGACGTGGAGGGTGAAAAGGTCGGCCAGGTGAACGGCCTTTCAGTCATGGAGATGGGCGATGTCATGTTCGGCAGGCCGAGCAAGATCACCGCGAGCACGGGGCTGGGAACACAGGGTCTCATCGACATCGAGCGCGAGGCAAAGCTTGGGGGCCCCATCCACACAAAGGGCGTTCTCATCCTCTCCGGATATCTCGCCAACCGGTATGCCCAGGACAAACCTTTAAGCCTGGCCACGAGGGTCGTCTTCGAGCAGAGCTATTCGGGCATCGAGGGAGACTCGGCATCGTCCACTGAGCTCTATGCCATCCTCTCGGATCTTTCCGGCGTTCCCATCAAGCAGGGCATAGCGGTCACCGGATCGGTGAACCAGAAGGGCGAGGTGCAGGCTATCGGCGGCGTCAACCACAAGATCGAGGGATACTACGGTGTGTGCAAGGAAATGGGCCTTACCGGCGAGCAGGGGGTGATGATCCCGGCGAGCAATGCCCAGAACCTCATACTCAAGGACGAGGTGATAGAAGCGGTCAAGGAGGGCAGGTTCCACATCTGGACGGTATCCACCATCGATGAGGGCATCGAGGTCCTCACCGGCAGGAAGGCCGGAAAGCGAGATGAGAAAGGCATGTTCGAAGAGGGTTCGGTCAACAGTCTGGTGGACGACCAGCTCCGTAAGTTCTCCGAGATGTGGATGAACTACAGCGGAGGCAATCACGGGACAAGCATATAAACCGCATGCCAGCATCCCCGGGTGAGCACGGTGGAAGGGACGGTCGATTCTTTCAGGAGGAGGCTGATCGGCACGCTCGCCAGGGGATGTGCCGTCGTCCCTTTTCTGTCGTTCTTCCCGCTTCTTCCGGCGGCATCGGAAGCGGGAAAGCCGAAGGAGGGAGAGATGAAACTGCCCAAGGCGGACCGGGTAGGCAGGGTCTCTGTGGAAGAGGCCCTCACAGAGAGAAGGACCGTCCGGTCTTTCAGCTCGAAACTCCTGGATGTCCGGCAGCTCTCGCAGGTCCTCTGGGCAGGGCAGGGCATCACCGGGGCATGGGGGAAGCGTACGGCGCCCTCGGCTGGGGCCCTCTATCCGAGCTTTCTCTATGCCGCAACCGGCAGGGGAACGGCTGCCGGGATCGAGCCGGGCCTCTACCGGTACGTGCCGGAAGACCATAGCCTGTCAATCGTATCCCAGCGGGACATCAGGGGCGAGCTTGCCCGGTCCTGCCTTTCCCAGACCTGGATGGCACGTGCCCCGGTGAGCCTCGTGATCTGCTCCGATTATGGCAGGATCACCGGGAAATACGGGGAGAGGGGCATACGCTATGCCATGATCGAGGCCGGCCACATCGCCCAGAACATCTTCATCGAGGCCGCAGCGATCGGGCTCTCGGCAGGCATCGTGGGTGCATTCATCGACGGAGAGGCCATCAAGGCAATGGGCATTCCCCAGTCCCATACGCCCCTGCTCATCATGCCCGTGGGATACAAGGGATGAATCGCAGATCCGCAGAGCGCAATCTTCAGACCGGAACCTCCCTATGGCGATGATCGAATTTCGCAACAGGCTATGGGTGATTCTTTCGCACCAGGATATTCCTGACTGCAATCGGCAGGCGGGTGGGGCAGAACCGGTGTGAGACACGGTTCTGCCCCCTTTAAGAACGATGTTTCCTCTCCGGTCACAGAGACTTCAGGTATTCGACCAGATCGTTTTTCTCCTGATCGTTCAATCCCAGGCTGAAGCAGCTGTCATAATGATTCACCACATCCAGCAATGTAGCGAACCTGCCGTCATGGTAGAAGCCCCCTTTGGTGTGGGTCCAGAGTCCTTTCAGGGGAGAGGTGCGATAGCCGAGATCAGGTGAGCGGTCGGCCTGGAAGGAGTCGATGCAGATCTCATCGGCCTTGTGGATGTTATGCCCCGGGTCAGTGTAGAGGGTGGGTACATGGCACCGCGCGCATGTCGCCTTGCCGGTGAAGAGAGCCTTGCCCCTGGCGGCCGCTGCTTCGTCAAAACTGCCGGTTGGCGGCTTGGGCGCCGGGAGCGCGAGCTGGTATAAATGCAGAGCGGGCAGTTTGGAGGTCACGAGATCGGGGGTGTTCCGGACGTTCCAGGTGCCGTTCCTGACGGCCAGGGGATATTTTGCAGGGTCGTTGAGCCGTTCATCGAAAAAGGTTCCCAGGCCGTGCATCTCGGTCACGGCGACATAGGCGTTCCAGTACGGTACGGACCCGAAACCCGTCCACATATGCAGGTTCACCCCGGCCAGACCGAACGCAGGAGGTATCAATACAGCCGCGGTCTTTCCATCGGGGCGGAAGGCCTTGCCGTCCTTGTTCAGCAGGGCATCGAACTTCCCCGGCCCCCAGCTGTTCAGGACCGTGAGCAGCGTCGCCTCATCCACGTTGAGCTCTTGCTCGAGAGGTGCCTTGTTAGGCGCGAGCGATATGATCTTTCCCACGTTCAGGTCTCTGTTCGCCCAGCCGTCGAGTCTCTTGCCGATGCCCGGAGCAAAGGAATTGTCGACCGTGGAGTGGCAGATGGCGCAGGTGATGCCCACGGAGGTCATGCTGCCCTTCTCGTCGAAGAATCCTTTGATACCTACGACGGCATCGAGCTTCAACAGCGCCAGGGTCGTGGCCGGATCATCCAGGTTTACCGCTCCTGCCTTGATGCTGTTCCGGAGGTCTGCGGGCAGCGCATCCACATCGACTTTGAGGCCTACTGCAAGGGCTGTATTGGGGCTCACTCCCGGCCCCACGCCGCCGTTCGCCGCTCCGGCAATCGCCTTGTGGAGCTGGAGCTGATCACCCCAGAACGCCTCATCACCGAACGTGTCGAAGCGAAAGATCGACTTGCCCTGTTCAATCATATCCTGGGCAAAGGTGAGGTTCAAGAGGTCATTGGCAAAAACTGCCGGTGGGGGGCTGTTCTTGTCCTGCGCATAGAGTGAAGGCCCGCCTGGGTGTGCAATTGCGAACGCAAGAAAGACAACGGAAAAGATAATGAGTCTGTTTTTCATTCCTTCCTCCTTCAACGTATTGAACCGCATACCCCTCTTCAAAGGCTTGTTTCCGAGATTTTATTTACCTCCCATCTCCATCGGAAAGACTGAATATGGGCAGTGCGCCGCCATGGGGAGATCTGAAAGTTCCGGAGCTCGGATGAGACTCAAGCCTGTCAAAGGTTTAGAGACGCTCCCAAAAGATATAATATAAGCCCCTTGGTAAAAATCATCAGAGACTCATCCGCCGTCCTGCCTTACTGCGGACCTTTTGAAGACGGAAGAACCTGCTGAATCCCGTGCGCAGCCATGGAAAGCTCATCGTCTTCAGGAGATATCCGCACCCGGATATGAAAATGTCGGCTTGACGACAATCTCCTGATGCATTTCTCCGGAGATCTTTTTATAATATGCTGGAAAGATCAATTTCTCGAAAGGTCTCAAATGGTTGATAGAAGGGGCAATCCCAGGAAAAACTACAAGGTGCAGGTGTTGTTGAAATTAAATGAAATTATCAAGGGGTACGGCTATACGAAAAATATCAGCATTGATGGTGTGCGTATCAACTCACACGAACTGTTTTCCTTCCTGGGGCAAACGATCGAAGATCGAATCCTGAATAAAACATTGGAGGTCAACTTCATGTCCGAGACGTTGACTCTTCAAGGCACAATAATCCACGTCGATACGTTCGAAGAGGAATTGGTAGTCAGCATATCTCAGGCATCAAACCCCGCACGGTGGATATCGCTCTGCCGATGATCTTTCACTCAAGATGCAGGCTCCCCGTCTGCTGTGTGATCATAGCATCCGGTGTTAAACACCAGCGGTATGGATTGCGGCATCATTGAGCCTGACAGGCCCTCGTGTTCCGGAGGGACTGTCAGACGAACCGCGGTCGATTGCTTTTCTAGAGCCGACCTTCCTGGCTCAGCTTTGCGAGGATGGCCTGAATCTGATTGACCTTGGCAGTGGCCGCCTTCTCGCCCTCGAAGATCGCCTCGTTGAACTTTTCCATGTCGGTCGACCCGATGTCCTTGACGTTCGGGCGGATCACGACATCGGCTCTTTTCAGCTGGTCGTCGATGTTCTTCATGTACATGATGTCGACCGACCTCGACACGGAGCTCATGATCCCGCGCGGAGCGACATTGCTGATGCCGCCGGAGATGTCCACGGCGATGACGACGTCTGCCCCGTAGCGCCTCGCCACGTCGACGGGCACCGGGCTGACCACGCCGCCGTCAACATAGCTGTCCTTCCCGATCACGACGGGCTGGAACACCCCGGGTACGCTGCAGCTGGCGTGGACGGCCATGCCGGTGTTGCCCCTGGCGAAAACCGTCTCTTTGCCGGTTCCCGCATTGGTCGCCACGGCATAGTAGGGGATCTTGAGTTTTTCTATGGGGGCGTTGCCCACGATCTGGTTGATGAAGTTCTCGAGCTTCTCGCCCTTGATGAGCCCGCCCTTCCAGATCTTCCAGTCATAGTCGATCACGTGGTCCTTTTCCAGCTTCATGGCGATGGCCTGCATCTCGAAGGCGCTCTTGCCGGAGGCATAGATGCTTCCCACCAGGCTGCCCGCGCTCGTGCCCACCACCATGTGGATGGGGACCTTCTGGGCCTCGAGGACCTTGAGGACACCGATGTGGGCAAACCCCTTCGAGGCGCCTGCGCCCAGCACCACGGCGATCCTGGCCGGCTTGGGTTTTGCCGGGGGCGGGAGCTGCTTTGCAGGACAACCCGCCAGGGTCAGGCATATGCAACATACCACGAACCACCCGATGAATCCCGGGATCAGAGATGACGCCTTGCTTGGACCACGCATGTCTTTTTGAACCTCCTCCATTCTCAACCGGAACGGGGGAACCCGTCCGGTCTCTGAGGCCTCTTTTATACCCCTGGCCGGGCGATGTAAATACGGCAATCATAAAAGGGAATCATCCGATTGACTCGGCCGATGAAATGCACCTATACTGGCAGCAGGATCGGCGGACAACCGCCGGATATCAGGTCCGGCAGCAGAAGAAAGGAGACTGCATATGGAAGACATATGGCTCAAGGTCCAGGAGTGGGTAGCCTTTTACGGGATCAAGCTCATTGCCGCGCTGGTAATTCTCGTCGCAGGGCGGTGGGCCGCCAAGATGGTGAAAAGCCTGATCGGGCGGGTCCTGAACAGCAGAAAGGTCGACCCGACCATCGTCTCCTTTGCCGAGCACTTGAGCTACATCGCCGTGGTCACCTTCGTGGTTATAGCGGCCATGGCCCAGCTCGGGATTCAGACGACCTCGTTCATCGCCGTCATCGGCGCGGCAGGCCTCGCCATCGGCCTGGCCCTGCAGGGGTCGCTCGCGAACTTCGCCGCCGGGTTCCTCATGATCATTTTCAAGCCGTTCAGGGCAGGGGATTTTATCGAGGGCGCCGGAACGGCCGGAACAGTGGAGAAGATCGAGGTGTTCACCACCACGCTCATGACCGTGGACAACAAGGTGATCATCATCCCCAATGCCAAGCTTATGGGCGACAACATCATCAATTACTCGGCAAAGAAGACCAGGCGGGTGGATGTCGATTTCACCGTGGGATGCGGAAACGACATAGACAAGGTCAAGGCATGCCTGCGGGATGTGGTGAAAGGGGATTCGAGGATACTCCCAAGTCCTGAGGCGGCAGTCATCCTCAAGGAGATGAGGGAAGGGAGCATGGTCTTCCAGGTGAGGGCTTGGGTGAAGACCGAAGATTACGCCGACGTCTCTTCCAACCTCATCGAGACAGGGAGCAGGCGCTTCTTCAGCCAGGGCATATCCCTGCCTGTCCCGCAGCGGAACATCCATGTCTACGATCACGGGGGCGCACGAACCATTCCCGCGAGCCTGGGCAAGGTCGACAACTAGGGGAAGGTCAGCTTTTCAAAGTTCATATTCTCCCGTACGTTGCGGGCCTCAGGAAAGCCGCCCACGGCTTTTTCTTGACAGGCACGTGCAGGATGGATATGTGCTATAAAATCTGATTGGTACTGAAATACGAAAATCAGGGAGCTTGATCTATGAGATCGTTTGTCGTTTTTTCATGCATGGGGCCTGACAGGCCGGGCCTGGCAAAGGAGATTTCAGAGTTCTTCACCGCGCGGGGCATCAACATCGAGCGCTCGCGGGGATGCGTGCTCGGAAACGAGTTCGGCATGATCATCCTCACCTCGGGGCTGACCGACGACATCGAGCGGTTCATCGGCGAGCTCGACAGCCTGCGCAAGAAAACCGGGCTCGACATCCACGTGAGGAAGACCAAGGCGCCCACCCACCGCGAGGTGATGCCCTCGATCCCCTACAAGCTCCTCGCCACCTCCCTCGATCACCCGGGGATCGTCCATCAGATCTGCAAGGTTCTGTTCACGAGGGGCATCAACATCGACGACATGTCGAGCAACGTGGACAGCAACCCGGTCACGGGCGCCAACATCTTCCAGATGACCTGCTTCTTCTCGGTTCCTCCGACGGTCAAGGTCATCGAGCTCAAGAACGATTTCTCACGCATCAGCGACGAGTACAACATCGATATCAGATTCGACGCAGTGATCAGCAAGTAAGATTATGGCGAAAACAAAAACGCATCAGGGAAGCACGGGCATGAAACCCATCCAGGAGATTGCGGCATCCGTCGGGCTCAAGGAGGGCGATCTCGAGTACTACGGCCGCTACATGGCCAAGGTCAGGCTCGAGGCGATCCGCAGGCTCGAGCGCAAGAAAGGCTCATCGCTCATCCTCGTCTCCGCCATGACGCCCACCCCTGCGGGGGAAGGCAAGACAACCGTCTCCGTAGGCCTCACCCAGGCGCTGGCAAAGCTGGGAAAAAGCGTAGTTGCGGCTCTGCGTGAGCCGTCGCTGGGCCCGGTCTTCGGCATCAAGGGGGGCGCAACGGGCGGCGGACGCTCCCGCATCCTTCCCATGGAGGACATCAACCTCCACTTCACGAACGACTTCCACGCGATCGAGAGCGCGCACAACCTCCTGGCAGCCCTCCTGGACAACTCGGTCTTTCACGGCAATCCGCTCAACATCGACCCGCGCAAGATCACCTGGCGCCGGGTCATGGACATGAACGACCGGTTCCTGAGGGACATCGTCGTGGGCCTGGGCGGATCCATCAACGGAGTGCCCCGGGAGACAGGGTTCGACATCGTGCCGTCGAGCGAGATCATGGCGATCCTGTGCCTGTCGCGCTCCTACAAAGAGCTCAAAGAGAAGATCCGGAACATCCTCCTCTCCTTCACCTATGACGGCAGGCCGGTCCATGCCGGCGACCTCAAGATCGAGGGCGCCGTCACGTCGCTCCTCAAGTACGCCCTGCTGCCGAACCTCGTGCAGACGACCGAGGGCGTGCCCGTCATCCTCCACGGAGGTCCCTTCGCCAACATCGCGCAGGGGACGAACAGCATCATGGCCACCGACCTGGCGCTCAAGCTCGCGGATTACGTGGTCACCGAGGCCGGGTTCGGCTTCGACCTCGGGGCGGAGAAGTTCTTCGACATCGTGGCGCGCTACGGCGAGCTCAACCCCAAGGTGGTCGTGCTCGTAGCCACGGTGCGGGCGCTCAAGTACCACGCCGGCGTGCCCCGCGAGGATTTGCACGTTCCGAACCCCCGCCTGGCCGTTCTCGGCATGGCGAACCTGCGCAAGCACTACGAGAACATCTCGAAGTTCGGGATAGAGTGCATCATCGCCCTGAACCGCTTCACGTCCGACACGGACGAGGAGATCGACGCCGTCGTAAAAGCAGCGGAAGACGAGGGCATGAACATCGCGCCGGCCGACATCTTCGACAAGGGCGGCGAGGGCGGCATCGAACTCGCGGAAAAGACCGTCAGTCTCTGCCGGGAGGCGACCGGCACGTACCGGCCGCTCTACGACTGGGACGCTCCGGTCGAGGACAAGATCTTCACCGTTGCAAGCGAGATCTACGGAGCCGTCTCGGTCGACTACCAGCCGCTCGCCAAGCGCAACCTCGACGTCATCAAGAAATTTGGGTACGACAAGCTCCCGGTCTGCATCGCCAAGACCCAGCAGTCGCTCTCCGACAACCCGGCCCTGCTCGGGCTGCCGAGCAACTTCATCGTCACGGTCCGCGAGATCAAGATCGCGGCGGGCGCTGGCTTCCTCATCCCCATCACCGGCGAGATCCTGCGCATGCCCGGGCTCTCGAAGGCCCCTGCAGCGTACGGCATCGACATCGACGATGACGGAAACATCACCGGCATCAGCGGCTGAAAGACGGCCCGTGAAAACCGCAGTGACAGGAAAGGGCGGGGTGGGGAAATCCACGATCACGGCGGCGCTCGCCCTGATCACGGCCGGCAGAGGAATGAAGGTGCTCGCCATCGACGCCGACCCGGACGCCAACCTCGCCTCTGCCCTGGGCATCCCCCTTGCAGACCAGAAGGCTATCCTCACGATCGCACGGCAGAAGAGGCTCATCGAGGAGCGCACGGGCGCGAAGGTGCAGCAGTACGGTCAGATTTTCAGGATCAATCCCGAAGTTGCGGATATCGCCGAGAAATACAGCTATCGGCACAAGGGCGTCGACCTCCTCGTCCTAGGCGCGATCGAGGGCGGAGGCACGGGCTGCGCCTGCCCGGAGAACGTGCTCCTGCGCTCGCTCGTCCAGGATCTCGTCCTGCACCGGGGCGAGGCGCTCTTCATGGACATGGAGCCCGGCATCGAGCACATCGGTCGGGCGACCGCCCGGGGCGTGACCTCGTTCATCATCGTGGTCGAGCCGGGCCAGCGCTCCATCGAATCGTTCCGCCGCATCTCGGCCATGGCGGAGGAGATCGGCATCGAGAAGCTTTTCATCATCGGCAACAAGCTCAGGTCGAAGGCCGACGAAGACCTCATCAGACAGGCAGTATCAGGCCGCGAGATCCTCGGCTTCATCCCGTTCTCGGAGGCGCTCCTGGCAAACGACCGGGACGGCAGGTCGGTGATCGATGATCTCGACGATTCACTTCTGGCGCTCTTCGAAGACATGGCCGGGAAGTTGCTCTGACAGAGTTCGGCTGTGCATTAAATAGAGTCAAGCCTGCGGAAGTTCATGCCGGCAAGTCCGCGATTGACAATATCAGGCCGAATCTGCTAGGGCTTTTCAAGGATGTAATCCAGAAGTTGTTATAAAAACAGGACAAAGTCCATCGGGATATCACATGACAATCAAGACAAAGTGCATTGCAACCGCCATCGGCAGCTTTCCCCACAGAGACGTGGGCAAGGCGCTCGACATCATTTTCGGGGCGCTTCCGGACGCGCCCCTGTGGCCGCAGCTTCCGAAGCAGGGGCTCAATGAGCAGATGGAGATCCAGTACTCCGAAGGCATGCCCCGCGCGGTCATCGACCGCGACAAGGGGCGCATGTACTTCGACACCTCGGGCGACTACTCCGAAGACTTCGCCCTCTTCTACGAGTCGTACATGGCTGCCATGGACCCTTCAGAAGGGAGCGGCGACTGCTCGGCAATGGCCATAAGCAGCGAGTTCTCGAAAGGGCTCCCCGAGTTCGAGAGCCGTCTGAGGAAAGAAGGCAGGAAGTATCCCTTCATCAAGGTCCAGACCACGGGCCCGTGCTCGTTCGCGCTCACCATCACGGACGAGAGCAAGCGTGCGGTCTACTACAACGAAGAGTTCCGCGATGTCGTCGTCAAGGCGCTGGCCATGAAGTGCCGCTGGCAGATCCGGAAGTTTGCGCCCTTTGCGGACAAGGTCATCTGCTTCATCGACGAGCCCATCCTCTCGGCCTTCGGCTCCTCGACCTATATCTCGGTCAAGCGCGAGGAGGTGGTCGGCCTCATCGCCGAGGTCGTCGAGGCCGTGCACAGCGACAGTGCGATCGCCGGCGTGCACTGCTGCGGAAATACGGACTGGTCCATCCTCATCGATGCCGGGGTCGATCTCATCAACCTCGACGCCTTCAGCTACGGAGAGACCATTGCCCTGTACCCGGACGCGGTATCGGGGTTCATCACCTCAGGCGGGCTCATTGCCTGGGGAATCGTGCCCACCTCGATCGCCATCCGCGAGCAGACGGTCGCCTCCCTCGCCGGGCGCTTCATGGACCTCGCCTCCAACCTGGCATCGAAGACAGGGATCGATCGGCAGCTCATCCTCGAACAGTCGCTCATCACGCCATCGTGCGGCACGGGTTCGCTCGGAGAGAGCGATGCAGAGGCGGTCTTCGACATGCTCCGCAGGCTCTCCCCGCACGTTCGCGAGACATCCGGGCTCTGAGAAGGAACGTGTGAGCCTTGAATATCCCATACACCATCGCGATCACGGGAAAGGGCGGGACGGGCAAGACAACCATCGCCGCCTCTCTGATCGCCTGCCTCATCAAAGGAGGGCATGCCCCGGTCTTGGCCGTTGACGCGGACCCCAACTCCTGCCTCGACCAGGCATTGAACGTCCGGGTGAAGAAGACGGTCGGGCAGATCCGGGAAGAGAGCAGGGACGCCGGGGCAGGCCAGCCTGGCGGGATCTCGAAGAGAGAGCTCATCGAGCTCCGCATAGCCGAATGCCTCGTCGAGGCAGACGATTTCGACCTCATTGCCATGGGTCGGCCCGAAGGGCCGGGCTGCTACTGCTATGCGAACAGCCTGTTCAGGGACGTGATCGCCGAGCTCTCGAAGGCATATCCCTTCATCGTGATCGACAACGAGGCCGGCCTCGAGAACCTCTCACGGCGGCTTTACCGAAAGATAAACCTCCTCGTGATCGCAGGCGACCCCTCGAAGCGCGGGATCGAGACGGTACGCAGGCTGTATCGCCTTGCAAAGGAAATGGAAATCGAGTACGAGACGCTGGCAGTGGTGATAAACCTGGTCAGGGAGGGTTCGATGATGGAGGACCCGACCGGGATGATCCGGGACATGGGGGCTGACTGTCTCGTCACGCTTCCGTTCGATGACGAGATCGCCCGTGCAGCGGAGACAGGGCAGGGCATTCACACGGTTCAGATGTCGAACCCGGTGCTGTCCGGGATGAAGAGGTTCGTGTCCCGATTGAATCTCGCAGGAGAGAAGGTGCGTGGAAAAAAGTCAGAAACCGGCTGAAGAAAGGGCGTGCGATCTCGCCTCCATCGAGGCGATCAGAAAGGCCGAGGCAGACTGCGTCGACCTGAGTTTTTTCCGCATGGATCGGCAGGGGGCCCAGTGCGGCTTCGGATTGAAGGGCCTGTGCTGCCGGATATGCCACATGGGGCCATGCAGGATCACGAACAAGACGCCGCAGGGCGTCTGCGGCGCCGATGCGGACACTGTCGTTGCCCGCAACTTTCTCCGCGAGGTGGCAGGGGGCTCTGCGGCCCACTCCGACCACGCCAGGCACCTCGTGCTTCTCCTCGGGAAGATCGGTCAGGGCAAAGGCGGCGAATATGCGATCAAGGACGAGCCGGCCCTTCGCAGGATCGCGAAGTCCTATGGGATCGAGGAGCAGGGCGTCCCTGCTCGCGACCTGGCCGTTCGGCTGGCCGAGCTCATGATCGGCGAGTTCACCTCACAGGAAGAGCCCTTGAAGACCCTCAAGCTCGCGCCCTTAAGCCGCCAGGGCGTGTGGCAGAAGAGAGAGATCGCGCCGGCAGGCATCGACCGGATGGTGGTCGAGTCCATGCACCGCACCCACATGGGGGTCGACCACGATTACAGGAACGTCCTCCTCCACGTGTTCCGGCTCGCCCTTGCGGACGGGTGGGGCGGCTCCCGCATCGCCTCGCAGGTCTCCGACATCCTCTTCGGGACGCCCTTCCCGGTGAGGAGCACCGCGAACCTCGGCATCCTTCGCGAGGAAACGGTGAACGTCCTCGTGCACGGCCACGAGCCCGCCCTCTCGGAGATGCTCGCGGCCGCCTCGAACGACCCCGAGATCAAGGATTATGCGAAAAAGGCAGGCGCGCAAGGCATCACGCTCGCAGGCATCTGCTGCACCGCCAACGAGATCCTCATGCGCCACGGGATACCTCTCGCCGGCAACTTTCTCCAGCAGGAGCTCGCCATCGTCACGGGCGCGGTCGAGATGATGATGATCGACGTCCAGTGCTGCATGCCGGGGCTGCCGGACGTGGCAAAGGCGTATCACACCGAGATCGTCTCCACGAGCGGGATCGCGAAGACCGCAGGCGCGGTTTCGGCACCCTTCCATACAGACAGGGCTTATGACGAAGCCAAGAGTCTGCTCAAACGGGCAATCGACAACTACGGGAACCGCGACCCGAAGAAGGTCGCCATCCCTCAGCACTCGAGCCCGCTCGTCGCAGGCTTTTCCGTGGAGAGCATCAAGTACATGCTGGGCGGAAGCTACCGCGCATCGTTCAGGCCGCTCAACGACGCGATCATTCAGGGCCGCATCAGGGGGGTCGTGGGCATCGTGGGATGCAACAACCCCAAGACGAAGCTCGACTCCTACATCAACACGCTCACGAAAGAGCTCCTTGCCGAGAACGTGCTCGTGCTGAAGACCGGGTGCGCGGCCATTGCCTCGGCCAAGGAAGGCAACCTCACGCCCGAAGCCGCTTATCAGCTTGCAGGCCACGGCCTCAAAGAGGTATGCGAGGCTGTCGGAATGCCGCCGGTCCTCCACATGGGGAGCTGCGTGGACAACTCCCGCCTCCTCGAGGCAGCCACCGAGATCGTGTCCGAAGGCGGCCTCGGGGACGACCTGTCCGACGTGCCGGTCGTGGGCGTTGCGCCGGAATGGATGAGCGAAAAGGCCATCGCCATCGGCTGCTACTTCGTGGCCTCCGGGATCGACGTCATCCTCGGACATCCGTTCTACGTGTCCGGCTCCGACAATGTCGTGAAGTTCCTGGGCGTTGAGGCGAAAGAGATGTTCGGCGCGTCGTTCCATGTCCATGAAGATCCACGAGAGGCAGCGCAGGCGATTTTGCAGATCATCGATGAACGCAGGGAAAGGCTCGGCATCAACCGCAAGGCCGAGCGCAAGCTCATGGACATGAAGGACAGGAGGGAGCTCGGTGTCTAAGCTCATCTGCGGCAGTGCGATCCACGGGGCTTACCAATGGGTGGCCCGCGCCGAGGCGAAGCTCCGCGAAGCAATCGAAGCGAAGGGCGAGGGCTGCCGGGTAGCCTTTCCGGACACCGCCTACTACCTGCCCGTGATCTACTCCTTCACGGGCGAAAAGGTCGAGACGCTCCGTGACCTCAAGCCGGTCCTCGACCGTGCCAGGACCCTGCTTCCGGCCCCGCCGTCGGAGAAGGTCTGGCTCCCGTACCTCGGCAATGCCCTCGATGCAGGGGTGGCGACGCTTTTTGCCTGCGAGATCATCGAGGCGTGCAAGTATCTCATCGGCCCCGATCCGGTTAACGGCATCTGGCTCGGGGCCGCCAATGACGTGATCATGCGCGAGCGCGGGCTCGAGTTCGTGGACGGCACCGCACCCGGCTTCGCCGCGGTCACGGGTGCAGCGCCCACCAACGAGATCGCGGTGAAGATCGCCCGCGAGCTCCAGGAAAAGAACATCTACGTGTTCATGGCAGGCTCCACCAACGGCAGGCAGTTCGCGGAGCAGCTCAAGGAAGAGGGGGTCCAGCTCGGGTGGGAATCGAGGCTCGTGCCCTTCGGTCAAGACGTCTCGGCCCTCATCTACCCGCTCGGCTTCGCCAGCCGCTCGGCGCTCTCCTTCGGCAACGTGAAGCCGGGCGACTACAAAGCCAACCTCAAGTACAACAAGGAGCGCATCTTCGCCTTCGTGCTCGCGTTCGACGAGGTCGACGCCGACAAGTACGCTGTCGCGGCCGGAGCCATCAACTACGGCTTCCCGGTCATCGCGGATACCGACATTCCTCAAATCCTGCCCACCGGCATCTGCACTTACGAGCATGTGGTATCGAGCGTGCCCTACGAGACCATGGTCGACAAGGCTCTCGAGGTGAGAGGCTGCAAGGTGAGGATAACGAAGGTGCCCATCCCCGTGCCCTACGGGCCTGCCTTCGAGGGCGAGCGCATCCGCAAGCAGGACACGAGGGTCGAGTTCGGCGGCAACATCACGCCCGCCTTCGAGTTCGTCACCATGGTCGGCATGGACGAGATCGAAGATGGTCAGATAGACATCATCGGCCCTGATGTGGATGAGGTGCCGGAAGGCTCGGCCCTGCCGCTTTCGATCTGGGTGGAGGTGGCGGGGAGGAAGATGCAGCCCGACTTCGAGGCCATCCTCGAGCGCCAGATCCACCACCTCATCAACGGCGCCGAGGGCATCTGGCACATGGGGCAGAGAGACATCGTGTGGACGCGCATCTCGAAGAGCGGGTTCGACAAGGGATTGAGGCTCCGGCACTACGGCGAGATCCTCCATGCAAAGCTCCTCGGCAACTACCCGGCCATCGTGGACAAGGTGAAGGTCACCCTCATCACGGACCTCGAGGAGGTCGAAAAGAGGCTCGTCATTGCGCGGAGCACTTACGTCGAGCGCAACCGCAGGCTCGAGTCGATGACCGACGAGTCGGTGGAGATCTTCTACTCGTGCCTGCTCTGCCAGTCGTTCGCGCCCAACCACGTGTGCGTGGTCACGCCCGAGCGCCTCGGCCTGTGCGGGGCCTACAACTGGCTCGACGCCAGGGCCGCCTACGAGATCGACGAGACCGGGCCCAACCAGCCCGTGAAGAAGGGTGCGTGCCTCGATCCGGTCAAGGGCACCTGGACCGGCGTGGACGAGTACGTGTACCTCAACTCCCACAAGACGGTCGATTCCGTGTGCGCCTACTCGATCATGGACAGGCCCATGACGAGCTGCGGGTGCTTCGAGGTGATCTGCTCCTACGTGCCCGAATGCAACGGCATCATGGCGGTCAACCGCGAGTACACCGGCGATACGCCCGCCGGCATGACCTTCTCGACGCTCGCGGGCAGCGTGGGCGGAGGCCAGCAGACGCCCGGCTTCATGGGATGCGGCAAGGTGTTCCTCACCTCGAGGAAGTTCCTCTTTGCCGAGGGCGGCCACAAGCGCCTCATCTGGATGACCAGAAGCCTCAAGGATGCGCTCGGCGAAGACCTGAAGAAGCGCTTTGAGGAGCAGGGCGCACCGGACCTCCTCGACAAGATCCCGGACGAGTCGATCGCCATCGACCCGAACGACATCAAGGCCTACCTCGAGAAGGTGAAGCACCCCGTGCTTGAGATGGGCGACATTTCCGCCTTTGCCCGGCAGGACGACGAGCCTGCCCGGACAAAGGCGCAGGAGAGGCCGCAGGAAACCGCAGCCGAACCTGCACCCGCAGTGAAGAAGACCGATGGAGCGTATCCGCCCGGCCTTATCGAGCAGCTCAAATCAGAGCTCATCTCCCAGATCAAGGAGGAGATCAGGCAGGGGCTCACGAGCGAGATCGTCACCGACCTCGTCGCTGCCCTGAACGAGAAGTTCCCGGGCGCAGGGCTCAAGGCCGATGCTCTCGCTGCCAGGGCAGCAGGGCAGGGCGGAAAAGCTCCCGATGAAAAGAAGGAAAGCGTGAGGGAGCGCATCGCCTCCATCGCGTCGGTCCCGGTCAGGAAAGAGAAGTGCGAGCAGGCCGTCAGCGAGGTGGTCCTCGGCGCTACGAAAGAGCAGGGAGGGACGCGAGGACGGACCCTCACCGTAGGCGGAGAAACGTCGATGCCCTTCCACTTCTGGGAAGGGGAGATGCCGAACAGGCCCCTCGTCGCCATGGAGGTCTTCGATCGCGTCAGCGACAAGTATCCGGAAGTCCTGAGGAGAGCATACGGCGACCTCATCCACGACCCTGCCGAGATGGCAAAGGTGTGCGTCGGGAAGTACGGGGCAGACCTCATCAGCGTACGGCTCGAAGGCACCCATCCGGAAAAGGGCAACGCGAGCCCGGAGCGGGCCCTCGAGGTCGTGAAGTCGATCCTCGATGCCGTCGACGTGCCGCTCATCGTCACCGGCCACAGCCACTTCGAGAAGAACAACGAGGTGATGAAGGAGATCGCGAGAGGCTGCGAAGGCGAGAACCTCCTCCTCTCCTGGGTCGAGCAGGACAACTACCGGACCATCGCCGGCGCCGCCCTGGCATACGGACATTCGATCGTGGCCCAGAGCCCCATCGACGTGAACATCGCCAAGCAGCTCAACATCCTGCTCACCAACATGAACATCCCGCTCGAGCGGATCGTGATCGACCCGGTCACGAGCGCCATCGGGTACGGCATCGAGTACACCTACTCGGTCATGGAGAGGATCCGGCTCACGAGCCTCGGTGGAGACAAAATGCTCGCTTCGCCCATCATCGTGAGCCCCGGACAGGAATGCGCGAAGATCAAGGAGATGAAGGCTCTCGAGTCGGAGTTCCCGGCCTGGGGAGACCTCGAGAAGAGGGCGAGCCTGTGGGAGTACTCGACCGCCCTCTCCCTGCTCTATGCCGGTGCGTCGATCCTGGTCATGTACCACCCTGAAGCCGGTGCGGCACTGAAGAAGACCATTACGAACCTGTGGGAGGCGAGGCCGTGGCGCTGACAGGACTGCAGATACAGAAGCTTCTTCCCGGTACGAACTGCAAGGAGTGCGGATCGAACACCTGCCTGGCCTTTGCCATGAAGCTCGCCTCGAAGAAAGCCGACATCTCGGGCTGCCCCTATGCCTCGGACGAGGCAAAAGGCGTCCTCGGGCTCGCCAACGAGCCGCCGGTCAGGTCGATCGCGCTCGGGCCCGACAGGAAGATCACAGCAGGCGGCGAGCTCGTGCTCTACCGCCACGACAAGACCTTCGTAAACAGGACCGTCATCGCGATCAATGTGAACGACACCGATGCGCCGGAAAAGATCGAGGAGACGCTCCACGCCGTGAAGGGCTATGTGCTCGAGCGCGTGGGCGAATCTCTCACTATCGAAATGGCGGCCGTGACCCAGCTTTCGAACGATGCCTCTGCCTTTGTCTCCCTTGCGGAAAAGGCATACAAAGCTACGGGCAAGCCTCTTATCCTGAGGAGCCCGAGCACGCAGGCGCTCATTGAAGCAGCCTCGAAGATTGCCGGCTCGCACAGCATCGTCTGCGTCCGGGATGAGGAATCCATTAATGCCCTGCTGCCCGTCGTGAAGGAGCAGGGGCATGCCCTGGCTCTGAGCGCGCCCGACCTCGACACCCTTGCCGGGCATGCGGCAAAGCTCCGCGACGGCGGGTTCACGGACATCTTCTTGCACTTCGGGACGAACTCCCTCTCGGAAGGGCTCCAGACGAACACGATTGCGCGGCGTGCCGCCGTCAGGGACAATTTCAAGCCGCTCGGATTTCCGTTCCTGCGCTTCGTCGGGACCGGAAGCCTCATGGACGATACGGCCGAGGCCGTGACCGAGATCACGAAGTACGGGAGCATCTGCGTGCTGCCGAGCTTCGATCCCGCGCAGCTCGCGACCCTGCTGACGCTTAGGCTCAACATCTATACCGACCCCCAGAAGCCCATCCAGGTGGAGCCGAAGCTCTATGCGATCGGCGAGCCCACGCCGGATTCACCCGTGTTCGTCACCACGAACTTCTCGCTCACCTTCTTCATCGTCTCGGGCGAGATAGAGAACAGCGGCATCAGCGCCTGGCTCGCCGTGCCGGAGTGCGAGGGCATGAGCGTGCTCACGGCCTGGGCTGCGGGCAAGTTCTCGGCCGCGACGATCGCGAAGTTCATCAGGGAAAACGGCGTCGAAGATAAGATCAGGACGCGCACGATCGTGATCCCGGGATACGTCTCCCAGATAAGCGGGGAGCTCGAGGACAGCCTCTCCGGATGGAAGGTCCTGGTGGGGCCCGAGGAGGCGGCAGACCTCGAGGGCTTCATCAAATCATACATAGTGGTTTGAACATATGCCCAAGGTGACATTTCTCCCCAGCGGGACACAGCTCGATGTGGCCCCAGGCACGGGCGTGATCGATGCGGCCTGGCGCGCTCGTGTCATGATCGACCTGCCCTGCGGCGGAAAAGGCACGTGCGGCAAATGCCTCGTGCAGGTAACGGCCGGCAGGGTCGAGTCGAAGCCCGCACCGGGGACGGTCGAGAACGATCCTGCAGACGGGCTCGTGAATGCCTGCCTTTCCGCCATCGTCGAGGACGTCACCATTACGGTCCCGGAATCGATCATGCCTGCAGGAGAACCCTCCCTCGACGACGGCATCGATGCGGCAGGCTGGGAGGCGCCCGGGGCGGCAGACCTCTCGCCGCTGTCCGGGATCGTGCATCTCGACGTTGCAAGGCCGGAGCCCGAAGACGGTCTCTCGGACCTCGACAGAGTCGAGCGCTCCCTCGCTTCTCTGCAGCATGCCGGAGAGATCCGCTGGCCATTGTCCGTCATCCGGAAGCTGGCGGACGCCCTGCGCGAACAGGACGGC
>JAKPPU010000065.1 GCA_029547185.1 Deltaproteobacteria bacterium | reverse complement strand
GCAGATCGAGAAGCTCGAAGCCGAGACGCAGAGCATTCAGGACAAGGACGCCCTGGAAGGCATCAAGACCGGTGCGGATATCGAATCGAAGAGACAGGCGGCGAGCAAGAAGGAGCCGAAGGAGGCAGAAGGTGCCAGCGCGAGTCAGTAAGAACAAGGACGGGACGTACAAGGTCAGCACTCCGAACGGGACACATGCCAAGCGCACCACGAAAAAGAAGGCCATGGCGCAGAAGCGGCTTTTAAACGCTATCGATCACGGCTTGACACCCACGGGCGGCAAGGGGCTGATGAGTGCGTAGAATCAAAGAGAGACACCCGAGAGGTGCGTATGTCGAGCTCGAAAAAACTAGATGATATAAGAAAGCATTTCAGGAAGCGATTATTTCAAAGATACGGCATCACCATAAGCAAAGAAGATTATAGAAACATATCAAAACTGATCAAAGATGGAAAATCCTTATGCCTGCCCAGGCAAAGGCATCTTGTTCACATCAATGGGCAAGAGGTTGTCGTAGTTTACGACGAATCAAGGGATTCGCTCATCACGGCCCTTCCCTTATGGTCAGCAAATAAATTTCTTGGCAGAGAAGGAGGCGTTGTATGCCAAGTCCTGTAGAAATTCCCAAGAAAATCAAAATCGGATATCGAGACTATAAGGTTGACTACCCATATACCTTCACAGAACAGTCTTCTAGCGTGGGACAGCATTGCGCCACTCTTTGCGAGATAAAGATTACGGGAACATGGCTTAATGTTACGGTCCCTGATCAGGCAGTGATTCAAACTCTCATGCACGAAATCTTGCATGGCATAGAGGCTATTTCAAACCTGGGTCTTTTCAGAGACAATGACGGGAATCTGGATGAGCATCAGGTTGACGGTCTTGCTGAATGGCTATGCATGGTTTTAAGGGATAATCCGGACTTTGTGAAGCTCTTTCTCCCTTCAACGGACAACTCCTAAAACGATAATCCCTCCATATGGACATTACGAAGTATTTCAAAGACGACGGCACGCAGATCATCGAACTGGCAGGCGCGAGGGAGATCAAGTCTGCCCGTGCCATCCTCAAAGCCGTAGAGGGTCTTCGTGATTCCGAGAGAGATCTCATCGAGAAGAAACCGGAGAGAAACGATCAGGATTTGACAAAGGATTGGGTTTACAGGGCCGGGATGATCAGGGCGTTCAACATCGTACTGTCTTTGCCTGCAGAGGCGAGGAAGTACCTCGACCGATTGCCTGAGTCCGGCGCACCAAAATAAGAGACAAAAAGGAGACGAAACAATGGGTGGTGACAGCATACTCAGGCATCCACAGGAAGTAACAGATAAGTGGTTCTTCAAAAACGGAATCAAGGTCAGCGGCCTCGAAGTCAGCAACGTCAAGGCCGGATCTCACATCATGGTCTACGACGAGGACACCGGAGAATCCCTGCTTTCGACATACCCCGTGCAATACGTCGAGGATTTCCTCGGGGTAGCTGGCGGCGGTCCCTTCGATGGGACGACCAAATGGAACGTGGTCGATGTGGGCGCGGCGACGGAGGCCATCGTAGCCGATTCGTCCTGTGGCGTGTTCAGGTTGGCCCTGGCCGCAAACAATGAGGCAGAGGATGCCGTACTCTACCATGGCGACAACAAGACCTTCGATGTCGGAAACGGGCTCATCTTCGAATGCAGGGTCAATGTTGCCGTTGCTGCCGGGACCGGCGTCTGTGCGGTCTTTGGCATGGCGGGCGATCACAACCTCGACAAGGATTCCGTGACCGAGCACGCATGGTTCAGGCTCCAGGCTGCGGATTCGATCCTCTGTGAGTCAGACGACACCACCAACGACAACGACGACAAGGACACCGGTTTTGACATCACGGCCGGGACCTACCGGGTGTACCGCATCGATTTCACCAACCTGGCTGACGTGAAGTTCTTCGTGGACGGCCAGAGGGTGTGCTCCGACACCACGTTCGACATGAGCAACCTCTCGGCCTCCGAGCAGCAGATGCAGCCGTACTTCTCGCTGGACAAGGCGAGCGGTACCGGACTCGGAACGCTCGACATCGACTATGTGAAGATTTTCCAGACAAGGTAAGCAGGCAAGCATGGGGGCTGAAATCAAGCCCCCTGAAAACTTAACCAAGGAGAACAGGCAGATGGCCGACAATGAGAACCCTGAAGAGTTCGACGAGTCCACAGAAGACCCCGAAGCCCTGGCGGGATTCGGAGAGGGCGTAGGAGACGGAGAAGGCAAAGAGCAGGAGTCCGAAGAGAAGGAGGAAGAGAAGTCCTCCGAAGAGGAGTCCGGCGCCGAAGGCGACGAGAAAAAGACAGAGGGCGAAGAGAAAGAGGGCGGCGAGAAGGAAGAGAAGTCCGAAGAGGAAGAGAAGGAAGAAACCGCTGCCGACCGTGCCGCCAAGCGCGCCGAGAAGTACAAGGAAAAAGAAGGCGAGCAGGAGCAGGAAGAGGATAAGCTCGAAGAGGAAGGGAAGGAACAGGGAAAGTCCTCCCCCTACACCAAGGAGCAGATCAAGGATTACCTCGGGATCATCTCCGATGAAGACCTCCCCGATGAGATCGTGATCGGCAACGATACGGTCAACCTGAAGGCATTGAAGGAGGACTACCCCGAAGACTTCAACTCCATCAAAGTCCTTGCCGGGATAACCGCCTCGAAGATCGCCCAGAAGATGATCGACGATGGCGGGTACGTCAAGGCG
>JAKPPU010000051.1 GCA_029547185.1 Deltaproteobacteria bacterium | reverse complement strand
AACGGGGAGAGGAAGCACTCTTCGCTGGGATACAAGACTCCGGATGCCGTATACTCAACCCGGAAAACCGGAAACCATGAAGCCGCCTGAGTTTAACACAAAACGCCCCTCGAGCTGTCTACAAAACCGGGGCCACTTCAGGCTGTCGGTTACAAGCCCGTTTCCGGCCCCGCCATCGCCCCGGGTGAGCGTGCGGCTGAGAGGAACGACTATGGTCAAGTGGTTCTGGAGGAACGCCTCCGGCAGGCCCTCTACCGCCTGAACCCCGACCTGCCGGCCGAAGCTCTCGAAGACGCCTTTCTCCATGTCCTTCGGATCGAAGGCCCCAGCCAGGAGATTCGAAATCGCGCCTTTCACCGGATGCTCGTAGACGGAGTGACGGTGGAGTACACAAGGCTTGACGGCTCCATCGCCGGGGCACAGGCGAGGCTGATCGACTTCGATAGTCCGGAGGACAACGACTGGCTCGCGGTCAACCAGTTCACGATCATCGAGAACAAGAACAACAGGCGCCCCGACGTAATCGTATTCGTGAACGGTCTGCCCCTGGCAGTCTTCGAACTCAAGAACGCAGCCGACGAGAACGCGACGATCTGGAACGCCTTCACCCAGATACAGACCTACGAGCGGGAGATCCCGACTCTCTTCAACTACAACGCTCTCCAGGTGATCTCCGACGGGCTGCAGGCCCGTGTGGGCACGATCACATCGGGCCGTGAGTGGTTCAAGCCCTGGAAGACCATCGATGGTGAGGATCTGGCCTCCACCCTCATGCCGGAGCTGCAGGTTCTGATCGAGGGGATCTTCGAGAAGAGGCGCTTCCTCGACATCATCCGGCATTTCCTGGTTTTCGAGGAGTCTCCCTCCGGTCTTGTTAAGAAGATGGCTGGCTATCACCAGTTCCATGCCGTGAACGAGGCTCTGAGGCAGACCCTCCGGGCATGCATCCCCCACGCGTGGGAACCGGGACGAGATGCCGGCGGAGTCCTCGATGTCGCTGAGCCGGGGTTCGAGCTGCGACCGGATGGCCGTCGGCAGGGAGACCGCCGGGTAGGTGTGGTGTGGCATACCCAGGGATCAGGGAAGAGCCTGACCATGGTGTTCTACGCCGGGAGGGTGATCCTTCATCCGCAGATGGGGAACCCGACCATCGTCGTGATAACGGACAGGAACGACCTCGACGACCAGCTCTTCGGCACGTTCGCCAGGTGCAGCGACCTCCTGAGGCAACCTCCCGAACAGGTTGAGGATCGTGCGAACCTGAGGAGGAGGCTCCTCCGTGACTCGGGAGGAGTAATCTTCACCACAATCCAGAAGTTCCTGCCGGAGGAGAAGGGCGACAGGCATCCCGTCCTCTCGGATCGCCGCAACATCGTGGTCATCGCCGACGAGGCGCACCGCAGCCAGTACGACTTCATCGACGGCTTCGCGAGACACATGCGCGATGCCCTGCCCAATGCCTCCTTCATCGGCTTCACCGGGACTCCCATCGAACTGACGGACAAGAACACCAAGGCGGTCTTCGGCGATTACATCAGCATCTACGACATACAGAGGGCGGTGCAGGACGGAGCCACGGTCCCGATCTACTACGAGAGCCGCCTTGCACGCCTTGAACTCCGTGAGGAAGAGAAGCCACGGATTGATCCCGAGTTCGAGGAGGCCACCGAGGGCGAGGAGATAGAGCGCAAGGAAAGGCTGAAGACCAAGTGGGCCCAGCTCGAGGCCGTAGTGGGCTCCGAGAAGAGGATTCGCCTGATCGCCAGGGATGTCGTCGACCACTTCGAGAAGCGCCTGGAGGCCATGGACGGCAAGGCGATGATCGTCTGCATGAGCCGCAGGATCTGCGTTGAGATGTATGATGCCATCAGAGAGCTTCGTCCCACCTGGGACGGCCGTGACGACTCCTCGGGGATGATGAAGGTCATCATGACGGGTTCCGCCTCCGATGATCCCGACTGGCAGCAGCACATCCGGAACAAGCCCCGGCGCGAGGAACTTGCTGTCAGGTTCCGCGACCCCACGGATCCGTTCAAGGTCGCGATAGTCCGTGACATGTGGCTTACCGGGTTCGACGCCCCGTCACTCCACACCATGTACATCGACAAGCCCATGAGGGGGCATGGCCTGATGCAGGCCATCGCGAGAGTGAACCGGGTCTTCAAGGACAAGCCCGGCGGGCTGATAGTGGACTACCTCGGCCTGGCCGACGAGCTGCGCAAGGCGCTCTCGACCTATACGGACAGCGGCGGTCAGGGCTCCACCGCCATAGATCAGGAGCAGGCCGTTGCGATCATGCAGGAGAAGTACGAGATCTGCCTCGGGCTCTTCCACGGATTCGACTGGTCGAAGTGGATCACCGGGAAGCCTGCCGAGCGGCTCTATCTTCTGCCGGCGGCCCAGGAGCACATCCTGGCTCAGGAGGATGGGAAGAATCGCTGTCTCAAGGCCGTCACCTCGCTATCGCAGGCGTTCGCCCTGGCGGTTCCCCACGAGGCTGCTCTGGCCATCAGGGATGACCTAGGCTTCTTCCAGGCTGTGAGGTCGGCGCTTGCGAAGAGCTCCCCCGGTGATAGTAAACCCGAGGAGGATCTGGATCACGCCATCAGGCAGATCGTCTCCCGTGCCGTGTCCTCCGACGAGGTGATCGACATCTTCGCCGCAGCGGGCTTGAAGAAGCCAGACATCTCTATCCTCTCCGACGAGTTCCTGGCCGAGGTGAAGGGGATGCCGCACCGGAACCTGGCGATCGAGCTTCTGAGAAAGCTCCTCGAGAATGACATACGAAGCCGCCGGAGGAAGAACGTGGTCGAGGCGCGGTCCTTCGCCGAAATGCTGGAGCAGACCATCAGGCGATATCAGAACCGAGCCCTGGAGACTGCCGAGATCATCGAGGAGCTGATCCGCATCGCGAAGGAGTTCCGGCAGTCATCGAGCCGTGGAGAAGATCTTGGACTTACCGATGACGAGCTGGCCTTCTACGACGCCCTGGGAACCAACGACAGCGCGGTGAAGATCCTGGGAGACGACACGCTGCGAGCGATCGCCCGCGAGCTGACGGACTCCATCAGGAACAGCGTGACTATCGACTGGAAGGTGCGAGAGAACGTCCGCGCCAGGATCCGCGTCATGGTGAAGCGCATCCTCCGCAAACACGGCTACCCTCCCGACAGGGAGCAAAAGGCGACCCAGACCGTCCTCGAACAGGCTGAGGTGCTGTCCGAGGGGTGGGTGGCGTAACAAATAGTGTTCCGTGATAACAGGAACGTCATCTCCGCCGTCTGCGGTCGATCTCCGCCTGGGCGAAAAAGCCGACACCTTGCAAGAATCTCATTAGCTTGACGAAGCTCACGAACCTCGCGCTCCAGCTCCTTCATCCGGACGCGCTTGTCAGTCGTAAGACCACTTCGACGGCCACTGTCCACCTCTTCCTGTCTAACCCACTTCCGTAGCGTCTCCGGCGAACAGCCAATCTTGCTAGAAATCGACACTATCGCCGACCAATCCGAACCGTACTCCCCGGTGCTCTCAAGAACGAGCCGTACAGCCCGCTCTCGTACCTCTTTGCGGATACCTGCTCTGTCTTGCCATGGCCCCATCCTCTCAACTTATGGAGCCTCCGGCAACCCCGGGGTGATCCAGGAGGGCGAGATGGTAATGCTAGGTAATTACACCATGAAGACCCTCGGTGGTTCAGTTTTGACTTGGTAAAAAACCTCGTATACTTCATTCGGGAAAAATCACTCCTATCCAGGGTAGGCTAGTTTTCCGGAGAGCGAAGTGGCTGGAAGACCGAACGACGAAACAGGCAAGATGCTGGAACAGAGCGGTTGTGTGAAGCAAGCGTTCGTAATGGGGCACCTAGATTTGACTCCAAGTAATATCGACTACACTGGATTAGGTGGGAGACGCATCTCCAAGAGATTTTGTCCACCTTCGTGATACATGAGGTTGAGGACTTCGCTTGAGTAGTAGGAGGACATTGAAAAGATAAATGCGACTTCAGAAAGGTGTGTATGTCGAAGTTCGGAGTCCAGGAGTATAGCTAAGTAGGGGCTTAGCCCCCGACTCCAACAATCTGGGAGGTGATGACAATGGAAGCTGCGTTGCTCGTGATTCTGTTCGGAGTTGTCAGCAACATCCTATTCGACTGGCTCAAGAATAGGAGATAACTCAGTGTTTAGCTATGATAGGGAGCGGCTCGATGTCGAGTCCGCTCCCTTTTCATATGGTGCGTCAATATGGGCGAGTCAGGGAAGAGGATCGGACAGCCTCTCCGGTTTCCACCCGTATGCAGGCCACGATCTTCCCGAAGAATCCGTTCATCAGACCGCAGAACGAGAACGGGCCGCTGATGGAACAGCGGCCCGCAACAGTCAATGTCGCCCGACTACCTCAGCAGCACCACCCGCGTGGAAGCTTCGAGTTCATCGCTGGAGAGCCTCAGGAAGTACACCCCCTGGGTCAGGGAATGCCCGTTCCCGCCCTGGCCGTTCCAGTAGTGGGTCTGTGAGCCGGCAGGCAGAGTTCCGAGATCCTGCACACTCACAAGCCGCCCGGCGGTGTCAAAGACCTCGAGCTTCAGAGGGGAAAGGCCGTTACTCTGGAACGAGAGTTCCGTTCCGGTGCTGGCGGGGTTGGGAGAGGCGTGAAGAGAGGCATCGAGAGATATCGGTACATCCTCCGGAGGCGGTTCGGTCCCCGTGTTTGGATTCCAGCGGGCGATCCGGTTGGCAGGGCTGACTCCAGCCTCGGTGAAGGACCCTCCCACATACACGTCCGAGCCTCTCACGACAATGGTATAGACACATTCGTTCAAACCGTTTCCGAGAGTATGCCAGGAACTGCCGTCCCATCTTGCGATCCGTCTGGCAGAGCTGCCTCCAGCCTCGGTAAAATGCCCCCCGGCGAACACGTCCGAACCACTGATCGTAATGTCGTTAACTACGCCCAGGATACCCGCTATACCGACTCCCAGCGGGTGCCAGGAACTGCCGTCCCAACGGGCGATGAGCTTGGCGGTGCCACCTCCGGCCTGGCTGAAGCACCCTCCAACGTACACATCCGTGCCACTCACGGCGATGGCATAGACACAAGGGTATGCTCCTCCTTCTACACCGCTTCCGAGAGCATGCCAGTTACTTCCATCCCAGCGGGCGACGTAGTTTGCGGGAACACCCCCTGCCCGGGTAAATTCCCCTCCCACATACACGTCCGAGCCGCTCACCGCGATTTCGTAGACGCTCCCGTCAACACCGCCACCCAGAGGATGCCAGGAGCTGCCGTCCCACCGGGCGATGCGGTTGACAGGGATGCCTCCGGCCTGGGAAAAATCCCCCCCGACATACACATCCGCGCCGTTCACGGCGACGGCACGGACATAACCGTCCACACCGCCTCCTACGGAATGCCAGGAACTGCCGTCCCACCGGGCGATGTGCTTGACGGGGAGACCAAAAAACCCTCCCACATACACATCTGAGCCGCTCACGACGATTTCATGGACATAAAGGTTTACGCCGATTCCCAGAGGATACCAGGAACAGCCGTCCCACAGGGCGATGAATTTTGCGGGAACACCTCCAGCACTGGTGAAAGTCCCCCCCGCATATAGAATGCCCGTATCGGATATGTCTATGGTATAGACATAGTAGTTCACACCGCTTCCCAAGGTATACCATGCACCTTCAGGGTCTTGTCCATCGGGCCAGAAAACGGGCTCCCACGGCAAGACTGGATCTTCCTCGAACAACGGCTCCCCTTCGGGATCGAAACTACCCGACGCACCCTCCATGATTCTTCCGTCTGGTGTAAGTACCGTGGCAAGCGAAGGATTCCGGTCAGCATAGGCTATGGAGGCGATCACGAGAAGCATGACCGCATGCACCGCATTCATGTCCGCCCCTCTCCGAGCAGATCCATTAGTCGGACCCATTCAAATGTATCAATAGAGCCGGAAGGGGTTTGCGTCAACGAGCAAGCCGTCGACGCCGGAGATGGATATTCAAGGCAGGGGCCGGTTCAGAGGCTCTGGATTTCCACTTCCTCCATCCTAATGAGTTATGTACGAACTTGATGGGCGGCAATCCCTGAGAAAACCCTTCGGCTTCAGCAGGCTTGTGAGAAACACTGGCCAGGCGGGAAACTTCGGCTTGGCACATGGGGGTTTTCAGGACAGTCCTCTGTGCTGCCGCACGTTGAGAGCCTTCCATTTGAGGAGCGGATGGTGTTGAATGCGCCCCTGAAGAGATTCATCGGCGGTCAGGAGCTTGGGGACGATCTCTCCCCGCTCCAGCAGGAGATCCAGGAACGTCCGCTCGGAATCCGTGAAAGGCAGCACGGCAGATAAACCCTCGCGGCATTCT
>JAKPPU010000046.1 GCA_029547185.1 Deltaproteobacteria bacterium | reverse complement strand
CCGCCCTCTACGGATGCCGCGTCTCTCACGATCCTGCCCCTGCCGTCGATGGTCATGCTGTAGCCCCTCTTCAGAGTCTCTGCCGGATCCATGAGGGTTACGAGGGCATCGAGGTGGCTCAAACGGTCGCCCTGTCTTGCGAGCGCAGCCCGGGCATATTCAGCGAGGCCCTGTCCGGCGCGGTGAATCCCGGCCTCAAGAAATCCGGCGCGGGTATGCATATCACGATCGATCCGCAGGGGAAATTCGTTTATGACGAGAAGCTGTCTCATGAGGAGGGCATCTGCATGGCTTTTGAGGCTCGCAGCGTTGTGCACGAGCACCTGCTCCCTCCTGGCAAGCCCTTTGGCGACTGCAGTATGGAGGGAAAATGCAATGCTCTTCAGCGAGGAAAGAACGGAGACCATCCAGCGCCTTGAGATGTGATCGAGGCTCGATGCAGTCAGATGAAGGCGCTCGCCGGACTGTCTGAGCACCTCGCGGCTCCGGAAGGACATTTCCCGGCCTGCATGGCTCAGGAAACCCCAGACCTCGTCCGCCCTCCCGACGAAGAACCTCGCCACGTCAGTCGGGGTGACGCAGTAGGTATGCGCCACGAGGTCTGCCACGCTCACGTCGATCTCGTGGCCGATCCCGGTGATCACCGGCTTTTCGCACAGGGCGATCGCCTTGCAGACCTCGATGTCATCGAAGGAGAACAGGTCTGTCTTCGATCCGCCCCCCCTGATGATGGCGATGACATCGACTCCGGGGTGGTTTTGAAGGACACGGATCCCCTTGAGCACCTCGGGTACGGTGTTCTCGCCCTGCATGTGCGCATCGAAGAGGGTGATGGAAAAGCTGTAGCCGCTGTCCGTGATGATCCGCATGAAGTCGGAAAACGCTGCCGAGCCTTCCGAGGTGATCAGCCCGATGTTTAAGGGAAGCTCGGGAAAGGCCTGCATCTTGTTCCTGTCCATGAGGCTCAAACGATGCAGGTGCGCTATGGTCTGCTCCCTCTTTTTCGCAATGGCGCCCAGCGTGTAGGCGGGATCGATATCCGAGACGATGAGCTGGTAGCGGCCCTCCTTCACGAAAAGGTCGATCCTGCCCTTGAGCTTGATCTCAATGCCTGAGTTGAGATCGAACCCGCGTATCCCGAAAGACGCCAGGCTCGAACGCCATTTGACATACGGGCCGCGGAAGAATGCACAGCTGATCTTTGCAATATAGCCGTCCATTCCCGCCGGTGCCTTTTCCACGAGGTCGAAGTACAGGTGTCCCGATTTGGCATGAACTTTAAAGCCGTGGATCTCCCCCTTTACCCACACCTCCGGATCGAAGCAGGTCTGGAGCGATTCCCTGGCCAGTTCATTTAATTGACTAACGCTCAAGCATGCCATTTGTCTTAAAGCCCATATCAGAAAGAACCGAACAGAACAAGTGAGCTATCGAAAGGGGCATCAAGCAGGTTTTGCGGCAAGAGGGCTTACAAGGCAGAGGGCATCGTCGCGTATCTGGCGGACGAGAAACTCTTCGACGGATACAGACTCCTGCATTGACAGCAAGAATGTGTCCATTGTAGTAGTGATACCAGCACAGTTTGGGAGCATCCGATGGAGTACAAATTTATCAAGCTGGAGGTTACCGGGGAAATCGCATGGGTGGAGATGGACCGCAAACATGAGCTCAACGCCCTGTCATCCGGTATGCTCTCAGAAATCAACCATGCCTTCACCTCGTTCATCAAGGAAGGGAACAATGTCAGGCTCGCGATCCTGACCGGAGGAGACCAGTGCTTTTCCGCCGGGATCGATCTCAAGGAAGCGCCGAATTTCACCTCGGAAGAAGCGGCACGATACTTCAACATGGCGGTCGGCATCTACTCGATGCTCATCGACTATGACAAGATCCTGATCACTGCCGTGAGCGGCATCGCCTTCGGAGGAGGATTCAACCTCGCCCTCATGGGCGATATCATCATCGCCTCGGAGAGCGCCATATTCGGGCACCCGGAGATCAAGTACGGGTTCAATCCCCTGCTGACCCCCCTCATCGCCCGCATCGGGATGGCGCGGAGCAAAGAGCTCACCTTAAGGGGAGAGCCCATCGGCGCCCAGGAGGCCCACGCCATCGGTCTGGTAAACCGCGTCGTCGCTCCGGAACAGTTCAGGGAAGAGATCATGACCTGGGCGAATCAGCTTGTCAACAGACCTCCCGAAGTGGTCCGCGCACTCAAGCGGTCCTTCGACGTGGTCAGCCGCCTCGATGCAAAGGCAGCCCTCGAATACGAACTCGAGATGACGGCCATGCTCTTCAATATCCGGGGAGACATCCGGGAAAAGATGAGAGATGTCATCCTGCTCAAAGATCCATCCGACAAAGCGGCCTGCTCGTAGCCGGTTCGATCCCCTCGCCCTTTTCGAGGTCCTGAAGCTGCACTTCGGGCCATCGGGATGGTGGCCGGGAGAAAGCCCTCTCGAGGTGGCGGTAGGGGCGGTGCTCACGCAGAACACTTCCTGGGTCAATGTCGAAAAGGCAATCGAAAATCTGAAAATCCATGGGATGCTCGACATGGTCCGGATTCACGAGGCGGACCACTCCGAGCTCGCATCCCTGATCCGGCCGTCGGGCTACTACAACCTCAAGGCAAAGCGGCTGAAGAATCTCATCAGGGTAATCATGGAGACCTCATCCGGGGACATCGATGCATTTCTCGGCAAAGACAGGGCGAGCCTCAGGGATGCACTCCTCGGCGTGAACGGCATCGGGAAAGAGACCGCGGACAGCATCTGCTGCTATGCGGGAGGCAAAACAACCTTTGTCGTTGATGCCTACACGAAGAGGATCCTCCTGAATCACGGAATAATCGATGCGGACGCCGGCTACGACGAGATCCAGAGGCTTTTTGAAGAAAGCCTTCCCTGCGACATCGCCGTCTACAAAGACCTTCACGCCTATCTGGTCTTCATCGGCAAGGACCATTGCCGGCCGAGAGAGCCACGCTGCAGCGCCTGCCCTCTCGAGACCTGGCCCTGATACGTTTCGTTCCCTGCAGAGTCTCCCCGGAAAAAACATCTGGTTTGGATGAGCGCATCCGTGTTATTATTTTGCTATTATGGAAAATCAATCTTTTACCAGTCTGATCCTTCTCCTCATCCTCTTCTTCGTGATCCCGTCCGTGCTGAAATTCCTCGGAAAATACACCATGAGCACGAAGGATGCCCAAAGAGACGGTGAGGATGCCCCGAGGCCGCGGACGCTCGAGATCCCCGAGAAGATATTCCCGAGATATGAAGGCAAAGAGCAGGATCATCCGCGAAGCGGCCCCTCAGAGAGCGAACGGCCGTACATTACCAACGAACCCATCAACCCGAAATGGTTTTAGGGAACGACGGAAAAGCCATTCTCCCGGGGCAGCTCCGACGGAATTGGATCGCTACATAGGCAGGACCAGGAACGGGATCGCCGCATTCTTCATGAAGCGCTCGGCGTAATCGCCCCTGAACAGGGAAAGGTTCCCTTTTCCCAGCTCCTGAGGCAGGACGATGAGCTCGATCTGCTTCTCCTTGATGATCTCATCCACGGTATCGAGGAGGCCGCCGTGCCTGACGATCCTGTGAGCCATGTCGATGCTGTCGCCCACGGCCTGGTGGCAGATGGCATATAACTTGTCTCTGGCAGCCTGGATCACTTCCTCTTCGAGCTTGTCCATGTTGATGTGGGGAACGTAGAAGCCGGCCAGTCCTTTGATATCGGTGACGGTATGAAGGACGAAGAGCTCGGCATCGATCAGGTTGCTGAGCTCATAAGCGTATTTTACAAGGTACGGGCTGTTTTTGCTCAGAGCGACGTAGCAGAGTACTTTCCTCGGTTTCTTCAGCATGTTCTTCGTGTTCATTGTCTTTCCCCCTCTCGCTGTCTGTATTGGTATTTCAATGGCTGATGACGGAATCTATCACGCCCTTCAGATCTTTCAAATGGAACGGCTTTGCCACGAAGGCGTCCGCACCCTTTTCAAAGGCCATCTTCTTTGCCTCGCTCACACCGAATCCGGTAATGAGAATGATGGGGGTCCGGGGATACCGGGCCTTGATCTCGGTCATCAGAGTGTATCCATCCATTCTCGGCATGTGAATGTCGCTGACCACGATGTCCATGGACTGCCCCTCGAGGCGCTTGAGGGCATCGATCCCGTCTTTCGCCGTATGCACGCAGTATCCGAACATGCTTAAGAAGTCGGAAATGACGTTCGTCAGCTCATCCGAATCATCTACTATGAGTATGTTCTTGGAGTTATCCATTGCTTTTTTGTGTCGTCAAATCGATGATCTCGTAATCCCTGAGCGCGGTGTATTTTCTGGTTTCAGCCGTCGTGAGCCGCGCGAGTTTGTCCATGACGTCCTTGATCTTGAAGATCTGCTCTTCCATGATCTTGAGCGTCTTGTGCACCTTGTCCTTGCCTTCGAGCTCGGAGGATATCTGCAGCATCTCGATATTTCCCAGGATGATGTTCAGGGGGGTGTTTATCCTGTCGGACAGCGTCACCGTCGTCTTGGTGATGGTGCTCACCTCCTGGATGCGCTTCTGTTCCTGACCGTAATTCTGCATCTCGAGGGCCCTCCGGATGCGGATGATCAATTCATCCTCATCGCAGGGCTTGAGGAGATAGTCGTACACCCCGAGCCTGAGTGCCGAAACGGCTGTCTTGATGGAGCCGTACCCCGTGATCACGATTACCAGGGTCTTCGGAGATATCACCTTTATGTTTTCCAGGAGATCGAGGCCTCCCATGCCTTCGAGGACGAGGTCGGTGAGCACGAGGTGGTATTTCTTCTCCCTGAAGACTTCCAGTGCCTTTTCCGCGGAAGGTACGTCGTCCACTTCATAGCCGTGGTGCCTGAGAATATTTACCAGGGAGTACCGTACGATCTCTTCATCATCTACAACGAGAATCTGTTTCTTTTCCATTATCTGCTGCCTTATGCACATTCCAGCTGTTTATAGACGATCTCTCTCAAGTCCTTGATCCTGAAGGGCTTACGAAGGAACGTCGCCCCCGTGGTTTCGAGAAACTCCTTTATCTGGTAGTCGTAGGTATCGCCGGTTATGAACATGAACCGCTTCTTCAGCCACGGGTGCTTCTGCACCACGGTCCGATAGAGTTCCATCCCGTCCATCACCGGCATCCTCAAGTCAGATATGATGAGTTCCCACTGGCGTTCATCCAGGTGATCGAAGGCATTCTGCCCGTTGCTGAACGGCATTACCTCGTAGAAGGGGCTCAAGGTGTCCACCATGAGATCCAGGAGGTCTTCCTCATCTTCCACCACCATGATCACCGAGCGCTTTCCAGGTTCCTGCACCTTTATACCGGGGGAAGCCTCTTCTTTGGCTTCCGTCGGCTCACCATGTCCATCGGCCGACATGGCGGGAATCTTTATACGTGCGAGAGCGCCCTGCCCCGTGTTCTCGAGGGAAATCTCCCCCTTGTGGTCGGAAATGATGCCGTAGCAGATGCTCAATCCCAGGCCGGTGCCTTTGTCCTTGGGCTTTGTCGTAAAGAAGGGGTCGAATATCTTCGTCATGATCTCTTCGGGGATTCCGGGTCCCGAATCCTGGATGGAGACATGGACGTGACGGTCCTTCATATAGGCCGTGAGGCAGATGCTTCCGGGCTGATCGTCTATGGCGTCAATGGCGTTGTTGATGAAATTCACGAGCACCTGCTCCATGCAGTTCATGTCGGCCCGGACAAAGAGAGGTTCGGGGTAATCCTCACAGATGAACTTTATGCCCCGCTTCTTTACCGTGGGGGCATAGAGGCTCACGGTTCTCTTGATGACGTCCCGCATGTCGAAGACGATCTTCTCCGGAGGCTTGTTCCTCGAGAACTTCAAGAGGGATTCAACGATATGCTTTGCCGAATTCGCCGCGTTGATGATGACCGAGAGTCTCTTCTGATCTTTTTCTCCGAGCTTCTTGGCATTGATGAGATCGGCAAAGCCCAGGATGGGTGTGAGCCTGTTGTTCAGCTCATGGGCGATGCCTGAAGTGAGGAGGCCTAAGGAGGTGAGCTTTTCCGTCTGCATGGCCCGCTGCTCCATGCGTCTCTTTGCCGTCACATCCCGCATGACCACCAGGGTCTGCTCCGTCCCGAGCCTCTTGATGAAGAACTGGCCGATGACGCCCGTTGTTCTCCCGATGGAGACGTTCATCTCGAAATCCCGGGATTGTCCCGGATGCACTTCTGAAAGATGCTCACGGAAGCGGCTCATCGCATCGCTGTCGAAGATGTCCTGCATCTTCGAAGGCACGTTCCCGAGCAGGGAGAAGAGTCTCTGGTTGCAGAAGGTAACCGAGTCGCTCCCGGAGAGGATGAAGATTACGTCCTCGGAGGAGTCGACCACTGCCTTGTAGCTCTCGGAGATGGTCCGCAGGCTCTCATCCTTCTGCCGGAGGAGGTCGTTCAGATCCGAATTCCTCCTCTGGAAGATCGAGGAGAGATGAACGAGGGTGAGCATCTGCCCCACGAGCAGGCCGAGGAGCTCGAAGACCCGGAGCGAATGCATGTCAAAGAAATTGATCCGTGAGTGTGAGAGGTTGAGCACTCCGAAGGTGATGTCTCCCTCCTTGATGGGGACGCAGAGCATTGAGCCGATTCTCACCTTGGTATTCGGGATGTCTTTGAAGTAGCTGCAGTCTCCGGTATTGGAGATGAGAATGGGTTTTCCCTCGAGGGCGCATCTTCCGGCCACGCCCTCCCCGATATCCATGGAGACCTCGGTCGGCTCACTCGGGCGGTATGTCCCGGCTGCCGATTTGAGGATCACCTTCCCTTCCTTCACGATGAAGATGGATGCGTTTTCGCACCTCGACTCCCTGATGAGGACCTGAACGACATAGGCGTAAAAATCTTCTTCCGGCGAGCATGAACCTATGTGCTCGGAGAGTTCGAAAATGCTCGAGAGAACCCCGATGGTATCTTCATAGAAATCAGTGGCTTTTTTCAGCAGATCGAGCAGCATCCTCTCCCTGTCCCGGGAAACGTCAAAGGGTGCTTTCATACCCGACAAACTGTTTTTCACAGCCACCAGTGCCCCTAAAAAAGATTTTCGATTATGACAGCGTTAATCTTATACCGTTGTATGATAAGGTTTACAAGATCTTTATACATATCCCCTAGATAGGAATGAATTAGCCTGTTGCCCGGGGAGGTTGCCGACTGATCGCCTTTCTCGTACTGATTTATCACGTGGTTGATGAGGTATACAAGGGCTGAAGTTCTGCTTGCGGGCTTGTGATGGTTCCGGATCACCTCTATGGTCTCCTCGGGGAAATGCCATGCCCTGGCGACCGTTTCTCCGAGAACGGTATGGTCAATGGCAAATACGTCGTTCTCAAGGCTCATATCGGGCCAGTATCCCTCGAACTCGAACAGGGAGGAGTAGGCCTCCGGGGCCTTGGACAGAAAAACCATCCTCCCGAGATCGTGAAGGAGAGCCCCTGTGAACAGGCGATCCTTTTCGACATGATCGCTGCTCAAGGACAGGGCGATGAGTGCCGTTGCATACGAGTGCGACCAGAGGCTCCTGGCATACTTTATCTCGCATCCCAGGGAATCCATAACGGCCATGGAAAGGGCGATGCACTTCACCATATCCATGCCGATGGTCAGAAGCGACTGGTGGAGTCCGAAATGCTGCCGGGCATGACGGTAGAACGGAGAATTGGCAAGCCTTATGATCTTAGCGGTCATGGCCGGATCGGTTGAGATCGCGTCGCTAAGACAGTCGATATCCGCATCCTCATGCTGGAGCGCCTCAAGAAGCCTTATCTTGCTTGCCTTAAGCGCAGGTATGCTGTCCACATTCATCTGAACGCAAAATTGGCAGGAAGTCTTTTCCATTACCAAGGTTTAACGGCCTCTTATGAAAAGAACTTGAAGGGATTTTCCGCTCGGGATCCCTGCGGGTGTTCTGAACTTTCACCCCGGCCCCCAATGAGGGATTGAATTTTTCTTTATGTATTTTCTTCGATTTTCCGTTAGTATAGCACAAGGGAGATCTCGCTTCACATGAGGTCTGAAAAAGGGATACAATACATATGAGGGAAAATGGCTAGCGAGATGACGAATCCAATAAATACCCGAATCCTTCTCGTCGATGATGAGAAGGAGACCCTTGACCTCATCTCCGAGTATCTCTGCGACAAGGGGTATGACCTGACTACGTGCATCAATGCAGAGCAGGCGGTCGAGATGGTTGAAAAGAACGGATTCCAGATCGCGATCGTTGATCTCCATCTTCCCGGGATGACCGGATCCGAGCTCTTGAAGATCATCAAGAGAATTCGCTCCCATATCCAGGTGATCGTGATCACCGGGTACGGCACCATCCGGGACGCCGTCGAGTGCATGAAGCTCGGGGCCTCGGATTTCATCACCAAGCCCATCCTCCTGGATCACCTCCACATGACCATCAACCGGATCCTCGAGGAGACCAGGCTCAAGGAAGAAGCGGAGCTGGCGGCATACTACAGGACGCTTTCACGGACAGACGAGCTTACGGGTCTCTACAACTTCCGCCACCTCATCGCGATGCTGAAAAACGAGGTCGTCCGTCACATCCGCTACAACCGTGTCATGTCGCTTGCCATGATCGATATCGACGACTTCAAGCTCTATAACGATTCAAAGGGCCATGAGGAGGGAAACGAGCTCCTCACGCGCCTTGCCCACATCTTCAGGCATAATACGAGAAACTGCGATATCCTTGCCCGATACGGCGGAGAGGAGTTCGTCATCATCTTCCCGGAAACCTCTCTCGAAGAGGCGGTTGTCGTCTCCGAGCGTATCTGCAAGACCGTGGTTCTCACACTCAATGTCAGCGTCACGATCGGCCTCGCAGGGTTCCCCCAGCACACGGCTGACCACAATGAGCTCCTGAGGATGGCCGACCGTGCCATGTATTGGGGAAAACAAAACGGAAAGAACCGGATCGTGATCTACGAAGATTCGATGTCTACGTGCAAGTAGAGATCGCCGGATTTATTCGAAGGATTTCTCCTGCCCATTCCCGCTATTCTCAAGACCGTACCGGACTTGATGCTCTGCGGTATGCTTACCTTGATTCTGCGCTTTGAGAATCCCGGACGGTATTCGATCGTGATGTAACCTCCGCTGGATGCTATCTCCTCAGGGATGAGGATGGGCTCATGGATGTCCATCACGCTGTGGAAAAATCTCTTTGCACCGGCAGCTGCCAGCCGAAGGACGGAGCGCTTCAGGACATCCGTCGGCCTTCCTCCGTAAATGAGCGCCTCATAAACGAAGACCCTGCTCACCATGAGGAGCTTCTCGAGCCATTCCTGCCTGATGGGAAGGTCATCGAAGACCTCCCGGAATTCGGACCGGCTGAAGATATCCTGGAATACCGTCTCCCGCTCGAAACCGCGAGCCATGTCCCGGTCATATCTCTTTCTCTTCTCGCTGTCGATGAGCACCCCGTATGCCTCGGTGATGTCGCGGAAGTATTCTACGGAGCGGGGATCATCCCTGTTCAGGTCGGGATGAAATTTCATGGCAAGCTTGCGGTAGGCCTTTTTGATCTCCTCAGCCCCGGCATCCCTTGTTATGCACAGGATTTGGTAGTAGTCCTTGACCATGGCTCCGTTATAACCTTAAGAAGACCGCCTCAACAAGCACGCTATCGATGCGACTGGATGAAGACCTCTTCGGGAAGCCGGACTGCGGTGAGTACTCCCCCGTAAACCGCCCCGGTGTCGATGCCTATCTTGTCGTCTTTTATGAGCGGCCGAGCAAAGGGTGTGTGACCGAATATCACCTTCTTCTTCATCCCGGTGGGAGAGAAGATGAACTCGTCACGGATCCAGATGAGATCCTGACGCTCCTGCCCGGACATGGGGATGCCCGGCCTTATTCCTGCATGCACATAAATGTAGTGCTGATCTTCATAGTACCACTTCAATCCGGCATAAAAGTCCCGATGCTCTTCACTCAGCGCCTGCGCTGCCTTTACATGGGACCGGGAGGGCTCTTCCGGTCCCAGATAAGACTCGACGGTCTTCATCCCGCCGTTGGCGAAATACATCGTTTTGTTCGCGCCGAACTCGAGAAACTCCAGAAACATATGTTCATGATTGCCCCTCAGGAAGATACAGGGGACCTTTTTCGCAAGATCGATCAGGAAATCGACCACATCGGCGGAATCCGGACCCCGGTCGATGTAGTCTCCGAGAAAAATCGCCAGATCGCTCTCTTTGAGGTCGATCCGGGCCACGAGGTCTTCGAGCTGGTCGAGACAGCCATGGATATCTCCGATAGCAAATGTTCTCTTCATGATCTTGTCAAGGAAAAGAAGATACTCCGGGTTAAAAGGGTGCGCGGGCTCTTCTCTTAGGCTCCCCTCTTGAGTTTTATCGTTTCGATCTTCAATTCGGGTATCTTTTCCTGGGCCTTCTTTGACCGTGGATTAATCTTCAGGGCAAGCTGATACGCATCCAGGGCAGCGCTCAGATCTTCGAGCCTCTGTCTTCCCTGCCTGGATGCCGCCCTCGACTCGTATGCATAGGCAAGGGTAATGGCCACGTCATAGTTTTTCGACTCTTTCAGGTATTCCTTGCTGGCACTGATGATCTTGTCCGAATCCTTAAGCCCCACTGCCGCACTGACGAGCCCCTTCTTGAACACGGCTGAATCATCGATTTTCACGAGAGCCTGGTAGTATTCGTATGAAGATCTGTAATCCCCTGCCTTTTCAGAAAGGGCTGCAGCCCGGACGAGGGAATCCCTGTCGCCGGGCTTGACCGCCAGGACCCTTTTGTAGGTGTCGAGGGCGCTCTTGTCCTTCCCGGACTTCTCATACGAGGCCGCCAGGTTGAAGAGAAGAACCGGATCGCTGCTGTTGAGCTCCACCGCCTTCGAGTAGTAGGCGGTCTGGGAGTCTGTCTGGCCGAGCTTGCCCATGACCATGGCCAGCTGGGCATACGCATTCTTATCCTGGGGATAATAGACGATGTACCGCTTCAAGAGGGATGCCGCCTCATCGTATTTCTTTTTCTTCAGGGAGTCCTCGATGACCGGAATGAGGATCGCGCGGTCTTTTGCCCTGCCTGACGAAGATCTGTAGATCTCGAGAGCCTTTGCGCTTTTGCCTGCCTGTTCGTAGGTCTTGGCGAGATCGATGATGATGGACTCGTCGCCGGGCGCGAGATTGCGGGCCATCTCGAGGTAGCCGATCCGGCCCCCGAGGTCCCCGGACTCTCCTGCCAGGAAGGCCATACGCCGGTATGTAGCGGCACTCGCACGGCCCTTCTCCACGATCTTACTTTCCATGTCTATGGCTTCCTTGAGCATACCGAGCTTGGTATAACACCTCGAAAGCTGGGCATAGGACGACACGTCTTCGGGATCGGACGCCAAAAGGCCCTTGTAGATGCCGGCCAGTGTCTCGTAATCTCCCTTTTGGGAGAGGAGCTGGTCGAGCATACCCACGATCTGGCGGTCTTTGGGGAAGCTCGTGTGGGCGCTCTTTAAGAGGGCTATTTTGCCGTCGATGTCCTTGGCCTCCCGGATGCGCTCCATGAAATCCTGCTTATCAAGATCAATCTCCAGTGGCACCTTGGCGATCGTGTGCTCGATGTAGAATATCTCGATGGGGATCGACCGGATGCCTGCATCTATGAGCTGCCTGCGGATCTGGGAGGTGTCTATTGGCTCATGGAGATCGTTCGTCTTCCCGAATCCCACGACGTCTGCCGTAAGGTATTTATCGAAAAAGGTGTTCGCACTCAGCTTTGAGATGACGATGGTCTCGTTTCCCGTGACCTTGAGGCTCTCTCCGGAATGAACGGTCCGGGGAATTCCGTTTATGCTGACTTCCATGGAGATGAACTGGGGCGGCGTGCGGAATATGAAGGAAATGGCCGCTTCTCTGAAGATGCCGAGCCTTCCCCCGAGAGGCACGCTGAGAAAGAGTATGATACCGATCACAGCAATCAGGATAACTATCAGAGCGACATTCCCTTTGTTCCCCATACTCCGCCTCTGCCTTTGCTGGTATTTGACCGGGTTATTATCAAGGAATAATCTGGATGTCCATTGCCATTTTTATCCCATGAAATCATCCGTACTGAAAACAGGTAATACAGCACGGATGCGTAATTTCAAGCCATTATTGGATAATGAAAAATATGCCGCCTAGCCCCTCTTTTGGAACGTACCGGATGAAAGCGGCTTGAGCCTGCCAATTTCCTCATTATTATTTACCCCATAGGGAATGCTGCCAGTATTCCATCTAAGCTCGATCCTCCTGTTTCGTACAATTGACTCAAGCAAGGGTATTCGTATGGATAGGGGTATAAGTCTTGTGGAGCTCATGATATCGCTCACGATAAGCACGATCCTCATCCTGACGCTGTACACCATGTATTCCCTCTTTTCAAAGGGCTACATCGATTCGAGGGACAGCTGGTACTGCATGCAGTCTCTGAGATGCGCCCTCGTGCAGATCGATGCGGATCTGAGACAATGTGCCTGCCTGATGCCTCAGGACCTGAAAGTCGCTGCCATGAAGAACTCGCTTTTCATATCAGGGGCGCCCGTCACCTCGTCCTACTCGGGCATTGCCCTTCACGGCAAGCTGTCACCGCCATACTTTTCCGTCGTACGCTCTTTAGAGGGCAACAGGATCATCCTCGACAGTGTCGACATCGACCAGAACAATGTCCCCGACTACTGGGCCGATCTCGGGATCATTACCGACAGCGGACCCTATGTCATATCCCACGGATACTCGCGGGGCAGTCCCGAGATCGCCCTTACCTCTCTGCCCAAGATCAAGGTCGGCGACCGGTCGGTACCATCCATCCATTATGAGCTCAAAGAGGACGGCCTGTACAGAAATTCCCAGCTGTTGGCCGAGGCTATACGGGCATTCGATGTGAGCAGGTCCGGAGACATCGTCACCATCTCTCTCACGGCCGGCCACAATAGTGAAAAGAAGCACATATCCTATGCGTACGAACTTAAATGATCAGGGCTGGGCGCTTATGTACGCCGTCATTTTCTGTGTCATAATCCAGGGGATTGCCCTGATTACCTGCAACTTCATCTCACACAATGCAAAGTCCGGGAATACATTCAAAGAGCTGCTTTCCCAGCAGCATACGGCCGCTCTTGCAGGCATGAAGCCGTCATCCAGGGGCTTTCTCCTCAATGCCCCTGAAGGATGGGATCACCTGTGCTTTTCAACCGAGGTAACCGAAAGGCAATGGGGAAACGAGAGCATGTATTCCTGGCGGATCAGGATGAACGAACAGCCCGTAATCGACGCCGCAAACCAGAGGCTCTCATGCTGGGCCCCCTCGGTGATAATCCTTGTGGACGACTCCAAGAGCATGCTCACATCCGGAGGGTACTCCTACGATGAAGGGACGCTTTACCTCGAGCGGACAGGCGGCGAGATCGTGCCTGCAGGGGAAAGGGACGATGTCACCAGAACGCTCACTGCGCCGGAAGGCACCTACTTCAGAGGCGGCTACGGAAACGTCTGGTACCAGGCTCACGACATGTACCATTTCGGGGGCGCTATGCAGTGCTGGACATCGATAATGGCGTACCTCACGAATTTCATCGAAGACATGGACATGTGTTCGATCGCCGTCGCCACTGTCTCCGGAGGGATCGTCCAGCCTTTCACGAACGACAGAAAGGCGCTCTTGTCGGCTGTGAACGGTATACAGCCGAGGAGCCATGAATCCCGCCTGGCCGAGGCACTTTTACGGATCATCGGCGAGTTTCCGAATACCTGCAGTACATCGAAGCATATCATCATTGCAACGAGCGGCATAGCCGTCCACGATGGGAATATACCGTCATCGATCCGGGATTTCGACGGAGACGGCAATCCCCTCGATGCCGCCATTGAGACGGAGGGATCGCACTGTCTCGATGATGTGGCGGCATATGCCGCTTCGAAGGGGGTCCACGTCCATGTAGCAGGCCCCTCGACCCCTTTCCTGAAGAGGGTCTACGGCAATGGAGGCGGAGCGTACATGCCGGCGAAGAGTTACTTCGGCCTCCCCGCACCATTCATAGCCCAGATGCCCTCGATACAAGGGAAGGTCCAGCGGTTTCTCACGAACATCGATCTGGCCTTCATGCCCGAGTGGGCCGGGTTCGATGCTACCGCATACAATGGCCTCATGCACAACGGCACTCCCCACCTCGGACCTGTGCCGAAATTCAATCCCAAAGGAACGGCAACGTCCCTCTACATGGAGGGATCGAAGCTCCTCTGTGCAACATCGAGAGACGACCTTCTCTCCTTCGACATGGCCACAGGTGCATGCTCCTGGATTGCAGGAGGAGTCGGAGGCAGGATCAAGGTACGCAACGGCATGATCATCACCGGCCCGAATATCCAGGGAAATATCACTGTCTTGAGCAGCAGACCGGAGATAGGGTGGATGAGTCAGGGCGAGACCTTTACCGCATCGCAGGAGAGCGTGTACATCGCAAGGGGCTCCAACATCGTCGCTTACACCCTCGATGGAGGCATGTTCCGAACCCAGTTCAATGCAGACAGCAAGATCTGCGTCCTCGAATACGACCCATGCTCGGGAAGCGTCCTTGCCGGATCTCAGTCCGGGCTGATCTACGTCCTGGGGCAGGACCTGCTCTTGAAGACCATTCTCACCCCGGGCCTGCCGGGAACTCTCCGGAGCATACGGTCCTTCTCGCTCCGAAAAGAGCTATGTATAGCCGCACTGACAGATACCAGCGCAGTCTGCCTCACGCCACTGAAAACCCTCTGGAAGACCGATCTCGACGGGGGAATCTGTACGAATGCCCTCGTTATGGACAACAAACTTTTCATAACCTCCTGGGCGCCCGGAGACTGCGAAGGGATCGATTCGGGCAGCTCAACGCTCCTGGTCCTCGATGCAAAGAGCGGTGAGAGAGTGTCCCGGACGCCGCTGTTCGAAGCCAAGGCGTTCGGTCCGGTTCTCGACCTGGATGCGGGAGTCCTAAAACATGCAAGCTGGAAAATGGATCTCCGGCAGACGGATATTTCGACCCTTGCCGGCATGAAGAGCACCAGCCTGGGTTATAAAATCAAGCACAAGAGATAGCCCGAATCCCCCTCCTTGATCTGATCATGAATTCCATGCAGCGGTCGAGGACCGGACAGCTTCTATCAAGGACCTATCCGGACTGCCTTCGACGCTGCCCAAGGCGATATCCGGCTTTATGGCCTCCCCGTGAAAATCGGACCCTGCACTGATGAGCAGTCCGAGTGATTCGGCAAGCCCCTTGAGGTGCCTTATTTCCTCCCTGCCGTGGTGCGAGCTGTACACTTCTATACCTTTGAGGCCGTGACCCTTCAGCTTCCGGAGGATGTCCGCCTGGATATTCCCCGGGTGCGCCAGAACGGGGACACCCAAGTCCCTGAAGATTTCAATGGTCTCCATGAGGTCCGGGAGCCTTGAAGAGACCTCCCTGCCGAAGCCGGTAAGGGAGAAATCCTGATAGAAGTTCAGATAGGGAGAGTTCGAGCGGTCGCCATGGGTATACCGCCTGATCCTCGCATCATCCGGGTTGCTCGCCGCGAGCGCATTGAGCATGGTAACCCCGGTGGGGACGGACTTTCCCCATCCCCTGATGTCCTCTGCCTGCAGCCGGAATCCCAGCCCGCGGAAATGCCCGAGAATGGCGTCCATCCTTGCCCATATCCGATCACAGTGGGTGAAGACGAAGTCATTGATGACGGCGCCGTCAGGGTCGAATCCATAGCAGAGAAGGTGGTACTCGCTGCCTTCCCACGAAGTCGACAGCTCCACGCCGGTAAAGAACTCGATCCCGCTTCCGGGGAAAATATCGCAACCCTCCCGTGCGGCGGTTACGTCCATGTGGTCGCAGAAGGCCAGCGCGCTCATCCCGAGCCTTTGTGCGGGAGCCAGGATTTCTTCGGGTGCATATTGCCCGTCGCTGGAATGTATTGTATGAATGTGGAGGTCGATCATAATGATCCCTTTTCCCCTTACCACAAGGGGTCGGGAAAGGGAAGATGACATGAAGCGTTGAGGAGCACGTATGAAAAGAAGCGACAGATATCTCATCGATCAGATCAACCCCCAGGAATCGTGGCGCATCTTCAGGATCATGGCAGAGTTCGTGGACGGGATCGAGACCCTTTCCAGCCTCGACCCTGCCGTCACCATCTTCGGGTCTGCCCGGTCCAAGCCCGGCGACAAGTACTATGCGATGGCCGAAGAGCTGGGAGGACTGCTCGCGAAGGCGGGCTTCTGCGTGATATCGGGCGGAGGTCCGGGCATCATGGAGGCGGCCAACAAGGGGGCAACAGAAGCCGGCGGACAGTCTGTCGGGCTCAATATCGTGCTTCCCTTCGAGCAGCGCCTGAACCCCTATACGAACATCCACCTCAACTTCCGCTACTTCTTCGTCAGGAAGGTCATGTTCGTGAAATACGCCATGAGCTACGTGATCTTCCCCGGAGGATTCGGGACTATGGACGAGCTCTTCGAGGCGCTCACCCTCATCCAGACAGACAAGATAAAGCCGTTCCCGGTCGTCCTCATCGGTTCGGACTACTGGAGAGGCCTCCTCGACTGGATTCAGAACACCATGCTTAAGGAGAACAATATCCTGCCGGAAGACCAGGCAATCTTCACCATCGTGGACTCCCCGAAAGCCGCAGTCGAGATCATCATGAATGCCAAGGTGTGAGGTCTTCCGTAAGACAAAGCGAGGGGAAGGCGTTGGATGGCCGGGAGTCCGGAGTGGTCATTACAGCCTTTTTGCGAATGCAGCCCTGGTGTTGCCTGGAGGGCGGGCAGTGCCTCCTGACCCGCCCTTCCTGATCTTTGAATATTCCGCTACGGCTGGATGAGCTTCACCAGGGTCATGCCGTTGAGGATTTCAGGGACATAGTGCGTGCAGACCTGGTAGTTTCTGCCGTTGAGCCGGAGCACGAACCCGGTTTCGCGCGCCTTGACCCTCTTCGCCAGTTCCTGCACTTCCGCCAGAGGACGCTGCCCGAGCATGAGTTCTTCCACCTGGCGTGTCTGGCCCCGGACAAAGCCCTGGATTCCCGTCGCCTCTCTTGCCGGGGTATTGATTCCAATCAGAATGGATTCATCATCCGAGATCACCAGAAGACGACTCTCGCTGCGGTCAATGGTGTCTCTCATCAGTCCTACCAGATCCCAATGGAACTCGAAGAAGGCGTGGATCTTGTTGTCCCTTTTATATACAGGGGCGAGGATCGCGGGGCTGAGGTTGCCGAAGAGGCTGATCGTTATGGGGGACCATAAAGGCTTCCGCTCGGGGTTGTTCTTCTCGCCGATCATGCCGAACCAGTCGAAGCGATAGAAGCCGACCTCGTACGCCCGGTTGACGTCGAACCCGGGAGGCGCCCAGTCCATGTAGAAAAGGTACGGGACATTGGCAACACCGGATTCCACATCGACAATGGTTACCGTATCTGCATTCGGCACCCGCTCGAACTCCTCGCGGAAGACGGGCAGAAGCTTTTCGTATGCGATGAGCTTCTTCTTCATCCTCTCATCGAGGGGGAGGAGCCCCGCACTCACAATCGCTGCGTTCTCGAAGGCATCACGCTTCGAGTGATGCGCGACCTGACCCGTGTCCGGGTTCGTAAAGGTGTCGTACTTCGCCTCCCACCCGTCGTAGATGACCTCATTTTCGAGGTTCGCAACCAGTTCTTCCGTGTATTTGGCCAGGGCTGCAGCCCTCTTCTCCAGAAGCCTGCCGTCCGCCGTGATATGCTTGCCGATGGCTGTCAGCTCCTCGTACGGATCATCGTGAGACATAGGTTCTCCCTCCTATCCTTGGTTTGATAAGAATCCCCTTTGGTGGAGCAGGTAAATTGATACCAAAGGCAAGCCGGGCTGTCAATTAATTATTATACTTATAGTTTACTCATATGATGTAACGATGGGGAAATAAGATAATTCAGAAGCCCATCTTAACTATACCTATCATCCATGCTGATAGTATATACCAGAAGTTTACTTTTTGTAATGATTCGTACAGGGAAACGTCGGCACGGCAGTGCGTCCTATGGAGGCCGCAAACGTGTCATGCTTATTTTCTTTCGATCAATGCATCATCCTTGAGCACGAGCCTCAATTTCCCCGGCTTGCCGGGACAGCACGATGGATCCTCATTATCGTATTCGAGAGTGTCAAGGATGATGGTGGAATCTCTCGCCGATATGCCCTCGATAACCCTTACATTCCTGCCGCCGACCTGCTTCACGACCGGCTTATTATACGTGCCTTTCTTTTCCAGAAAGACTGCCAGGAATTCTTCATGATGGTTGCCGCATGTGCCCGGCGGCGACGTCCCGTCTTCAAAGCAAGCGCTTCCGATTATGTACGTGACCAACAGGTCCTTTTCCCCATCACCGTTTAGGAGGATGCCTGTCTTGCACTTGCCAATGAGCGTGCCGGGGAGGCAGGGGTGTCCCTGGATGAACCGTTGATCGCCTTTTGCCAATGCAGCCCGACCTTAAGGCGGAGGCCTCTTGGACCCGTACTGTTTGAGCGCAGCGGAGCTTAAGCGAGTTTACGGGTCCGGCCTTAAGACGCAGGTCTCGGCTGCATCAAAAGGCGGTCCCCGGTGAAGGAAGGGCCGCCCCTGCCTCCCCCTCCTCCGAACGAATGAGACGAGTTTACGGGTCCAACCTTAAGGACATACCATAGGATGCATTCAAAAGGCGATCCCAGTGAAGGGAGGGGCACCCCTGCCTCCCCTACCTCCGAACAATTACGATGCCAGCTTCCCTGCCTTTACATATGCCGCGAAGACGGCATCCATGACCGCCGACCGGAACCCTTTCGATTCGAGTATGCTCACTCCTTCGATAGTGGTTCCCCCGGGCGAGGTGACCATGTCCTTGAGAACGCCCGGATGCTTTGCCGTCTCGAGCACCATGGTCGCAGCGCCCCTGACCGTTGCAGCTGCCAGCTCCATGGCGAGATCCCTGGGCAGGCCGGCCCGCACGCCCCCGTCCGCAAGGGCCTCGATGAACAGGAAACAGTATGCCGGTCCTGACCCGGATAAAGCGGTCACTGCGTTCATTATCTTCTCTTCCACCATGGCGCACCTCCCGATTGCCGAGAAGATCGCACAGGCAGTTTGAATGTCGTCTTCGCTGCAGGACTTCGATGCACACAGGGCGCTCATGCCTTCGAGCACCAGGGCCGGGGTATTGGGCATGACCCTGATGACTTTTGAGTCAGAGCCGATGACGGCTTGGATCGACTGGATGGGAACGCCTGCCGCTATGCTGATGACGAGCTTGCCCCCGAGAACGTCTTTGACCCCTTCGAGAACCGGCGTGACCTTATCGGGCTTGACGGCGAGGATGACGACCCGGCTGTCCCTGACCAGATCCTGCGGTGTGCCGGCGATGCCGACGCCGCGTGATGACGACAATTCCTTCATGCGCTCAGGGCGGACATCGTAGATCAAGATATCCTGAGGGGCGTACAGCCCTTTCTTGAGAATACCGCCGATAATGGCCTCAGCCATGTTCCCGGCTCCGATGAATCCGATTGCACCCATGAAAGTCCTCCTCGTATAAGCCCGATATATCTGGCTTGCCATACTTGCCTGCTTTTCGTCAACATTCCTTGTTTATCAAAATATGCTTAAATTTTTGAAAATCGCCTTCCGATAGAAAATTCATGGGTAACTATTCCAAAAAGCTCAACGGCGTATTCTGCGAAGAAACCATGATAACCCTGGGCACAGGCAATACCCAGAGGACGCAGATGGTGAAGAATTACTGCCTTGCCGAGCAGCTCGACGACGGGACCGTCGAGGTGAGCTTCCTGGGGAACGAAGGCCAGCCCATCGGTATCGTCACGAAGGTACCGTATGAGGAATTCCTGAACAAGTACACCTTAGAACCCAATTATAGGGTAAAAACCAAAGAAGAGCGCGAGCATGACAAGCACATTGCCCTGGCTGAAAGACATCGCTCCCGCAAAGAGCTCAACTCTGCCGAGTGGGAATACACCTCGGCGCTCAAGATAGACCCCGCGAGCATCAGGGCCAATTTCGGCATCGGCACACTCTACATGGAGATGGGGCAGACCGAAAAGGCAAAGAGCGTGTTCCGGAAGCTCTCTCAGGTCAAGGCGATATTCGAAGAGGAAAACAAGCACATCTTCAACGAGTTCGGTATCGAGCTTCGAAAAGCGGGAATGGCCGAGGAAGCGCTTTCCAACTACCTGAAGGCCCTCGAGATTTCACCCGGTGACGAACACCTCTATTTCAATATCGCCCGCCTCTACTACGACGCGAGAGACTGGGAATTTGCCCTGCAATGGGTGCAAAAGTGCGCCGGCATCAATCCGGACTTCCTGGAGGCCAGCCAGCTCGAGTCCCTCATCCGCAACGGAATGAATGAGAAGAACGACCCCGATACGATGAAGGACAGTAAGCGGAAACAAGACGGACCGGGCTCCGCCCCTGCCCTGACCCGCGTCCCTGTGGACAGGGTCCTTGCACGCATCGAGGCGCAGAAGGAACCCCGCGGCGTACAGGACGAACTGGATGATCTTCTCTCCAGAAAGCTTTATCCCCGGTGAAGTGCAGGAAACGTTCAGCCGGGCTCCGACCTTGGACAGCCTTTAAGCCTTTCCCTTCAGGTATTTGTATACCTCGAGGGTCCTCTTTGAAGTTTCTTCGATCGATCCGCTGTTATCGATGATGATGGTCGCGTATTTCCGCTTCTCTTCGATGGGCATCTGAGAGCGGATCTTTTTCAGGGCTTCCTCCCTCGATATCCTGTCCCGGGACATGAGCCGCTCTATCTGAAGCTCTTCCGGCACATAGGCCAGGATCACCTCGCTGAAATCACGCTCCATCCCTGTCTCTATGAGCAAGGGCACGTCGCAGATCACTACGGTGCCGTCTCCCCTCGCCTGGAGCATACGCAGGCGCTCCGCCATCACCTCGAACACGGCCGGATGCACGAGGCTGTTGAGGAGCTCTTTCTTTTTCCGGTCGCTGAAGATGATCGAGCCCAGATACTCCCGGTTGATCGTCCCGTCCTCATTGAAGACCTCACTGCCGAAATGCTCCCGTATCTTCTGCCACGCCGGCGTGCCCTTCTCCACCACCTCCCGGGCGATCTTGTCCGCATCGAGGACCACGGCCCCGAAAGATTCCAGAAGCGTAGCAACCGTCGATTTCCCCGTTGCTATCCCACCTGTAAGCCCGGCAACGACCACGATTTTCCTCCAATGGCTGAGATATTTCTGCCCGCCTTGTCTCCCTGTCTTCGAAAGGAGAAGAAGCGATCCTTATTGCACGAGGTGCACAGCGCCTTCATGTCGATTGCATGGGGCTTGAGTCCTGCTTTCTCGAGCTGGGATGCCGCCACCTTGGGAAGGTCCACGAACAGCGATCCCTCCCCGTCGGTCTCGGGCTCCACCCCGAGGGCATCGATCACATCGGTCTTGACCTCGTAGCAGCACCTGCCGATGGCAGGCCCGATGCTCGCATGGATATCTCTTCCGCCCATGGCCTTCATGGCACGGATGGTCTTTTCCACAATCTGCAAGGCAAGTCCCCTCCATCCTGCATGTATGGCGGCGATGAGACGGGCCTCTTCCGACCAGGCAAGGACGGGAACGCAGTCGGCGGTCCTCACGCAGAGCACGTCGTCCGGATTGCGGGAGATGATGGCGTCCGCCTCCGGGATATCGCCCAAGGATAAGTCCTGGGCAAGCACGATCCGGTCCGAATGGACCTGGTCCAGGCAGTAGACGCTGCATCCGCTCAGGGCAGAGTTAAGCATCGAGAGCACGGAGTGCGCCTTCCCGTCGATCCCCTCGCTCACCTCCCGCGTGCAGAAAATCCCTTTCATGGCAACAGGCTTATACAGAAAACCATTTCAGATGACAAGAGAGGGAGTTTAATATAGGTGGGACAAAAGAGCCATATATATCTTATCTTGCCGATGCGATTTGCCTTTTGCCGCTTGACAAGCATGAATATGGTATGTCATTACTATGCCCCTAAATTAGAAGATCGAGGTATTTGATGAAGCGGACATTTCAACCCCATAATACCAGGCGCAAGCGTACACACGGTTTTCTCGTCCGCATGCGCACGAAAGGCGGCAGAGCTGTTATCAATGCGAGGAGGGCCAAGGGACGTAAGCGTTTGGCTGTATAATGTCAGACGAGAAATTCCCGAAGCAGGAGCGGCTGAGGAAAAGAAGCGATTTCTTGCGGGTAGAGGCCACAAAGGTTCGCCGGTTCGTTACCGGGCATGTGATCATCCTCGCTGCTCCCAATTCAATGCAATGCAGTCGTATTGGCGTTACCGTGAGTAAAAGGATTGGGACCGCTGTTAAAAGAAACAGAATCAAGAGGCTCTTGCGGGAAATATATCGTAGGCATAAAGAGATCTTCCCACCTGGGTACGACATCGTCCTCATAGCGAGAAAACAGGATCAAAATACGTGCTACCAGATACTGTATCAGGAAATACGCGACGCTTTGGGTTCACGGGCGTGGTAGCAAGGCTGCTCGTGATCATGATCCGGTGCTACCAGAAGGCCATCTCTCCCTTTCTCCCCAACTCCTGCAGATTCTGGCCGACCTGCTCGGATTATGCCATAGAAGCGATTCAGACGTATGGAGCCGTGAAAGGCACCCTGAAGGCGTCTCTGCGGGTGATGAAGTGCCATCCTTTTCATCCAGGCGGCTATGACCCTGTCTAGTTCATCCAAGGAGATCTGATTCTATGGAAAAAAGAACCCTGATCGCCGTTGTCATATCACTCGTCATCCTTGTGATATGGGATTACTTCTTCGTATCTCCGAACACCAAACAACAGCCGCCCAAGCCTGCTGTAGAGCGGCAGATGCCTGTCCAGCAGCCCAAGCAGCTGCCCCCGGTCCAGATCCCCAAGCAGACGGCTGTGCCGCAGACGCCCAGCCAGATAAAAACCTTCACCGTGGACACTCCCCTCTACCGGGCGACCTGGAGCTCTGCCGGCGGGGCACTGACCTCCCTCCAGCTGAAGCGCTACAAGGAAACCATGGACCCGAACTCGAAGATGGTCGATGTCATCCACACCCCAATGCCGCTCGTGGACCTCAGCAACACGTTTGGTGATGCATCCTTCATCTATGAGATGTCAGGGACCGAGCAGACGGGCCCGGACAACATTCCCCGGCAGGTCGTCTTTTCCGCGCAGCTCGGTGAGGGCATCGTCCTCAGAAAGATCTACAGCATCGACCCGCAGACGTATATCCTGGGATACAAGGTCGTGGTGGAGAACAGGACGGCCAGCCCTCTGTCGGCCGGCATGCACCTCTACATGGATGGCATATATCCTCTGGGAGAAAAGACAAAAGGCTACGCCTTCGAGGGGCCCGTGCTCCTCGAGGACAAGCATCTGGAAGAGTTCAAGATATCCAAGGTGGACAAGGTCGGCGTCTATCGGGATTTTCCGGGAAAAATCCAGTGGTTCGGCACTGAGGATAAATACTTCATCAGGACAGTGATTCCCAAAGCCGCTCCGCAGACCACACTCACCATCAGGCGCGTCGACGGGAAGATCGTCAGGCTGGTGTACAACGTCGGTACGATGCGCGTCGAGCCCGGAAGGAGCATGGAAAAGGATTATCTCCTGTTCATGGGCCCGAAGGAGCTGAAAATCCTGAAGGCTGCGGATTACAACCTGAACAAGGCCCTCAATTTCGGGTTCTTCGACATCATCGCCAAGCCGCTCCTCGCGGCGATGGACTGGCTGTACAAATACATAAAAAGCTACGGCCTGACCATCATCGTCCTGACCATCATCATCAAGATCATCCTCTATCCCCTGACGCTCAAGAGCTTCAAGTCCATGAAGGAGCTCCAGAAGATCCAGCCCCTCATGAAGGAGATTCAGTCAAAGTACAAGGATGATAAGCAGAAGCTCAACCAGGAGATGATGAAGCTCTACTCCGAGCACAAGATCAACCCCATGGGCGGATGCCTGCCCATGCTTCTCCAGATACCGATCCTGTTTGCGCTCTACAAGGTATTCTATGCCGCCATCGAGCTCCGCCATACGCCGTTCCACATCGTCGGCACCTGGCTGCCCGACCTCTCCGCACCGGACCCGTACTACATCACGCCGGTCCTCATGGGTGCCAGCCAGTTCGTCCTGCAGAAGATGTCACCCGCACCCGGGGACGCCACCCAGCAGAAGATCATGCTCATCATGCCGGTTTTCTTTACCTTCCTCTTTTTGAATTTCCCCTCCGGCCTCGTTATCTACTGGCTCGTGAGCAACATTCTCTCGATCATTCAGCAAGCGTATATCAATAGGAAACACACATAGGAGACGCAAAGACATGGAAGAGGATTACAGGGAATTTGAAGCAAAGACCGTCGACGAAGCGATCGTCGCGGCAATGAGAGCATTCCGATCGGATTTCGAAAGTCTCGATATTAAGGTTGTCTCGGAAGGGTCCAAAGGCCTGTTCGGCCTCGTAGGCTCAAAGGCTGCAAAAATACTTGCACGTCCGGCCGTCAAGAGCAGGGAACCCCTTCAGCAGAATGAGAAGATTCAGGAAGAAAAGGCCCCCGCGCCGCAGCCTCCCGCAGAGGCCCAGGAGGCTCCCCCGAGGCAGCAGCGCATCCCCCGGGAGTCCCTCGAAGAGGCACGGAAGATCGTCTCCGAAATCCTCGCCCTCATGAACATGCCCTCGGAGGTTAGAATCCGGGACGATGATTTCATTGAGGTGGCAGGTGACGGATCAGGGCTGCTCATCGGCAAGCGCGGGCAGACCATCGATTCTCTGCAGTTCATCACCAACCGCATCCTGAACAAGAACCGGGAGGAGCCCCTCTATGTCACCATCGACACCGAAGGATACAGGGAGAGGCATGTAAGCCACCTGCGGTCCATGGCGATCAAGATCGGGCAAAAGGTCAAACGGACAGGTCAATCCGTTTCTCTCGAGAAGATGAATCCCTATGACAGACGCATCATCCACCTCACCCTGAAAAACGATTCCCGGGTCAATACCAAGAGCATTGGAGAGGGTGTTTACAAGAAGGTCGTCATCCTCCCGAGGAAGGCATCGAAATCGTAACGGACACCATCTATGCCGAATCCACGCCCAGAGGGCATGGAGGCATCAGCGTCATAAGGATCAGCGGCGGTGAGACGCTCGATATTCTCGGGCTGATCACCCCGCAGAAAACCTGGCCTGCCCATGTCCAGAAGCCTTCCCCGATCCGGGACAGAGAAGGCCGGATCATCGAGAGGGCCATGGTGGTGTTCCACCCTGCACCCCGGTCGTACACCGGCGAAGACGTGGCAGAGATAAGCTGCCACGGAAATCCCCTGCTCGTGAACGAGGTCCTCGCAGCCATCCATCACACCGGCCTCGCACGCATCGCTGAGCGGGGCGAGTTCACGAAAAGGGCCTACATCAACGGCAAGATGGATCTTGCCCAGGCAGAGGCCGTAGGCGCGCTCGTGGGCGCAAAAAGCACCGCGGGCATCGAGATGGCGAGCAGGGTGCTTGCCGGTGACCTGTCCCGCCAGGTCAGGGAGATCGAGCAGGAGCTCGTCGGAATCCTCTCCGAGATCGAGGCATCGTTCATCATCGAAGAGGTCGAGGTTGAAAACGTGTCTGTCGCCGATGCCCTTGAGCCCCTGATCTGCCGGTTCGATGCCCTCCTTGAGGGCGCACAGATGGCGTCGCATCTTTATTCCGGAATTATCACCACCATAGCAGGGCTTCCCAATGCCGGGAAATCGTCGCTCTTCAACGCCATCCTCGGGTGCGACCGGGCGATCGTCCATCAGGAAAGCGGTACGACCAGGGACATTCTTCGGGAGCAGATAACCATCTCGGGAATGGACTTCATTTTCCATGATACGGCTGGCGTCCGCGAGACCTCGTCAGGCCCCGAGAGGCTCGGCGTCGAGAAGACCGTCGAGGCCCTCAAAAGCTCACATCTCGTGATTTATGTCGTGGATGCCGTGAAAGGACTGACCCCTGAAGAAGAGCAGTGGCTGAGCCTGGGGGAACGGACGATCGTGGTCATGAACAAGGCCGACCTCATTACCGGAGACGTCCCCAGGGGCACGGATGGTGATGCCGTATGGGTTTCGGCCAAGTACAAAGAAGGGATAGGGGACCTCATGGACAGGATGGCAAGCCTCTATTCCGGGGGCTCTCCCCACGTGTTCCTTGAGAGGCATGTCCACCTTCTCGAAAAGGCGCGGGAGCACCTCCTCAACTGCCGGCAGGCAGCCGGCGACAATATGACGCCGGACGCCCTGGCCATCGATCTCACGGGCGCGCTTCAATGCATCCGGGAGATGAGCGGAGAAGGGATATCGCAGGATATGCTCGACGATATCTTCTCGAAGTTCTGCGTGGGGAAATGATGGACGACAAGATCGGCGCATGGGTCCTCGAGGTGAAGAGGTACAACAGGAGGCTCCACCTTGTGAGCAGCGCCCTGGAAAAGGATCTCGAGGCCGGAGTGAGACAAACCATGAGCCTCCTCGAGCACATCCCGGAGCCGCAGATAGCAGACCTGGGGGCAGGATCGGGGCTCCTCTCGATCCCCTACAAGGTCATGAATCCCTCCTTCGAAGTGGCTCTGATAGAGCGAAGCCGGAAGAAATGCGACTTTCTGAGGCACGTCATCGATGCGCTCAAGCTTCAGGGCATCAGGGTGATCGAGGCGGACCCGCTCAAAGAATCCGTGCAGCCGTTCCCTGCAGTGATGTCACGGGCATTCTCTCCAAAGGAGACGCTGGCGGAGGCGGTCATGAGGGTCGTATCCACGCCCGGATGCTTATATTATTTCGAGGCAGGAACTCCCGAGCCGATCGTCCATCCGGGATTCGAGAGGCAGGAACACTTCTCGAAGGGTCAGGGGAGCGGACGCCTCAGCCTGGATGTCTATAGGATCACTTCTCGATGATGGGAACCCTGCGGACCCTGCCGTCATGGAGCTTGGGGAGAACGATCTCGAGCACCCCGGCCTCCATCCTGGCACGGACGGCCTTGCTGTCCACCAGGTGAGAGACGCTCAACGATCTCCTGAAAGACCCGTACTGCCGTTCGATCATGTGATAGCTCTCGTTCTGATTATCGTGAGTGTAGGGTTTTTTCCCGCTGATCGTGACCACGCCTTCGGAGAAATCGAGAACGATATCCTCACGTCTCACCCCGGGAAGCTCGGCCCGTATGTACAGCGCGTCATCGTCCTCGAACACGTCGATCGGCGGGTTGCAGTGGCCGGGCATCCTCGAAAGCCCCGTATCACGCAAGCTCTCTTCAAATACCCTGTTCATCCTGTCCTGCAGGTCGAAGATGTCTCGTAACAGGTGTCTCCTCTGACGGGTCATCATCTATCCCCGCATTGAATCAGATTACTGCGTCCATCTCGCCCTCGAGGGCCTTCCTGAGCTTGGTTTTCACGTTGTTCTCAATCTGCCGGATGCGCTCTTTGGAGATGTTGTACTGCCTGCCGAGGTCTTCCAGGGTCTGGGGATGCTCCGCCATGAGCCTCTGCCTGGCGATCTCCTGCTCTCTGTCCGACAGGTTCGACAATGCCTGTTCTATCTGGCCCTTTACGTACTTTTCCCTCTCGTTTTCCATGACCCGGTCTTCGGGGTTGGAGCCTCCATCGGCCAGGAGGTCCATAAAGCTCGCATCGCTGTCTTCTGCCAGAGGGGTATCGAGGGACTGGTCGCGGTATGTCAGCCTCGTAATGATTTCCTCCACCTGCTGAGGGTCGGCATCGAGGCGTGCAGAGATGGCCTTCGATCGTTCATTGAGGTTTCCGTCCACCACTTCTTCTTCGGCGGAGAGCTTGTTGAGGCCGTAGAACAGCCTCTTCTGGAGCTTGGTCGTACCGAGCTTGACCTGGGAGAAGAATCTCAGGATGTAGTCATGAATCATGGCCTTGATCCACCAGATGGCGTAAGTCATGAGCCGGTTTCCCTTGCGGGGATCAAACTTTTTCACCGCGACCATCAAGCCGATGGTGCCTTCCTGAACAATATCCTCCAACGGCAGTCCGTAGCCTATATAATCCATGGCTATGCGGACCACGTTGCGCAAGTTCGAGGTGACGAGCCGGTGGGCGGCATCGATATCATTATAATCCTTCAGCCTGACCGCGAGGTCGTACTCTTCCTCCTTGCTCAAGACAGGGAATGTCTCGAAACGGCTGATCAGCTCCGACACGTTATGGTGTTGAACAACTGGAAGATTCATAGTTCATCTCCTTTATCTCTCTCAATCCATCCTCGTCAAGTATCGGTCTAATTAACTCGATATTTTAGATGAAAAAAATGGTTGAAGGGTTCAATCTTTCCGAGTAATATTGATGTTTATCCGGGCTGGGGTTATTATAAGGGCATGAAATTAAGGCTATATTTTTCGCTTATCATACTAGGCCTCGTCATCGGCTGCACACATACCCAAAAGGAAATCCCTCCTCCCTTATGTTATTCATCAGACACGAGCAACACGGCAACCTTTAACCCTGTCGAACCAGCCATATATCTAAGTTACGAAAACCCAAAGATAATAAGAACCGAGGCAGTTGAAATAGAAACCCCAGAGGAAGAGTCTGCGGATGCTCAGGGGTCACCGCTCGACAAGAACCGGAAGCATGACATCGACTTCGAGATGAACAGCCGGATCCAGTGGTGGATCAAGCGCTATACCGGCCCGGACAGGAAGTACTTCCGGCAGACCCTTGCCAGTTTCGACACTATCCGGCCTGTCATTGAAAAGATCTTTGAGAAAAACGGCATCCCCAAGGACCTGACATACCTCTGCATGGTGGAAAGCGGCGGAAGGCCCAATGCCGTATCTCGGAGCGGGGCTACGGGCTACTGGCAGTTCACGGCAGATACTGCAAAGAACTACAAGCTCACGGTAAACAACTGGGTGGACGAGCGCAGGGACCTCGTGAAGTCCACCAACGCCGCCGCGCGATACCTCAAGAACCTCTACGCCATCTTCAACGACTGGCTCCTGGCAGGCGCCGCCTATAACGCCGGCGAGGGGAACATCTACAGGGTCATGAAGGCCTATCCCGAGATAGACACCTTCTGGGACATCTCCTACCATATGCCCATCAAGCGCGAAACCCTTGACTACATTCCGAAGCTCATAGCCACGATCGTGCTTGCAAAGAACAGGGCATACTACGGGCTCAACGAATCGAACAACGAGAAGAACAGCTCCCTTGCCTACGAAACCGTCCGGGTGCCGAACAAGACCTACTTGAACGACATCGCCGATCTCCTCGGGGTCCCGAACAAGCAGATCGCCCTGCTCAATGCAGACCTCGTCAAGCAGGTCACGCCTCCTTCCGGAAACGGACATGACCTCAAGGTGCCCAAAGGTACTGCCGAGAAGGTGGCGGAGTACGTCGAGAGCATCAAGAATCGCAAGCAAAGCAAGCCGGTTCCGGACAGCGAACCGGATGAAGAAGACCGTACCGGCACCGACTCCGCTGCGACCTATACGGTGAAGAAGGGCGACACCCTCTACAGGATAGCAAAAAACAACTCACTGTCCGTAAGCGAACTCAGAGCGGCGAACGCGCTTAAAGAGGACGAAGACATAACCATCGGGCAGGTGCTCACCATTCCGGGAAAAGCTCCAAAGGAAAGCAAAAAGGAGAAGGCGTCCGAGAAAAAGCGTACGCATAAGGTGGCAAAAGGCGATACCCTCAAAGGCATCTCCCGCGAATATAGTGTGAGCATCCGGGATATCATGGAGGCCAACGGGCTGGAAGACAGCGAAAAAATAACCCCGGGACAGGTGCTCACCATTCCTGAAGAGGCTTCCAAGGAAAAGAAAGAGGGAGAGAAAAAAGAGGAAGCGTCTCCGAAGAAGCGAACGCACACCGTAGCCAGGGGGGACACCTTAAGGGATATCTCCCGCAAGTACGGCGTAAGCATTGAGGACATCATCAAGGCGAACGACCTCAAGAATGCCAAAGACATCCATCCCAAGATGGTCCTCAACATACCCGCGAGATCGGCCGACAAGCCATCCCCGAAAAAGATTCAGTACACGGTGAAGAAGGGGGACACCATGTGGAGTATTGCACGGCGGTTCGAGGTCGACCCGCACGACATCGTGAAGTGGAACAATCTCGAGTCGGATACGGGAATTCATCCCGGCGACGAGCTCACGATCCGCAAGTGATCTTCGAGGGCAGCGAGAGAGGCGGTCTGGGGAAATTCTGGCAGCCGGCAGTCCTGCACCCAAAATTTCGTTTGAAACCAAAGCAATGGGGAGTATAATCCCTCGCATATAGTTACTGTCTTCGAATATCATGCCATAGAGATGATTAAAGAGGAGCGAACACAATGAGCAAACATATCAGGAAGCACCGCTGGATCCTGGGCCTTATTATCCTCTCCCTGCTCGTTTTCACGACAGTCCTGGCACAGAAATGGGTGCAGAAAACCCAATCCAATACCGACGAAGACCTGAACGGTGTCTGGGTTTCGGCTGTGAAGAACACCAACGACCCGATGCTTCCGACTCTCAAGATATATACCGTGGGCAACGGCGGTACGATCATATATTCCGAGAACGGAACCGACTGGACTGCACAAACCAGCAACACGCCAAACAATCTCAATGCCGTATGGGGAAGTTCCGCCACCAATATCTTCGCCGTCGGCGACTACGGCACGATCCTGCATTCCTCGAACGAGGGAACCACCTGGACCACCCGGACGAGCAACACATCAAACAGCCTCAATGCCATATGGGGAAGCTCAACCACCGATATCTTCGCCGTCGGCAATTACGGTACGATCGTGCATTCCATAAACGGCACCGACTGGGTTGTGCAAACCAGCAGTACCGCATACAACATCAACGGCATTTGGGGAAGCTCCGCGACCGATGTCTTTGCCGTCGGCGACTACGGCACGATCCTGCACACCTCGAACAGCGGAACCGCCTGGACCGCACAAACCAGCGGAACTTCATACAGCCTCAACGCCGTATGGGGGATTTCATCGGACAATGTCTATGCCGTTGGAGACCACGGGACGGTCCTTCATTACAACGGTACGGCGTGGTCAGGCCAGTCGCTCGGCGCCTCGATAACCCTGAACGGCATCTGGGGCACCTCGCCCTGCAGCATCTACGCAGTGGGAGAATCGGGAGGAGCTGCCGTCATCTACCACTATGACGGGAGCAGCTGGACGAGACAGGATGACGGAAGCTCGGATTATACCCTCAATGCCGTCCACGGGGCCTCCATAAGAGACATCTTCACTGTGGGGGAAAACGGATATATAGTGAGCTTCGACCCGGAAGACGCGACAGGGCCCGTCGTATGCTCGTCACAGCCGGGGATTTATGATGTGGTCCCGGTAACCGCGAAACCCTCCGCCACCTTCAATGCCGTGATGGATCCGACCACCATCACCTCCGAGACCTTTACCCTCATATATTACGAGGGCCAGGAAGCGCATCGGGTCGAGGGCACCGTGACGTACAGCAACAGCACCGTCACCTTCACCCCTTCGAGCAACCTCACGGAAGCGGTGACCTACCACGCCACGCTCAAAGCCCCGGATGCTGAGAAAGGCATCACCGGTGTAAAGGACAGCCTCGGTGTTCCCCTCGGTGCCGATTATTCGTGGACATTCACGATCTGGAGCGACCCGGAATCGGACGACGACAGCGGAGGCTGCTTCATCGCAGTGTCTCATCCGGCACGGTAACCCTCTCCTGTGCCGTGAAGCAGCCTGGAACCGGAGGCTCTTCACCGATCGTCGGGACAGGGAAGGAACGACGGTTAAACCTACCAGACAGCGAACGTCAGTCCGCAGGACGAGAGGTAGCGCGTCACGTCCGGATCGACCTGCCGCTCCAGAACGATGATCTTGCCGATGTGGATCGCGGGAAGGTCCAGCTCGGTGCGGTTCCTCGACACGATCACCCTGATGGGCGGACCTTCCTTCTTGAGTCCGAGGGCGGTGATGACGCTCTTGAGGTCCTGAGTTCCGGTATGGACCACCGTATAGCCTTTCTTCTTCAGAAGATCGAGCATGGTCTTGTCGGGCAGCTCATCGGTAAGCGCCGTCTTGCCGATCATGAACGGCGCCGTGTAGGTTATCTTCAGGTCGTCCTGGGACACGAGCTCGAGCTCCTTCTGCTTTTCATACTCTACGCCGAGCCCGTCGAAAAGCTTTTCATAGGAATGGTTGAAGCTGGCCAGCGTGCTTAAGGCTTCCTTGCGGGGCAGGTACTGCCTCCCCCCCATCTCGACGAGATTGATGCCGAAGCGGGAGGCGTAGCTCCTGATCATCTCCGGGGTCTTGAAATCCTTGTCAGAGAGGATGTTGATCACGATGACCTTTCTCCTCGACACATCCTTGTAAACGATCCACTTCCCGAAGAAACGGAGCTTCTCCTCTCCGCCGACCAGGACGGGACCTGCATCCTTGTTCACGGAGAAGTAGCCGCAGGTGTTCAGGATCTTCTCCATGAGAGGCTCGATTCCTTCGGAGGGGCCGGATACGACCTTCGTGTTCGGGTATGCCTTTTCGAGGCGGTCCTTGGTTTCCGGGGAAATCCTGTTGTTCACGTCGAGAATGATCCGCATCCCCGTATCGAAATCGATGACCGGGATGCCGCTCGTGTCGATGGCGATGCTCTTGCCGTCCGCCAGGGGCATGAAATACGTTCCCTTGTCGCTCAGCCTCACCCCCATATCCTTGAGCGAGGGAAACACCTTTTCCTTCACGAACGCGAGAGCGGCTTTCTCCTTCGGGCTTTCGGCGTATGCGCCTTCTCCCGAGGCCGTCCTGCTGCTGCCGTCCTTCACCTCAGCTACGACGTCCTGCAGAGTCGACCCCGCATTCCCTTCTTCCCCTGCCGCGCCGGAGGATTCTTTCCGGTCAGAGGCCTTCTGGAGGGCCTGCTCGCTTTCCCGGCCGGCCTGGGCGACACTCGCGGCAGGCTGCTGCCCGGCATCCTGCTTCTGAGCGGAACCCCCCGGATTCTCCTCTTCGTCGATCTCCTCGATCCTCACCTTCAATGGCGTTCGCTGCGCCGGGGTTTTTCCTGCCTCAGGAGGGGTTCCCGCCTGTGCTGTCTGGACTGCGGCTTTTAGCCGCGCGGATCTCATCTCGGGGAGGCGGATCTTCTGGCCTGCCATCACGAGATTGAGATTTTTGATATGGGGGTTGAGCTCCCGGATCTTTTTTATATACCTTTTGAATATCGCATCATCCGAGAGGCCGTAGACCTCCCGGAGCACCTTGGCCAGATGCTGCCCCTGCCTGATAACGATGTAGTCTCCCGAAGCGTCCTTCATGGGAGTCTGAACCCTGCCGACCTTCCTTTGAACCTTTGGAATGGCGATCGAGCTGTTTGTCCTGAGCCGGTCGAGATTGGTCACGTTCGGATTGATCCGCCTGAACTCCCTGTAGAGAGAGGACAGATCACCGGGCTTCGCTCCGAAGTCTTTCAGGAAGATCTTCTGCAAGGTGTCGCCGGGCTTCACGACGTACCGTGTCGACTCGCCGGGGGGTGATCCTTTCCTGGAGGCACGCTTGATCAGGGTTATGTCTTCAGAGAGTGCGAGAACGGGAACCACGATGAGCATGATCAGCAGGGCCCCCGTCCTGTTCATCTTAATAGATCTCCTTGAGCAGAAGTTCGTCATTGGTTGGCTGCTCCTGTTGCTGGGGCATCGTGTCGGCCTTGTAGCACTCGAACCGGACATTTGCCGAATCATTCGTTGCGAGCTTGCCCGTCTTCGAGTCGATCCTGGTGAACACGATCCCATTGGGAACGCGGAATCCCTTTATGGGCCGTCCACTGAGCGCCGTCTGCATGAAGTCCGTAAAAATGGGGCAGGCAGCTGTTCCGCCGGTAGCGGATTTTCCGAGTGATATCATATTGTCGTCATACCCCACCCATACCCCGCAGAGAGCATCCGGGGTATAACCGACAAACCATGCATCCCGGTCCTCGTCGCTCGTGCCGGTTTTCCCGGCAACGGGCCTCCCGAGCTCCTTGGCACGCCAGCCGGTCCCGTTCTGCACAGCGTCGCAGAGGATGTTGGTGATGATATACGCGGTCTGCTCCGAAAGAACGCGGTTTTCGATCGGGATGCCTTCAACGGGAGCATTTTCAGCCGGAATGCCTGAAGTTGTGGCGTTCTCGGCCAGAGAGCTTTCGGCCGGAGCGCCTTCAATGGAAACGCTGTCATCCTCGGACAGGACCGGAAGGGCCTCCGGAACGGCAGGAGTCGGGTTCGCCTCTGCCGTGAAGATCGTTCCCACGCCGATCTGGTCGATGCGCTTTATCAGGACAGGGTCGAACTTGAGCCCGTAGGTCGCGAACGTTGCGTATCCCTTGAAGAGGTTGTACGGGATGATTACCCCGGTGCCCAGCGCCAGCGAGAGATTCCTCGGGAAAGAAGTCCCCATGTCGAACGATCTCAAGTAGGTAAGGGCATAGTCGATGCCGATATCTTTGAGGATCTTCACCGTGACCACGTTTCTCGAGAGAACGAGCCCGGTGCGCAGCGTGGTTGCGCCGTAGAATTCGTTCTCGTAATTCTTCGGCTTCCACACGTCCTCGCCGTCCTCGGACTGGAAGGCGATCGGTGCGTCGAAAATGATGGTGGAGGGGGTGAATCCTTTATCGATGGCAGCGGCGTAGATGAACGGCTTGATGGCCGACCCGCTCTGCCTCCGTGCATACATGGCCCGGTTGAACTGGCTCTGGGAATAGTCCACCCCGCCCACGATGGCCGTGACCCCTGACGTCTCGAGGTCAAAGGCCACGAGCGCGGCCTGAATCTTGGGGTCCTGGAACAGGATGAACCCGTCTGGAGTCGAGCAGAGGCGCACCATGTTGCCCGGCTTGAGAACGTCCGCCGGTCGCCACTTCCCCCTGGGATTGATCCACGAGTAGCTCTCCGGCCCGAGCTCGATGTTCCTGCGGCCGATATTCACGGTCAGCGGGGAAAGGGACTGAACCTCTGCCCAATAGAGCTGATAGAGCTTCGGTCCCTGCCAGAGAAGCTGATTGTGCTGGAATGCAAGAACGCTCTCCTTCTGGTCCTCGCTCATTCCTTCGTGGGGCCCCTGGTATTTTCCCATTTTCATCTCGAGGTCGATGACGCCCCTGCGGACGGCCAGCATCGCGGCATCCTGAAGCCGGGAGGAAATGGTCGTCTGGATGGTTATGCCCTTTGCCAGGATCTCTTCTCCATACCGCTCGGTTATGAGAGACCTCACATAATCGGTTACATAGGGATAGTCGGTAAACTGGGCTACTGCCTCACCCTTTATCTTGAGAGGCTCCTTGAACGCAGCTGCCGCCTCTGCTTCGGTGATGTAACCCTCTTCGATCATCCTGGTGAGGACATAGTTCTGCCGTCTCTTGGCGGCAAGGAAATCGTTCAAGGGAGAATACCTCGTCGGCGCCGGAGCCACTCCTGCGATCATGGCCATCTCGGCCAGGGAGAGGTCTTTGCACTCCTTGCCGAAGTATCTCAGCGAGGCTGCCCCGATCCCGTAGGCGCCGCTTCCGAGGTAGATACGGTCAAGGTAGAGATCGAGTATCTCGTCTTTCGAGAGGGCACGCTCGATTCTAAGCGCCAGCACGATCTCCTTGAGCTTGCGGGTAATGGTCTTTTCCCTGGAGAGCAAGTACGAGCGCACGACCTGCTGGGTAATAGTGGACGCGCCCTGGACGTATGAAGTTGCACGGATATCGGCGATGAGAGCGACTATGATTCTCTTGGGGTCGAGGCCGGCATGCTTGTAGAATCCGGAATCCTCGGCAGCGATGAAGGCCAGCTTGAGCTTTAAGGGGACGTTCTTCCCGTTGAGGACGATCATGCCGTCCGGAGGAAAATACCCGATGGTCTTTCCCTCGGCGGATACGACTGTGCTGACCTTTGTAGGCTCCATATTTTTGAGATCATGGATCGAAGGCAGGTCGCGATAGACGAACCAATACATCCACGCCCCGGCAAGGATGATGAGACAGGCCATGATTCCTGCCAAAATCCCGATGAAGACCTTCACCCACTTCATAGCTCCCCCTTACATATCAATATACAGGTGAATTGCAAGGAAAAATACGGAAACTACCGACAGCCACCAAAATGAGCCGCTTTTCTTCCTCTTTCCACGGCCTCCTCCAATCCCTTCAGGGCGGCTGCCGTCCCTTCTCTCTCAGGGCCCGGCAGGGCTTGAATACTGCACTGGACGAATGTTCACCTGATATGTTAATGAATCAACCAACATCAACTGGGAGGGAACGATGAACACGGATTACAATCCGCAGGCAGTGGAACTGAAATGGCAGAAGCTCTGGCAGGAAACCGACCTCTTCAAGGTGAGCGAAGAGACCGGCAAACCCAAGTACTATCTGCTCGAGATGTTCCCCTACCCTTCCGGACGCATCCATATGGGGCACGTGCGGAACTACACCATCGGCGACGTGGTCGCGCGGTACAAGACCATGCAGGGATTCAACGTGCTTCATCCCATGGGATGGGATGCCTTCGGCCTGCCCGCGGAGAATGCGGCCATCGCAAGCAAAATCCACCCGAAAAAGTGGACGTATGAGAATATCGACTATATGCGGGCCCAGCTCAAACGCATGGGGTTCAGCTATGACTGGGACCGTGAAATCGCCACCTGCGCCCCGGAATACTACAAGTGGGAGCAGCTCTTTTTCATCCAGATGTACGAGCGCGGCCTCGTCTACCAGTCGAGGGCCTTCCTCAACTGGTGCGACACGTGCAAGACGGTCCTGGCGAACGAGCAGGTCGAGAACGGCCAGTGCTGGCGGTGCGGCTCCCAGGTCTTCCTCAAGGAGCACGACCAGTGGTTCTTCCGGATCACCGCCTATGCCCAGGAGCTCCTCGACAAGATAGAGGACCTCAAAGAGGGCTGGCCCGAGAGGGTCCTCAGTATGCAGCGCAACTGGATCGGAAGGAGCACAGGCACGCTCATCCGCTTCCGGATCGAGGGAACGCAGGAGGATATCGAGGTCTTCACCACCAGGCCCGATACGCTCTACGGCGCCACGTTCATGAGCATCGCCCCGGAGAACCCCCTCGCGAAGATCCTCCCTGAAGGCACGGGCCAGGAGGAAGCCGTAAAGGCCTTCGTGGACAAGACCCTGCTCGTGGATACGTATACCCGCACATCCGATCTCTACGAGAAGGAGGGCGTCTTCACCGGCAGGTACTGCATCAACCCTGTCACGGGCTTCAAGATGCCCATCTTCATAGCCAATTTCGTCCTGTACGATTACGGGACCGGCGCGGTCATGGCCGTTCCTTCGCACGACCAGAGGGACTTCGAGTTCGCGAAGAAGTACGACCTCCCCATCATCGTGGTGATCCAGCCCGAGGGCGAAGAGCTCCGTGCCGACACCATGGAGTGCGCCTATGAAGGCCAGGGCGTGCTCGTGAACTCCGGTCCCTTCAACGGCATGAAGAATACGGACGCCATGCGCGAAGTCACCAAACACCTCGAAAGCATCGACAGGGGATCCGCTACGGTGAACTTCCGCCTCAGGGACTGGGGGATATCGAGGCAGCGCTACTGGGGGGCCCCCATCCCCATGGTCCACTGCGAGAAATGCGGCACGGTCCCCGTCAGGGTCGAAGACCTTCCCGTCCTGCTCCCGGAGAATGTCGAGTTCTCCGGCACAGGGGTCTCTCCCATCGCCCAGAACAAATCCTTCGTGGAGACACGCTGCCCTGAGTGCGGAGGCAGGGCGCGCAGGGAAACGGACACCATGGACACCTTCGTGGAGTCCTCGTGGTACTTCATCCGCTACTGCAGCCCCCATACCACGGACAGACCCTTCGACAAGAAAGAGGTCCACTACTGGATGCCCGTCGACCAGTATATCGGCGGAATAGAGCATGCGATCCTCCACCTGCTCTATGCGAGGTTCTATACCAAGGTGCTCAGAGACCTCGGCTATGTGCGCTTCGATGAGCCCTTCGAGCGCCTCCTCACCCAGGGAATGGTGATCAAGGACGGGGCAAAGATGTCCAAGTCGAAGGGCAATGTGGTGGACCCGGAAGAGCTCATCGCCAGCCACGGCGCCGACGCCACGAGGCTGTTCTGCCTCTTCGCCGCTCCTCCGGAAAAGGATATGGACTGGAGCGACAAGGGGATCGAGGGAAGCTTCAGGTTCCTCTCCCGCCTCTGGAGGCTCGTGATGGAAACCAGAGACCGGATCCTCACATCGGAGATCGGGAGCGGCCGGCCGCCCCGATCCATGGAACCCCTCTTAAGAAAGCTCCACCAGACCATCAGGAAGGTCACCGAGGACATCGATCGGCGCTTCAGGTTCAATACGGCCATTGCAGCCATGATGGAGCTCGTGAACGATCTCTACCGGGCAAGGGAGTCGGCCTCTTCGCCCGAGGAGTTCTCCGTGATACGGGAGGCGATAGAAAAGCTGCTGATCATGCTCTCTCCCTTTGTGCCCCACATCACGCAGGAACTGTGGGAAGCCATGGGGAACACGGAGAGCCTCTATCGGATCGCCTGGCCGCTCTATAATCCGGAGTGGGCCGAGGAGCAGGAAGCGACCATTGCCGTCCAGGTGAACGGCAAGCTCCGGGCAACGATCACCGTGCCCAAGGATACCGACCAGTCAGAGGTGGAAGCCAGGGCCATGTCCGAAGCGAATGTGAAACGTTTCCTCGATGGGGCGCAGATCAAGAGGATCATTTATGTCCCGAACAAGATTATTAACATTATCGCTGCTTTGCGCTAGCATTCTCTCGTGCTCTTACTCGTTCGTCCTCGACGGGAAGAGGAGCATGGAGAAGTACGCCCTGGCGCCGAGCAGGAACGGAACGACGCTCATCGATGCAGGAGCGATCCTCGACGCCAGTCTCGAGAGGACGTTCACGTCCATGGGCATGGTCGACCCTAAAGGGAGCATCCATACCCTCAAGAGCACGATCTCCTCGTACACGGTTCAAACCGTAACGTCCCCTTCCCTTTCATCCAGTGACCGGTACCGCCTGATTGTCTCGGTAAACGTGCGCGTCACGGATGAAAAGGGAAAAGAGCTCTGGCAGATGAATTTCTCCGATACGGGAACGTTCAGCCAGGGAGGCAGGGCCGAAGACGCCCTCCCCGAGGCTTTCGACAGGGTATCCCAGCAGATCGCCCGGACGCTGGTTTCCGTCACCCTATGAAATCCCCGCAAATAAGCCCGCCGCTTAAAGATTCCTACCTCCTCACCGGGGAGGAGACCTTCCTCATCGAAGAGCAGCTTTCCTCGGCACGCACGCTCATGGGAGAGGGAGGGTCGATGAATTATGCCTGCTATTCCGCACAGGAGATCCACCATATCGAAGAGGTCGTGGCCTTGTGCAACACCTGGCCGTTTCTGTCCGACCGGAGGCTCGTCGTCATCCGAAACGCCGACAAGCTGTCCCCCAAAGACCAGGATACCCTCGTCTCCTATCTCAAGAGCCCGTGTGAAGCGACCACCCTGATCCTGACCATCGAAGGGACACCGGACAGAAGGGAGAAAAAGGGGAAAGACTTCGGGAAGAAGCTCCCGCCTTCGGTGGAGATACTGCGCTTCGATCCGCTCAAGGGAAGGGATCTTATCGACTGGATCCTGAGTCGGGCAAGGATGTATGGGAAAAATATGGACAAGGACGCGGCGTACCTGCTCTCGGACGCAACCGGAGGCAGCATCTGGTTCATCGCCTCCGAGATCGAAAAACTCGGCCTCTATGTCGGAAACCGCCCGGTGATCACGATCAAGGACGTCGAGTACCTCGTCATGCGCTCTCTGGAGCCCTCGGTCTTCTCCTTTCTGGACTCCCTTTTCGACAAAAAAAAAGATGTCGGCTTCAAGCTCTACGAGCTCGAAACCGCAGGTCTCCAGGAGTTGGAGCTTTTGTCGCGCATCGAGAAGCTGGCTGCCCAGCACTATCAGGTCATAGTCGAGAAACAGAGCAGCGTCCCAGGCATCAATCCGTATGTCGAGAAAAGGATCGCTTCCCGCAGATCGTTATGGAGCGCAGATCAGCTCATATCCCTGCTCGGAGAGATCCGCAAGGTGGAGCACGGCATCAAGTCCGGAAGATGCCTCCATCCGTATGCGGCGGTGCATGAGGCGATAATGGGAGTCGTGTTCCCGGCCTGATCAAACACCCTTTGACGGTGATCGCTGCCGGGAACGGCGGGTGATCAGGCAGACAGCTGGCTCAGCTTCTTGGTTAGCCTGGATATCTTCCTCGAGGCGGTTTTCCTGTGCAGGATCCCCTTGTTTGCCGCACTGTCCAGACGGGCGATTGCCTGCTTGTAGCTTGACTTGGCGGCATCGGCATTCTTTTCCTCGATGGACGAGAATACCTTCTTCACCGTCGTGCTTATGGCAGATTTATAGCTCTTGTTCCTGAGCCTTCTATTCCTGGTCTGTTTCACCCTCTTGAGGGCTGAGGCATGATTTGCCATTCCTTACAATTCCTCCTTCGTTATCGAAAAAAATCCGAGGTGATTCTTAATAGCTATGCTTCCTCCATATGTCAAGTCATTTATCTGCCTTCACGCATACCTTTTTGCCCGCCTGCCCCGATTTCCTTTCCCTTCATGACAGTTGCCGCTTCGATATGATTGTCTATCATGTATCAATATACTTTCAGAAAGAGGAGGAGGGCATCAGCTGACCTCCAAAGCACAATCCGGGTCATCATCCGGAAAAAAGCAGGAGGGGAAAGGAGAAGACGTATGAAAAAACTTGCCTTTACGTTTCTCATAACGCTGGTTCCTCTCGCGCTCCTGGCGCAGGGATCGATACCGGCATTGGCGGTGATACCGAGTCCGGGATTTTTCACCGCGCTGATCGCTGGGATCATCATGGCGTTCGGCTTCCAGCTCATCCTCACCAACCTATCGGCCGCCGTGGGTTTGAGCGCACTGCATATGGGTGCGGAGAAGGTCGAGAAGAAAATACGGTCCGGCAGCACAGAAAAAAGAGAAAGCAAGGACCCATCCGGCTCGATCTCCAAGACAGCCCGAGAGGTGAACGCGGCATTCGGAATCTGGGCGATCATCACCGCCAGCATTTCCCTGTTCTTTGCCGCATGGCTCGCAGTAAAGATCAGCACGCCGCTGAACATCTTTGCCGGCATCACGCTCGGGCTCGCAATCTGGGGCCTTTTCTACATCGTTACGGCAGTGCTCGAGATGACCGCGGTCTCGTCCATGGTCGGCTTGCTCATGGACCTCGTACGATCGGGATTCAGGACCTTTTCCGGCGCCACATCAGGGATGCTCCGCAAATCGGATGAGCAGAAGGCAGCGGATACTGCCCGGGAAATTGCCAATGCGGTCCGCAGTGAGCTCATCGGTGATATCAATGTGAGAAAGACGATACAGAACTACGTCGATTCACTCAGACCCGATTACGATCAGCTCAGAAAGGAGATCAACTCGGTTCTCGACGACGCAGAGATCGACATCAAGGCATCGGCTGCCGAGGGTATGGCCTCCGCACGCATCCACACCGGGACTGCGGCCCCGTCCCCCTCTGAGATGAAGGGCAAGGCCGAGGAAGCAGTGAGCGCCGTCAAGGGAGCTGCGAAAACGGTGAGCCAGGAGGCCAGGTCAGACAAGGTCATCGCCGATAAGATCGCCGATACGCTCATGGAGATGGCCGGCATGTCCCGCCGGGAGGCAGAGCAGTACCGGCACAAGGTCGAGCAGTACCTTGCAGGCACCGGAAAACCCGAATTGAATCCGGAAGGCATCAAGCGCGACATCGACGAGCTCGTGTCGGGAAACACGAAGGCCGGTCTCGAAGGCATCATGTCTCGGCTCAGCGAGTTCGACCGCTCGACCATAACATCGATTCTGGCCCAGCGCGAGGGTATGAGCAGGGAAAGGGCCGATCGTATTGCGGGTATGGTCACCGGCACGGTCAGCACCCTGAAATCCGGGTACCGGAGGATCAAAGGAACTGCAGGCACTTCCGCAGAGCAGGAGGAGGGAAGGCTCGAATCCAAAATGAGAGGGTACTTCGATTCGCTCGACAATCCCGAGCTCCACTACAGCGCCCTCAAGGCGGATTTCGAAGAAATGCTCCACAATCCCATCTCCGGCGGTGAGTCCATGATCAACAGGCTCAAATCCATCAGCAAGCACGATATGGAGCAGATGGTCGAGAACAGCGGGCTGGGTATCAGCAGGGAAGACATGGACCAGGTGATCGGAAGGATCGAGCAGGCCCGGGACAGCCTCGTCAACCAGGCCGACAGGATGCGCATGGAGGCAGCGGCAAAGATTCAGCGCACCGAGGAGGAAACCATCCATTATGCCGACCAGGCACGAAAGGTCGCCGCATCTGCAGCCTGGTGGGTCTTCGGTGCAGCACTGGTTTCAGGGATCGCGGCAGCGGTCGGCGGTCTGGTCGGAATCATGATCTGATCATACATCCAGAGATCGAAGAACACTGAAAGGCGGCCGTGAAGGCCGCCTCATGAACACGAAGAAACGCTTCCCTCTATAAGACAAACCGCCTCCGGCGGTCTTCCCCTCGGGTATCCGGTCGCCAGAGCCTGCGTTCCCGGCGATCGCATGACGGTTTCCGAACGATACCTCTTCAAGAGAGGAGAATCAGTCTGCCAGATGGCACGCGACGAAATGTCCCGGCCGCGCCTCCCGGAGGCCGGGGGTCTCCCTGCCGCACTCCCCTGCCGCATCGGGGCACCAGGTGCTGCATGCGCAGGCCGACTGAGATCCGGCAGCCGGGATATCATTGCGCCGTACATACTTGAACCGCCGGCTTTGCCCCGGCTTGGGCTCGGGGACTGCGGCCATGAGGCACTTGGTATAGGGATGGAGCGGGCCTTCGAACAGGGAATCGCTCCCGGCGAGCTCCACGATCCGCCCTTTGTACATCACGGCGATGCGGTGAGATATGTAGCCCACCACGGAGAGATTGTGGGAGATAAACAGGTAAGAGAGCTCGAGCTCCTTCTGGAGGTCCACCAGGAGGTTGATCACCTGGGCCTGGATTGAGACATCGAGGGCGGACACGGGCTCGTCGCAGATGAGGAGCTTCGGGTGCACTGCCAGGGCCCGGGCTATGCATATCCTCTGACGCTGGCCGCCGGAAAACTCGTGGGGATACCTGTTCAGCATGTCCTCGTGGAGCCCTACCATCCTGAGGAGCTCATGGACTCTCTCCATGCGCTGCGCCTTCGTTCCTTCACGATGGATGATCATGGGCTCTTCGATGATGGACCGCACCCTCCTCCTGGGATTGAGCGATCCGAAGGGATCCTGGAACACCACCTGGACTCCCTTTCTGAGCTTCTCGAGCGAATCCCCTTTTGCGTGCCCGACATCGACATCATCGAAGAGGATGCACCCATCGCTGGGCTCCTCGAGCGCGAGGACGAGCTTCGAGAGGGTCGTCTTGCCGCACCCCGACTCTCCCACGAGCCCGAGGGTCTCGTTCGGGTAGATATCGAGAGTGACGCCGTCGACTGCCGTTATGCTGCCCGCCGACTTGCGGAAAACCCCGGACGAGAGGGGATAGACCTTCCTTACCCCGCGGATTTGAAGAAGAGGGCCCGTCAATTCGCATACCTCCAGCATCTTACACAGTGCCCTGAATGGAGGACGAACACCGGCGGAAACTCTTTGCGGCAGATCTCCATGACCTCTTCGCAGCGGTTGTGGAAGGTGCATCCCCCGGGCATGTCCTTGAGCATGGGGACGTTCCCCGGGATCGCATGGAGGCTCTCACCCTTCTGCCTGGCGTCTATCGTGGGGACGGACCTCATCAGTCCTTTCGTATAGGGGTGAAGCGGCAGGGCGAAGATATCCTCGACGCCGGCATATTCGACGACATTGCCGGTGTACATGACGGCGACCTCCTCGCACGACTGGGCGACCACGCCGAGGTCATGGGTCACGAGGATGATGGACGTGCCCGTCTCTTCCTTGAGGTCGGCCATGAGAGAGAGGATCTGGGCCTGCGTCGTCACGTCGAGCGCTGTCGTGGGCTCGTCCGCGATCATGAGGGACGGCTTGCAGGCAAGGGCCATGGCGATCATGACCCGCTGGCACATGCCTCCGCTCAGCTGGTGGGGATAGTCGTCGATCCGCTTTTCGGCAAAGGGAATGCCCACCATATCGAGCATCTCGACCGCTGTTTCCCTGGCCTGCTTCCTGGTCGATGCTGCCTCGGGCTGGTGGAGGGCGATCACCTCTTCGATCTGGGAGCCGATGGTGAACACGGGATTGAGCGAGGTCATGGGCTCCTGGAAAATCATCGATATCTTGTTCCCCCGGATAGCGCGAATCCCCTCGTCGTCGAGGGAGAGCAGATCGGTCCCCTCGAAGAGGATCCTGCCCCGCTCTATCCTTCCCGGGGGCTGGGGGATGAGCCTCAGGATCGTCATGGCCAGCACGGTCTTCCCGCATCCGGATTCGCCTACGATGCTCAAGGTATGTCCTCTTTTCAGAACAAGGTCCACGCCGTTCAATGCCTTGACCGTGCCTTCGGGAGTATGGAAATAGGTATGCAGGTCCTGTATCTCGAGGAGGTATTCCCTGCCTTCGGACCGGGTATCCCCCTTGTTTTTCTTTTCAACGTCCTTGTGATTCATGTCCGTGCTGTCTTCTGCCTTCCGCCCGGATCAGCCGGTTTATCAGCCTTTCTGCCGGCGCATGTCCTGTATTCTCTCTGCCGTTCCGGTCAGCTGCAGTATCCGGCCACTGTCGGTTCCGAGATTTTCGATGCATGATACCATGCTGAGTCAGCATGGCAAGCATTATTACAGGGTATCCGCTCCCCGCGGGAAGCTCGCGCCGCTCCGGTTTTAAGGCAGCTCCGTTCACACCTGGTACATGATCTTTTTCTCTCCTGATGCGAGTGTGATATGCACCTGGCTGGTGCCCTCTTTCAGGCAGATCCTTCCGGTAATCTCATCATGGAGATCCTCTGCAATGGGGTCCACTCTGGACACGATCCTGCCGTCCTCTGACCTGCCGCAGCGGAGCTCTTCGATATGTCCTGCAACGATGGCATAGCTGCATCCCTTGTAACCGCAGCACGAGGTGTCCATGCAGGCAAAGCCTACGAGATAGAGTATCGGCCCCCTCTCGTGAGGAAGGATCTCTTCCTTCGTGATAGTGTAGTGCCCTGCGATTGCATCGATCTCCTCATTCAGGAGAGGATGAATGAAATCCATGTTTCTCCCACCCCCTGTTTATCATCCCTCAAGCATGCTTGAGTCAAACTCCGATTGTCAAGGTATGAAAAATGCACCAATCCCGAGCCATATATAATTTAGGTATACGGCTAAAGTCTTAAAGTTTGTATATCGGTACACCGATGAACCATGTATTGAAAAGACGACGGGGAGCTAAAGGGGGACACATCCTGGCATGAAAGGTATCGGAGTATGAGCCTGTTCGACACCCTCTTCGGAAGAAACAAGGGGTCAAAGGAAATACGTGCCTGCGAATCTGCCTTGGAGAAACGGCCTGATGATCAGGTGCTTCTGAAAAAACTCGGTGATCTGTACCTCAAGGCAAACAAGAACGAAGAAGCCTCGGATATCTACGTCCGCCTGGGGGATACGTACAACAGCAAGGGGTTCTATCCGAAGGCCGTAGCCCTGTACAAACAGGCGCTCAAGATAAATCCCTCCTGGGGGAAGCCCTATGAGAAGCTGGCAGAGCTCTATGAGATACAGGGGTTTTCCCGGGAAGCAGCCACCCAGTACGTAAAGCTCTCCGAGATACTTCAGGGAAACGGAGAGAATGAGGCCGCTACCCTGTATATGCAGAAGGCGGCAGAACTCGATCCGGCCCACAGGACCGTGAACAAGAAGGCCCGGTCCTTCGATGTCCGTGAAAAGGGCATGATGGACCCTCTCCCGAAAAATTCATCCCATCTCCAGGTGAAAGAGACGGATTTCTACGACCTCAACAATGAGCTGGACAAGGAGATGGGAGATCTCGAGATAGATGCCTCCTCCGAGAATCTCGTCGATGAGACAGGGGTCGAAAGCGTTTTTAGGGCCATTGAAGAAAATGCATCGGCAGAGGGCAAGGACGACCCTCTTTTCCTCTACAACATGGGGCTTGCCTACCGCGAGACCGGGCTGCTCGATGAGGCGATCGAATCCTTCAGCAAGGTCATTGCCATGGGTGAGAAGCTCTTCGATGCCTATGCCATGCTCGGTATAACCTACCGGGAGAAGGGACTGTTCGAAGAATCCCTGCAATCCCTGAGAGAAGGCTCCTGCCTGGAAGAGGCCTCAAAGGACATGAAGGTCGGCATCTTCTATGAAATAGCCCAGACCTACAAGGCAATGGGCGACAATACCAATGCCCTTGCCGTGTTCAGAGAAATTCAAAAGGAACACAAGAACTTCAAAGACGTAGAGATAGAAATCGTGAGACTGGCTGGCGGAGGACGATATGGCGGTCATTAACTATTCCAAAAAAGAAATCTCAGCAAAGATAGTATACTATGGACCTTCTCTCTGTGGAAAAACCACGAATATCCAGTCCATCTACGCCAGCATAAAGCCGGAACAGAAGGGCAAGCTCGTATCCCTGGCCACCGAGGCCGACCGGACGCTCTTTTTCGATTTTCTCCCCATTGAGATCGAGAACATTCGCGGCTTCAAGACAAGGCTCCACTTCTACACCGTCCCCGGACAGGTGTACTACAACTCGACCCGGAGGGCCGTTCTCACCGGGGTCGACGGCCTGGTGTTCGTAGCCGACTCCCAGCGGGACAAGATGGAGGAGAATGTCGAGAGTCTGGCCAACCTGGAGGAGAACCTCAACTACTACGGCAAGAGCATCAAGACCCTTCCCCTGGTGATGCAGTACAACAAACGCGATCTCCCGGACGTCACCCCGGTCAGCGAGATGGAGCAGATCCTCAATCCCGACAAGTACCCGTACTTCGAGGCGGTCGCTCCCACGGGAGAGGGCGTTCTTCCGACACTGACCAAGATTACGAAAATGGTCCTCAAGCACATCGAGATGGGTACGAGCGGCAAGAGCCAGCAGCGTAAGCTTGAGCCTGCCCCCGAAAGGATATCCATCGAGCAGACGGCGCATCAGAACGTAAGCCCGTCCATCCCGCCCGGTGCAGCCGAGAAGAGCGAGCCTCCTCTCAAAGAGAGAACGGCGGCAAGGCAGCCTGAAATGGACATGACCGGATCGCCTGACTTCATGGGAGGCCGCATCCAGATAGTAGGCACGGAAAATGCTAAAATCATTTCGGTGAATGCGATCAGCATCCCTTTACGCTTGAAGATAGAAGGGGACTCAAGGACGTTCATGATGGATGTGGCAGTAAAGATCGACAGGATAGTGCCTGAGGGATAAGAATGTGTTCGGATCGCTGACGCTTGGAAACTTGATGTCCATCTCTACTCTCGAGGCGCTTTACACATACTGGCCTTTTGCAGCGGCCTTCATCGGCAACAGTTACCTTTTTGTCATCGCAACAACGGTTTTAACCTTTATCCTGATCGGGGTGTGCCTCATTGTCAAATATGCCCCAAACATGCTCAACGACCTGAAGACCACCTCGAACAACGAGATGCCGGGCCTGGCCCTCAAGCTCTGGATCATTCTGCTTCTGGCCTTTCCGGTCTTTTTTGATGCCGGGCCTTTGTGGTTCGTTCTCTGGTGGTTCTTCGTGCTGTGGGGATACCTTACTTCCACGGAAAGGCGCATCGCCTACGTATTTATCTCCCTCGTGCTCATGTCGAGCTGGATCGCCCACGTCGGTGCCGGCTTCCTCACCTATTCGCAGACCAATGTGAACAAAGAGATCTTCTCCATAGATCACAATATGGGATCACCCAAGGACGTGCTTGCCATTTCTGCCTGGATACAGAACAACAAGGCCGATGCAGAGCCCTTGAACACCCGGGCCGTCATGGAAATAGAAAACAAGAACAACCAGGCAGCGGTGAGCCTTCTCTCCAGAAGCCTGAGCCTCGAACCCAACAGCAGCCGCTATTACAATCATCTCGGCATCGCCCTTGCGGGCATCGGGAAGAACAGCGAGGCCATCAAGGCCTTTCAGAATGCCGCCACCATAGATCCGGATAATGTCATCTATCACTATAACTTGAGCAGGATCTATCAGGCCACCTACAACTATTCCCAGGCCGAACGCTCCATCCGGAAAGCGAGCACCATCGATCCGGAAAAGGTCCGGGCCCTCCTCGATGATGAAACCGGAAACAAGGGAAAGAGGTACATCTTCGAGCACGTTCCCGTCTGGGAGCAGCTTGCCCGCCAGATGAAGCCTTCAGAGGATCTCGTAAAAACGGCTGACTCGCTCTGGTATCTCGGCTTCGGGATCTTCGGGAGAAACAGGGCTCTTTACATGGGCCTCGGGGCACTCCTGATCGTCTTCCTCCTGAGGCATATTCCCGAAGAAAAGTTCACCAAGCGATGCAACCGCTGTGGAAATCTCTATTATGCAGGGACGACCTCAAAATTAGGCTATCCCATGTGCCTCCAGTGCCACTGGATAGAAACCAAGCCGAAAAAACAGATGAATTCGTTCCTCACGATCAAGGCCGAAGAAATCAAGGAATACCGGGCCATAAGCTCCTCCTTTGCGTGGAAGCATGATTTCATCCTTCCCGGCCTCGGCTCTTTCATCGTGAACAAGCATGGGAAGGCCCTCCTGAGGCTGACCATCTTCTGTGCCTCGCTCATCCTCATAATCACCGGAGGCCGTTTCCTCTATTCCTTTATTCCATCGGGCATCGAATATACCGAGTTCGTGAGGATCACCGGGATAATACTTTTAGGCCTCCTCTACTGGAGAGTCTACAAATCGCCTCCACTGAAATACGGGGTATAAGCCATGCCACTTCTCGGGACATTAAAAGGCTTCGGGGTAACCGAGATCTTCCAGCTCATATCCCAGCAGATGAAGACAGGGACCCTCATCCTCTCGTCGCCCAATGCAACGATCTCGCTTGCATTCAACAATGGAGCCATCGAGGGGATCAAGTCGGACGCGTGGGAGATAGACCCCCGTGCGGAGCTGCTCATCAAGGGCGGATTCGTCTTTGAAAAGGACTGCAGAAGCGCCTTGGAGAACGGGAAAAAGAAAGCCAATGCCTGGTCCGACATTCTCATCAACCAGGGCAAGCTCAAGAAGATATTCCTCGAAAGGGCATCGAATGTGGTTATCAGGACCATTCTGCTGGAGGTCTTCCAGTGGAAGGAGGGCAACTACCGGTTCGAAGACTGGGAGGTAGACACGGACGGCATGCTCTCCTGCCATGTTCCGACCGAAGGCATCATCCTGGATACGCTGCGCGTCATCGACGAGTGGCCCATGGTCAAGCAGAAGATCCCGCCGGTAGACTACTGTCCGGTCACGATCATGCCGCTCACCGAGGAGATCGTCAAGAAGTACCGTCTCGGCGCCGTCGATATGCACATCTTCGATCTCATCGATGAAAAGAGGACCGTCGAGAGCATCGTCCGCCAGTCCCTCGAGCCGTCCTTCGAGGCATTGAGCTCGATCGTGAGGCTCATCGACTGCGGACTGGTGGAGGTATTTCCCCAGGGAACCCTCGAGGCCCGTGACTCTTCCATCGCGAAGAGGGTCTTCCTGCTGAGGCTGAAAAAGGTATCCGCATTCGCATTGCTGGCGGTTACCATAGCCGCCCTCTTCCTGGCAGGGGACCCGAGATTCCTTAAGCCCGGAGGCCTCGTCCCGGACGAGATCGCCTCCTGCATCAGGAGCCAGAAGGAAACTGCTCTTGGCTTTGCCCGGCAGGGGATATCGCTTTCAACGCTAGGTACAGGTATTGATGTCCGTTCGTCCTCATCTTCACGGGAGTAAAGGCGACATCGACATAGCGCGCCAGCTCCTGTGAAGCCTCATCGATCGTGCACCGCAAGGTGTGGAATACCCTGTTGGAGTGCTTGAGGAGGAGCTTGTACTGTCCCCGTGCATACTTCTTCGTCGCCACCACCTCCATGGAAGGTATCAGAAAGACCGGCTCCGGGTTTCCCTCTCCGAACGGTGCAAGCATATCGAGCTCTTCCATGAGGGTGGGTGTGATGTCGAGGGGAGAGATCTTCAGGTCGATCTCGAAGCTCTTCGTCAGTCCGAGCGGGACCGCGAGCACACTGTCGAGATCCCGTGCGAGGGCCGAGATCCTGTCTTCATTGATATTGAGCCCTATGGCCATCTTGTGCCCGCCGAAATCGTTCAGGTGATCGGAGATCTTCGATACCGCCCCATAGAGGTCCACGCCTGAAACGGATCTCCCCGATCCGATGCCTATGCCGTCCGAGACCGAGATGACGATGGCCGGGCGGGAGAAGATCGCCGAAAGCCTCGAGGCCACGATTCCTATCACCCCCGTATGCCAGTTCGCTCCCTGCACGACAACGACATTTTCAAGCGGGGGAGCGCTCTCCAGCTGACCAAGGGCTTCGCTCAAGACCTGCTGCTCTTCCATCTGCCGGCACCTGTTGAGCTCGTTGAGCTCGCGGGCCAGGGCCAGGGCCTTTGCTTCATCCTCCGTGATGAGCAGATCGAAGGCCTTCCTCGCATCGGAGAGCCTCCCTGCCGCATTGATCCGAGGTCCGAGGATATATCCGATGTCGCGGGTGAAGAGCTCTCTATTGATGCCGGAGACCCTGGCAAGGGCTGCAAGCCCGACCCTTCCGGATGCGTTCAGGATGGTGAGACCTTCTTTCACCAGGATCCGGTTGATGCCAGAAAGCGATACGGCATCCGCAATGGTTGCCATGGCTACGAGGTCCAGCTCTTCCTTGAGATTGGGCAGACAGTCGATGCCCTTGTCCCTCAAGCGCGACCTCAGTGCAACGATGAGATGGAAGACGACCCCTGCGCCGCAGAGGTCCTCTCCGAAAAAGGGACAGTCGGCCTGCTTCGGATTGAGGATGCAGTAGGCATCGGGTGTGACCGCCCCCGGCTCGTGGTGGTCGGTGACGATGACGTCCATGCCGAGAGACCGGGCATGGCCGACCTCTTCGACTGCGGTGATTCCGCAGTCCGCAGTGATCAGGAGGCTCACGCCCTTTCTGTGAAGCTCGTCTATCCCCCGCACATTGAGGCCATAGCCGTCGCCGGCGCGGTCGGGGATGAAAACCGCCGGCGGCTCGCAGCCTACATTGATGAGAAATCTCTGGATCAGGACTGCGCTGCAGACGCCGTCTACATCGTAGTCGGTGAAGAGCCCGATCTTCTCCTTTTTCTCGATGGCAAGCAGAATCCGCCCGCAGGCCTTCTCCATGTTCTTCATCGCGCGGGGATCTCTCAGCTGTCCGAGATTGGGGCACAGGAAATTCAGCACGTCACCCGATGTATCCAGGCCGCGGATCTTCATCAGTGATCTGAAGGCCGGGGTGAACTTCAAGTCCGGCAGCGCGCTCTTGTCTACACGCCCTTTAATGATCCACTCGCGAGGAAGGCAAACCATACGGCCCTTCTTAGCCCCGGAGCCACAATTAGTCAAGCAGCAGCGGCCGGCTGCTCATGAGGTTCCTACGACAGATACTCCTCGAGCAGCTTTTTCGTGCCGGGCATCTCGAACGGCTTCAATTCCATGGTTATCGTCGAGCCGTACCCCCTCTTTTTCAATTCGGAAAGGATGCCGGGATAGTCGATGATGCCCTGGCCGATCGGAAGATGCTGGTCGTCCTTGACGCTCTTTCCCCCATGGTTGTCGTGGACGTGAATATGGAAGATCCTCTCGAAGGCATGGGTGATGAACCCCCAGGAGGTGTTCTCTGCCGAGAGGAGCTGGGCATGGCCGATATCGAGGGTCATGCGGAGCTCGGGTGCGGCATCGAAGGCGGCCAGAAAGCTCTCACAGCGTTCGCTCAGGTTCTCGATGCACAGCACGACCCCCTGACCCTGCGCATAGGATGCCATCTCGCGAAGAAGATCGATCTTTTTGGGAATGAGGCCGGCCTCCGCCCACCTCGTATCCATCCAGAAGTGGATGGTTGCTTTCGGGATATCAAGCTCCCTCGAGAGGTCGACAAGGCTCTTGATCCTGGGCACGAACCTCTCTTTGAGCACTCCGGCATCGAAGGGGTTGTCCTCGTTCGGATAGTGGGCGAGATACGATATCCCGAACTGCTCCTTAATGGACAGGAGCTCGTCGAGATCACGCCGCACCGTCTCCGGGTCGCTTAAGGAGATCTCGGCAAAAGGGTATCCCAGGGCGCACACCTCCCGAATCTGCTCGATGGTATGGGCCCTCCCGCCGATGACTGCGCCTTTTCCGGTCACATTATCCCTCCTCCCTGCCCCTGCATGATCTCCTCTATACATCCTCTCCGGAGAATATCAAGGACCCTTCACTTTTATTCTTTGTATTTTTCACCGGTCATAGCCGGTTCACCGAGATGGCTCCCGATCCGGTAGAGATACACCGGGTCGTTGAAGATCGAATGAGTGCACCTCAACACCTCGGCAGGCCTCCATCCGGGAACAGGGAAATTCGCGCTGATGACGAGCGCGCCCTCCTTGAGCTCTCGGCCGAGCTTCATACCCAGCCTCGGCATGATGTCGGGGAAGAGGTAGCAGAAGGTACAGTCTGCATCACGCAGGTCTTCGGTCCAGAAGCTCCGGTATACCACGCTCGAGCCCAGACGGAACAGAACGATCTTGCATCGGCAGACGAGATAGGCGATCGGGTTGACCTCATAGCCTCTCACTTTCCGCCCGTACCTTTTCTCGACAGCAGCCATGAATCTCCCGTCTCCCGACCCGAGCTCGCGGATGTCCTCGAAACGGGAAAAATCCACCGAATCGATGATCATCTTCACCATGACCTTGGGCGTGGGCACGAACATGGCCCCTCCCGTCTTGTGGTGTACGGCGAATATGACGATCGAAAAGAGGAACAGCGCGAGAAAGATGATCAGCGAAACGATGATGACTCCCCCGAGGATGATTTCCATTCCCTGTCACTCACGTATCGAGAGCGATGTCCGGACCCGCGGCGAAGATCATTCGCCCCTGCCGTCTTTTTGTAAGCTCGACGTGAGCTCCCGTGCCAGAGGACCGTCCGAACGCCACACCCAGCAGGTATCGATGAGGTACTCCCGGGCCAGGCCCTTTGATGCCTGTCTCATGTCCACCGGCCGGCTTGTTCTCGAGCTCCAGAATCCCTGCAGGGCGGCAGGCGCCATAGCGAGGAGCAGGGAATTCAGATGCGTGCAGCCTCTCGGCCCCCCGAGATTGACCTTTACCCAGACGGTGAAGCCGGGGGCAATCGATCTTCCGATCAGGGGACGCAAGGATTCTTTCGTACGATGACACTCGTCCCTCGGCACATGGTTGATGTCGACTTCGACATCCTCGATGAGAAGGCCGGGGCCTTTGATGAAGAGGCGGATCGCGAGGTCATGGATCGGTCCCGGCTCCATCTTACCGCCCGTAGCTACCGAGTAGGTGTCGACGAGTCTCTCATCCTTAAGCGTGCCCTCTACGACGATGGAATCCTCGCCTCTCGAGTGCGTGGTGATGCCGATTGACCGTGAATGAACCGCTTGTGAGCCGCATGACGCCGTACATTCCGTCATCGGGTGCGCTCTCCGGACGGAACGGGTCTTACGACGAGCTCCAGCCCCTTGAGCTCCGCGACCTCCACCTCGTCACCCGGTACGAGGCTTGCGGGTCCCCGGGCGTTCCAGTACTCGCCGTGGCAGAAAACCTTGCCTTTCCCCTCGGGCCCCCAGGAGTACACGACGGCCCTCTCGCCGATGATTCCCTGCGCCCCGCTCACGGACGACGTGCGCTGCACCTTCACGACCAGATAGAGGGTGGCGACGAAGAAGGCCGCGAAAAGCAGGGTAACGGGCAGGATGACGCCGAGCGAGACCCGCATGTAGATATCCTGGTTCCTGAAGAGGAGGATCGAGCCGAGGACCAGGGAAATGAGCCCTCCCACGGTGAGGAGCCCGAAGCTCTGGATCTTTACCTCTGCGATAAAGAGGATCACGGCGAGGATGATGAGCGCGATGCCTGCGTAATTGACCGGCAGGGTCTGGAAGGCGAAGAAGGCCAGGATGAGCGATATCCCGCCTATGACGCCGGGCAGGATCGCACCCGGGCTCGAGAGCTCGAAAAAGATCCCGGCAAGGCCTATGAGCATGAGGATGTAGGCGATGTTGGGATTCGAGATGACGGCAAGCAGGCGGTACCTGAGCCCCATTTCCTCGGTCACGACCTTGGCGCCCTTCGTGCTGAGCATGAAGGTCCTGCCGCTCTTCTTTATCGTGCGGCCGTCGAGCTGCTTGAGGAGGTCGTTCATGTCCGTCGCGACCATGTCGATGACCTTGAGCTTCAAGGCCTCATGAGCAGGGGTCGAGATGCTTTTCTTCACCGCGTCCTGGGCCCACTGCTCGTTCCGGCCGCGCTCGCGGGCAATGCTCCGCACATAGGCCACGGCATCGTTGGTGACCTTCTCCGTCATGGTGCTGCTCTCGCCCTTCTCCCCTCCGGCCCCGCCGCCGATGCCGACAGGATGGGCAGCGCCGATGTTGGTGCCCGGCGCCATGGCAGCGATATCGGCAGCCAGGGTGATGATCGCCCCGGCAGAGGCGGCCCTGCCCCCGGGGGGAAATACGTAGACGATCACCGGGATAGGCGCGTTCATCTCCTTCTGGATGATCTCGCGCATGGCCGTATCGAGCCCTCCGGGCGTATCGAGCTGGATGATGACGGCGAGCCTGCTGCTCGCAGCCGCCTTGTCGATGTTTTCAGCAATGAACGAGGCGGTTGCGGGGGAGATGGCGTCCTGAATCTCGAGAACGGTTATCTCCGAAGCCGGGAGCTGTCCCGGGAAAAGGAGCACGATCATCCAGGTGAGGATGCACAGCACCCCTATCTGGGCAACGGAAGGTTCAGGTAATGCATGACCTTTTTTATGTCTTCCCATACTTCCCTCTTTTTGGCTGGGTTATGAAGCAGATAGCTCGGGTGATACGTCGGCATCACCTTGATCCCGTGATAATCGTAAAACGTGCCCCTGAGCTCGCTGATGGGAGTGTCCGTGTTCAGCAGTGTCTGGGCGGCGGTCTTGCCCAGAGCGATGATGACCGCGGGCTCGATGACCTTGATCTGCTCCTCGAGGAAGCCGATGCATTCGCGGATCTCTTCCGGGCTCGGCTCCCTGTTGCCGGGCGGCCTGCACTTTGCGATGTTGGCGATGTATACGTCCTGCCTTTGCAAGCCCATGCCCTTCTCTATGATATCGGTGAGGAGCCTCCCCGCCGGACCGACGAAAGGCCTGCCCGTCTTGTCCTCGACGGCGCCGGGGGCCTCTCCGATGAACATGATCTCGGCATCGCTGCTGCCCTCTCCGAACACGATGTTCCTGCTCGTCTTGCACAGGGAGCAGCAGTCGCATTTCTGGAGACGCTCACGGATCGCTTCCAAGGCATCCTGCTTGGATACGGTTTTCGGCATAGCTTCCTCCTTGGGAGGAAGCATGAGGAATCTCCCGGTCCACAAGGCTTCCTCACGGAGCATTTGAATGATGGTATCATTCACACCCTTTCCCTTATAAAATCGAGTATCTTGTGCGCCAGGACCTCTTTTTCGAGCTGCTCGAAATTGTCCAGGACGCCCTCGGGAGTGAGGATCACGCCGCTGTTGGTATCGGAGCCGAAGCCGCTGCCCTCTTCGCCTACCCTGTTGGCGACGATCATATCGAGGCCTTTGCTGGAGAGCTTGCTTCGCGCCGAGCCGGTGAGGTTCTCGGTTTCGGCTGCAAACCCGACGAAGAACGCATCGCCCTTCATCGGCTTGATCGTGGAGAGGATATCGGGTGTGGGTTTGAGCTCGATCGAAGAGAGCTTGTCCCCCTTCTTGATCTTGGATGCCCGATAGTTTGCCGGTGTATAGTCGGCGACCGCGGCCGCCATGATGAGGATGTCCGCGCCTTTGAGATTTTCCTTGACCGATTCGAGCATCTGCTCTGCGGAGCGCACCATGACGACTTGAGCCCAGGGAGAGTAGTCGATATCGACGGGACCGCTGATGACCTTTACCTGCGCCCCCCTCAGGCACGCGGCCTCGACGATTGCCGCACCCATCTTGCCGGTGGAGCGGTTGGTGATGAAGCGCACCGGATCGATATCCTGGCAGGTAGGCCCGCAGGTGACCACGATCGAGATCCCGGAAAGATCTTTCTGGTAGATGAGCTTCTTTGCCTCGGCCACGATCCTGTCCGGCTCCGGCAGACGCCCTGCGCCTTCCCACCCGCATGCAAGCTCGCCCGAGGCGGGTTCGAGGATGTGAATGCCCCGTTTTTTCAGCGTGTCGATGTTCTGGGTTGTTGCCGGGTGGTTGTACATGTTCACGTTCATCGAAGGGCACAGGAGGACGGGGGCCTGGGTCGCCAGGACGACGCACGAGAGGAGGTCGTCCGCAATCCCCCCTGCCATCTTTGCCATGAAGTTCGCCGTTGCCGGGGCGATGAGAATGAGATCTGCCCGATCGGCCAGGGCGATGTGCTCGACCTCGTGGGCATCGGGCGGCATCTCGGGGAAGAGCTCCCGGTAGACGGCATTGCCGGTCAGGGTCTGGAGGGTGAGCGGGGTGACGAAATGTCCGGCAGACTCGGTCATCACGACGTGGACGTCGATCCCGAGGGCCTTGAGCCCCCGTACGACGGACGGGGCCTTGTAGGCCGCTATGCCCCCGGTGATGCCGTAAACGACTGTCCTACCGGCTAAATCTTCTCCTGAGGCACTTCCCATATTTCCACCCATGTTCCGAGAGGGTTCTCCTGAATGAGAATGGATGCAAATCTCTCGGGCTTCTTGAAAAAGAGCTTTATCGATCCCTGGTACTTATACTGGTTCAGCGTGGTCCACCCCTCGGAGTACATCGAGGTGAGGAAGTACTGGGCGAGGGAATCGGCGTAGACCTTCCCGGAAAGGACCAGCCGCCCTTGCCCGTTGGTTATGTAGCTCTCCTTGGCAATCTTGGTCAGATCGCCCGGGATGAGGATGTCGTTGAAATCGAGATACCGGGGCGCCGACTGGGCAGCCTTCGAAGCAGGAGTACCCGTCAGCTGATCCTTCATCTCAGCGCATCCGGGCAGCACGACCACACCGATCAAGAACGCCACCATGACAACGAGTCCCACGTAGTGCTTCTTCATCATGTAATCCCCCTTACAGGAACGGATTGTATCTGCGCTCGACCCCTATGGTCGTTGCAGGTCCATGTCCAGTGAAAACCTTAACATCATCACCCAAAGGAATCAATTTTGTCTTTATGGAATCGATGAGGGTATTGTAGTCGCCGCCGGGAAGGTCGGTTCTCCCGATAGAGCCTGCGAACAGGGCGTCTCCGGCGAAACAGAATTTGCCGTCCGAAGTAATCAGCGAGATGCCGCCCGGAGAATGGCCCGGGGTCTCGATGACGGTCAGGGAATGAGAACCGAAAGATATCTGGTCGCCCTCGGCGAGAAAGCGGTCCGGCTCCGGCGGGTCGTCGATGCTGACGCCGAAGAGCCTTCCCATCTTCGAGGCTGTCTTCAATACGGGAAGCTCTGCCTGGTGAAGCATGATTGCCGGCGAGAATGCATCCTTGATGTCCTTCAGAGCGCCGATGTGGTCCACATGGGCATGGGTGCACACCGCCGCGGAGACATTCACACCCATCTGTTCCACTTCACGCATGATCTTCCGGCTTTCACCTCCCGGGTCGATGATAATCGCATCCTTCGTGGTTTCGTCGGCTACGATAAAGCAATTGGTCATGAACTCGGTCACCACTACCGTTCTCAGCAGCATATGCTCCCCCTTGCGATCGTAAAACCCCGCCCCGTGAACAACCATAATATTTTCATGAATACAGAATAGTATACCGGAAGGGATTGGTCAACAAACATCCCCGGGCGGGCGCGTGATTCTTTCCTCCCTTTCCGGGAGGGCCTTCGATCGATGAGCATAAAGTTTTCCCTTAAAAAATCCGATGACAGCAAACAGATGGCACATATACTCATTGTCGAAGACGACATCAACTTGGGGCAGATCCTTTTCCAGGAGCTGAAAAGGCATAACCACGATGTCGAGCTCGTAGAAAACGGTGAAGCGGCCTTCGGGCGGATGAACAAGTATATCTACGACCTCATGCTCACCGACCTCAAGCTTCCGGGAATGGACGGGATAGAGCTCCTCAAGAAGGTCAAGGGCCTGAGCCTGAGCACCATCGTGATCGTCATGACCGGGTACGCCTCCGTGGACACCGCCGTGGTGGCCATGAAGAACGGGGCCCAGGATTTCATCCAGAAGCCCTTCGGCCTCCAGGAGATCGTCCAGAAGGTGGACGATGCGCTGGCCATCAAGCGCATGAGGAACGAGATCGACTACCTCCGGCACACCCAGGAGGATATCATCTATCATACCGGCGACATCATGGGAGACAGCCCTTCCATGAAAAAGGTACTCAAGATGGTGGAGAAGGTGGCAAAGGCCGATTCCACCGTTCTCATCACCGGCGAGACAGGCGTCGGCAAAGGCCTGATTGCCGGGGCCATCCATCACAATTCCCATCGGAGCGACAACAACTTCGTCCAGGTGAACTGCGCGGCCCTGCCCCAGAATATCCTCGAGAGCGAGCTCTTCGGCCATGAGAAAGGCGCGTTCACCGGTGCGGTGAAAACGAGAACCGGGAGATTCGAGCAGGCCAATATGGGAACCATCTTCCTCGATGAAATCGGGGACATGGACCCTTCGCTCCAGGCAAAGGTCCTGCGGGTGCTCGAAGAGCGCGAATTCGAGCGGCTGGGCGGCGAGCGTACCATCAAGGTCGATGTGCGGGTCATTGCAGCTACGAACCAGGATATCCGCAGTCTGGTCCTTGCGGGCAGGTTCCGCGAAGACCTCTACTACCGCATCAATGTCGTGAACATCGACATACCCCCCATCCGGCATCGCAAGGAAGACATCGAGCCCCTGGTCCGGTACTTCATGAAAAAATACTCCAAAGAGTTCAAGAAACCGGACATCGAGATCGATGAGGCCGCCCTTTCAACCCTCATATCCTATGACTGGCCGGGAAATGTCCGGGAGATACGCAACTCCATCGAGCGTGCGATCCTGCTCGCCGAAGGGAATGTCATCCATCAGCACGATATAACGATCCAGGACGAAATGACGAAGGATAAGGAGCCGGCGGAGGAAACCGTCAGGCTCTCCTCTCTGGCCGTGAACGAGAAGGAAAGCATCCTCGATGCCCTGAGAAAGAACGACTGGATCCAGAAGAATGCCGCCGATTCTTTAGGGATCAGCAAACGCGTGATCCACTACAAGATCAAAAAATACGGAATCACCCACCCGCGGTGGATCAAAAACCGATAACGTCAAGGAACAGGGAGGTCACATCCGGATCCAGCGACTTCCCCGCCATCGAGCACAGCTCCCGCAGGGCCTGATCCTGATTCAGCTGGAAGCGGTAGATCCTGGGCGTCGTAATGGCATTGAAGGTATCGACCACCCGCAGCGCCCGCGCACCGAGCGGTATGTCATCGCCTTTGAGGCCCCTGGGGTATCCGCTGCCGTCCATGTTCTCGTGGTGGTACATGAGAATGTCGTCGTCGAGGTTGAGGACCGCGAGATCCTTAAGCAGCTTCGAGCTGACAAAGGTGTGGGAATTGATCTTCTTCTTGTCGAAGGGAGTTATCTCCCCCTTGGTGAAGATGGATGCCGGGATTCCCAGGTAGCCGATATTTGCGGCCAGGGCAGAGTTGGCCCATTGAGCTGCCTGCGCCTCGCCCATCCCCATCTCCTTTGCCAGGGTGAACATCTGATCGGCGACCTTGATGGAGTAGCCCATGGGGTAGCCTGCCCTGAGGTCGCTCAAGATGGATGCCGTGGTGATGATCCCGAGATACCAGTTGCGGATATCCGGGTCGAGGCCCAGAGCAACCGCCCAGGCAGGGGTGATATAGGTGACGACCCATTCGTAGACGTCTTCCGGCAGCCCGTGATGAACGAGGTATCCCAGGTCGTTCCCCTGCCAGCTCACGAGAGAGCCGGGAGGCTCGTAGCGTACGGAGATCTCATCTGCCTGGCACTGCACCCGCAAAAGATCGAGCAGTTCGTTGAGCATCCCGATGTGCGGTCCGGAATTGAGGACTCTCTTCATCCTCAGCTCAAGGGAAAGGTTGGTCTGCTTCATGGCCCCTGTCTGGGAGTACCGCGCCATGTGGATGCCCTTCTTCTTTGCGTGGGACAGGGCCTGATGGGCGATATTGATGAGGCCCTTTGCGTCCTGGGCCTCGTCGGGCATCGTGGCTATGCCCATGGTCATGTTGTTCGCGAGGTCTGCTCCGAGGTTGAGCGTTGCATTGTGGAGGGCCGTGATCGAATCCTGGGAGGAGCATCCCGGAAGGATTACGAAGAAGCTCAGCTCTTCGTACCGGATGACCTTGTCGTAGCGCCTCAGGCCGTCCTGTATTCTCTTGGCGAGGGTTTTCAAGGTCCTCACGCCTTCGGAAATATGCTGGTAGAGCCCGAACTTGTCCCGGTCTTCGATCTCGAGAATCGCGATGCTCAAAGGAAAAGACAGCCGCTTCGAGAGCTCTTCATACTGGTGGAGGATGTCGAGGATCACGTGCCTTTGAGGGATGTCCGTACGGATGTCGAGGGCTTCGTCATAATCCGCTTCCCGGGAGATCACCTGCTGAATGATATTCTCTGAGCCCAGGAGCAGGTGCTTTATGAGGACGAGGTCATTGACGTCAAAGCTCGGACCGCTCTTGCGGTAGAGCTCGAGACAACCGATGATCTTCGTGTCCTTGTAGATGGGCAGCGCTATCATCGACTGGAATTCAACCGGCAGCTCATGGGTGTTGATGCCGGTCTCGCTAATATCCTTGATCAGGATCGGCTTTGCCGAATCCCTGATGGCGTTCGTAAAGATGTTTCCCTTCTCTATCCTGTCGGGGATCTCTCCGTGCATTCCCCTGCAGAACCATGCATTCTGCGGAGCCCAGACGTAGACGAGAGCGGTGTCGAAGCAGGTGATGTGTTCCACGAAATTAAGGAAGAGATCGGAGATCTTTTCCACGCGGACATTCAAGCCCGTGAGCAGGGACACCTGGAAGAGGAGCGGTATTACCGGAGCGTTCTGTTTTACGAAGTCGGGAGTGAGCTCCAGCGTCTGGTCAATAACAAAATTTTCCAATTTATCATTACACATGATGCCCCGAGAGCACCTCCATATCGTCGAGTTGTCAACAGCTGCGGTTCATTCAATCCCTAATAGCATTTTATTCCAGTGGGCCTCGAACTCCCTGCACGCCCGCTTCAGACTGGAGATTCCCCTCACCCCAAGCCTTTCGAGCTGCTCAAGAATTTCTCTTCGAGTGAGCCTCATTTTTTCCTCAAAATATTTTTCTTTCGAGGGTGCAAACATGATGCCACGGGATGCCATTGAGAAATCCCATAAAATGCAATGATATTACATCAAGTTATAAATTATATAACATTCGTTCTTTTTGAATATACCAGAAAAAAAGAAATTTTGTTACTTTTTATAAGAAAGAAATTTCATACTTCTTCGGGCGATCTTTCCCGAATGCATCGCCTGAAAAAAAGCTGCTCACCGGATGGAATATCTCATCCCCATGAACCACAGCATGGCGAAGTACAGCCCGCCTCCGACGGCAACGGCGCACAGGAGGATCGAGACGCTTACAATCGACAGTCCGTTCATCCAGAACTTCGTATGCAGGAAGAGGAGGAGGACCCCTCCCATGACCAGGGAAGCACCGATCATCCGCGCCGTCTTGATCCAGATCTCCCGCGGAAGGGTGATCCCCTGCCTCGAGATGATCCGGTACATGATGACCATCTGAACCGCAATCGAGATGCTGCTTGCCAGGGCAATGCCGCCGTGGCCCATGAAGGGCATGAGGGCGACGCTGCACAGGGCATTGATGATCAGGCTGATCCAGGCGGTCTTGACCACCTCCTTGGGCTGCTGCATGGCATAGAGCGTCTGCGTCAGGATTCTCGAAGCGCCCACGGCGCTCAAGCCCAAGGCGTACATCTGCAGGGCAAAGGCCGAGGCGTGAACATCCGCCATCGCGAATTTCCCCCGCATGAAGAGCACAGCGAAGATCGGCTCTGCAAGGACGAGCATCCCGATCGTGGCCGGGATGGTGAAGATGAGCACGGCGATCATCGAGTCGCCCGTGAGGCTCGCTACCTTCTCGCGATCGGACCGGGCAAATGCCGTGCTCAGCGCCGGGAGCATCACGTTGCTCACGGAGAAGGCGAACAGCCCCAGGGGAAGCTCGAGGATGCGGCTGGCGTAGTAGAGGTAGGAGACGCTGCCTGTCGGAAGGAGCGATGCGAGCAGCGTTCCGATGAACACGTTGAGCTGATAGACCGACGCCCCGATGGCGGCGACGCCCATGAGCTTCAGGACTTGCCTGAGCCTCGGATGGTAGAAGTGGGCCGTGAATCTCAAGGGGACCTTCATGATCCTGAGAGGGATCATCTGAAGGATGATCTGCGCGATGCCTCCCAGGATGACGCCCCAGGCGAAGGCATCTTCGGGCCTGTCGAATATCGGATACATCACATAGCCTGCGACAGGGACGCCGATCATGAACACATTGAGGAGAACCGGGGCGCCCGCGGGGGCCGTGAAGTGCCCCAGGGAATTGAGGATGCCCATGAGCAGTGCAGCGATCCCGATGAGCAGGATGAAAGGGAACATGATCCGGGTGAGGCGCACCGCGACGTCAAACACCGGGTCGCCCAGAAACCCCGGCGCCAGGGCGCCCACCATGGCGGGAGCAATGATCTCGCCAATGATCACGACGGCGGTGAGGGCATAGAACATGAAGGTGAGCATATCCCGGGTGAGCTCGAATGCCTTCGCGATGCCTTCCTTCTCCTTCGCCTCCGAGAACACCGGGATGAAGGCTACGCTGACCGTTCCTTCCGCCATGAACCGGCGCAGGAGATTGGGTATTCTGAAGGCGACGATGAAGGCGTCTGTGAGGACCCCGGCCCCCAGAATCCACGCCATGACCATATCGCGGACGAAGCCCAGAATACGGCTGATGCCGGTGAGTCCTCCGACCGCGATGATATTTCTCCGCGCGCTTCTCTTCATCCGGCTGCCGTACGGAAGGGCTCCATCCTCATCGTGCCGATTCCTGTTTTTCTTTCACCTCGACACGCACGTGGACGGTTTTTTTCGGGAGATACTCCAGATTGGTTTCCAGGTTGACATACCCGCCGACAAACCCGCCTGACGATCCGGTCGATATCTTTACGGTGAGCTTCTTCGACTGTCCCGGCTTCAGGGTGAAGGGCTCGGAGGGCTGGACGGCAAGCAGGTTCTCGGGCGTGGCTTCCAGCCTGGTTATCCTGATGGAGCTTTCGCTCACGTTCTCCACCGAGATCTCCCTGCTCGCGGTCTGGCCTTTCATCATCCTGCCGAAGTTGACCAGCCTGGGACTGATCTTGAGCATCTCGGTGACCTTTGCCTTCATGGTCAGGACAATCAGGTCCGCCTTCGGGTCGTTCGTTTCGACCTTCACCTCTTTAAAGAGATCGTTCGTGAACGGACCGGTGGACATTTTCACGATGATCTTCCCCGCATCGCCGGGAGCTATGGTCTGCCCGCCCGGGGCAGATATCTCCACGCCTCAGCACGGCCTCACTTTGAATGTCAGCGGCTGGTCCCCGGTGTTCTTCAGGGTGAACTCGTTAGATATTTCCTTACCCTGGGGAACGTCTCCCGCATCATAGACGGTGTTCTGAATAAACGCCCTGGGGGCGCAATAAGAAATCCGGGGGCATATGAGGAGAATGGAAATCAGGAAGATCATGAACAAACAGGGGAATCTCTTCATCACCTCACCTCCTAGAAAACGTGAGCTATCATAATTCCGGGCACGATTCCACTCGTATTTATGCCGTGCATCGTTCCTTCTGTTGACTTTTTGACGGCCACAGAATAGATCTCTAAATACTATGCGCGGCAAACTGGAACAACCCAGAGGACTTATTGAGCTGATCTCCGTCGAGGTGGAAAGGATCGACAGCGAATATGGCGAATTCTGGCTCAGTTATGAGTACAGCTGCCCTGCGGGCCAGTACAAGTCAGCCATGGTGCTGCCCATATTCAACTCGAAGGAGATGACGAACCAGTTCTTCAGGGAGCTCATGAACGAGGCGCGGCATCTCTCCGAGATGGAAAACAACGATGTCTGCGCCGTCGGGTTCAATGTCGCCAACAAGAACAACAGCATGCTCCCCATCAAGAACCTCTGCCAGCGGGTCATCGACGTGCTCCAGTCGAGCGAGCCCTTGAACGAGAACCGCGAGTATATCGATCTGTGCACCGCGGGGTTTCACTTCAAGGACACGGGGCTGAGCCTTTCTTCGATGGCCTTCGAGGAGCGGTTCAAGACCTTCATGAACCGGGCCAGGGAAAAGATGGAGCAGGGCTACTACACCATTGCCGCCGACGACCTCGAGAAGGCGAACATCCTGTGCTCGACCTCGCCGCTGATCTACAAGCTCATCGGCATCTGCCACAGGGAGCTCGGGCATCTCGACCTCGCCCTCGAGATGTTCACCAAGGCCATGGAGCTGGGAGACAGGGAAAAGGACACCTACCTCTACCTGTCGGAAATCAATTTCTTCCAGAACAATATGCAGGAGGCGGAGCGGATACTCCGGATGATGCTCGACGAGTACCGGGACGACGTCCGCGCACTGGTGGAGCTCGCGAATATCAGATACCAGATGGACAGGGAATATGTCGACATCCTCGACCGCGCCTTCTCTCTCGACGGGGAAGCCACCCGGAAGAACATCCTCCAGACGTTCGTCTTCAAGAAGGTTGGGAATGGAAAGCACAAAAAGACGTCCCTCGAGAAGGCCGCCTTCCTTCTCGGGATACCGGAGAACGCCATCCGGCTGCTCGCGTCGAGCAACCGAGTTCCTGCAAGAACATACCCCGACAGCGACGAAATGGTCCTCGACGAGCACGAGCTGAAATCGTGGGCCCTCGTGTACAGGAGGTATAACCTGCTTGAAGATGAAATCCAGAGAGTTACTGCCAATCCCCAAGGGAGCAAGAATCAGGGCATGGCTGTACTGTCCTGACGACTCCTTCCAGGGACTTCGGAGCGTCGTTCTCTTCTGCCACGGGATCCCCGGAGGGAATCCCGATCCGAACGACAGGGGTTACCTCGACCTCGTGGAGGAGCTCATCTCCGAGGGGTACTGCTGCGCGACCTTCAACTTCCGCGGATGCGGGCTCTCCGAGGGAAACATCGACATGCGGGGCTGGCACAGCGACCTCGAGGCCGTGGTCTCGAAGGTATGCGACACCCCGGGCGTCGACCCTGCCTCCGTGCACTGCGTGGCCTTCTCGGCAGGCGGTGCGATCGCTGCACGCTACGCCTCCCTCGAGAAGCGCTTCTCGAGCCTCCTCCTAATGGCCACACCGGAGAATTTCTCCGAGATCCTGCCCACCGATCCCGCAGTGTTGCGGGACCACTTCAAGCGCATAGGCGTCATCAGAGACGAGCATTTTCCGCCCGATCTCGGCGCGTGGTACAAGGGCTTTCTCGACCTCGAGCCGGCGAAGTGGCTCCCGTTCGTGTCGCCCTGTCCCGTGGGCATCGTGCACGGCGACCGTGACGAGGTCGTGCCGAAAGAGCATGCAGAGAAGCTCTTCGCCGCCGCATGCCTTCCGAAGAAGATCATCATGATCGACGGGGCGGCCCATCAGCTCCGGAAGGACCCCCGGACCATCGGAATAATCAGGCAGTGGCTCACCAAAGACGTTCCTCGCATGAGCGAAAGCAGGCATTGAGAGAGATGACCTCCCAGGACAATCTCTACTATCCGATCTTCGTCGACTTGAAGGGCAAAACCGTCGCGGTCGTGGGCGGCGGTATGATCGCCTGGAGAAAGGTCGAGCCGCTCGTCGACGCGGGTGCGTGCGTGAAGGTGATCGCGCCCATGATCATCGATGAGATTGCACGCTACGAGGGCGTCGAGGCGGTCCGCAGAAACTATGCCCCGGGAGACCTGGAAGGCGCGTGCCTCGTCATCGCCGCCACGGACGACGAGGAGACGAACGAGGCGGTGAGCAGGGATGCGGCACAGCGCTCCATCCTCTGCAATGTCGTGGACAGGCCCGAGCTGTGCAGCTTCATCGTCCCTTCGGTCATCCAGAAGGGGCCCATCAAGATCGCCATCTCCACCGGGGGCGTCTCCCCCTCGCTCTCCAAGAAGATGAGGATCGACCTCGACAGGCTCATCGGGGACGAGTATGCGACGCTTGCCCTCATCATGGGCAGGATCAGGCCGCTCGTGCTCTCCGGAGAGGGGGGATACGAAAGCCACAAGAGGATTTTCGAGGTCCTCATCAACTCGGAGCTGATCGATGCGATCCGGAACCGCGACAGGAACCTCGCGGAGGACATCCTCAGCGAGGCGCTCGGCGAGTACATCGATCTCGGGGAGGTGTTCCCATGAGCCTGGCCGTCGTCACCTTCTTCTACATCCTTGCCGGCGCCGCCTTCATCACGTATCTCTTCTGGAGAAAGCCCTCCGTCATCCTCGCGGCGCGTGCCCTCTTCGCCGCGAGCATCGCATCGCACCTCCTCTTCATCATCTCCCTGGCATGGCAGGGGGACCATCTCCCTCTCCTTTCTCCCGTGCAGGCGGCGAACATGATGATCTTCCTCTCCTCTCTCGTCTTCGTCGTGTTCGCCTTCAGGAAGGCCACAGCCGTGCTCGGGGCCTTTTTCCTGCCCGCTGCGAGCTTCTGCCTGGGTCTGATCGCACCTTCGCTTCAGGCCGACCAGGGGGCTCCGCTCGCTGCCGCCCGCATCTGGTACCCTCTCCACACCCTGACCGTGATCGGCGGTGAGGCGCTGTTCGCCGTAGCCTTCGTCGCATCCGTCGTCTATCTCCTCCATGATTCCGTCATACGCAAGGGCAGGATCCATTCGACCGCGTCGCACCTGCCTCCCTTGAAGATCCTCGACAGGATCCTTTCCGCCTGTTTGAGCTTCGGTTTCGTGGCCATAACGGCGGGGATGATCTTCGGAACGCTCTGGGCATCGAGCCTGAGCGTGAGCTTCGCCCACCTCACGACCAAGGCGTCCGCAGGAGCGGTGACGTGGCTCGTCTTTGCCTTCAGCCTCCACCAGCGCTTTGCCATAGGATGGGCAGGCAGGAGGACGGCCATCATCACCATCATCGGATTCATCCTCATGATCCTGCTCTTCGTAACCTTAAACGTGCTGTTTCCGGATGCCCACGGGATAGGGCTCACGCAATGAACCGCATCAACTGCCTCAGCATCAACTACCGGCTTGCCCCCATAGAGATCCGGGAAAAAGTCCGCTTCTCGCCCAGGGACTTCCACGACCTCATGCACAGGGATGCCGAGGTCTACACCCTCACGACCTGCAACCGGTCCGAGGTGTACTGGACGGACATCGAGGACGGGGAGATCTTCAGGAAGACGAGCGAGCTCTCCGGGGTCCCGGAGGCGGAGCTGTATCCGGCGAGCGAGCTCTTCAAAGGCAGGGAGGCTGTCCGCCACCTCTTCACCGTGGCCTCGGGCCTCGACTCTCTGGTCATCGGCGAGAACCAGATCCTGGGGCAGGCCAAGGAAGCATACAAGGCCGCCCTCGATGCCGGCACGACCTCGGTATTCCTGAACAAGGCCCTTCACAGGGCATTTCGAACCTCGAAGCGTGTCCGCACCGAGACCGACATCGGCAGGTACCCGGTATCGGTCGCCTCAGAGGCAGTGGAGCTCGCCTGCCACATCTTCGGCGACATCAAAGGCAGCTCGGTGCTCGTCGTCGGGGCAGGCGAGATGGCGGGCATTGCGGCCCGGCGGCTCAAGGACAGGGGGGCGAAGGACCTCTCCATCATCAACCGCACCTTGAGCACCGCCTGCGAGCTCGCAGAAGAGCTCGGGGGAATACCCAAGCCCTTCGAGGGACTCAAGGAAGAGCTCACCCGGTGCAACATCGTGATCTCCTCGACCGGCTCCCCCACCCCCATCATTACGAAGCCCCTGATGGACGAGGTGATGAAGCTCCGCCGGAACGATCCCCTCATCCTCATCGACATTGCCGTGCCCAGGGATGTCGAGCCCGATGTCGGGAGCTGCTACAACTGCTACCTCTACGACATCGATTCGCTCAAGGCCATCGTGGACAGGCACGCCACGAACCGCAGGGAGGAGGCCGACAAGGCAGGCGCGATCATCTCGGCCGAGGTGGAGCTCTTCGAGAGATGGGTCAACTCCCTCAATGCACAGGACACCATCCGGGACCTGTTCGGCCTCGTCGACTCCATCGTGGGCGACGAGATCCGGCAGGGCGTTCCGGAAGGCACCGAGGCGGCCCTTCTCGAACAGAAGATGCAGGCCTCCCTGAAGCGCCTTCTCCACCGGGTGGTGAGCTTTCTCAAGGAGCACCCGACACTTGCAAACATCGAAAATACACGGAGGATATTCCAGCTCGATGCGAACTATCAGGATCGGCACAAGGGGTAGCAGGCTAGCCCTCCTTCAGACTGACATGGTTCGAAAGGCGCTTTCGCTTCTCGAACCGGACATCGAAACGTCTGTGTGCGTCGTGAAGACGACCGGCGACATCCTCTCGGATGCGCCGCTCGACGCCATCGGTGGCAAGGGCGTCTTCGTCAAGGAGATCGAGCGGGCGCTCCTGGCCGGAGAGATCGACTGCGCCGTCCACAGCCTCAAAGACATGCAGGCCGTCCTGCCCGAAGGGCTCACCATCGGCGCATACCTCGAGCGGGAGGACCCGAGGGACATGCTCTTCTCCGTGAACGGATGCACCATGAAAACCCTTCCGCCGGGCTCGAAAGTCGGGACGTCGAGCATGCGCAGGCGGTGCCAGGTCAGGCTCCTGCGGCCCGACGTGGAGGTGGTCGACATCCGGGGGAACGTGCCCACCAGGCTCGGGAAGGTAGGACGCGAGGTCGACGCGGTCATCCTCGCGGCAGCAGGGGTGAAGAGGCTCGGGCTCGAAGAAGGCATCGCCCTCGACCCCGACGACATGATGCCCTCGCCCGGCCAGGCCGTCATCGCCATCGAAAGCAGGAGCTCGGATACCGAACTCATGAATCTCCTCCGAAGGCTCGACCACTATCCGACGAGGGTCTGCGCCGAGGCGGAGCGGGCCTTCCTCGCGGCGCTGGGGCAGGACTGCAATCTTCCCGCAGGCGCGCTGGCGACCCTCTGCGGCGAAGAGGTCTCGATCGCCGGCATGCTCGGCAGCCCGGACGAATCCTTCGTCGAGAGGATGTGCATGGAAGGGGCGGACCCCTCCATCGGCGAGCTCCTGGCAGAGGCGCTCAAAGAGAAGGTCGGCCGGGAGGTCTCCTCATGAAGGTCTACCTCATCGGTGCAGGCCCGGGCGACCCGGAGCTCATCACGGTCAAGGCATCCCGCATCATCCCGCTGTGCGACGTGATCGTCTATGACGACCTCATCCCCGCCGAGATCCTCAGCCTCGCGAAGCCCGGGGCGCAGAAGATGTACGTGGGCAAGAGGGGAGGCCATGACTACACCAAGCAGCCCAGGATCAACGAGCTGCTCGTCGATCTGGCAAAGCAGGGGCATACGGTAGCGCGCCTCAAAGGGGGAGACCCGTGCATCTTCGGCCGCGGAGGCGAAGAGGCTCTGTACCTCAAACAGCACGGCATCCCCTTCGAGATCGTGCCGGGCATAACATCGGCCATTGCCGGCCCCGAGAGCGCAGGCATCCCGCCCACCCACAGGGGGCTGGCCTCCTCGGTCACGTTCGTCACGGCCCACGAAGACCCGTCAAAGGAGTCGAGCTTCCTCGACTGGGGCCACCTCGCCAGGGACCGCGGAACCCTCGTCTTCCTCATGGGCGCATCCCGGATCGACCAGATCGCAGCCAGGCTGATCGAGCAGGGGATGAGGCCGGACATGCCCTGCGCCCTCGTGCAGGAGGCGACCACGCCCATGCAGCGCCACGTGGTATCGACCCTCGGAAAGGTCGGGAGCGAGGCGAAAGAGCGCGGCATCGGCTCGCCCTGCATCATCGTCGTGGGAGAGGTGGCAGCCTTGAGCAGTGAGCTCTACGTGAGAGAGCCCAAGTCCCTTGCCGGCAGGTCCGTGCTCATCACGAGGCCGGCGCACCTGGCCCTCGAGAGCGCATCGGTTTTTTCCGGAAACGGGGCCCGGGTCGTGCTCTACCCCCTGATCGAGATCTCCCCGCTCCCCTTCGACCTCCCGGACATCGCCTCCTGCGACATGCTCATCTTCACCTCCCAGAATGCCGTGCCTCTGTTTCTCGACAGGATGTTCGCCTCAAACCTCGATGCCCGGGCGCTCGCCGGCAAGGAGGTCCTGTGCATCGGCCCCAAGACAAGGGAGGCCCTGCGCTCATACGGGATCGTCGCGGACGCCATGGCAGAGGAATACCGCGCCGAGGGCATCGTCGAGGTGCTGAAGAACAAGGACCTCAAGGGAAAGAAGGTCTGCCTGCCCAGGGCAAGAGAGGCCAGGACCTATCTCGTGGACGCCCTGAAAGGCATGGGCGCGGACGTGATCGAGATACCGGTCTACGGCACCGTTCTGCCGGAGAATGCGGACAGGGAGAGTTTCCTCTCTGCGGTCGGGGAAGTCGATACCGTGATCTTCACGAGCCCGTCCGGGGTGAGGCACGCATTGACGCTTCTCGGGAACGACACGGAGCCGCTCAAGGGAAAAACCCTCGCCGCCATCGGTCCGGTGACCGCATCTGCGATGGAAAGGCTGCACGTCCCGGCCCATGTCGTAGCGGACGAATACACCGATGAAGGCATCATCGAAGCATTGAAAGGAGAGAGTGAGTGATCGGCATCTCGAAACTCTACTGCGGAACGGTCGAGGCATCCGACCCGCTGAGGTACGGAAGGGCCTCGAAAGAGCTACCATCTCATCTTCTGCAGTTTTCCGAAGACAAGAAACCGGTCGTGGTGTGGAATGTAACCTCGGCCTGCAATCTCGCCTGCGTCCACTGCTATGCCTCGGCAGGCAGGACGCGCACACAGAAAGAGCTCTCCTTGAGACAGGGATTCGAGCTCATCGAAGACCTCGCCGGCTACGGCTCGCCGGTCATCCTCTTTTCCGGCGGAGAGCCGCTTTTGAGAAAAGACCTGCCCGAGCTCATCGAGAAGGCGGTAAAATTGAAGATCCGCGCCGTCATATCGACCAACGGCACGCTCATCACCCAGGACCTCGCCATGGAGCTCTCGGACTTCGGGCTCTCATACATCGGCGTGAGCCTCGACGGCATCGGCGAGGTGAACGACTCCTTCCGGGGCGTGCCCGGCTCTTTCAAGGCCGCCATGAAGGGGATCTACAACGCCATGCACGAAGGCATCAAGGTAGGGCTTCGCTTCACCATGAACAAAAGAAATGTAAGCGAGATCCCCAGGATCCTCGACCTCATGAAGGCCGAGGGCATCCCCCGCATCTGCTTCTATCACCTCGTCTACACCGGCAGGGCCAGGGAGCTCATGGAAGAGGACCTCTCCCATGAGGAAACGAGACAGACCCTCGACCTCATCATGGACCGGACCAAGGAGATGATCGATGCCGGCCGGAACATCGAGGTGCTCACGGTCGACAACCACGCCGACGGCCCGTACGTATACCTGCGCATGAAGGCGCAAGGAAACCCCAGGGCCCATGACGTCCTCGAGCTGCTCAAGATGAACGGCGGCAACTCCTCGGGGCTGGGCATCGGCTGCATCAACTGGGACGGCGAGGTCTATCCCGACCAGTTCTGGCGCCACCAGGTGCTCGGCAACATAAACGAGCGCCGCTTCTCGGAGATCTGGGAAGACAAATCCAACGAGCTGCTCATGAAGCTCAAGAGCAAAAAGGACCACGTCACGGGAAGGTGCAGAAGCTGCCGGTGGCTGAGCGTGTGCGCAGGCAACTTCCGCGCACGGGCCGAGGCCGCAACCGGAAACCCCTGGGGCGTCGACCCTGCATGCTATTTGAGCGACGAGGAGATCTCCTGAGACTTGTTCGGTGGAGAGGGATGCAGGGAAGATCCTTCACCGGGGACCGCCTTTTGATGCAGCCGAGACCTGCGTCTTAAGGCCGGACCCGTAAACTCGCCTCACTGCGTGAGGCTCAAACAGTACGGGTCCAAGAGGCCTCCGCTTCCGGTCGGGCTGCATTGGCAAAAGGCGATCAACGGTTCATCCAGGACCACCCCTGCCTCCCCGGCACGCCCTCAGGAATATCATACGCTGTCATTCCCGCCCTCCTCCCTGTCATCCCCGTGAAACCTGTCCCCGCGTAAGCGGGGAACGGGGATCCAGGGTTAACTTTTACGCTTCCTGGATTCCCGTCTTCTAAGGGAATGACAAAAACTCGGCCCTGAAAACGATTCTGACAAGGCCTTAATCCTTCGGCCTGGCGAACCTGCTGAAGATCGGGTCGGTCGCGAGGAGCACGGCACGGTCGAGGCCTGCCTCGCGGTCCTGGTTGGCGACGAGGTACTCCGAAGACGAGACCATATCGATGAAGGCCTTGCGGGAGGGATACTCGACGAGCATCACGTGGTCGAAGGCATCGCCGTCCTCTCCGATGAAGACCTGGTCCACGCTGCCCAGCCAGAGGAGGCGGGCGCCGACCTTTTTGAGCATGGGCTCGACCGCCCGGGCGTACCGCTCGTACGACTGCCTGCCCGACTCACCCTCCTTGAGTCCTGCGTCGCGGAACTTCAAGAGGTTGACCATGACGAAGGTGCCCTGCTTCCCGCTCTTCTTCAGATCGCGGAACTGCTCTCCCGTGGGATTGACCGTACCCATCCTGTCCTCCTCGTCAATAACGTCATTTCCTGCCCGAGCACATGTCGAGGGCGTGCTCGATCTCCTGCCTCACCATTCCCTCTGCCGCCCCGTGGAAGCGGTCGAGGGCCTGCCTGGCCTTGCGCCCTCCGATCCTTCCGAGGGCCCAGGCGATCATGGAGCGCACGCGCTCGTCTCCGTTGTCTGTAAATTCCTGCACGAGGCTCGAGACGTACTGCTCGTCGAGGCTGTTGCCCATGGCCCTGGCCGTGTTCATCTTCCACTTCCAGAGCAGGTCAGGGCCCATGTAGAACATGTGGGGCCAGACGTTCTGCTGGAAATATCCCGCGTCCATGGCGAGCAGGCGCGTGAGGTCGAAGTGCTCCGCCTTTGCCGCGACCTTTCTGTTTTCCGGCAAGGCCTGGCCGAGCCACGGCGCGTTCCGCGGGCAGACGTTCTGGCACCGGTCGCAGCCGTACACGTTCATGCCCATGGGCTCGCGGAGCTCGAGGGGCGTTACGCCCTGCCCGAAATACGTCAGGTACGAGATGCACCTGCGGGGGTCCATGTGTCCGTTTCCCTTGAGCGCCCGGGTGGGGCAGGCGGCGACGCAGGCGTTGCGGCACCAGTCCGGGCAGCCGTACCCGACGGTCGGGCCGTCGGGTGCGAACTCGCGGTCGACGACGACCGGCATGATAACGACCCACGAGCTTCCCCTGACCGTGCGCGAATAGAACAGGCAGTTCTTCCCGAGGGTCCCGAGCCCGGCCCGGCAGGCCGCAGCCTTGTACGGCAGGTTGGGGGGAAGCTTCGAGCCGATCCCGTTCTCTTTCAGCACCGCACGGAAATCCTGGATGCGTTTCGTCAGCCCGTCCCTGGTGACGCGGTCGTCGTCGAGGTAACACCTGCCGAAGGTCCCTTCGAGCGACCTCGGGAACGACTCCCGGAAATAGGTGTCCACCAGCACGATGATCGATCCGGCGCCCGGGAGCGCCGTCCTGGGGTCGGTCCCGCCGAGCAGGCCTATGCCGACCTTCTCCGCCCAGCCGTACTCCTCCTGCCTGGACTGCAGGTATTCCTCGATCGGCTGAAAAGCTTCCGCAGTGGTGAAGCCCGCATCAGCGAATCCCATGGCCAGCGCCCGCTCTCTGAGCTCTTCCTTCGCAACCATATGCTGCAGCTCCTTCCTCCGGTATTTCTCGAATCTCCGGGGTGCAATCCATTCTACCAATAAAACAGACAGGATGGGAGGACAAAAACCGCACCGTCCCGGCCGGCCGACAGAGGATGCCGCCTGCTCGTCCTGTTCAGGAATCTCTCCATGGTGTATGATGGATTCCGGTATCCGATGGCATGAGAACCTTTGCGAAAGAGATGAAAGGAAACCGACGAGGCCCCGTGAGATGGACAGGCTCATAAGAACATTCTCTGTGCTGCTTGCGATCCTGCTCGTTCTCGTATCGCCCTGCCGGGCGGGCGAGTTCGTCAAGGCCGAGAGCCGGGACGTCGTGGTTTTATGCGATGAGACGCTGAGCTTTGCAGCGCGGGATGTCCTCCGCATCTACCCGCGGGTAAAGGCCGAGCTCGAGTCGACCTTCATGTGGCCCGTCGATTTCACGCCAGTGGTCGTGCTCGTCGGCGAGAGGCGGGCCTTCGAGCAGATGGCCGGGAATCGCGCCTTCGTCGCCTATGCGGTCCCCGAAAAAGAGGCCATCGCCATCGACTATTCGCGGATGAACGTGAAGCCCTTCACCTTCGAGGTGACGCTCAAGCACGAGCTCACCCACCTCCTGCTCCACAGGCACATCACGAAAACGGTCCTGCCCGCCTGGCTCGACGAGGGGGTCGCCCAGTGGATCAGCGAGGGCATTCCGGACCTCATCCTTCCCGGGAAGGAGTCGACGCTCTCCGAAGCGGCATTCTCGGGCAGGCTCTTCCATCTCGACACCCTCACCCATTCCTTCCCCCAGGACGGCCGGGGGCTTGCGCTGGCATACGAAGAGAGCAGATCCGTGGTCGACTACATTATCCGCAACTACGGCAAGAACGGCGTCCTCAACATCCTCGAAGCCATGAGAAGAGGGACGGGGTATAAAGAGGCCATCGAGATGTCGCTCATGATAACCTTTCCCGAGCTCGAGCGGAGATGGGTGAAAGATCAGCGGAGCCTGTCTGCCGTGCTCACGTTCCTTGCAGCGAACCTCTATACGATCCTCTTCATAGCGGCTGCGCTGCTGACCTTCTGGGCTTACGTCAGGTTTCTCATCCGAAAGAGGCGGCTTGCCTCCATCGAAGAGGATGACGAGGATATTCCCGTCCCATAGGCTGCGCGGATATTGACTTGCCGCACTGACCCCATTAATTTGTTCATCGAATGAGTCCATCATTGTGATCCTTGCTGCACAGGTCCGGCGTTCTGAAATGAAAGGAGGGTGAGCACGTGCTCAAACGTAAATCGCGGTGCCTTTTCATGGTCATTCCGGCGGTCGTCCTTTGCCTTTTCCTGAGCTTCGCAGGATGTACGCACCTCGACAAGCCCGATGAGATCGTCGGGACATCCGACACCTATCTCGACTGGGGGAAAAACCCGCCCGGATCGAAGGACAGGGCGCGGCACACCATCGAAGGCAAGAAGCCCTTCGAGTGGTGGTACTTCGACGGCCACCTCGACGACGGCCGGACCTTTGTCGGCGTGTTTCTCGACCCGAACTTCACCACCGGAAAGCCCGGCGTCGCGTTTTCCCTCTACGGAAAGGACTGGTCGAAGCAGTCCCGCCTGCTGACGCTTAAAGACAGCGAGATGACGGCCTCGAAGGAGGACGTGAACGTCGAATGCCCGGCGGGATTCGTACGCCGCCTCGATGACGAGAGCTACCGCGTCTCGTGGAACGTGGACGGCATGCAGGCCGATCTCAAGCTTACGACGATCGCCCCCGGCTGGATGCCGCACGGCGCAGACGGCGTGAACGAGGACCACCTCGATTTCTTCTGGACCGTGCACCAGGCAAGGAACCGCATCGAGGGGACCATCACCGAAAACGGCGTCACGAAGCAGGTGACCGGGATCGGCTACGCCGACCACAACTGGGGAAAAAAGCCGCTCAACGAGATCACCCGGAAATGGATCTGGGGCCGTATCCTCGCAGGCGAATACACTATCATCTATGCGGATGTCGACTACTACGACCCTGCCGTCAGATCCAGGCCGCTCTATATCGCCAGGGGCAGCGAGGTCCTCGTGGGAGCGGGAAGCCCCACCATCCGCCAGAGCGACTTCGTCACCCACCCCGTACTGCAGCGCCACTATCCGAGGCAGGTCGAGATCAGGTTCAACGAGGGCGGCGTGAAAGCGGACATCCACATCAGGTACAAGGCCCTCGTCGAGGAGATCGATCTCCTCACCGTATCGGATTTGAACGGCTTCACCCAGTGGATCGCCAGGACCTTCGTGGCCAGGCCGACCTATTTCCGGGTCATGGGAGACTTCACCGGGACCATCACCAGAGACGGGAAGAGCGATGCGATCTCGGGAGAGTGCATGTACGAGCTCATGGGCTTCCAGTGACGCAAAGACAGAGGCCTGCGCTCATCTGCACGGGCTTCTGTCTGCTCCAAAAGACAGACCGCGCTGTGGGCAGGGGTTACGGAAAGGTCCGCGAGACCTCTCCGTAACCTTTTCAAGCCCAGGGTCAGGACACGGGTGTCCGGCTTGTTGCGCACATCCGGCAGAGAAGATGCCTGCCGTTCAAAGCTCCTGCTACTTGACGTAGACCACCCTGGGGAATTCACGCTCCACGGGCTTGTCAACCTTCACGGCCGGGTAGCCCAGGGTCAGCACGGTGCAGGGGATGTCGTACGGCCAGCTGATGCCGAGATCGGGCCAGAACTTCTTGGTCGCCGGGTCCATCTTGAGCGCCGTGGAGACAAACCCCACATAGCACGTGCCGAGGCCCAGGGAGTGTGCGGCAATGACCATGTTTTGGGCGCAGATCCCTATTCCCAGCGCTGCATCCGAGATGTGCATGTGGTGCGCGAGCAGAATGATGGCAACAGGTGCGTTGAAAAAGACGCTTAGGGGCTTGTCGCCGAACTTCGGGGTGAGCAGGGCCTGCATGGCCACCATGGGGCGCTGATCTATGGCTGCCGGCTTCGCGAAGGCAAGGGATTTCTTGAGCGCCGTGCGCAGAGGGCCCTTGCCCTGGTAAAGCTTGGTGAACATTTTCAGGAACTTGAGTGTCGACGCGCTGATGCCGTCCATGAGCTCCTTGTTGGTGAGCACGACGAACTTCCAGCCCTGGCAGTTCCCGGCAGACGGTGCAAACCTGCCCGCTTCCAGCACCCGGTGGATGACCTCCTCGGGAACCGGGTCCGGCTTGTAGATCCGGGTCGACCTGCGGCTGTAGATCACCTTTTCCGCTCCGGTGAGACTGTCTTCTATCTCGGAGAAGGGGGTTGGGTTCTCCAGCATGAGGGGATTGGGGAATCCATTGCCCTGCTCCGGAAAGTCAAAGTCATATGCGAACCTGCCCTTGTCCACCTGGTAGTAGTGCGGGAAGGCCAGGGCGCCCTCGGGGCAGACCGAGACACAGTTGTGGCATGCGATGCAGATCTTGCCGAAATAGGGAAGCCCCGTGAACTTCGGCTCCGTGAGGCCGCAGCCCAGACACCGCTTGCATTCGGAGTCCAGCTTATCCTTGCCGAGAGGCAGGTTGACCTCTGCATCCCCCTGTTTTATCCGTTCCTCTGCCGCGAGCTCGCCTGCGATATTGCGCTCCATCTTTTTCCGGTCAGTTAAGGGTACATCCCGGTAGGAGATCTCTTTACAGGAGGGGAGGTCCGCGTTTTTCCCGCCAATGAATGCATCGATGGCAAGGGCCGCCTTCCTCCCGGCGCCTATGGCCTCGGAGACCAGGCCCGGACCGTTGGCTGCATCGCCGCCCGAGAAGATCCCTTTCTGGGAGGTCCTGCCCATTGCGTCTATGCCGATCCAGTTCGAGCTCAAGACCTCCTCGAACCCTTCGGATGCTACTGCCTGGCCCACGGCAGTGATGAGGGTGTCGAAGCTGACCTCGTACTCACTCCCCTTGACGGGCAGCGGCCTCGGCCTGCCGGTCTCATCCGGCTTGCCCAGCTCCATCCGCTGGACGGTCAGCTTTCCTTTGCCGTTTGCCGGGATCTTCACCGGAGCGCAGAGAAATTCGAGCCCTACGCCCTCGGCCTGCGCCGCAGCGACCTCTCCGGCATGAGCCGGCATCTCGGCCTGTGTCCGCCGATACAGGACCGTCACGTCCGATCCCATCCTGCGGGCGACGCGCGCCGCATCGATGGCCGTGTTGCCGCCGCCTATGACCACGACCTTCTTCCCCAGGGGCAGGGGCTTGCTTTCCTTGACGGACTGCAGGAAGGCAAGCCCGGTGCAGACATTGCCGCCCTCCTCTCCCGCGATGCCCAGCTTCGTGCTCTCCTGTGCGCCCAGGGCGACGTATACGGCCTTGAACTCCTTTTTCAGGTCGGCAAGGGAGACGTCTTTGCCGACCCGCGTGCTGTACTTCATGGTGATGCCCAGGTCGATGATGCGGGCAAGCTCGGCTTCGACCACGTTCTGAGGCAGGCGATAGCGCGGGATGGACCGGCTCAGCATGCCTCCCGGCCTGTCTGCCGCCTCGAAGACGGTCACCTTGTATCCCATGTTCGCGAGGTGAAAGGCGCATGACATGCCCGAAGGACCGGACCCCACGACGGCCACCTTCTCTTTCCTTACCTGCAGAGGCTTTTCGAATGCCAGGTTGTTCTCGATGGCATAGTCGCCCACGGCCCGCTCCAGAGAGTGGAGGTTGAGCGGCGAGTCCACGCCGTTGCGGTTACACGAAGCCTCGCAGGGGTGAGGACATACCCGGCCGGTGACGGCGGGCATGGGGTTGGTTCTGACGATGATCTTCCAGGCATCCTCGAGGGAGCCGCCGTCGGATATGACCTTGAGGTAGCTCCTGATGTCGGTTCCTGCAGGGCAGTGATACTGGCAGGCAGGCTGCTGGTTCGATGATGCCTCCTTCCTCGGCAGCATCTCGAGGGTCTGGCACGGGCACTGCTTGATGCACACCCCGCACCCGACGCACTTATCTTCGTCCACGATCACGGAAAACGGCCTGGTGGCGACAGGCGGATCATTCAGGTACTTGAATTTGTTCGGTTCAAATGTATTCTCCATAATAAACCCTCCCATTCATGGCTTGTTGCCTGGCTTTAAGGTGACAGACCAATCAGACCCTCTCGAGGATATGGATGGTCATGGATGCCTCTTCCACACCGAGGTTTCCGCCGCCGTTCTCCGTCAGTCCGATGCGGGCGCCCTCAACCTGCCTTTTCCCGGCCTCTCCCCGGAGCTGTTCCACGATCTCGTGGATCTGGGCAAGACCGGAAGCGCCGATGGGATGCCCCCTGCACTCGAGTCCGCCGCTCGTGTTCACGGGCAGGCTGCCGCCGAGGGTCGTGGCCCCGGATTCCGCGAATATCCCGCCTTCACCCGGAGGGCAGAACCCCATGGCCTCGCACTGGTGTAGCTCTCCATAGGCAGTAGCGTCGTGGAGCTCGGCCAGGTCGATGTCGCCGGGTCCGAGCCCGGCTGTCTCGTAGGCCTTCCTGGACAGGCGCTCGCCGATGTCTACCCCCTCCATATCCCTGTTGGTTCCGGTGCCCAGAACGGAGGCCAGGATCCTGACCGGCCGCGCGTTCTTCAGTTTCCTCAGATAGCGCTCGGAGCAGAGAATCGCAGCGGCCGCCCCATCTCCGACGGGCGCGCACATGGGAACCGTGAGCGGATAGGTCACCGGCTTTGCGTTCATGACCTCATCGACGGTCATGGGCTCCTGGAACTGGGCCTTGGGGTTCAAAGAGCCGTGGAAATGGTTCTTCGAGCAGATGACGGCGAGCTGCCTCTTCGTAGAGCCGTATTTGTTCATGTGCCACCTGGCGCCCATGGCGTAGGCGTCCATGAAGACGCTCCTTCCCACGCCCGGAGGGGTCTCGCCTTCGGGGATCTTGAAGTCGAGCTTCCTGGTCATGTCTTCAAACATCTTAAGCTGCTTGTCGAAGTTCTCCACGTCCATGCACGTGGCATAGGCGCTCAGAGAGAGGGCCTTGTTCTCGTGGGTGATCTTCTCCGAGCCCAGGGCCAGCACCACGTCGTACATGCCCGCCCTGATCGCCGTATACCCGAGGTGCAGGGCCGTGGAGGCCCCTGCACACGCGTTCTCGCAGTTGACGATGGGGATGCCGTTCATCCCGATATCCCACAGCATCACCTCTCCCTTGATGGAGTGCTGGTTGGAGAACATGCCCCAGAACGTATTCGATATGTAGGCTGCCTCGATTGCATCCTTCGTCAGTCCGGCATCCTTGAGAACGAGCTCGAATGCCTCCCTGGCCATGCCCCTGACAGACCCGTTGAGGTACTTGCCGAACCGGATCATACCGACGCCGATGATATATGCGCTATCCATTACCTGCTCCTTCCCTCCATGGTGTTCCTGTATCTTGCTGTTCCGAGCATCCTTAAGCTCCTACGCTCTCTCCTGCCGGCTGGAAGACCTTTGCACGATCCCCGCAAAGGCGAGGACCGCGTTATTCTCCGTAGATCAGCTTCCTTGCCACAGCGATGGTCAGGCTGTCATTCGACCCGTCCTCGATCAGGGTGGCCCTGAGGTCGCGGAAGAGCTTCTCGATGAGGTATTCCTTCGAGAGGCCGTTCCCGCCGAAAACCTGGATGGCCTCGTGCGCCACCTGATAGCAGGTATTGGTGGTATAGATCTTGGAAGCCATGGAAAGCTCTGTCCTCGGCGGCATGGAGGTCAGGTTGTAATTCAGCACGTTCCTGGTGATCTGACGAGCCGCTTCGAGATTGATGTACATGTTCGCGAGCTTGACCTGGATCGCTTCGTGGTCGCACAGCAGCGTGCCTCCCTGGACGCGCTCCTTTGAATAGGCCAATGCCTCTTCGAAGGCAGCCCTGCCGCCGCCCAGGCCGATGACGGCCATAATGGCGTTTGCAACGCCGAGAACCACGTCGGTGAAGTCCTCGTAGCCCTCCTCGTCGGTGATGATCCGGCTGTCCGGGACGAAGACGTCCTCGAAGAAGATCTCGCCCTGGGGCAGATCACGCTGGCCTATCTTGTTCAGGGGCTTTCCCCTGGTGACGCCCTTCTGGTCGAGATCGACGACGGCGATTGCACCTCCTGCCATGCCCTTGGACTTGTCCGTGCCGAAAAAGAGGGCTGCCTGACGGGCCGTGGTGCCGCAGGATACCCAGGCAGCCTTCTGGCCGTTGAGGACATACCCGCCGTCCACCCTCTTGCCCACGAGGTTGTGGCTTATCTTCGGGTTCCTGAACCAGGGGGCCCCCGGCGTCAGGATGTCGGAGCCGCGGTCGGGCTCAGTTATGGCCCAGCATCCCGTGAGCTTTGCGTCGGTATCGCCCGCATAGGGTATGATGACTTCGTCGATGAGCTCAGGCCTCTCGGCCGCCACCATGAGCGCAAAGAACGTGGGGAAGGCGTCCACGCCGATGGCAACGCCGAAGCCGACGCTTCCGAAGCTGATCTCCTCGAAGAACATGTGGAGCGCCAGCGGATCGAGCCCGATGCCGCCATAGGCTTCGGGAAGGAATATGGTATGGTATCCGAGCCCGTGCATCTGCTTCATGGTGGACCAGAAGGGCGACCCCTTCTTGATGACCTCTTCCGGGGTCATCTGGTCCAGCTCGACGGATACAGGCCTGATGACGCTGGTTGCAAACTTTCTCAACGTTTTTCTCAGATCCTCATGATAATCGCTCAATTCGATCGGACTGACCTCCTGGAGGTCGGTGAATTCAAAAGCAACTGACATAGTGAAATCCTCCCATATTTTTATTTCAGAACTTGAAGACATTCGGGGCGTCTTTACGGAATTCCTCCTTAAGAATGCGGTCGAGGTTCTTCTCCGACGCCGACTTGGGGATCTCTTCCACGACCTGGAGGAAAGAGGGGATCGAATTCTTCTCGAGGCTCTTCTCCAGGACCTTGTAGATCTTCTTCGAATCGAGGGTGCACCCCGGGGCAATGACGACCGCAGCCACGATGTCGCTCTCTCCCGGTGCTCCCGACTCCGCCGGTATCCCGTAGACGCAGACGTCCGTTATCTCGGGAAGGTCTGCAAGGGCCTTCTCCACGTACTCGGGCATGATGAAGTCGCCCTGGCGTCTTAAGCCCCCGCCCTTTCTGAAGTCGAAGTACAGCCAGCCGTCCTTGTCCTTGTGGCACATGTCTCCGGACCGCAGGACGCCGCCCCGGGTTTTCTCTTCGGACGCCTTTTTCTTGCCGAGATACTCCACCTCGGCCTTGCCCTGCTTGGGGACCACGATGAGCTCGCCGATCTCCCCGGGTTCGCACTCGGAGTCGTCTTCGCGGACGATCTTGATGTCCATGACGCCTTCGATGGGTTTGCCGAAGGAACCGACGGGCCCTACGCCGGGAGGATTATGGGCGAACCCTCCTTCGACGGCGGCGTACCATTCATGGATCTTCACGTTGAAGCGCTTCTCGAAATCCTCCCATATGCTCCGCGGAGTCCCGGCGCTCAAGACCTTGCGAACCGGGTTGTCGGCGTCGTCAGGCTTTCTCGGCTCACTGTAGATGCCCATCATCATGCCGCCCAGGAGCGAGAAGGTGGTGCACCCGTGCTTGCGGCAGATGTCCCAGAGCCTGCTCTTGGTGAACTTCCTGCTTATGACCGCGGGGATTCCGAGCATGATTGCCGGCACCATGGTCACGGCCTGGGCATTCCCGTGAGTGAGAGAAAGCCCGGTGTAGAGCTTGTCATCGCTCTTGTACTGCCAGATGCCCTGGGCCAGCAGCTTGAACATGGGCCAGCGGCTCGCCTTGATGACGACGCCCTTGGGGTCTCCGGTCGTGCCCGAGGTGTAGATCACCTCGAAGGGGGTGTTGAGCTCTCTGTTCCTGTCGTCCGGGGGATCGACCTCCGGGCCTTCGATGATCGCGTTCAAGGATGGATACTCCGAGCGGTACGGCTTTTCAAAACCCTCTTTGTACGAGATGCCCACGACCTTGACATCGGGGAGCTCATCGAGGGTTTTCTGCACGTCGGGATAGAACTCGTTCGTGAAGATGATGCCCTTCGAGTTCGAGTCCCTGACCTGGTAGGTCAGCTTGCTGCCCTTTGACCTGGGATCGATGGGCACCACGACGGATCCGGTCAGCGATGCGGCAACCAGGGTATAGATGAACTCCGGATGGTTCCTCATGACCAGACTGAAGCGGTCTCCCCTGCCGATTCCGGCATCCTTCAGCGCCTTTGCCATCCTGCAGCCGTTCAAGAACAGGTCCTTGTACGTTACGATCTCGTCAGCAAAGCCCTCTCCGTTCTCGAAGACGACCACCTGAGCATCAGGCGTACTCTCGCATTTCCTGGCTACCTCATCCGAAAAAAGGCCTTCTACGTAGTCGAACATTGCCACAGCTCCTCCTCAGCTCATGATGTCTGTTCAGTCGTGATGTGGTGAAGATTGTCAGATGCCGTATTTTTTCATGTACTCAGGGTAGAGCTCGTAAGCCGGCTTCAGGACCGGAAGGAGCTTCATGACCTTTGCGATGTTCCCCTTTGATTTGATCTTCCGCTTGGCAAGCGCTACCGGAAGGCTCAACTCCTTTTTCCAGAACGCGTGGCATACGTCTCCGGCGAGCTGCATGGTGACGTCCGCCTTCAGGTTCGGCTGATCGCCGAACTCGATGCCGTCGGGTCCGACCCAGATGATGGCTGAAGGATCCGATATCTCGAACTTGATCTGCACATCCGCCAGCTTCACGCCTTTGTTGAAATCATCCTGTTCGTAGAGCTTCTTCCAGAACCCTCCAAGGACCTCATACAAATTCTCCGTGCTTTTAAAGATCGCCATAATCCCTCCTTGTCGTATTGCCTTATGAGCTTACATTTTATTTGCTGCTGAGAAGATAGATGCCGGGCTCGTTCCGGACAATATGGCCGGAGGTCAATTCAGTTGTGGACCGCGGTCAGAAAGGATATGGGAAGGGCATAAATTTCATGATCCTTTAAGAATATTCTTTCTCCCGGCACAGGAAAATCGAGGCCGGGAGCGGTTTTGAGGCATCGCTTCCTTTGTGGCGGTGCATCGCATGACGGCCGACGCTCGTTGAGCGATGGCCGCTAATCACACTATATTTGACCTTCATTCATATTCCCTGTTAAGAGAATAAGTTCTATATTATAGTTGCATACATTATTAATTAGCTGGAATCTCCGGCCATGGAGATGATATAATTAAGTTGGATGGAGACAGGATCATCCATATGACGGGTTGTGGCAGGATTCTCTCGGATCATTGAGGCGAACAACAAGTATGGGAGCTTTGCTTATGAGTCAGCCCATCGATCTCAGCAGGATTCATATCAAGTCAACGGACCGCCTTAACCTCAAGCGTTCCATCTACAGCATAAACATCCTCGTCGAGTATGCAAAGAGGTTCAACATCACGGCCGAGCTTCTGCTGTACGGCAGCACGATAAACATTCATGACCTGGCCGATCCTGAAATGTTCATCACCCCGGAGGAGGAGCTGAAGATCTTCAGGAGGGCCATTTCCCTGATTCCCGACCCGAAGCTCGGGCTGGAGATCGGCAGGCTGCACAATGTCAGCGCCATGACCAGGGTCGCCATCCCGGCAATGTTCTGTGACACCTTCCTCGACGCAATGCACATGATGTTCAAATATATCGAGCTCACTCAGACATACTGCCGGTACGAGCTCTTCATCAAGGGCGACTACGCCGTCATGAGATGCAATGAGCTCATCGAGTTCGGGGACTTGAGACGCTTTCTGTGCGAGCGCGATACGGTGTCGGCCTATACCCTGTGCTGCAATATCCTGGGCACGCCTCTCATTCTGAAAGAGATAACTCTGACATATCCGCGGCCTGAATATGCCAGGGCGTACCAGGATGTTTTCAATTGTCCGGTTGTATTCAATGCAGACAGGTACCAGGTGATTTTCGACAAGAGCTATCTGACTGCCCGGCTGCCTCTTGCCAACTCCCTGACGAGGAATATCTATGAGAGAGAGTGCAAGCGGGCATATTCATGCCTTCACGAGCAGAAGTCCACTCTGGACAGGATACAGCAGGAGCTGCTGTTCCCGCACAAAGAGCCCCCCTGCTTCGATAAGCTGGCACGAAGGCTGAACATGTCGACCCGGACCCTGAGGCGCCACCTCTCGGCAGAGGGGATATCGTACAAGGCCCTTTTAGGCGAGATCCGGAAGAACAAGGCTCTCGAGCTCATCGCCTCGACGAAAATGCCCATAGAAAACATCGCAACGGAGCTCGGCTACAAGGATGTGGCTAATTTTTATCACGCCTTCAAGCACTGGACAGGCACCACTCCCAGCAACTACCGGAAGATGAACACCCATGATCCGGACCTGAAGCCCTGTCGGGATGATTCCGGGGCACGGGCGTGACGCGGTCGGAGAAGGTCTGCGCCGTCAGATCATGCGGGCGACCGATGCCCCCTCGAACGTTGCGTTGATGATCTTGCGGGGCTCTCTGCAGTCTCCGATGGCATAGACCTCCTGAGCGCAGTCACGGGCTATGCCCGTCAGGTCTTCCACCGGCCTCGATCCGAGGGCGATCACCACGTTGTCCGCCTCGATGAGCGACTTTCTCTGCCAGCGGTCGAGCACCACCACGCCCTGATCCGTGATCTCGGCAATGACCATCTTCAGGGCTGTCCTGATCCCTGCCTTGGGAAGCAGCTCGGTGAGGAAGTCGTAGCGGGTGATGGGCTCCATGTCCGAGGCGAGCTCGTCCATCATCTCCACGATCGTGACCTCTTTGCCCTGTTCTGCCAGGAGCAGGGCGGTTTCGCATCCGACCAGGCCCCCGCCGGCCACGACGACCTTCCTGCCGGGCACCTGCGCCGCGCCGCTGAGGACGTCCCAGCTCCCCCTCACCATGTCGGGGTTGTCGGCGCCCTTTATGTCCGGGACGACGGGCACGGCACCGGTTGCAAAGATGACCACGTCGGGCTTTTCCGCTCTGATGGTCTCTTCATTCACCGAAGTGCCCATCTTCATTTGGACCCCGGCAAGTTTGAGCGCAGTGGAATAATATTCGGGGATGAATCCCAGCTTGTCCTTGCCCGGCCCCCTGACCGCGACTCTGAGCTGGCCGCCCAGGTCGTTTTCCCTGTCGTAGAGGGTGACCGAATGCCCCCTCAAGGCTGCCACCCTCGCGGCCTCCATGCCGCCCGGGCCGGCCCCGATGACCATCACCTTTTTCTTCCTTTCCGCCGGGATGAGGTTCGTCCATCCCTCGAGCCGCTCGTGGCCCGTGACCGGGTTTACCGTGCACCTCATGTAGCGGTCGTTGAAGACATAGCCGCCGATGCAGCCGATGTTGCAGCTGATGCATTTGCGTATCTCGGGCACCCGGGCATCCCGGACCTTTGCGGGCCAGTGGGGATCGGCGATGAGGGTCCTGCCCACGGCAACGAAGTCGGCCTTGCCCTCTTCGAGGACCTGCTCGGCGACCTCGGGGCTCCGGATCTGCCCCACCGTGATGACCGGGATCTTCACGACTTTTTTGATTTCCGCCGCCAGGTAGGTGCGCCAGCCTTCCTTGAAGCGCATGGGCTCGAGAATGCGCGGCATGGATTCGTAGATGCCCGCGCTGACATGGAGCACATCGATGCCCGCGTTCTCCAGATACTGCGCGATCTTCGTCGAATCCTCCAGGGTGTTTCCTCCGGGCACGAACTCATCGGCGCTGAACCGGAAGGACAGGGGGAAATCGGGCCCGACCTTTTCCCGCGTGCGCTCGATGATCTTCAAGGGGAACTTCATCCGGCGCTCGAAGGTGCCGCCCCATTCATCGACCCTCTGGTTGGTGTGGGGGGACATGAACTCGCTGATGAGGTATCCGTGGGCCCCGTGGAACTCGATGCCGTCGAGCCCGGCCCTTTGCGCCCTGAGCGCGGTCTCGGAGAAGCGCTCGATGAGATCGAGGATCTCCTCGTTTGTCAGCGGCCGCACGGGCTGCTGGAGAAACCCGTCGGGTATGCCCGAGGGGTCGACGCCTTCGGCGCCCTCGATGTCGTGGTACTGCCGTCCGGCATGGTGGATCTGGATGAAGATGCGCGCATCGTGGGCATGCACCGCCTCGGCGAGCTCCTGGAAGCTCGGGATGTACTTGCCGTCATCGAGCCGGAGCTGGCACGCCACGTTCTTGCCCTGCGGGTACTTCACCTGGACGTTCTCAACGATGATCAGCCCTGCGCCGCCCTTGGCCCGCTCCGCATAGTACCGGATCAGGCGGTCGGTGGCCTCTCCCGAAGGGCCGGCATAGTTCGTCGCCATGGGCGGCATGACGATGCGGTTCTTCACCCTCATCCTTCCGATCCTTCCTTCTTCGAACAGCTTGGGAAACAGTGTACACGGCATATGCGCACCTCCTTTTTCACGTCGTGCCCCTCGCACGCGTGCAGGGCCGTCCCGACCGCGCCTGCCCGATCCCGGCAGACGTTCATTTCACGATCTCTTCTCGCATGCTTTCACTGGGGTTTTCGCTCCGGCACGGCAGACAGGAAGGCTTCCCCTCCCGATATCATCAATGAATGCAGTTCTTCTTCAGGCAGACGAAGTTTTGCGGGAACTTCTCTTCTTTATGGCGGTAATAATATCCGCAAAGGCACGTGAACTCAAATTGCCGGAGCTGCAGGTCTTCTCATGAAAACGGGTCTCTTCCTTAAAGGCCCGGCGTATCGCTTTATTTTTCCCCTCACACCGTTATTCTCATCTTACGTATGGTTCGTTTCATCGTGCCTGAAGGAGGTGTATGAGGAATGAAAGGGAACGATAAAGTCATAGAAAGCCTGAACGATCTCCTTGCCGAAGAGCTCACCGCAATCAACCAGTACATGGTGCACGCGGAGATGTGCGAGAACTGGGGATACAAGAAGCTGCACGAGGTGGTCGAGAAAAGGGCCATCACGGAGATGAGGCATGCCGAAAAGCTGATCGCCAGGATCATCTTCCTCGATGGGCAGCCGACCGTGAGCAGGCTCAACGAGATCCACATCGGGCAGGACGTCGAGAAGCAGTTCGAAAACGACCTGATGCTGGAGCGCGGCGCCGACAGGCATTACAACGAGGTCATCCGCCTCGCCTCCGAGCTCGGCGACAACGGCACCAAAGACCTGCTGGAAGAAATCCTCGAGCAGGAAGAGGACCACATTGACGAGCTCGAATCCCACCAGGACCAGATCAGGCAGATGGGCATCGCGAACTTCCTGGTGCCGCAGGTCGGCTGACGCAAGCGAAACGCGCAAAGGCCCTGGTCCTGCCTGTTCCCGCCGGGCAAGGACCGGGGGCAGGCTCACCTCTCGATGACGAGCGGGCCCGGGACCTCTCTACCCTCCAGCCTCGCAGGCTGTCCGGTCGTGCGGGAGCCCTTTCCGAAAGCCGGGGCCGGGCACCACGATGAAGCCCTCCTCCCTGTCACCGAAGCTTTGCCCGTGACCCTCGAGAAGGGCCTGTGCGGCGAGCGCGCACAGGGCCGCATCCACGAAGTCGATGTTCGACAGCCCGCCGACGTCGATGCCGCAGGCACGAAGCACCTCGCGCCGGACGGCAAGCTTGTTTTTCGCGGAAACCACCCTTCCCTGCAAAGCGCACACGATTGCGTGGGGGAAGGTTTCCATCACGACCCGGCCGCCTTCATACTTGCCGTCAAAGAGCGGGTAATAAAGGGAGAGCTGCCGGTAGAGCCTTTCGCCGTTGAACATCCAGGCATAGAACCCCGTGCTCTCGCCCAGCTTACAGGCACGCTCGCGCATCGGCGTCCTGAAGCACTGGATGATCTGCCCGCCCATTTTCATTTCACGTTCGGCCTTTCGGGACGAGCCTGTCCGGCTCCACATGCAGGGGGCATCCACTGCGACGATGCAGGCGGAATAATGAAGACACCAGTTCACGATTTCTGATGGATCGGTGGATTTCGTTTTCGCTAAAAAGTGCCCATCCCGCAGAGCAACGGCGTGGAAGCCTTTCCGTTCCCCGCCGACGTCAATGCCTGCTACTGTCAGATTGGACCGGCTCACGACGAATGAAGAATATCTAAAAGATGGATGCCACTTTATATAAGCTATCTTGTTTTAAACCTGATCAATTGGCTGCACTCAATCAACTGATTAATGTTCGCAAGAGTAAATACCTTGCCACGAGTAGACAAGATAAGCTTCTTCATGTCCTCTCTACGAACTTTGAATCCTCGGCCAGCAATGCAAGCAATGACCTCAAAACGTGGGGGGTCTCCTGGTTGTAAGCCTTGTGTGCTCAATTCGCAGAGGTGCTGAACCCGGGTTACCTTATCACGTGCCGTACCATCATCTTCAGTTATCTTTGCCTCTATAACTATCTGTGGGTTGAACTCGTCAGGGATGACAGAATCCGGTGCCTGATCAAATCCATTTACTCTCTCTGCCCGCTTCGTTTTGCGGAAGCTTATCCCCGATCCATAGAGTACTGCCTCAATGGAGGCTTCAAGAACATCACCGACAAGTTCGGAAACACTATCGCGGTGTCCGGCAAAAGGCCTGCCAAGGAATCGCTCATATAACAGCATGGCATATGGTACACCCAAGTCCACTATGGGCTGCAAACTCTTGAGCCCATCCCTGGTGTCTACCTTGTCAAGGCGATGAAGGACACCTGATGCTTGAAGTACCGTTTCAGACAGAAGCATACAAGCAGTCTTGATAAGGGCATGGATACGCTTATCGGTGATACCATTTTTCATGCGCATAGGTGTTAATGGATTCATGCGCGCATTACGGTCAAGGGTCCGGGCCGCTCCTTGAGGAACATCCACAAGGGTTTCTTCCTTTGCCACATATGCCCATTCTGGAGGGGTGAATCCAAGCATAGCTCTGAGCACGACAAGGGTTATAGGAACACGATATACGGCTTCGACTATAACTTCCACGTTCAGTTTCCTGAACCCGCCAGTTACCCGTTTGAGCTCCTCATAGCCATGCTCAAAGACCGGATACTCAACAAAACCCTTCCCTTTCGGCATAGTGAGAAAATCGGAGCTGAGAGCGGCAAACATTTCATCTACAAAGCAATCCAGATCGGCCTTTACCTGATTGAATGGTACTTCAAAAGGAAACGGCATCACAGTCCTCATATCCGTATAGCTGGTATTGTTCAGCTATCTGTAAAATAGATTCATAGGGCTCCATTTTAAAATGATTAACTATATCTGAGATGTTTACTATTTCGGAAACAGCATCAGCAAAAATCACCAGTCGTTTCACAACCGGTAGTGTTGCGTCCCATTTTTTTCGGAGATTCCAGATAACCATACGGGTGACATGTCCATAGACAATGCAACGGACGTCTCCAACACTCGGTTTCACGCCCGCAGCAATCAATTGATCCAAATCACTTCTGACCAGCTTGATAAGTTCAGCGGAGGTCTGAAAGAGCAGATCACGTTTGACAGATCCGTGTTTACGGCAGACAAAAACTGTATCGATAATCGATGACCTAGTGCCATGTATATGAATCGACCCACCCATTTCAGCAGGGCATGGCAGTGTAGCTGAGCACACAAGTCCGGCATCAAGAATGGCTACTCCTACTGCGTGGTATACCTCCATTCTATTATGATGGAAGGTAAAGGCCAAAGGTGCATTAGGCTTCAGTGCCCGTGCCATACGTTGATATACCGATGATAATCCCTCAGTAAAATGTTCGATGCCATGTTTTTGCGTTTCATTCCCGGTCAACTCATCCTGGGATCGCGTGGACTCTTTGTTAAAGCCATCCGCTTCTTTTCCCACAAGCCGTTTCAGCCACACGTAACAGAAGTCCATCAGCTCGGCATACTGAACATTCCCGAAATAGGGAGGATCGGTGAAGACAGCATCTAGACTCTGCTCTGGAATCTCTGCTCTTGTTGAACTGATGCACTTGATCACGACCGTTCTCTTGGAACCTCCGTTCTGCTGCTCACCTATCCATTCCCCCTTAATGGGAAGAATCATCTTCCGACCGTTTTTTTGACTGGTTTCAAAGGGCATATCGCAGTATTTTTTTGCCTTGGCATACTTCTTGATGATGTTCTTCCATCCACCGGAACCCACCGGAGTTCCTGAGCCGTTGATTATCCCGATCATGTTGGATTCACACTGAACCAGTCCTACCGGGTATCCATGCACTGAAAAGATATCCAGGGATTTCAATGCCATTGAATCATAACGGCAAAGCATATTCTGATATCGTAGCAGATCAGAAAGATTCGTTGCCAGGGCGTGCCGAACCCGTTCGTTTGTACAGGCGGAGACGAGGCGGCAACTTAGTTCAAGGCCCAAGAGCTGGCGATCGTTGAACAATTCTCTGTATCTTTTATAACCCCAGCGATGAAGTCTATCGGTTTCGTCTCCTGCGAGAATGACCTGATCAGGGACGAATGTTGGTTCAAGTGCTTGCCATCTCTGTTCTGCAGCGGAAAAACGTGCTAGATCTTCTGCGTCTGGCTTCTTGAAAAACCTGCCGGTATGGACCGTTCTCGCTCGGGAATTGTGATACTCAAGAGCAAAGAGCCGGTGCCTCGGGGGTCCCTCTTCAGGACGGGGATACACATTAATATGATAACACTGCGGGCATATGCATCTGTTCCTCTTGGCAGGGCCTTCAAGCTTCAAAGGTTCATCGCAAGAGGTGCATTTACCTAGGGAATGCAGATCTTCTCTCTCGTTGAGGTCTCCACACCTCGAGCAGACGACGACATTCAGCGGGTGACGCGTGTCTTGAGCAAGGAGATAGCCGGGGAAAAGGTCTATGTCTTTGCCGCATTTTTCACAGCGAACAACCTTGACCCAGAGAAAATACTTTACAGGCACGTTATCGTCACCATAGTGAGGGCAATTGGTTCTGTAAAATCCCCCAATCTCCTTATCCAGGGCAGACTATCTTCGCCGCGGCCTCCACGAAATCGCGGCCGCGGTTCACGCTTTCGAGGTAGAGGCAGATGATCCTGGTGTGGGGGTCTTCCCCGAAGTACTCCAGGAAGTCCACCTCGTCCATATCGAGCTTGTTGCCGATGCTGGCGAACTTCGAGAGGCCGACGTTCTCGTCGAGAAGAAAGTTGAGCATCATGAGGGACACGCCGCCGCTCTGGGAAATGATTGACATCCCGCCCTTGGGGGCCTTGTGCAGGGGGACGAAGGGCAGGCACAGCCCGTTGTCCGTGTTGGCTACGGTCACGCCGTTCGGCCCCACAAAGCGTATGCCGAACCTCCGGGCATTGTGAAGGGTCTCTTCGGCGAGCTTCCTCCCTTCTTCGCTGAACTCCGAGAAACCTCCCGAGGGGATCGCCATCCTCCTGATGCCGAACCGTCCGCACCTCTCGACCATGTCCGGGACGAATTTAGCGGGGATGAGGCAGAATGCCAGGTCCGGAACCTCGGGGAGCTCCTCGATGTTCTTGTACATCCTGATCCCGTCCACGTGCACGTCCTCGCACCGGGGATTCACGCCAAAGATCCTCCCGCGGTATCCCCACCGGAGCAGATTCTCGAGGGTGATCCTCGGGATGTTCGAGGGCTTCGATGAAAGGCCGATAATGACGAGCGAGCCGGGATAAAACAGTTGCTGCATGATAGTCCTCCTGAAGAAAACGGGGAATGCCCTATATCCTGAGCGCCTCTTTCGGAAGCAGCTTCTCCCACCTGCGTTTCCTGGCGATGACGGTCTGCTCGTTCCAGTACCCCGTGATGACGGACTGGATGATTCCGGCAAAGATCAGGTTGACATAGTAAATGATGTATGCAGGCTCATCGTGGGTGTTCGCATGGTCTGCCGCTGTCCGAGCGCTGACTGCACAGCTGATCTCCCTTTGTATCATGAGGAGTGCTGCGGCAATCTCTTCTACGGGCATGCACTGTTTGCATCTTTTGGCTCCGAGATGCAGGTAGCGGTCGAATATAAGGTTCTTCGGTTCGTTCCTGCCGAGCCAGCTTTCAAGTCTCTTCTGCACATCCCCGATTACCTGGGATATGCGGTCTGAGACGGCTTCCTCCGGGGCTGATGAGTAATACCCGCCTTCAGCTCGCGCCAAGATCTCTGCCAGTACTTTGTCCGTGATTTCCTCTGCCTTTGCTTCAATGGCTTTCAGGCTGTCTCGATACATGACCGTCTCCTCGAATATAACATCCATAGTAATGAATCATTTTCTGCCACAATCAGAACGACAATCCGGTATTCCAGGTGCGAGTCAGTACCCGCAAAGAGAGAAATACCATGGCAGGAACCTCTTTTGCATGGGGCGGGGTCTTTTTTTTATGTCGGAGAGTATGGCAGCACTGACGGATTATCGCTTACTCCCGGGTCGAACCTTTTCCCGGCACCTCAAGAAATGGACACCGGGGTCAGAAACCATTTTCCAGGCTGGCTCATATGCAGGCAAAAAGGGGCGGGCCCGTGCCTGCATGCATCACCGGAACAATGAAGGCTCTATAACCCGAGATCCTTCTTCTTCTGCTCGAACTCCTCTTTTGTTATCTCTCCCTTTGCATACCTGGCCTTGAGGATGTTTATGAGATACTCTCGCGAGCCTCCATGCCGGTATGCAAGTCCGTACATGAAGATTGCCTTGATTATGATCGCCAGGAGGACGATCCACAGGAGAACGGACCAGAGCATCATCATCGTGTCACCATACATCATGGCTTGTCACCTCCGCTATCGTACCATTTATACTGCATATAGGGCACCGTCATGGTTTTTCAACAGAGGTGCGTGTGAGCCCTTCCGGAGGAAGAAGCGGGCGCAGGGAAGCGTCACCCTTTCTCCTCATTCCCACCGGCCGGGTGTGCAAAGCGGCCTCCCGAAAGCGAGGATCCAGGAAGCACGGGATCCCCTGGATTCCCGCTTTCGCAGGAATGACAGGTGGGGAGACGGGAATGGCAGAAAAGCTCCTGCGCATTCTCCCGTTTATGCACCCACAGCCCGCGCCCGCTCTTCTTGGCCGATGCGGAGAGCTCCCTGCTTAAGAATTTGAACGCCGGATGCAGCTTTGCCTGATCTGCCGGGAAGCTGAGGGCCGGGGCGCATTGAGGTCGGTATGTGATGTCTTAATTATAATCTTTAACATATCCGAAGAACGTCCCGGAACACACCGCACGAACAGTTAACCCTATAAAACCGAAGAAGGAATATTCTCATGTCCCTGAAAGAATAGACGCCCGGCACCGGATTCACAGGAGTCACGGACCGCAGCCTGATCAGGCCGGAGCCAGCCCGGCTATCGAAGACACAAGGGGTGAGCCGGTCAGGGACACCGGGACAGAGATGCGCGGATCACGGCGCATCAAGAGCAGGGAGGTAACGATGAATGCCATGCATGCAACGGTATATGGAAATACAATGGATAGTCTCCTCCTGGAAGAAAAGGAGGAAATGCACAGGAGATGGTACTGGTTCCTGATCGTCGGCACCGGTCTTGTCATCCTCGGCGCCTTCGCCATCGTGTGGTCCGTCCTGACCACCATATCCACGGTGCTCGTCCTGAGCTGGCTTCTCATCATCAGCGGACTGGTGCTCACAGTCCACACACTGGCCCGCAGGAGCAGGGCCGGGTTTTTCGCCAATCTCCTCTCGGGGATCCTGTATCTCCTGGTCGGGATGATCATGCTCGGCAATCCCGGCATTTCCGCAGTCACGCTCACGCTGATGATCGCCATGTTCCTGATCGTGAGCGGCGCCTTCATTGCCGTGTCCGCCATCACATCGGCCTGGCCGAACCGGGGATGGATGCTGCTCCAGGGAGTCGTCTCGCTTGTCCTGGGCTTCCTCATCTACCGGCAGTGGCCCATTTCCGGATTATGGGTGATCGGCATGTTCATAGGCATCGAGATGATGCTGAACGGCTGGGGAATGGTCATGCTGGGGCTCGCTGTGAGGAAGCTGAGATGAGCTGTGCCGGAGTAAGTGCCGGTGCATGTATCACAGCCTCATGCATTACGAGAGCTGATTATTACTCCTGCCCTTCCATGCCTTTTGCAGCTGATTTTTACATGAGCTCGACGGCCATGGCCATGCCCTGACCGCCTCCGATGCACAGGGTAGCGAGCCCGAGCCTGGTCCCGCGGCGCTTCATCTCATGGGACAGGGTGACGATGAGGCGGCATCCTGTCGCGCCGATAGGGTGCCCCAGGGAGATGCCCGATCCGTTCACGTTCACGATGCTCTCGTCCATTCCGAGCTCCCGTATGCAGGCGAGGGCCTGTGCGGCGAACGCCTCGTTCATCTCGACGAGCCCGTAGTCCTTCACGCTGGTGCCCGTGAGCCTGAAGAGCTTCCTGCAGGCAGGGATTATCCCTAAGCCCATGTATGCCGGGTCGATGCCGGCCGTTGCATAGCCCTTGATCCTGACCATTGGCTTCAGGCCCAAGGCCCTGGCCTTATCCCCGGTCATGATGAGGGCGGCTGAGGCTGCATCGTTGATGCCCGATGCATTCCCTGCGGTGACCGTGCCGCCCTTCTTGAACACGGGCCTGAGCTTGGACATCTTTTCCATGTTCGTCTCCATGGGGCGCTCGTCCTTGTCGAATGTAATGGGTTCGCCCCTTTTCTGGGGAACGGATACCGGCACGATCTCTTCTTTGAAAAGGCCCGTCCTCGTGGCATTGAGGGCCCTCATGTTGGACTCGACACCCAGCCTGTCCTGGTCTTCTCTGCTGATGCCGTAGAGCTCCGCGATGTTCTCCGCGGTGTAGCCCATGTGGTATCCGTAGAAGATCTCCCAGAGGCCGTCAAAGACCATGAGATCGGTTATCCTGCCATAGGGCATTTCCATCCGGTATCCCCATCTGGCATTGGGAAGCGCAAAGGGGGCATTGCTCATGCTCTCCATACCGGCTGCCACGATAATCTCTGCATTCCCTGCCTTGATGGCCTCTGCTGCAAGGGCAACAGCCTTCAAGCCCGAGCCGCAGACGATGTTGACGGTCCATCCCGGCGTTTCCTTGTGAATGCCGGCGCGGATCATGGCCTGCCGCCCCGGATTCATGCCCTGGCCTGCCTGGAGCACATTGCCTACGATGACCTCATCGATTGTGATCGGTTTATTGCCTTGAGGCCAGTTCAAGTATTCCTTCTCGACCGGAGCGGGCTCTTTGGGCTTGATCCTGTCCGGCGCATCCTCCATGGAATGGGGCGGCATCTCGGGCTTGAGTCCGCAGCTGAGCAGGACGTCGTGTATGGCGATGGCCCCGAGCTCATTGGCGGAGAGGTCTTTGAGGGCTCCTCCAAAAGCTCCAATAGCAGTCCTTTTTGCGCTTACGACAACAACATCGGACATAGTGCCTCCTTTTTATCGAAGTGATCGCCTCTGCATCGCGCATAGGCGTTAGCTTAAGGAATCGTTGATGATAATACTTATGGAGCGAATTCTTCTCCCCCGTGTCATTCCCGCTTTCTCCCCCGTCATTCCTCAAGCTGTCCAAATCAGCGCCCACCTCTCTTACGTTAACGCCCATGCGCCTTTCCAGGAACGACAGCAGAAAGAGCGTGAATGACTGGGAAGAGGCCGGCAATGACAAGGCGCTAGTCGATTTCAGGATGGATGGGCCACTCCTCGGGCAGGATCTCGCCGATGAGCTTGCCGTTGTCGAAGATGCGGATGATCGAGCTCTCCGAAACCACCACGGCCACGGCATTGGTGCGCTTGGTGATGGATGCGGCCGCCATGTGCCTGCTCCCGAGGCCGAGCGGCAGCCGGATTCCCCTCGAGGAGGCATCGATGTAGCGGCACGCCGACAGGACGATGCCCGAATCGGAGACGATGAAGGCGCCGTCGAGCTGGGCGAGCTCCTTGACGGTCTCCCTCAGGTTCGGCTCCTCGATGTGCCTGACCTCGTCGGGATGGCACGAAAGGGGATCGAGAATCATGCTGATGGAATGCTTGAGCGTATTCTCCGCATCGGAAACCACGAACATGGTCCCGATCTTTCTCCCCTCCCTTCCCTCCCGGGCAATCTCGAGGGCGAGGGTGATGACCTCTTCGAGGGTCCTCACGTTCACCTTCCTCTCGGAAGGGTGCAATTCCTCGAAGGTGAGTATCGACTTTTTCACCATGTGCGAATGTCCCACCCGGGGTCCAGCTGCCGGGACCTGTTCCGGATAACTCGTACGATCCGTCACTTGCGGTAGGCCATAGGCGTTGAATTAAGGAAAAGTCCGTGATGAGCAAGGCTTATGAAGCGTTGTATTCTTCAAAGCGTCATCCTCGTCTTCTCCCTTGTCATCCCCGGCTTCTTCCCCGTCATCCCTTCATGCCTCAAGCTGTTCAAATCAGGACTGATGTTTCTTACGTTAACGCCCATGTGCCACAGCCGATGCCCCTTCAGCCCATATGAATTTTCATGGCGGGGGAAGCCGGCTGCACGAGGCCTCTACTATTAGAATACTTGTGGCATTAGACGAACCCAAGCCTTTGCCGGGCTCAGATCGGGCGCTTCCGCTTGGGGAAACTGATGTACTCGCCGTCCCTGGCGGCGATGACGGGTTCGTGGAACTTCGAAGCCTCCTCGACGAGGGCGTCGAGGGACGTATAGCGCTGTGAATAGTGGGTCAGAACGAGCAGCCGCACCCGGCAGTCCCGGGCGATCATCCCGGCCTGGGCCGCCGTGAGATGGCCGTATTCGTATGCCTTGCCCTCGAGCTCGCTTAAAAACGTCCCTTCCGTGAGGAGGATGTCCGCGTCCCTCGCAAGGCTGCAGATGGCGTCGCAGAGCCTGGTATCCATGACAAAGGCGAAGACCTGCCCGGGCAGGGGCTCTCCCACGTCCCGGATGGAGACCTCCCTCGTGCCGACGAGGACGCTGCCCTTCTCTTTCAGCTCGCCTGCCGCCCGGCCCGTGATGCCTTCCCTGGCGAGCCGCTCGGGGATGAGCGTATACGAGCCTTTTTCCTCGATGCGGAAGCCGAAGGTCTCGATGTCGTGGTCGAGCCTCTCGGCCCGGATGACGAGCCTGCCGTCCTCGAAGACGACGCCGCTTGCGGCTATGGGGCGCTCGATCAGACGCGCCTCGTTGTGGTACGAGCAGGCGTCCCGCAAGTGCTCATAGTACACCCGGCCGGATGCCGGGTAGTAAATCTCTATGGGGTGCGGCACCCTGTCGAGGGATATCCTCTGGATGACACCTGCGAGGCCCAGGCAGTGGTCGCCGTGGAAGTGGGAGATGAAGATCTTCGTGATCCCCGAGACAGCGACCCCTGCCAGGATCATCTGCCGTTGAGTGCCCTCACCGGGGTCGAAGAGGAAGCCCTCATCGTCGAACCGCAGGAAGTAGCCGTTCTGGTTCCTTTCCCGGCCCGGGACCTGGCTCGCCGTTCCGAGGATGATAAGCTTCCTGTCAGACATTTACCGCCACCCCTTCATTCTCCGTCTCTCACAACCCCGCTTCATTGAAGATAACGCCCCTGTGAAATATCTCAATAATAAAAATCTACCCTTATCGCGTCGTTGACGCAATACCTGTTTGAAAATGCCGGACTGATACGAGGCATAGCCCGGAGACAGCGGTATCCGCTTCAACGAGGCGGTACAGATCTTATTTGCATCAGCTCGGAGTTGGTCTTACATATATTCAAGAAAGGATCAGGCAAGATCTGACAATAGCCTCTTAATCTATATGATAATAATTTGAGGGATATTAACATAATGATCAAACTAGCTTGCTTAAGGTTCTATTATCGCAATATTCTGCATTGCTGTGAAAATTTAAGACCCCAATTATCATGTCAGATATTTTTACACCCCCCTAAAAGCAGTTTCCTCATCCAAATAGTATCTAATGAAATGTTATAATTCATGTTATTATAAGTTAAGGATGCAGTTGCTTGAAGTATCATTCGGGAAAGAACCCTTGTTTATGTCGGAATACTTTACATTTAGTATCTGGTAAATTTTTGTTGTTTGATAAAATATAATATATTTGAGTGATTACAGAAATGGCACTATAATTGTAGTATTTTTATTCTCCTTCAAGGATGAAAGATATTTTGGAAGAACAATTAACAACAAGGAGAGTATTTATGAAAAAGCTTTTAACGCTAATTTCGGTTTTTATCTTTATGTCGGCGTTGAATGCCAATGCACTCATATTTAACAGTATCACTGATTTTAATCCATCGACAGCGACCAATCCGCTAAACAATTCTACCCCCATAACCGGAACATGGAGTGACGCATACTTCGGGTACACGGGAGATAGTTGGTCCGGATACCTTGTTGGCATCGTCCTGGGAAATACCAATACTGGCGCACCGGGGGAGGAAGATGCTTTTGTAGCCGCTGTACAGGAATACCTTGGATACGCACTTACAGACTACACGGTTGAGACGATTAGTAACGGTTCCGGTACCAGTGGGACTTTTACCTCTACGAAAGTCGACAGTCATAATGGCACATGGGCGTTTGATCCTCCCAATTCTGGGGCGCTGGGTTTCTATGCAGTTAAGGGAGCACAAGAATTTACCTTATATTTTGTAGACCCGGCCCAGTCGAGTGGAATCTGGTCCACAGCAAATCTGATAAACAACGGTGGTAATGAGCCCGCGATCTCTCACCTGACAATCATGCCGACGACGGCAGCTCCTGTTCCTGAGCCTGCCACTCTGCTGCTTCTCGGTTCCGGCCTACTTGGGGCTGCAGGATTCAGGAAAAAGATCAAAAAGTAAAAACGCTATCATAAATCCTTCAGAGGCAGGGCCAGTATCTGGCCCTGCCTCTGCTTTTTAAGCGATCTTCCAATTGTTGTCGAGCTTCTTTACGGTAATGCATAAGGGGATTCTTAAAAGGACATCACTCACGGGAAACCCTTGAAGATATAGTATCTTGTTTGAGAGAATGCTAATGGCATCATTAGCATGAGTCAGAGTTCTCTTCCAAAGAGTATCCTATCATTGGACTATCAGAACAAAAGGATGACAGTTCCTAATTGCATGTTTTTATAAGTTATATGCGATACGGTTTGATTTTGCTTTAGCTGTTTGGGACAAACTGGTCATTCTTTACCGAGATCCAATCCGGCGCATGGAGAGACTTCATCCTTGTCGTTCGTCAGAATGGACTTGAGGTATCCCAGCCCGGTGACGGGGAAAAAGACATAGGGGGCGAATATCGCGGCTGAGATCTGTCCGGCCTCCCGAAAGGGTATGGTCCGGATCGATGGTTTGGCCATGGGTCCTGTTATGTCAATGGGAGACGACCAGTCAATCAAGGCCCTCTTCTTTCTGGGGCGGATCACCAGGTGCATTGTTTCGTTTTTCAGATCGAGCGAGCCGACCCCCCGGGCGGTGAGATCGTTCGTGTCCAGGGCAATGATCTTGCTCAGGCCGATGCCTTGCTGGAAATTGAAATGGGTTGCCAGGCAATGCAGAGGGATGAACCTGTTCCTGGACCGGGAAGGGATGATGAGATTCAGAGCATCATCAGCAATGGATTTGGTCAGGGTAAGCACGATATCGAGCCCGCCCCCCTCGACGATCCTGACTTTACGGTTTATTCTCCCGTTCTCGATGGCGAATTCGGCATCGCCGCTCAGTGAGGATGCGATCTCGTGGGCCGAGCTCCCTTGCCCTTGGAGGTCTGCTGACGCGGACAGTTCGCCTTTGAGGTATTGCGGCTTGTCGAGATATTCCTGAAGAGTGGACAGGTCCATGTCTTCGCTCGTGAGCCGCAGCTTCAAATCCGGGGCCCGGGCGCGAACATTGATGGAGAGGTTCATCGACACGGACCCGCCGGCATACCGTAAGGTCAGCGGATCTACCCTCAGAAGTCCGTCCTCGAGAGAGACTCCAAGATTGAAATCATGGAAAATTTCTTTGCCGGTATAGCCATGCACTCTCCCGGCAGCCATATCCACCTTTATGTCCATTGAACGGAACAGGTCCAGGGGCAGAGGTTCAGTGCTGAAGATCCTCGTGCTCCTGGTTTTCGTTTCCCGGGATGAATCGGAAGCAGCCGCAAGGTCCTTCAGATAGACGGCCGGAGATCGGATGTCCGCAACGATCATAGGCCGCATACCGGCGGTCGATGCGGTAATGTCCACGCCCGACCGGGTGCTTCCGACCATCATGGTGCCGGCGAACGCCATGCCCTGCTTCCTGACAGTGATCCTGCCCCGCGTCTTGAAAGTGCTGTGGGCAGGCAGAGACACCCATGAAAGGTCCGGGATTTCGGATGCGAGGCTTCCTCTGAACACCGGCATTGAAGAGACGTACGTGATGGTCCCTTTCACCATGACATAAAAGCCATCAAGACCGGGAGATGCCGCTGAAAGCTCCCGGATATTGAACCGGCCGGACTCTCCGAGGACTTTAAGCCTTCCGCGTATGGGGAAGACCTTCTTTGCCTGCCGGTGAAGCATGTCTTCGAGCACGGTCTTCGATGAAGTTTCGAAAGAAGCGTCCAGAACCATTCTATGCGGGTTCAGCAGGTCGCGCGCCCGCCCGCGGACAAGGAATGTGTTTCTGCCGCGGCGGGAGGTGCGAAGCTCAGCGAGGGTAAGATCCAGAAACCCTCCTGCATCATCGAGATGAGCCTTCAATCGGAGCGACCCCAGATCTTTAAACTTCCCGTCTGAAACCCTGGAGAGGAGGGACGAGTCCGGTGTATGACCGAGAATGTCCAGATCGACGCCCCGGACCACTGGACGGTCCCCGGCAGTGACGTGCCCGACCGATCCCTGCAGGGAGACGCTTCCGCCATGCTTCAGGCGTGCTTCCGCGCGGGCATTGGCGACCGAGAAATCATGCAGATACCCTGCAAGATCGCACGATCCTTCGAACGAATCGACATAACCGCCGAGATATTCCTTGAACCCACCGGGGCGGGTTGCGCTTGCTGTGCAGTGCATCCTGATCTTTCCGACCGAGAGGCCCCCATCTCCTGCAAAGATCTGCGCGTTACCCGCGGTCTCCATGAATAAGGCGCCGGCCGGCGAAGAAAGAGATCCCTTCAGGGAGAATGTCCATGCATCCCCATGAAAGGGCCGCGGGCCCAGGAAGATGTTCCCCCGGGCCTTGGCCTGTACCTGCCCGGCAGCAACGGCTGAGGCCTGGATGTTCTCCAGCGACAGACCACGGTGTGAGCTGCGCAGTAAACCCTGGAAAGCCGCGGCGTGAAGCGGAAACCGGTCCGGCGACAGGCGGCTTAAGAGCTTCCTGTCGGTGCATGTTCCCGAGACCTCGACCCGCGCTCCGCTGCCATTCCTGAGGTCAGGAACGGCACTGGAAACCGTCAGCCTCAGCCGGGGGCTGTCCCCGATGGAAAGGTGCAAATCCGGTATGCCGGGAGAGGCAAGGCTTCCACTCACTTTCGCCCGGATGCTCGTCCGCCCGATCGGACCGGTTTCGATCCCGAGCATATTCAGGAATGCCTCTGTTTTTTCTACCCGAAGGGCCACGTCAAGGCGCAGGTCTTCCACTTTTTCAAAATCATCAACCGTCCCCGTGACCTTCAGGAGCGCCCCGGCTGTCTCAATGCCGAGATCAACGTCATAAGGCCCTGCCGAACCGGCAGGCGGGGCGGATTCCCGGGCACGGCCGTGCAGGCGGAATACCTGCGAATTGATGTTCCCCGAACCCGATATGGCCATGCTTCCCTGTGACTGCACGAAGCGCAGGTCTCTCAGGAAGAAGCGCGTGCTGCTCAGGGGCCCGCGGGGAGGCATAAACAGGGAAACATTGTGCAAGGTGACTGTTTCCGGCAGATGGATTTCGCCGGTGGTGGCCGAAGGTTCTTCCTCTCGTCCGGGAGCCAGCGAAAGGAAGGCATCGTCCACCTCCAGATTCAGTATGCGCAGCCTGCCGAGAAAAAGGGGCAGCACCGCGATTCTCACCCGGATCTTGTCGATGCGGGAAACGGGGACAGGCGCATCCATAGCCGGCGGCCAGAACCTGATCCCGGATGCGGACAGTGAAGGGTTCATCGAGAGGTCCACAGAGAGGGGACCGCGTATTTCCACGGTATAGCCGCTGGACTTTTCGATTGCCCACGACAGGAGCGGGCGGATATCCGCTTCATGAAGGATCATGAATAGTATGATGATGACTGCGGCCAGAGCCGCTCCCACGGTGAGGGATTTGTGCATAGTCCATCTCATTTACATCTCTCATCCATGGTGCACATCTTTTCGAAGGCGGTAAGCGGCATGGAGAAAGCGGTATCATTTCAATAAGCATGTCCCGGCTCAAATCAAGGCATATCAATTCTCTCTGTGATCGATTCCAGGGATAATCTAAATAAGAAAACAATAAATTATGAATCCATATAATGATAAGAAACTGCAGACCCTGGGAAAATACGATCACACCTCATCTTCCGGGTGCGTTTTATAAGATCAGGCATCAGGTTATCCGCCTTATTTTTTGATTATACTGTAAAAGCTCGTTGACATCCCCTGTTTTCTGTATTCTAAACTCAGATGTTATCTACCGCAACCAGAGGAGGAGGGATTCATGTATCAGCTCGATAAACCGGATAACCTCGTTGAATTCTTGGAAGGGAGCGTCGCAAAATATCCCGACAGTCCGTTCCTCGGGACCAAGAACGCTCAGGGCCAGTACGAGTGGATCACCTATCGCACGTTCGGCTGGCGCGTCGACAATCTGCGGGCAGGGCTTGTCCAGCTCGGAGTAAAACGCGGCGATGCCGTGGGCATCATCGCCAACAACCGCACGGAATGGGCCATCTGCGCCTTCGCCGCCTACGGTCTCGGGGCCAGGTGGGTCCCAATGTACGAGGCGGAGCTCACCCAGATCTGGAAATACATCGTCACCGATTCGGGCATCAAGGTGCTCTTCGTTTCCAAACCCGCCATCTTCGAAAAGGTAAAGGATTTCCCCAAGGAGATAGCGACCCTCGAGAGGATCGTCCTCGTCGAGGGCTCCGGGGAGGGCTCCATGGCCTGGGTCGAGGACCTCGGCAGCAAGAAGCCCGTGCCCTCGATCAAACCGGACCCGCAGGACATTGCCGCGCTCATCTATACCTCAGGCACTACTGGCGACCCCAAGGGCGTTCTCCTTACGCACGGCAATTTTTCGAGCAATGCGCTCGCAGGCCTGAAGTTCTTCTCGGAAGTTAGCCACGGCGACATTTCGCTTTCGATCCTGCCCTGGGCCCATTCCTACGGCCAGACCGCAGAGCTCTACGGCTTTATCAGGAAGGGGGCGTCGATCGCCTTCATGGAGAGCGTGCAGACCCTTGCCAGTGACATGAAAAATGTCAGGCCGACCTACCTCATCGCGGTTCCCCGGGTCTTCAACAAGATCTACGACGGCATCTGGGCGAAGATGAACCAGGAGAAGGGGATCAAGAAGGCGCTCTTCCTCATGGCGGTGAACAGCGCCAAGAAGCGCCGCGAGCTCGAAAAAGAGGGCAAGTCGTGCCCCGTCACGAACCTGAAGTACGCCATCGGCGACAAGCTCGTGTTCAGCAAGATCAGGGAGGGATTCGGAGGCCGTCTGAAGGGCGTCATGACAGCGAGCGCTGCCATGAACCCGGATATCGCCCACTTCTTCTTCGACGTGGGCATACCGATCTATGACTGCTACGGCATGACCGAGACTTCGCCCGCCATCACCATGAACTCCCCGAGCGCCTACAAGCTCGGCTCGGTGGGCAGGCCCATAGACAAGGTCAGGGTGGTCATCGACAAGTCCGTGGTCGAGGACGGCGCCGAGGACGGCGAGATCATCGCCTATGGCCCCAACGTGATGAAGGGCTACCACAACAAGCCGCAGGCCACTGCAGAGGTCATGACCCCAGACGGCGGCATCCGGACCGGCGACAGGGGCAAGATCGACAAGGACGGCTTCCTCTTCATCACGGGCAGGATCAAAGAGCAGTACAAGCTCGAAAACGGGAAGTTCGTGTTCCCCGCCTCCCTCGAAGAGGATATCCGGCTCCTCCCCTATATCGAGAACGCCATGATCTACGGCGAGAACAAGCCGTACAACATCTGCCTCATCGTCCCCGACTTCGTCGTGCTCGAAAAGTATGCCAAAGAGCATGGCCTGCCTTCGGATCACAAAGCCCTCGTGGAAAACCCGCAGATCCGGGAGCTCATCACTAACGAGGTGGCGAACTCCCTCAAAGGCAAGTACGGCGGATACGAGATACCGAAAAAGTTCATCTTCCTCGACGAGAACTTCACGGTCGAGAACGGCACCCTCACCCAGACCATGAAGCTCAAGCGTCGGGTGGTCGTGGGCAAGTACAAGGACATGATCGAGGAGCTCTACGCAGAGCGCTGAAATAACCGGCTTGAAAAAAGAGGGGAGCCTTCCTCCCCTCTTCCATCTCCCTACTTCTCCTTCGCCTTTTTCATGAGCTCGAAGACCGTGGGCATGAGCTGCCACTTGCGCGAGAGGATGTCTTTGAGCACATAAACCCCGTCGCCTGCCTTCGGATAGCCGATACGGGCCAGAAGGGCCTTGTCAGCGTCCACGACCCGGTTCAGGAAGGTGATGGGATTTTTCGTCACAAGGGCCCCGACGCGGTCGCGGCCACGACCGAATCAGTATCGGGATTCTTATGCCCTATGACGTAGACAGTATGTGCCACGCTCGCCTCCACCCGTCTGCACGCTATGTCCTCCAGAATATGAAGTCACTATTTCTCCTGACCTCTTTGATGTATGCCCTTCTCGCATTATCGATCGATTGAAAGAGCTCTTCCGGAATGAGCACCACCTGCATGTTGCAGCTCGGGTTCGGGCATCGGCCTTTGTACTCCCGGGCTTTGTAGTCATTGGGTTCCGTAAAGAATTTCGATCCGCATTCTCCGTGGCTGAAAAGTGCATATTCCTTTCTGTTCATGGTGCAATAACTCCTCTCTGCGGTTCTGTTCAGCATCCCGCTCGTTGTGTGCCTGCAGTATTATTAGTACGCACAACTAGCGGAGAGAATGGTGGATTTTGTATGGAGAAATAATGTTTTTTATGGGGAGAATCGGTTCACTCTTCCACGATGGTCTTCTTGGCGCGCCTCTGCTTCCTTGCACTCCTGAGCTTCTTTTCCTTGAGCCTCGCCTCCTTTACCGACTGCGAGGGGGCGGTCCTGATCCTTCGTTTCGGGGGAGAGGCTGCCTGGCGGATAATTTCGATGAGGCGCTGCAGGGCGTCCTCACGGTTCCTCTCCTGGTATCTGAACCTTTGGGCCGTGATGATGAGAACGCCCTCCGAAGTCATGCGTCTGCCGGCGATCTGCCTGACCCTCCTCTTGACCTCGTCGCTTAAACGAGGAGAGGCCGCCACATTGAAGCGCAGCTGGACCGCAGTGGCGACCTTGTTGACGTTCTGCCCTCCGGGGCCCGAGGAACGGACGAACTCCCAGCCGAGCTCGCTTTCGTCGAGAGAGATATGGTCGGTCACAAAGATCATTACCGGTCACCACCTCTTTTGCAGGACAAAGCCGTCACCCCATCATCCTCTGGATTCCCGTTTTCTAAGGGAATGACAGAGGACGGGAATGGCGATTGTATGCCTGAAAAATCAATGCAGGCAACAAGCTAGCCCATGGCGGCGAGCACGAACTCGAGGGCTCCCCTCACGTCTTTTTCGAAGAAGCAGCTCAGGGTGGGCTTCCAGTCTTCGGTCGCGAGCCTGCTCCGTATCCTGTCTGCTGCGGGCTTCTTGAGCCCCTCTTTGAGCTTGGTGAACGCCCGGCCCGGGTTGTCGATCCACTTCGTGACGATCTTCTTTGCCCGGGGGATGAGCTCCGCCTCTTCGACGATCTCGTCGACGATGCCGAAATCACGGGCCTGCTCGACGTTGAACATCTTGCCGAAGTACATGACGTCCCGGTACTTCCTGTCGCTGTCGAACCCGAAGCGCATGACCTCGGCCTGGGCGAGCGACAGGGGCAGCCCGATCTTGATCTCGCTCATGCCCAGGCTTATCTTGGGGTGGTTCTTGGCGATCCGATAGTCCGTGGCCATCGCGAAGATGAGCCCGCCTGCGACGGCATGCCCGTTGATGGCCGAAACGACCGGCTTTTTGCACATGAAGAGCTCGGTGAGGATCTCGTCCTCCTCGCTTAAGAATGCGGCGACCTCATCGACATCCTTGAAGCCCAGGAACATTTTCAGGTCGAACCCGCTCGAGAACGTCCTTCCCGCTCCGGTCAGGATGATGCCCTTGACCGCATAGTCCTCGTCGGCAGTCTTCACGACCTCGCGGAGCTTCCTCAAGGTCTCGAGAGTTATGGAGTTGCCTTTTCCGTGCTCGAATTCCGCAATGATGATCCCCTCTTCATTCCTTACATTCAGCATTGAATCCCTCCTGGTCGGTCGTTATTTTTCGATTGGTCCGGCATCAGAGCACCAGCTATGATATAGAGGATTTTGGAGAATTTGTCATTCCAGAAGTCTTGCCGCCGGAGGGGTATGCGCGATCACCGTGTGCCTTCCGTCACGGTTCCGCTCCCCGGGAGAGGATCTTACCGGCTTCGCGGCAGATCGCTGCAGCGGCCGGATGGACGAGCTTCCGTTCCACCGTGACGGCATAAAAGCGCTGCTTGACATCTCTGACCCTCCCGACGACATCCACCCGTTGCTGCCGCTTCACCTCTTCGGCAATGATGGAGGCTGTCGGGAAGAGCCCCATGCCCTTCTGGCCGAAGACATTCATGAGGGCGCTGTCTTCGAACTCACCGACGACCTGCGGCCGGATGTCGTTTTCTTCGAACCATTGGTCGAGGGCACGTCTGAGTGAGGTATTTTCGCTGGGGAGCAGGACAGGAGCGTCGTTCAATGAGGACGGGAACCGGTCCCTGTATCCTGGAACGAGATCGGGGCTGGCAAGGAAGACGATATCGCACTCCCCGAGCAGATGGTTGAAGGCCTTCACCTTCACCTGTGGGCTTGCCGGATCGTCGGTAATGATGACATCGAGCTCATGCAGGGCAAGCTCGGCCAGGAGCCTGTCCGGCTTGTTCTCTCTGCAGATCAGCCGGACAGGACCGGGAAGCTTCAACGCGGGCTCGATCAGCTCGCGTGCGATCAGCTTGGGAACGACATCGGCCACCCCGATCGTCACCCTTAACGGCCTGCCCATGGGCCTGTCCTTCAGGGTGTCCTGAAGCTCCTTGCCCAGGGTGAAGATCTCATCGGCATAGTGATACACCACGCGCCCGGTTTCCGAGAGCACGAGCCTTCGTCCTCTCTTCACGAAGAGCTTTTCTCCGAGGGAGTTTTCCAGCGCCCGGATCTGGCCGCTGATGGCGGATTGAGAAAGCCTCAGCTCGGCACCGGCACGGGCAAGGCTGCCCTCGCGGGCCACGAGCCAGAAGTAGAGGAGGTGATGATAATTCAGCCAGTCCACGGACAGCAAGATAGTTCTATAAATTGGAAATATCAATTCGTAATTTCATTATTGTGGAAATATTCATTTCCGGATATTTTCAAACCAAGGAGGAATAGGCCGGACAACCTGTTTCTTCCCTCTCACTCCGGGCACCACTCCCTGGTGCCCGGACACTTCTGTATAAAGGAGTTTACAAGACGGAAGCACCGGCTGGCCGAGGTCTTTGATTAAAGCGTTTGCTTTCCCGGGCCGGCCGGATGAAATGGACCGAACCGTAAGCCTGATCGGCACGAGCCGGAGCGACGGCAGGATGAGCCATAACCGTGCCCATGGGAGCGGAGCATGAAAGAAAATGTTCAGGGAACGAGCATTGTGTGCTATCTGCTGATTCTACTTGCAGGTATATAGTCTGTCTGTTAGGAGGCCTTCACTGATGGAAGAAATCGTTCTCTGGCTCGTGAAAATAATCGGCGACATGGGGTACTTCGGAATCTTTATCCTCATGGCGATGGAGAGCTCCCTGTTTCCCATCCCGAGCGAGCTGGTCGTTCCGCCGGCCGGATACCTCGCTTCGCAGAATCAGATGAACATCTGGATCGTCATCTTTCTCTCCACGCTCGGCAGCCTTGTCGGTGCGCTCTTCAACTATGCCCTCGCCTACTACCTGGGGAGGCCTTGGATCCTGAAGTACGGGAAATACTTCCTGATCCCGCCGGAAAAGTTTGCCCGGGTCGAATCCTTCTTCCTGAAGCACGGAGAGATAAGCACCTTCACCGGCAGGCTCATCATCGTCATACGGCACCTCATCTCGCTGCCGGCAGGCCTCTCGAAGATGGACCTGGTGAGATTTTCCGCCTTCACCGTCATCGGCTCGCTGATCTGGGTTTCGATTCTCGCATACATCGGGTTCATCGTCGGCAACAACATGGCGCTTGTGGAGGCATACTACAAGCAGGCAGTCGTCATTCTCGTCGTGGCCATGGTCATTGTCCTCGGAATCTATGTCTTCTGGCATAAAAGCAGGGCCAAGCCCGGGAATATATAATCACCATTCAAGGAGTATACATCATGCCGAAAAGGATCTTTCTCTTCATCATCACGAACATCCTCGTAATGGTCACGATATCGCTGATCGTGAGCCTGCTCGGGTTGAACCGCTACCTGACGCAGTTCGGAATGAACTGGGTCGCCCTTGCCCTCTTCTGCGGGATCTGGGGCATGGCGGGCGCCTTCATCTCCCTGGCCATGTCACGGTTCATCGCCAAGAAGGCCATGGGCGTTCAGATCATCGACCCGAACTCGGGCCATCAGCTCGTGCTCATGATCGCCGGGTTGTGCCAGAAGGCCGGGCTCCCCATGCCCGAGGTCGGGATCTACGATTCGCCCGAGATGAACGCCTTTGCAACGGGCCCGACGAAGAACAGAAGCCTCATCGCCGTGTCCTCGGGCCTCCTGAACAGGATGAGCAGGGACGAGGTCGAAGGCGTCCTCGCCCATGAGGTCAGCCACATCGCAAACGGCGACATGGTCACAATGACCCTGATCGCCGGCGTGGTCAACGCCTTTGCCATGTTCCTGTCTCGAGTCATCAGCTACTTCGTCAGCCTTTCGGTGAAGGAAGACGTCGCCTACCTCGTGCGGATCGTCCTGACCATTGCCCTCGATATCCTCTTCAGCATTCTCGGATCGATCGTGGTCGCCTTCTTCTCTCGTGCGCGGGAATTCCGGGCCGACAGCGGAGGGGCGCTCCTTGCAGGCAGGGAAAAGATGATCGCGGCGCTCGAAAGCCTGCAACGGAACTTCGAGCCCATCGACCAGAGGGCGGCATCGCTCGATACGCTCAAGATATCGGGGAAAAGCAAGTTCATAGCCCTGTTCTCCACCCATCCGCCCCTCGAGATGAGGATCGAGGCCCTGAAGAACTCGCACTGACGAATAGATTCCGCCCGTCATTGCAGTTCTCGGGATTGCCTTCTCTCCCGTCATTCCCGTCGTCTCCCCTGTCATCCCCGCTTTCGCGGGAGTGACGAGGAGATCGATTCGGCATCTCTTTCCTGAATTCGCACGCACGTCTCCGCTTCTCGCCCGATTCCCGGAAGCCGGTTCACCGATCTGTTTTCCATGGGATTTCTCCTTATCATTATTTCTATTAAAAAACTGTCCCTGCTCACCCGCTGCATGCTGACTCATGGACATAGGAATATCGAGTACGTTCCGCTGGTTCACCGATCAATGTGTCCCCGAGCAAACAATGGGCAATGATTTGAAGAGAGAACTCAATAACCGACAGGACCCCCTTTCCCCCGTGACAGTTACGTTGCTCCGTAAACACAGGGAGGGGCCATGGCGCTCACCGAGGAGCAGGTAAAGCTCATCTACGGGATGACCGGCACCGAGGCATCCAACAAGCTGAAGGAGGAAGGATACAACGAGCTTCCCTCCTCGAGGAAACGGGGCATCCTCGCCCTGATCCTGGGGGTGCTCAAAGAGCCCATGTTCCTCCTTCTCGCGGCCAGCGGCGGGATCTACCTCTTCATCGGCGAGGCAACGGATGCCCTGCTTCTCCTCGGTTTCGTCTTTCTCATGATCGGGATCACGATCTACCAGGAAGGCAAGACCGAGAAGGCTCTCGACGCCTTGCGGGACCTCTCCAGCCCCCGGGCGCTCGTGATCCGCGACGGAAAGCGCATCCGCATCCCCGGGCGCGAGGTGGTCGTCGGCGATATCGTGGTCCTGGCTGAAGGAGACAGGGTTCCCGCCGACGGCATCGTGCTCTGGGAGAGGAACCTTAGCGTCGATGAATCCATGCTCACCGGCGAATCCGTTCAGGTCAGGAAGACGCCTGTCGAAGGGGACGAGCCTGAAGTGCGGATGGGAAAGCCCGGCGGCGAGGACCTTCCCTTCGTATACTCGGGGACCATGGTCGTGCAGGGCCAGGGGCTCGCTGAGATAAAGGCTGCAGGCATTCACACCGAGATGGGAAAGATCGGGAAAGCCCTGGAGACCATCCGGCAGGAAGAGACCCATCTGCAGAAGGAAACTGCACGGCTGGTCAAACTGTTCTTCGGCATTGCGCTCCTGCTCTTCGGCATTGTGATCGTCGTATACGGAGCGGCGAGCGGAAGCTGGGTGAGAGGGCTCCTGTCGGGGATAACCCTGGCCATGGCCATGATCCCCGAGGAGTTTCCCGTGGTTCTCACCGTCTTCCTGGCGCTCGGCGCATGGAGGATCTCCCAGAAGCACGTGCTGGCCAGGAAGATGTCTGCCGTGGAGACGCTCGGTGCGGCTACGGTCCTCTGCACGGACAAGACCGGGACGTTGACGCAGAATCTCATGTCCATCAGGATGCTCTATGCCGGGGGCCGATTCCATACCGTAGCCCGGGATGCGGCGGTGCCTTTGCCCGAGCAGTTTCATGAGCTCGTGGAGTACGGCATCCTGGCGAGCAAGAAGAACCCCTTCGATCCCATGGAAAAGGCCCTGATGAAGCTGGGGATAGAGAAGCTGTCCCGCACGGAGCATCTCCATTTCAACTGGAAGCTCATCCACGAGTATCCCCTCTCCCGGGAGCTCCTCGCCCTTTCCCATGTATGGCAGGCGCCGAGCGGCCGGGAGCATGTCATATCCGCAAAGGGGGCGCCCGAGGCCATCGCCGACCTGTGCCATCTCGATGAGGCACAGCTCGCGCAGCTTGCAGAGAAGGTCGAGCACATGGCGGCCCGGGGGCTGAGGGTTCTCGGGGTCGCGAAATCCTCCTTCAGGCAGGAGAATCATCTTCCGGCGATTCAGCACGAGTTCGTCTTTCACTTCGTGGGGCTCATCGGCCTTGAGGACCCCATCCGGCAGACCGTGCCCGACTCCATCCGGATGTGCTACGAAGCGGGCATCAAGGTCGTGATGATCACCGGAGACTACCCGGTGACCGCACAGACCATTGCCCGCCAGATCGGACTCAAGAACCCGGAGACCGTCATCACCGGAGCCGAGCTGGAAGATGCGAGTCCGGAAGACCTCGAGAAGAGGGCCGAAGAGGCGAATATCTTTGCCCGGGTGGTTCCGGAGCAGAAGCTCGTCATCGTAAACGCCTTCAAGGCCCGGGGCGACATCGTGGCCATGACCGGCGACGGGGTGAACGATGCGCCGGCGCTGAAATCGGCAGACATCGGCGTGGCCATGGGCGAGAGGGGCACCGACGTTGCCCGGGAATCTTCCGACCTGGTTCTGCTCGACGACGATTTCTCTTCCATCGTGACGGCCGTCCGGATGGGGAGAAGGATCTTCGACAACCTGAAGAAGGCAATGGCCTATATCGTGAGCGTTCACATTCCCATTGCGGGCATCTCACTGCTCCCGGTGTTCCTGGGATGGAAGGAAATGGTGCTCATGCCCGTGCACATCGTGTTCCTCGAGCTCATCATCGATCCTGCCTGCTCCATCGTTTTCGAGTCAGAGCCCGAGGAGTCGGATATCATGCAGCGGAAACCCCGGGACCCCGAAGAGCGCCTTTTCGGAAAGCGGACCCTGGCAATAAGCGCTGCCCAGGGGATCGTGGCACTCGTCGCAGCGGCTCTTGTGTTCAAAGCGTCGCTCTTCCTGAACCAGTCCATGAACGAGGCCCGGGCCATCATGTTCATTACCCTCATCACGTCGAATCTGTGCCTCATCCTCACCAACCGGAGCTGGTCGAAGAGCCTCGTCTCGTCCTTGAGGACATACAATCCCACCCTGCCCTGGGTGATCGGCGGGGCCCTCGTCTTCCTGACCCTTGCCATAGGAACGCCCTTCCTCCAGAGGGTATTCCATTTTGCGCCTCTGCACGCCGTGGATTTCATCTTTGCCGCCGCTGCTGGAATCGCCAGCATCGCCTGGTTCGAGATCCTGAAGCGCTTCTCCAGGAAGAGCCACATCGATCTCCTCGAGGAAAGGCAGCGCGGGGGAAAATGAGCGGGGATCCGGGCCCGTCGGCTCGATGATTCCCGCCTTCCGCGCATGGATGTTAACTTAAGAGAGGTGGGCACTGATCTCTCCTGTGCAGATGCCTATGTACTTCGCGTTACGGCCTCTTTGCGCCTTTTGATGAATATCGCTCCAGCAGCGATGACGAACGGCAGGTCCCAGGCGATCCGCACGAGGGCATCCATGCTGCGGGGAAAGATGTCCGGCCACCAGGCGGACGTGATCCGGGGATCGAGGAGATTGAAGGGCGAGAAGAACGCGTTCGAGAGAGGCCACAGGATGGCCGCGCCGATGCCGTTTCGCGGATTGCTGTCGAAGCAGGCATCGGTGAGGAGGTGAATCATCCCTCCCAGCAGGAGGCTCACAAATACCCGACCCTTCGTCCTGGGGCCCGCAAAGAGCAGGGCCGGGAGGGAGACCGCCAGAATGAAGAAGACGTTGTGGGTCAGCACGCGATGGATGCCGGAGAACCAGGGATAGGAATAGAAGACGTAGTCGATGTCCGGAAGGAGGGCCCCCGTGACGAGGGCGCTCATGGACAGCCAGGGGATGCTCAGGCCTGCGAGGTATGCGGCAGAGGCATGGCCGGCAGGGGTCATGGGGCTTCCTGCCGGGTGCAGGCCAACGAGAATCCGATCGTCATCAGGAACACGACCATGACGGAGAGGGAAAAAAGCTCGCTGGCAAGGCCGGGACGGAAGAACGCGGCCGCGCTCATGGCGAGGGATGAGAGGACGGCGCCGCAGAAGGACTTCCCGAAGCGGCTCACGGAGCTGAAGAACGGAAGGAGAATCAGGACGACGGCCAGGCCGACAAGGCCGCTTGCGGGAAAGGGCCTGTGCCTTTTCGATTCCGCTTTTTCATCGGGATTCACGGCATCCAACGGCATCCCTGAAGCCTCCTCTCCCGGCATCAGGCCATGAAGACCCGAAGGCCGGTATAGACGAAATACCCCGAAAAGAAGACGAGAGCACCGGCACACACCCCGATGAGAGCCCGGTAGAGATAGTCGCTCATCAGGTGCCTCCCCTTTGCCATTGCGAGGGAGACGACGCCGTACCAGAGGAAGTCGGCCAGGATGTGTCCGGAAAAAAAGAAGACGATCCCTGCAACCCCGAACTGCCTGCAGTAGAGGACATACCCGAGGCCGATGGTAGCCCACCAGAGGACCCAGTAGGGGTTGGCGAGGCTCATGGTGATCCCGGCGAGCACGTGCCCCTTCCCCCTTGACGGGACATCCCCGAGCTCGATGCGGAGCTTCGGCAGCGACCGGAACATGCCCAAGGCCATCCACAGGAGAAAGAATGCGCCGCCCAGGGCGATGGCCGCGAACACGTCTTCGTCCGCAAGAAAGGGGGCGAGGCCCAGCATCAGGGCCGCAATCAGGGCCATTTCGAGGATCGCGTGGCCGGCGACGATCCTCGGCCCGGCGAGCGCTCCTCTCTGGATGCTTTCGGAGATCGTGACACTGAGCAGAGGTCCCGGCATGAGCGCCCCGGATAAGGCGATGAGAAATGAAGAGCCGAAAATCACGAAGAGATTTGTATCCATACGCCCAAGTATCCCCCATTACTCCATTTCATGCAAGACTTGACGTTACGATCCGGTGATGACGGCCCAGGCGTCGAAGAGCCCGTTGTAGCGCAGGATGAATATGCCCTTGTCGGTGCGGACCTTGAAATAGTCGAGGGCAACCTTTCCCGGCTTGTTGCGGCCCTCGTACCACCTGTCGATGATCTCTTCGATCTCATAGCGCCTGCCTTCCCGGATAAACGCAATGGGATCGTCGTGGTGGGGATGACCGCCCCGGCACTCGACCTGTACCTTCTGAAGCTCCATGGTAAATGGATACCCGGCAAAAACGGCATTTCAATAGCATACCGTGAAAATCCAAGCATGAAACCGAAGATGCGCGATCCTCTCACGCCATGGTCACGGCATCCCGGTGAAAGGCCTCTTCGAGATCGCGGACCGCCCTCAGGCTCGACTCGACCCGGCCGAGCTCGGGTTCGTCTTTCTCCGAAGCGTCTTTCAATGCGCCTGCGAGCTCCTGCCAGGCGCGCCCGAGCGCGAGCATCTTCTCCGGGAGCTTCAAGGATGCGACCTCGTTGACGATCTCCGCGCTCTCCTCGAGAAAGTCCGCGTACATGAGGCGGAAGCCCCCTCCGCCCGTGCCCCTGCGCTCGATGACCTGGTAGGTGAACCGGCAGACCCACTGCCAGTCGGGGAAACCGTGCCAGCCTGAGAGCTCGCCGAGCCAGGTATCGAGGCCGCGGACCCCCTGGTAGGCCTGGCTGTCGTCCAGAATGACCGTGCTGTTGTGGACGATGGCCTTCCGGATGATCTCACCCAATCTCTCCGGCCGGGTGATCGTTTCGGGAGCGAACAGGTTCCCCTTCATCTCGAAGAACGGGCTGCTCTGGTGCCGTGCCTCTCTCATGGCCGAAAAGGGGACCTCCTTGATCTCCGGCCTGCCGGTGTCGGTGACGAAGAAGACCTCCCTGGCCTCGTCATAGCCCCACACGACGATGACGTGCCCCGGGAAGTGCGTCTTCGATGCGTAGTACGGCAGATAGTAGATATCCGTGCGGATGAGGGCAGGCAGGCCTCTGTCGATCTTTTCCATGAGCGCCTGCTCGCTTAAGGAGGGATTCTCGAACTCCTCCCACAGGAACCGGAGGCCCATCCTCGTGAAGAACTGGTCCTCGATATCGGACGACCGGACATGGATGAGGCGGCTCATCGACAACCCGGGCATGCCCAGATACCAGATCCCGAGCCCGGCACCAATGCCGAAGCACATCGCCTCGGAAAGCTCTACGCCGTGGAAACGGACGAGATCGCTTATTCCCGTGCTCGCACAGTGGCGGCCCGGATCATGCACGGCAGGCAGCATCTTCATGGCAAAACCTCCCCATTAAAAAACGACTGCACGTCCCTGAAAAAAGAAAATCCGCATCAGCAGGGACAGCGAGGCGGATCATCTCTGAATCAGCACATTAACCTTTTTCCTGCCCCATATCAAGGCCCCGGAGTGGGTGTAGTGGTAGAGGTCGAGCCTGTCGGGACCCTTGATGGCCGATCCCCGGTCTTCGACCACCCCCCATCCCCAGCCGGGGATGTACATCTCCGTGCCGAACGGGTAGTACTTCGTGTCCGCAGCAATGGTCCCGCTGCTGGGCAGGAGCAGCCAGGGGAAGAAGATCGTGCGCACGGGGATCATCCAGGGATGGACGATGCTGTCCAGGGAAAAGAGCCCCGGGTGGGGAATGCGGGGTTTGGTGCCGCTCGCCGTTCGTCCGGAATAGGGCTTGCCCTCGTCCTTGCCCTCGCTGATGTACTTGTTCCAGACATCGAGCTTCAGGTATGACCAGCTTCCGCGCTCCCACTTGCAGCACTTTCTGCAGGAGCAGTAGCCGGTCGTGTCCATGATGCGGTATTCGCCGTGCCGGGACGCGCACCCTGCGAACATGACGGCAAGCCCGAGGAGAACTGCCAGGATTCCTCTTTTCACGATCGAACACCCCCTTAAAAGATGGCTATCGGCAGGCGGGAAGACGATCATGAGCACGCGGCGGAGAAGGTGCTTTCCGTCATCCTTCAAGGGCGAGGCCCGGGTCGAACCAGGACAGGACTGCCCCGTTTTCCTCGGCCGGCCAGGCATGGGCGAGGTCAGGGATGACCTTGAGCCCGACATCCGCGCCGGCCTGCAAAAGCGCGGTGTATCCCTGTCTGGCGCGGACTGCCGGGAACATCCAGTCATACTCTCCGTGGATCCACAAGATCCGCCTCGATCGTGCACAGGAGAGGTCTCCCGGCGGCAGCACCCCGCACACGGGGCAAAAGGCACCGAAGGGAGAATCCGATTGCATGGCGCAGCCCAGGGCAAAGGTCGCGCCGTCCGAGATCCCGGTGAGCAGGATCTTCTTTACGTCCACAGGGTGCTCTTCCGCGGTCCTCTTGATGAGGTCCGTCAGCGGGACAAGGTCGGCCTCCGGATCGGTAATGGACCACGTCCTGCCCTGCGACGTGGGGGCAAGGAGGAAAAACCGCCTCGTCCTTGCCTCGCGTATCCAGGTCCAGAGAAAATCCCTCCCGTGCCCGTATCCCCCGTGCAGGGCAATGACGAGGGGCATCGGCTGAGGCGTCTCCGATGCCTCGGGCACGTAGAGAGATGCACTCCCCCGGGCATACGTCTCCCGGCCCGCTCCAGGATGAACGATCCGGTCCTTCTCCTTCCGAACGCCTGTCTTGCCTTCCCTCTGCCGGAGGTTTCCCTGGATGCTCTCCCGGAAAAAGCGATCGATCGCCGGAACCTCGTGTCTGAGCTCGAAGAGGATCTCATAGGCCCGGCAGATCTTCCTTCCCGCCTGCATGGCATGGAAGAGGCCGGCCCCGGGATCACCGGCCCGGTTGAACCGCGATACGGCCTCGTTAACGAGCTTAGAAGCCTCGATGAGAATGCCCTGCTCCGATCCGGCCTCGGGCATGGGAGATCCCGAAAGGAAATCCCTGAGTGCACCCTGAAGCGTTGACGCCTTGCGGATGAGCAGCTCGCCGTGCCTGATCATCATGGCGGGATGAAACTTGCGCTGCACCTTCTCGAAGAGGGCGATCGCATCGATGAGGGCCGTGCGCAGGGCGTCGACCCTGTCTTCATGCCGGCAACCGTCGTTCTCCTTCAAAGCTCCTCCTCTGCCTTGGGCAGTCTTTATTGTGCATGCACTATAAAATCCGCTTTGACGAACACCGGATAGTACAGGCTGTCGTCCTTAAGAAGCCTCTCCTGATCGAGCGAGTTCTGCGCATAGGTGCAGACGAGATCAGCTCCGGCGAGGCCCGGGTGGGCCTTGCCCGCATAGACCAGGAGCCCTTTGGCCTCTGCTTCCTGCGGGCAATAAAAGGGGACCTTTCCCGACCAGGGGCCGGTGAGACTCTTTGAAGACCGGTACACCAGGCAGGGATCGAAGAAGCTGCCGGTCTGGATCTCGAAGAACCTCTTCGATGCCTTCTCGTAGTGGACGGTAAACTCCATCTGCGCCCCGGGAAAGAGGGGATCGGGACAACGGGTGAGCCGGTCCTGGCCGAGCCAGCCTTGTGACCCCGTCCACCACTCGATGTCCGTTAACTTCCCCCGCACTGCATCGGAAAGCCTCCACCGCACGAGAAAGGCGCCATGATGGACGGCATCGGCGCCGAAGGCATAGAGATATCCTCCCTCTAAAATGCAGCATGCCGAGCCCACGATGACGCCGAACCTGTTTTGCGGTGCTTCGAGATCTGTCATGCTCCACTTGTCCGGATCTTCGTCAGGATTAGCAACGAGCACCGCATCCCACCCTTTGGGGGCGAAGCCGAGCCTGTTGGCCGAGGGCTCGACCTCCATGAGGAATACGAGAAGGCGGTCCCTGATCCTGATGCCCGAACCGGGCCAGTACCAGGAGGGTTCCCGTGACGGGAAAAAGGCTGCAGGCTTTCCTTTTACCGTTTTCCAGTAAAAGGCAGCGGACGAGACCGCCGGGTCGCAGCCCTTCTGGATCGCAATGGTATTTCTCACGATGCCTGCGTCCTTCCTGTCTCTTGAGGACCCGTTGCCGATGAAGCTGTCTCCGAAGAGCCAGAGCACCCTTCCCGGACCGAGGATGAGCGAGTATGCGCCGTCGCCCCCGAGCCAGTATCTGTCTCTCTTGAAGAGCATCTCGGCTTCGGGCCAGCGCTGCGCATGGAGCTCGAAGGAAGGCTTCGTCCGGCCGACCGGGGCCGTTTTGCTGCACGAGATGATCGAAAAGGCGAGAAAAGCGAGAAGAAGCGCACTGAGGAAGAAAACAGCGGAGCCAGGAAGAGACTTCTTTTGCATTCCAGACGAAGGGGAATGTGAGGAAGACACGCTCACGGCGGAAAGGCCGGGCTTCGTATGAGGACTGTCATTCCCTTCATGTTCAGACTTCCCTTGTTTGCATGCACGGCCCGAAGCAGGCATGGATCGTCCCTCCTCCCCATGGCCCAAGCCTGGTTTCAAAAAATACGCTTCCCTCAGGGTGAAGGGAACCCGATCTCACGGGCGTAGTCGAACTGCCTCTGCCACGGGATGCCGGGATGGGCCCTGTTGATGGGCTCTTCCCCGACACGGCGGAGAGACTCCCTGTCGAGCCCCACGGGCTCGTACCCCCCGAGAAAACCGATATCCTCCGAGATGAACTCGGCCGTGCCCGGCAGGCAGTCGCACTCGGAGGCGATATTCAGCAGGGCATTGACGAGAATCGTTCTGCCCTCGATCTTTTTCCAGACCGCTGCCGCCGTTTCGATGAGCTTTTCCTGGAAGACCTTCGCGTCGGTGGCAAAGGAGATTCTCAGCGCTACATCGGGGCACAAGGCGATGCACTGGGCGCACCCGATGCACTTCTTCAGGTCGTATACGGGGTACTCGTCTTCGCCTACCCGGGCAGCGCCTGTGGGACAGGTCTCTGCGCATAAGCCGCACTGCGAGCATCTCTTCCTGTTGAGCACGGGCTTGGCGTCCGCATGCATGCGTTGCTTCTGGGCGCGGGATGCGAACCCCATCGACAGGTTCTTGATCGCGCCGCCGAAGCCGGTGCCCAGATGCGCCTTGAAGTGGGAGAAGATCACGAAGCCTTCAGCCCTGTCGAAGACAGAGCCCGCCTGCACGCTCTTGAAATGCCTGTACGAGCATGGCAGGTCGATGACATCCCTGCCGTCGAGGCCGTCGGCGATGACCACCTCGCACCCGAGGTATTCGGGGGCGTAGCCGTGCTCCTGGGCTGTCTTCAGGCTGTCGGGGCCGCTCCTGCGGCCGCCGGAGTAGAGCACGGTAGTATCGAAGATAAAGGGCTCCATGCCCTGTTCCTGAAGCCACCGGGCGATCTCCCGGGCATAGGCAGGGGGCAGGAAGCTGTGATTTCCCTTCTCTCCCCAGTGGAGCTTTATCCCGATGCGGTCTCCGCTGCGGAAGGGGTGCTCCATCTCCTGAAGAAGGGCCCTCAGGGTTTCCTCCCGGCCGGTGTCGTTGACTGGCTTGAACAGTATGCTCATAAAAATATTATTATAACAGATGAAAAGGGTTCACAAATGAAAAATCCCGGAAGACTATTCAATCGATTACTTGCTCAAATCAAGTGTCACGGAATATTTCCGGATGAAGCCGACCGGGTTGTACGAGAGCTTTGCCTGGCGGAGATTCTCCTCATCCAGGTCCTGCTCCCGGTTCACCGTGGTGAATCCCTTATCGCTCTGAGAAGCGAGAAACATCTGGTTTACGGCCTGATAAACCCCGGCATACTGCGTGAATCCTTTCTCGAAGTGGATGATGAGGGTGTTCTGAGACGACTTCTCCGCAATGGAGAAGGCCGCCTCTTTTCCCTCCACGATGAGCGCTCCGCCCAGGATGTTGCGCAGGCTCGCCCACGAACCGAGCACGCGGTCGATGGCGCGGTTTTCAGCCGAGAGCGTCTCCGAAGACTCGCAGTCCCTCCACTGACACCAGCGCTCCTGAGTCTCGCGTGTCTGCTCGATGAGGGGGCCGTGAAGCTCGACGTATTCATACGTATACTTTTTCCTGAACTGGTTGAGCAGGTTCTTCTTCTTGTGAAACCGGTTGCCTGAAAGCTCCACCAGCTCTTTGAAGGAGTAGAGGTAATCCCACTGACCCCTCTCCTCCCGGACATCCGCCTGCCCCGGCATCTGCTGCTCCCAGAGGCCGGCGTGCGCTGACGGCACCCGTATGAAGGAAAGGGTTTCCTCCCCGAGGCTCTTGAAGGCCTCTCTCCAGGTTATCTTTTCCGGAATGCACACGGGGGCCCAGAAGATTTCTTCCGGTTTTGTCTGCCGTATCCAGACGATGTCCTCTGTCCAGGCCCACTGGAGTCCGTACACCTCCAACCAGGCCCAGAGATTGATGAAGCTGTAGTCGGAGGCGTCGATTCTGCCCGATCCGAGGAGTTCAAGGTACTGGTCCTGTCTGTCGAGACTGATGGGTTCAAATTTCAGCATGACGTACTCCGTACGGAACCTCGTTCCATGAGCTCCCTCACGTCCAAAGGCGGCCTGCGCCTCTAAAAAAATTCCTATCTGCGCGGCTCTCGGCGCCGTTCCTTCCGGACGGGCTCCTAGAGCTGCTGGATGGTCTTTTCTATGTACACGGCTGTTTCAGCCATGATCTCGGGTATGTCGTCGCTCTTCAGGCTCAGGAAATCCATGGCCTGTTCGTTGATAGGGTAGAGCATCCCGTCCATGCCCGCGCCGATTCCGCTCATGATCGCGGCTGCGTCTGCCACATGTATTATATAGGTCAGAATGTCATGGTTGGAAGGGCTCGGATCGTGATGATATCGGATCGAGAGGGCGATGTGCTCAGGGATGTTCCAATGCTCGCAGACCTCCGATGCGAGCTCTGCATGGTCGAAGCCGAGAATGGCCTTTTCGGCGCTCAGGAACGAGCCTTTTCCCATCCTGACATGCGATTGGAACTCTGACTTCTTCTCGAGGATGTACGGGTTCAGGATGATCTTTCCCGCATCATGGATGATGCCGGCAGAGAATGCATCCTGCTCCATCTCGGGCCGGATGCGCCGTGCGATCATCTTCGAGGCGGAGGCTACCGCGAGCGAGTGCTTCCAGAGGTCGCCTGCCGCGATATCGTATCCGTCGAGCGTTCCGCTCATGATCTCGGACGAGCACGCCATGCCGAGAAGCTCCATGAGGGTTTTCACCCCGAGGACCATCGATGCGCGCTGTATCGTGGATACATTTCCGCTCAGCCCGTAGAAGGACGAATTCGCCATCTTGAGCACGCGGGTGACGATCCCCTGGTCGGACTCTATCACGTCTGCCAGATCGGAGAAGCTGGAGTTCGGATTCGAGAGAACCACCCTTGCCCTCCGGGCGACCTCGGGCATGGGAGGAAGGTCTTTCAGGGTCCGAAAGATTCTCTCTTTGAGCGTGTTGTCTGCCATTATGAAATCTTTATCTTTCCCTCGTCGATATTGAGGATCATGGTTCGGAGCCTGTTGCCGCCCACCCCCTCGAGCTTGATCTGAAGATTGTTCTTCGAGAGAAGGCTTTTTACCGTTCTCACGAGCTGCTCGCCGATGTTGTCGGCCTGGCCGGAGGAGAGCATCGAAGCGCCTCCGGCAATCGCCACCGATATCTGGCCGTTCATGCCTTTGCTGCGGAATTCTTTCAATACGTAGTCGATGGCCGTATCGGCGAAATAGGCTGGGTTTTCCGCCTCTTTCCCCTGAGACAGGCCGCGGAGGATATGGACTCCGGCAGCGAGCTTATTCGATGGATTGAAGAGGATGATCCCCACTCCCGTCGCGATCTTGTCGATCCACAGGAGCCCCTCTGAGGCAAATTCGCAATTCATGGGCCTTACCGCTGTCGTCTTCATGTTCCGATTCTGAAATAAAAGCCCAGAGACTTCTCTATCTCTCTATCCCGGCCCCTACTGGGAAAGCAGGAAGCATTTTTTCGAGCTCAAGCTCCGTCTCCAGTTTTCTATCCGGCCTTCCTCGATGGTCATGGTGTCTCCTGCGATCCTCTTGTACCGGAAATGGGTTCCATTGGCGAGAAGACCGTCTCCCCTCTTATCGAAGATCATGGCCCCATCCCAGACTTCCAGGTTCGGTGCATAGCTGAAAGGCTGCTCGCGGCTTCCGGCGAACCGGATCGCCGTCCCGGTGGTGGAGGCGAGATTCACGAGGTACTTGGCCTTCGTGGAATCGTCGAGGCTGAGCACGGTCTGGTAGCTGTCGAGATTCACGTTCCAGTCCTTCGGAGGGGCGAAGCTCTCATTGGTTATCTGGAGCACCCGCTTCGTCCACGCGAGATATATGCTTTTCTCTCCCATCTCTTCCAGCTTCTGGAATGCGACGTAGGCATCCTCGTAGTTGCCCATGTTGAGGTAATTCATGCCCATGTTCATGTAGAGAGGGAGAAACTTCGGATCGATCGACTGGGCCCTGTCGAAGCTCTCCTGCATGTCCTTGTATCTTTCAAGCTCGAAGAGGCATTGGCCCCGGCTTACCCAGACGAGGGTGTTCTTCGAATCGAGCCTCAGGCACTCTTCGTATGAGGTGAGCGCAGTCTTGTAGTCCTTCAGCTGCCAGGCTATCTGTCCTTTCAGGAGCCAGGCTTCCTTGAAGCGTCTGTTCATCTTCAATGCCTGATCGCACAGGCTCAAGCCGTTTTCCCACTCGCCCTTCTCCCATGCTGCCTGGGCCTTGGTGTACGCCTCCTGCGCCAGGCTTGCGGACGCATCCTTTTCCGGGTCGGCTGACTCCTCGGCATGGAGATTGAACGAAAAGAGGCTTAAACAAAGAACGATAGAGAGTGCCTTGACTGGGGTCGACAACTGCATTACATCCTCCTCAATTCGGGGCGCTGCTCCAAAGCGCTACGGTCCTTTATAAACGTATCTTCGTAATTTGTAAATCCTATTCCCCTTCATCCCGGGAGATCTTCAGGGGCGGCCGGCCGGCCCTCGAACGCATCCAGTTGATTGCAAAGCATACCTTCTCCTGCCGGACGATCCTCTTCTCGAGCGATCGCTTTCCGGGGAAATTGACGAGCGTGAGACCGATGAGGATCGTGAGGATTCCCTGCCCCGGAAGCACCAGCATGGCAAGGCCTGCAAGGACAAAGACAACCCCGGCAGCATTCTTCGTCACCAGGATCGCCAACCGGATAAAGGGGTGGGATTTCTCATAGAGATCGAGGATATGGTCGCGCTCGGAGAGAAAATAATCCTCGGGCATGAGGATCACGAGGGCGGAGATGATCATCGGGGTGATGAGAAAAGCGAGGAGCGAGAGGATTCCCATATACTGCAATCCGATCTGGTGGAGCATCACCCACTCGAAGAGCATATCCATCATGGCCTGCTGTGACTCCCCTCAACGTTACAGGACTGTTGTCCGAGCATTCATCTCACCTGCAATTTTCCCTGTGGATGCGTCCTTTGCCTTACAAGGGCTGCCCAAGCCATACGGGTCCGGTCTATTTATTGAGGAGGCCCTGCAGGATGATATCGAGGCCCTGCTCGAACATTTTCTGGGTGGATTTGCCCTCTGACTTCACATAGGTCTTGATGATGAACATGACATAAATAGAGTAAAGGAGCTCGGTGACGTGGTCGACGTCCACCTCTCGGAACCTGCCCTGCGCTATGCCCTTCTCGAGGACGCTTCGGAGCATGCGCATGGAGGCGTGGTTGATCTCGTAAAACGGGTCTTCTTTGCTCGAGAGGGGAAAGATCGACGGATCATTTATGAGCACGGTCCGCAGTGAGACGTCGCGGGAAAGGTAGGTGTAGCTCTTCCTGCACATGACGAGGAACTGCTCCTCGATGTCCTCGATTTTCTCTATGGACTTCCCCACCATGTCCTGCCAGCGCAGCAGGCCGTGGGCGACGGCCTTCTCATAGAGGTCCTTCTTGTTCTTGACATAGAGATAGAGGTTCCCTTTTGTCATGCCGAGCTCGTCGGCAATATCTTCGACCCGCGTCCTCCTGAATCCGTAGCGCGCAAAAACTCTCAGGGCCGCTTCATAGATTGCGGCAAGCTTTTCTTCTCTGTTCATAGGCCACCCAGCGTAGTTACCTTGATCTTGCATCTCAGTTATCCGATGTCAATAGCAATTCATTCTCTTCTCAGGATATGCGGGGAATAGTGAATATATGAACATCATGTTCATTATTTCAATTTATCGTTGACTTCGTACTGTATGAATATTACTTTATAAGCCAAGCAGCAAGGGTTTCTCATCGATTGTAGCACTTTCATACTTTGGACAGAGAGGAGGTACGAATCATGACGGCATCATCTGCTCAGGCTTTATCCATTCTCAGGGATCCCTCACAGTTTCAGTGGTATGTCATCCCCCTGCTTCTCGTTGTCATCTATGTCTACCACAATCAGGTGCAGCTCAAGAACTGGAACGCCGTTTTTGCAGGCCTGGCCCTGTGGGGCGCCGACTGGTTCAACGAGATCTGGAACGCCCTCGTGTTCCACTTCACCCAGTACGCGCCTGTCTGGGGAGCGCCGGCGAAGACCGCCTACCTCATCCTCATCGGGCTCAACATCGAGATCACCATGATGTTCGCCATCATGGGCGTTGCCACCTCGATCGTTCTCCCCGAAGACAAGAAGATGAAGGTCCTGGGCATTCCGAACAGGCTCTTTTACATCATTGCCTTCACCACGCTCGCCGTGATCGTGGAGGTCATCCTCAACGCCATTGGCGCCCTCACATGGGACTATTCGTGGTGGAGCGCCAGGAATCCCTGGTTCATCTGGATCGCCGGATACTTCTGGTTCTTCGCCATTGCCTTCTGGGTCTATGACATGAAGACCATCCGCTCGAAGGTGATCACCGTGGGCACTCTCCTGGGAATCGACCTCCTGTGCCTCATCGTGTTCATGGGCGTGCTTCACTGGATTTAATCCGTCTTTTCCCCCTCACCCGCCCCTTTCTTCAGGAAAGGGCCGGGTGAGGGGTCTTCATCCGCCTTCAAGCAAGCCTTCTGCATCCTCTGATCATTTTCAGGGATGAATCCATCCTTGCCGGGTCCATCCTCTAATATGTATTCCGTCACGAAAAAGGAGGGAGCGCCATGGCTGACAAGGTCGACAGGGAAACGATCATGGAAGAGCTGAAGCCTTTCATCCCCATGAATATCATTTCCGACATGCTCGAAAACAGGGTCGTCAATGACCTGTGGGACGTCCTCTACGCCGCCGTCGATTACTATACCGACGGGAACCGGCAGGCCCTCGATGCCGTTCATGACGTGGAAGTGAAAAGCGTGGACCAGCTCGTCGAAAAGATGCGGCAGTTGGGCGGTGGCATGCACGAAGCGACCGGCGAGGAAATCGGCAGGGAAGACTTGAGGGAGATGCTCGAGGAATACCTGCCCGAGGACATTGTCGCCGAAGCCCTCGAAGGCGAGAATCTGGGTGACCTCTGGGATATCCTGCACATTGCCGTGGACTATTTCACCGACGGCGACAACCGTGCATTCGACGACATCAAGGGTATCAGGATCGAGACCGTTGACGAGCTTATGGACCACGTGAGGTGGTGGTACAACCAGACCTCCGCCCCTGACATCTGGTACAATCCCGAGCAGGGCGAAGAAATCGGGGTCGGCCCTGATACGGAAGTGATGCCCTTATCGGAGCAGGAGCAGCTCGAGGGGGAAGAGGACCAAGACGAGGAGCGAAGGGAGCAGAAGGAATAAGGCCTGCCATGACCGTATCGTGCTTCCGGACGGCGATGCAGGCCTTTCCAGGCCGGCCTTCCACGGGAAACCGGACCGATCCGACACCATGGAAGAGGTCGCTGCGGGAAGCCTTCCAATTTTGTCGGCACGTTTACATTTTTCGCCGACTTCCAGGATTACCGGCTATACAACCTCAAGCTATTATTGGTCATTTACGCTGGCATTGTCGTTGTATGGAACAGATCACGTTCATCTCTAATTACGGGGGAGCATATGAAAACCGAGGAGCAGCGCGTTGGTCGTGTTGATATCGAGGACATAAGATCGAAAATCTCCAGTCTGTTTGCCCAGTGCCTCGGCGATATAGAGGATACGGTATCCGGCGCCGGCCTTACCATGAAAGACGTCGGCATCGATGTGGGGACATATGTTTTATGCGGCGATACATGCATCGTTGAATTGAAGATGCAGCTGTCACATCATGCGACCACGATATCCCGAAAGAGAGTCGATAAGCCTTTGAGGAAGTCATCTGTTCCCGTCGGGCATACCGTCCCATATGTCCAGATCGTCGACCGTTCTTGAGAAGATGCCGGGCTCTTCACCGTCCAAGGAGGGCGCGTCGATGGCGAGGATATCGTTCGACCACACCCCCGGACCGTACGTCTGGTCGAGCTTCTTTACACCGTCATACCAGAACCTGCTGATGCCTTCCGAAAACTTCACATAGAACTCATAGCGGTGCCATCTTCCATCGGTCTGGTTCGGACACCTCAAATATACACCGGCCGCCAGGACCGCACCCATCCCCTGGGCAGAGTAATAGACCTGGTCCGGATCGTACATGCAGTAGTGCACATAGCTCGACGTCCCGTTCCAGTGGGGGTAGAAAAACTTGATGTTCTCGTTCGGATCGGTCCTCGTGAACGTGGGATAGCGCATCCAGAAGGATACGTACAACTCATCCGAAGGCCATGGCCTGAGCATGGTTTCCGAAGGCCATTGGAGCCATGTCGCACTAACAGTGCCCGATGAGAAGCAGTGGCCGGTCCCGTCCCTGCCCTGGCTTGCAAAGGCATACTGCGGGGGCGTGGCTACCGCACCGTAGACACGAACCCGGAGCCTGCTGTCGAGAACCTGATCGTCGAAGGTCTCGTGCAGCAGCCTTGTTGCCGCACATATTCCGGTATTTACCGTCAGGAAAACGAGAGCGCTGAAAAAGAGCACGGCCGTTTTCTTCATTCCGGTCACCCCTTATATCAAACCAATTGCTGAACCCCTGTGCAGATGGGGTTCTTAAAATGCCTCCGCACGAGAAGCTGTTCCATCCTCTTACCGATACCTGCTTGTCATCGCTCCTCTTGATTACTTTCCTCGAGCGCATTCATGATTCGCTGAATTTTTCCCGGCTCCTTGAGAGAATATACCTTGATATTTCCCTTCCTCGCGCTTTGAACGATTCCGCTGATTCTCAATTTGGAGAGATGCTGTGATGTGTTTGCCTGGCTGAGATTCACCGAACGCCCCACATCACCGGCATTTTTCGGCCCCTTGAGAAGCTCGAGGACTATCTCGATCCTCATTGGATGGCCAAGGGCAAAGAGGTAGGAAGCAAACTGCTCATACCTTGTCACAGGCTTATACCTCATACTTGTATATTTAAATATACTTACTTAAAAGTATATATGTACGGTCATGATATTAATCTCAAGACGTTCCTGCCATTAATTTAGTATTAAAAGGCGGGTGATTCAGGTTAAAATCATCCTCAGCAAAGGTCTTCGGACAGCATCTCTTTGATCGAGGCTTTGGACCCCCTACTCAAGACGTTATGAACATCTCGCATCTTTTTCATTGAATCCATCAATATTCGGTCAGTTATCTTTGTTTGTTCCGCTTTGCAGCTTCCTTCGCCAATATGCTCTCCTCATGGAAGCCCCTTTGCTTAACCTGGGATTCGTTCTTTTAATTTCCCTCATGGCAGTTTCATATGTCTGCTTAATATCTCTTCAATCCGTTTGAGCTTGGATTTCGGATCTCCTTTTCACGGACAATCAGCCGGTGCCATGAAAAACACCGATTCGTGATTCTGCATTCATATCCTTCAATGCCCTGAATCCCTGCTGTTAAGAATCCGGATTCTTACAGGGCCCTACAGATCTGCCAGAAGTCTTTTTGCCCAGTCTGCATAATACTTATCATTTGAATTCACTGTCTTAAGGAGTACGGACCTGGCTTCTTCCTTAGATCCTGTCTTTATGAGGACTTCTGCAAGGTAAACCAGGCCTTCAGGATCATCTGGATAGAGGGCCTGAAATTCTTTCATATACTTCAGCGAGAGCTTCTTATCCTGGAGGGGCCATGGCAGGACGAACCAGAACCGACCCAGGGCCTTTATAGGTCCGCCATTCTCATACTTCTTATTGATTGAGTACGCCTTTTCAAAGCTTTTCTGCGTCTTGTCCTTTAATCCTTCTTTTAGGGCCGTGAGAACACTTACGCTATCTGCATAGCTTGCAACCGAGAAGCCGAACCAGGTATTGCCCTCCACGCCATTCTGATTCAGAGCAATGGCCTTCTCCCCATACATCATACCAAGCTTCCCGTATTCTTTGCAGATCGCCTTCCAGTTCGCCACGTTCTTTTTCTTGGTCTCGTCAGCATAATACCTGTATGAACGAGCAGCTTTCCATGCCGCTTCATAATTTCTCGGATTTGCCTGGGTCTCTTTCACGAACAGATCTCCGGACGTCCGATAATTTTCTATGTTCTGTTTACCGGAGTTGAAAAGATCGTTTCCCTGAAACATAAGATCAGCGGATAAGAGCGGATGGGATAACATCAATAAACCACACGAGCACAACACCACCATTAGCTGTTTCATGTATTACCTCCTTTTTTTGGCAAAGGAATAATCTACGAATCAATATATGCGTTCATCCGGCTTCAGATCGCCGAAAAGCCGCGAGAAGAGCTTATTATAGAGCGCCCATATCACGAGATTTCCGTACCACCATGAAACACGGAAAGCTGTTTTCGGACATACCTTGAGGCAGCGATAGCACCTGATGCAGGCGCTTCCGGGAACTGGTTCCTGCTCCGAAGAGATGCACCCTGCAGGGCATTCCCGTGCACAGAGCCCGCACCTGTTGCAACGGGAGGCAACGAGTGTGGGCTTTGGAAGGAGAATCCTCACCAGAGGCGGCTTTGCTATGAATGACACCAGGTGATAGAAGCTCAAGCCGGGTTTCAGCAAGTCGCTCCATTCACCAGAAAGGGGCGCTGTACATCCCGCTGCAGTGTTCGTGACAATGGCTCGAGCAAAATCTCTGGCAAGGGTGAGGTCTTCCTCGCCGGGACGTCCCGGCAACCGTCCTTTCAGACAGGGGGCCGGATGATGGACCTCTCCATGGCACATGAATCCGGCGATAACCCGGGCTTTCTTTTTCTTCAGTCCTTTTGACAGATCAATGAGAATCCTTCCCGGGGCCCCTCCACAGGTTGCAAAAACGAAGGCGGTTTTTCCTTTCAACAGAGGCAGTCCCTTGAGGAATGCCTTGACGGGAGCGGGGGCCTGGCTCTCGAAACACGGTGATCCCATTCCCAGAACGCTGCATCCGGCGATATCGGAAAGCCGCACGTCCTTCCATGACGTGACGTTTACCTTATGCCCCTGTTCCTGGAACTCATCCGCCATGGCCAGAGCCACTTTCTTGGTGTTTCCCGTCTGAGAAAAATACACTATCGTGATATCCATCCGGCGCCCTCCTTCTCAAGCCCGGGGGAGTCAAGGTGCAGACTGATCCGGCACCTCCATGCGAACCGATCCGACAGGGCATTCTATAGAGCAGAATCCGCACCCGATACATGCCTTCTCGTCTTTCAGGAAAGGGTACGTGTGAGGATCGGAAGGCCCCCGCTGCTGCGACAAGGCCAGGCAGTTCACCGGGCAGGCCTCCACACAGATCGTGCAGGACATGCACCTTTCATGCGTGAAGACGGGTTTTCGCCATAGAGCCCGCTTCTCCATCTTTCGGATCACTCCGAACCTGTCCTGAACGGCGCCTTGGGAGCACACCTTTCCGCATGCGCTGCATTCGATGCATTGCCGTTCGTCAACCTTGTGGACCTTCTTCTTTTCCCCGGATATGGCCCCGACAGGACAGATTCTGCTGCAGGCTCCGCATCCGTTGCACTTTCCGGTTATCTGGAATGCCATGTCACACCTCCGTGCCCTTCATCGCCAGGGACGTATACCGAACCGCTCAAGACGTTCCCTGGTAGGCACGCCCGTTTTCGGATCCCATCCGAATTGCTCCCAGTAGTTGCCCATCATCGTCTCGATATTCACGCTTCTTCCCTTGTTGGCACCCTCCTTCATGGGCTTCATGCCCAGTGCCCGGCCGCTCAGTTTGTTGGCCTTTGGGTCAATCCCCTGCTTGATGTTGAAGGCCTGCTTAATGGTCTGGATGCGCTCGCCAATATCCATGTAGTCGTTCGGTGTCTTGTCCCATCCCGTAACTGCATTGAGCCAGTCGAACGTAGGGGTTCTCGTAATCCCGAGGAAGGTGCCGAACATGCACAGTCCGGATCCGTTCACGATATTCATGTATTTGCTGCACGCGGCATTTTCCTGGGCTTTCTTCTCGTCCGGGGAGTAGCGGCCGTTCTTCGTATAGATCTGGAAGGGGATCTTCTTCGGTATGCCCTTGACCCGTTTCCAGAGCTGGAACATTTCATAGTACAGCTGGGCGCCTATGGTGTGTCTCCCCGGTGTGGGCTCAACCGAGTAATGCACAGCGAATCCGGGGTCCATCCTGCCGTCGTGCATGGCCGGCTCCTGTCCACCGGCATGGATGGCGTATGCTTCAGAACCCTTGCGGATCTTCTCCGCCGCCATCTTTACTCCGTCTGCCAGCACGTCCCCGATCCCTTCACGGTTCACCATCTTGTGGATGAGCTCGGTCACTGCCTTGGCATTTCCCCAGGTCAGCTCAATACCCCCGGTGTCTTTCTTTGTAATGATCCCCTTTTCATAGCACTCCATGGCAAACGCCACCGTTGCGCCGGCCGAGATGGTATCCATCCCGGCCCTGTTGAGGTATTCGTTGAGATAGAAGAGGCTGTCTGTGTCCTCGTTCATGCACAATCCGCCAAGGGCGAGGACTGACTCGTACTCGGGCTTGTGGCTCTCCTTGTACTGACCCGGATACGAACAGATGCCCCCGCATCCGAGCGGGCAGGAATAGCAGTGGTATTTCACGATCTCGTGGCGCTTGATCATATCCGGGTCCGCAGATTTGGACTTCACCATGTTCCAGTCCTTGTTGCTTCCCTTCCAGTTCTTTACCGGCGAATCCCCCCACTCCGGCGACATCTGGTTCATGGCGGCGGTTCCCCATTGCCTGAGCATGAACTTGTAGATCATGCCGTCCATGGCCATGGCAGTAGGGAGTATGCGGAGGAGCGCTCCCAGATATGCCAAGACGGGGCTGGGGCCCAAAGGGATCTGAAACTGCACCCATCGGTTGCAGATCCTGCTGAGCCGGTGCACCTCCTCCCGGTTGTGCACGCTGATGCGTTTTTTACCGTCGAGCACGACCGCCTTGAGCCTCTTGGAACCCATGACCGCCCCGAGGCCGGACCGTGCGGCGAGCCTTCCCTTATCGTTGCTGATGCCGGAAATCAGCGAGAGCCTCTCGCCTGCCGGGCCTATCACCGCCACGCTTGCATGAGGACCGTAGTCTGCTCTCAGCATGTCTTCTGTTTCTGTCGTATCCCTTCCCCAGAGATGCGAGGCATCTCTCAATTCGGCCCTGTCGTTCTTCACATAGAGCAGTACGGGTTTCTCACTTATCCCGGAAAAGAAGATCCCATCGTACCCGCAGCGCTTTATGGCAGGTGAAAACGTTCCGCCGCAGTTCGCATCGCCCCATCCTCCGGTGAGCGGCGACTTTGCCGCCGCGGTCCACCGTCCGGAAAAAAGGCTCCCTGTTCCGGTCAGAAGGCCCGAGACGAAGGCAAGGATGTTGTCCGGGCCGAGCGGGTCGGCGCCGGGGGGGATCCCGTCATACAGAATATGAGCTGCCAGTCCCATCCCGGCGAGATACCTCTCATACATCTCATCCGGGACTTCCTCCTCGGCGATAGTGCCTCTCCCGAGATCAACCTTCAAGATCCTCCCCATGTACCCTCTGCCCATGCCGCCTCCTTTATCCGATTACAGGATACCCCTTTCTTTCATCCTTAAAGCCGGGCGAGGAACTTCCTTCATCGGGGCTCCTGCCTTCACGGCTTCCCTGAAAAATCTCCAATCGTTTGATCTTGTGACTATGCTGTCCTCCGGGCCAGCTCTTCTGACCGGAGGTCCTTTCGGAGGATCTTGCCCACCGTGCTCTTGGGGAGCGTCTCTCTGAACTCGATTTCCTCCGGCCACTTGTATTTGGCGAGCTTATCCTTGCAGAAGCCGATGATTTCTTCAGCAGTTGCCTGCTGTCCCTGTTTGAGAACCACAAACACCTTGACGGACTCTCCGCGGCTGGAGTGCGGGACGCCTATCGTACATGCCTCCAGGACCTTGGGATGCTGATAGATCACCTCGTCGATGTCCCGGGGATAGACATTGTATCCGCCCGAAATGATCATATCCTTGAGCCTGTCAACGATATAGAAATATCCGTCTTCGTCCATCGTTGCGATATCACCCGTATGAAGCCATCCGTCGCGGAGCGCTTGTTGGGTTTCCTCAGGCTTGTCTTTGTACCCCCTCATGACCTGCGGTCCCCGTATGATGAGCTCTCCTGATTCTCCCGGTGCTACGTCGGTCTGCTGGTCATTGATGTCCACGAGCCGGCACTCGGTATTCGATATCGGAAGCCCTATGCTCCCCGGCTTGGTCTTCCCCTTTCCGAAGGGATTGATGTGCGTGACCGGCGAAGATTCCGTCATGCCGAACCCTTCGCAGATGACACTGCCGGTCATCTCCTCGAACTTCTTGATCACATCGACGGGAAGAGGGGCGCTCCCCGAAAAGCATCCCGTCACATTGCTCAGGTCGAGCTCTTTGATCTTGGGGTGGCTGAGCAGACCGATGTACATGGTCGGAACCATGGGCAGGAACGTCGGCTTGTGCTTGGAGAGTGCCTCGAAGAGCTGCTGGGGTTGAGGCCTCGGCACGAGCACACTCCCCCATCCCATGAAGATCGGATAATTCATCGCTACGGTCAGCCCGAATACATGGAACAGGGGCAACGCCCCCAGCATCACCTCCCTGCCCCGCTGGAGGTTCGGGAACCACGCGGCGAGCTGCTGGACGTTCTTGGCCAGATTCCCGTGAGTAAGCTCCACGCCCTTCGAGACCCCCGTCGTCCCGCCGGTGTACTGGTACTGGGCAATGTCATCCAAGGAGAGCTTCGCCTGTATACTCCTTGGCCTGGATCGTGAGATCAGATCCTTCCATCGGTATACCTGCTCGGCCTTCTTCACATCGGCGGCAAGTCCTTTCTTCTTGGCCACAAGGGGGAAGAGAAGGTTGTTTGGAAATGGGAGATAGTCGCCTATCGAGGCTACGACGATCTGCCTGATATCGGTCTTCGGCCTCAGGTCGATCATCCTGTTTGCGATGAGATCTATGGTTATGAGTGCCCTGGCCCCGGAATCGGTAAACTGGTGCAGAAGCTCCTTGTCCGAGTAGAGGGGATTGTTCATGACGGCGATGGCCCCGATCTTCAGAATGGCCTGATACGCAGCCACGCACTGGATGGTGTTCGGCAGGATGATGGCGACGCTTTCTCCCTTTTGTATGCCGAACTCCAGAAGACAGCTCGCGAAGCGGTCTACCATGTCTTTCAGTTCCCTGAAGGTCAAAGTGCATCCCATGAAATTGAGCGCCATATGCTCCGGAAACTCACGCGCCGTTCTCTCCAGGAAGTCTGGCAGGCACAAGGTCTCGAAATTGATGCTCGCGGGGACGCCGGGGGCATACGATGAGAGCCAGGGCTTGTTCTGATGTTTCATTGCAACTCCTTTCTCCTTCTTGGTATTTTTATGGGCCGTCATGAAGACAACCCCTTGCGCATTGCAAACACTGCTGCGCCGAGCGCCCCGATGATCTGCGGATCGATGGGCAGCGGCGTCACCTGCATATTGATGATCCTGGAAAGAGACTTGATGAGCCCCTGGTTTTTGGCACACCCGCCTGTCACCGTCACCAGCGGCTTCATGCCTATCCGCTTGAGGAGAGTGAAGCACCGTTTCGATACAGCCGCCTGGATGCCCGCTGCGATATCCTCGGGAGGGTTCCTTTTCGCAAGAAGGCTGATCACCTCGCTCTCGGCAAAAACGCTGCACTGGGAAGTCACCGGGATGACATTGCGCGCCTGGAGGGAGAGCGCGGAGAACCGGTCCAAGTCCATGCGAAAGACCCGTGCCATGGCCTCATAGAAACGCCCCGTGCCGGCGGCGCATTTGTCGTTCATGGCAAACTCGAGGACCGATCCGTCATGATTGACCGTGATCGTCTTCATGTCCTGCCCTCCGATATCGACGATGGTCTTGATCTCGGCATTGCAGTGGAAGACACCCATGGCATGGCAGCTGATCTCGGAGATGTTCTCATGGGCGAATGGAACCTCGTTCCTGCCGTATCCCGTTCCCACAAGGTAAGCGAGATCCTTGTACGAGCTGAGTCCCTGAACCTGCGAACAGGCCTTTTCCAATACCGACACCGCTGTTTCTTCAGGATCGATCTCGCTCGGGATGATGGCTGATGCAACCATTGTGCTCCCGTTCATGATAACGGCCTTGCCTGTCGTTGATCCCACGTCGCATCCACCGAAAAATTTCATAGCGGTTCCTTTCTTCTTTATTTCTTCTTCAAGTATGAGCCCGGAACTCGAGAAACCATCCCTTGCCGTCCATTCCGGCCATCCGGAGGAAGCGCGAATGCTGCAAGGGTTCCCTCTCAACCCTCCTGAATCCGGCCTTCGAGACGTTTCGCCCTCATCACGTTCTCCATGAAATAGTCGACCTGCCTGACCATACCTTCGTGTGAGACTATGCGGGGATCGATGAGATCGTAATCGAGTATGAGGAGGGGGATCTTCATCTCGCGGCATTTTTCCCGGAGTATACCGTTCATTGCCTGACCGCTCTTGCAGCCTACATGGTTGGCGATCCACACCATATCGAGATCGAATTGCTTGTAGATGCGGAAGATGTCGTCGAGATAGTTTTCGGCAGGCCCACGGGTATGGCGCACCATCGGACCCTGCATCATGATATGAGCCAGTCCTTTTAGCATGGAATCCGGAGTGGATGTGTCAATGAATTTGTGCCGGTTGTAGGTCATGCTGTCCATGATGAGCGTAATTCCGTATGCACGTTCCATGTCGTTGATGATGTACGGATAATGGGGGAACGGGGGGTTCCAGAGCACCGCCCGGTACCTCTCGGGCTCTACGGCATGCGCCTCCGATTTCAGATTCTTTCGTGCAAGATCTACCAGCTTTTCAAACAAACTGACGGACAACTTGTCCCCGGGAACGACATAGAAAAACCACATATGACTCAAGTACATGGCCTCGGCGGCAAGAGGGGCCGGCTTGATCCTCAGCATCTCCCACAGCTCGAGCTCGAGCTCCATCATGCGGTTGCGCGCCTTACAGACTTCCCTGAGCCGGTTCCAGTCCATGCGTCCCGGTGTGTGCTGCTCCAGCCACTTGACCATTTCCTTGAGGTCCTTGGTGAACAGATCTTCTGCACGGTCGTTGTAGAAATTGTACGGTACATCGAGGCGGTATATCGGGACGTTATATTCCCTCTGAACGAAGGAATATATAGTGGCGCCCGCATCGCAGGGCATATTGGAGCTTATGATGGCAACCCCTTTGGGCATGTGGCCTTTGAGGATCATTCCCGCGGCGTTTTTCACAAAGCTGCAGGCATCGGGATTGATGCCTTCGTTCTCCGATGCGTCTATGTATTTCTGGGCAAACTCGGGATAGATGAACGGCAGCAGTATGCCGAAGTCCTCGAGCTGCCAGGTATGAAGACCCATGGCGAAAGGAATCTCCGGTGTAACGAGGTCCTCGCCGATGATCACACGCTCGGGACGATAGAAGATGTTCTCCATGATCTGGACGACCGTAAGGGCGATGTAGTAAACGATCAGGCATGTCGATTCGAGGTAGTGCCCCTTTCTCCCCCGGGTGAACCGACGCATCAGGCCGGTCGCCCTGAGGAAGACGAACAGCCAGGGGTAATGCATGAGCTCGCGGACGAGAACGACAGGCCCCTTCTTGAAGAGCAGCTTGAGGATGAGCTTGAAGATGGCAGCCCATGTGAGCGCCCAGTATTTGATATAGATCGCCGAATCACCGATGTTTTTCGATTCGATCAGGAACCCGGCGACAGAGTTCTGAAAAAACGCCTTCATCTTGGACGGAATCCCCATGGCCAAGGTTCTTGAACGGGTTATCATGCCCTGTATATCCATCCTTCCCTCCAGCCGGTCATTTCCCCATGCTCTCTATGAAGGCCTGGACCCTGGTTCTTATCTGGCCCTCTCCGCTCAAACGGTATTCACGCTCCAGCTTCAGAACCGGTATGCCTTCACTCCTGATGGCTTTCACCATCGGGACCATGTCCACACCCCAGAGATCGCAGAATTTTATGACCTCGATCACTACCCCATCCACCCGGTACTCCCGTACGGTATCGAGAATGATCTGCAATCTGCGATCGAAATCTTCCATCATTCTGGGGCAGAGCGTCTTCTTGAAGGAGTGCTCGGCAAGCGTCTTGATTAGAGGACCGCCGTTCAGTTCTATTGGAGTCAGCCCCGGGATCGATCCGGTGCAGGTGCGATCCGCGACCACGACGGCGTTCTGCGATTCTATGACCCTGATATATTCGGGATCATCGAGCTCTCCCCCGATGAGCATCAGGCGAGCACGCACCTTCCTGCCACTGCCGCCCCTCTCCTCAAGCTTTTCCTTCGCTTCGAGGAGATAGGGAAGGATCATGTCTTTCGGAGACACCTGGGCGGCCATGAGAAGGAGATGAAATTCGGTTCCGGTAATGGGCGATTCGGGTCTTTTCCGAAGCTCTCCGATGGATTTCATCACCTCCACGAACTCATTCCACCCTCCAACGGCCTTGGCAAGGGCCTCGTCGCTCAGATCGACTCCGAAATGAGACGAGAGCTTGTCTGCGAGGACGGCATACTCTTCCGTCAGCCATTCGACATGCATGGCGGTGCTTTTATGAGGGACATCCAGCACATGGCTGAATTCGAGTTTTTTCAGATAATGCACGTTGTCGATGAGCCGCTGCATGTGGGCGCACGACGGCACGAACACCCAGCCGCGTATCAGATCGTACCTGTCGGCCACGACGGATTCGAGCAGGCTTCGGGTATAAGAGCATATGAAGTTTGAAAGATAGTTGTCTGCTATCTCCGTTCCTGCAGTCCCGGGAGCCCTCACGCGGACCGGAACGAGGGCATCTGCCATGAGAAGGGCTTCGGGTACAAAACTGCACGTGTATCCGATGGGTATGCGTCCGGCTTTGACTGCCTTCTCCAGGAGGTGGTTTTGCGGACTTGCCAGGATACCTTCCATTTCTTTGAAAATGCCATCTCTCTTTACGTCCATAATGCCCTCATCCTTTGAAAAGAACGGCCCCCGCCCCCGGCACCAGGGGGAGAGGGCTCGATTGGAACTTGGGAGAAAACGACGCACATAACCCTGATAACGAAAAGGGACGGCAAACCGTCTTGTAGACAAAGGTCTTCACGCAGGCTTCACCATCCTCTCCAGCATACCGGCAAGGGCAGAGAGCATTGAAGAATCACTGGACATCCCTGTCAGAGATCGGCCTTTGTAATCATACTCCCTGACCAGATCATCCTCGGGTATCCATCCATAGATGGGGATGCGCGTCCTGGCTCTGATGCCATCCACCTCGGCCTGGGTTCTCACCCTGTTGAGAACGAGCCCCATGCTCTTGAAATCGACGGCCTTCTTCTCATGAGCGACATGTGCGATGGTGTTGGCTACCCCTATTCCTTTCGCAGAGGTGTCGGAAACGAGGACCAGCTGATCAACGGTCTTCATGACCCGCCTGTTGATCTGTTCGATGCCTGCCTCACCGTCGATGAGCACGATGTCGAATTTGTCTGCCAGGTCATTGATGATATCCTTGAGAAGATTGTTTATCCGGCAGAAGCACCCCTCGTCCTCAGACCTGCCGATAGCCAGCAGGGCAAATCTGCCCTGCTCCTCAAGGGCATCGAGCATTTCATAGTCAAGGGATTTCAACGTTTCCAATTGCCCCGGAGATGCACTCTTCCGAATGTTGCCGATGAGCTCTTTCCTGATGTCGTCGACGGTCTTCCTCACCGTCATGCCCAGTGCCGATGCCAGACCGACGGCCGGGTCCGCATCGATGGCAAGGATCTTCCGATCGTTCCTTTCAGACAGCAGCTTTACCATGAGGGCAGCGATTGAGGTCTTGCCGACGCCGCCCTTGCCGCACAGAGCCAGAATCGTGGTATCAGCCATACGGTGCCGCCTCCTTCTTTCCGGCCATGAGCTTGTCCCTCATGAGCCTGAGGCCGTCTGCCTCTTCGCAAACCTCCTGGTAATCACAACTCTCGCATTCGAAGTCCATTTCCGCCGCCATTTTATCCATTGCTGAAACGATCTTCTCTGTCGGGGCCGTTATCTCTCTGAGCCTGCGCACTGCCTCCGTGCTGGATGTGAAGAAAATCACCTCTGCGGACACCACATAAGGCTTTTTCCGGAGGAGCCTTATCAGAGATGAACCGAGAACCTTCGCGGAGAAGCCATTTGCTACTGCCTCATGATTGACCCTGCACCATTCTTTCATATACTGGGAGACAGCCCTCATCATGAAACCCGTGAGATCGATGTCATACCTCAGGAAATCGAGTTCCTTATGCCGTTCATAAGCGTTGTCTTCGTCGAATCCCGTCACCCCCACGAGAACAACCTTGCCGAAAGGAAGACTTTGGCCGATACTCTCAGAAAAATCCGGACCGACCAGGGTAATTCTGCTGTCCGTGATGAGGGTGAGGTTTTCGGTCCACAGCAGGCAGGAGAGGGATTCCTTCTCCGGACTGCCGAGTTCGAGCCCCATGTCCTCCTTCAATACGATTCTCCCGTAACCGCCTGCCGGCCACTGCATGTCCGTGTCAGCAGACCAACACCGCCTGTCCGGCTGTTCTTCGGTGTATGAGAGCACTGGGGTGATGATCTTTTCAAAGAGTTCCACATCAACCCCTAGCGCTTCGTGTCCTGAGCGATCTGGCGTGCAAAAAGCGCCGCACCCAGCGCGCCTACGATCTGCGGGTCGGTGTCCATCTTCCTTATCTTCTGCCCGAGAGCCTCCTGGAGGGCTGTGAACATCCCGTTATTCTTCGCCACACCGCCGGTCATGGTAATCTCCTTATCCAGCTCGATCCCCCTGGCAAGCGCCGCTACCCTGTGGGCCAGGGCATTGTGGAGACCCTTCACGATGTCCGGAAGCTGTTTTCCCGCGTTGATGAGGGAGATGATCTCAGTCTCGGCGAAAACTACACACTGGTTTGAGATGGAAACAGAATTTTTCGAGCCGGATGAAATATCTCCCATGTCCTCGACCCCGATACCCATCGCCCCCGCCATGACCTCGAGGAACCTTCCCGTTCCCGAGGCACACCTGTCGTTGTAGGCAAACCGGACCACGTTGCCTGAAGAATCGAGCCGTATGGCCTTGGCATCCTGGCCCCCGATGTCGATTACCATGTGCACATCGGGCATGAGCCACTGCGCGCCTTTGCCGTGGCAGGCGATCTCCGATTCCGCTGAATCGGCCAGGGATATGTTGTTCCTGCCGTACCCCGTGGCAACGCAGAATGAGATATCCTCGCGGGTGATGCCGGCTTTCTTCAGGGCCTCACCCATCACCTCACGGGCTGATTCGTCCGGTTCGGGCTTGGCAAAGATCACATGCGTCGATACAATCCGTTCATCCTCCATGATGACTGCCTTGGCGCTCAAAGAGCCGATATCGCATCCTGCAACGTACATCACCTGCCCTCCATCTTTTCCCTGGCGAATATGGCAGCGCCCAGCGCGCCGACCACCTGCGGATCTATCCTGAGCCTGCGCATGGGAACATTCAGCTGATTTTCCAATGACTTGAGCACTCCGGTATTCTTCGCCACACCGCCGCTCATGCACACGTCCTTCTCGATGCTCACCGCCCTGGCAAGGATGGCCACCCGTGCAGCCATGGCATCACTGATGCCTGCGGCAATATCTTCTCTGGACGTCCCCGCATTCAGGTGTACGATGACCTCGGCCTGCGCCCAGGCCGTGCAGGTTGCGGCAAGGACGACGGGATCGGCGGCCCGGGCGGACAGGCCGCCCAGCTCATCTATTCCCACCCCGAGCACCTTCGCCATGACGTCGAGGAACCTGCCCGTGCCCGATGCACATTTGTCGTTGGTGATGAACTTGACAACGTTTCCCTTTGCATCAAGGCGAATGGCCTTACAGTCCTGGCCTCCGATGTCGATAATGGTCCTGACCGTTGGCAGCAGCCAATGGGCGCCCTTGGCATGGCAGGCTATTTCGGAAACGGCCTTGCCCACGAAGGGGATCCTCTCCCTGCCATAGCCTGTGCCCACACAGAAGCCTATATCTCCCATACCGAGGCCTGCTGCCGTCAATGCGTTCTGCATGACCTCCCTTGCGGAATCCTCGGGGTTGAACGACGACTTTGCCACTGCCTGGCTTATGATTCTGGTGTTGTTGAGAATGACCGCCTTGGTCGTCAGCGATCCTACGTCACATCCAGCGGCGATCATGCCATGATCCTCCTTACGTGCATGAACTCATTCAGCTTCTCTACACAAGACTCCCAGGAGACGACCCGATCGTCGAAGGCATCAGCGAAGAGAAGCATGGTCGGCACCCCTTCCCGCTCCATGTCCCGCTGGATGAGCTTGTTGGCGCCCCAGCTGTTTCTGCACCCCATGCTGCCGATATATGCGAGGAGGTCGGGCTTGTTTATCCTGGCCAGGCCCCTCAGATCATCGAGCCACATGTGCGGCGCGTCGTAAGGCCCCCTGAGCTGCTTGACCATGGGCATGCGGGAGTTGAGGTCGGCAAGGGTATCGATCATGGAATCCAGGGTCGATGTATCGATACGGTAGGTCTCGGCCTCCCGGCCTTCGGTGTAGCAGGCCCCCTCGTGCCAGAAGGTGAAGATGAGTGATGGGAGAAGACTGATTTCCTGGGTATCGAGCCATTCCCAGAAACGCCCGTCCGAGGTGTAGTGTTCTATATAACACATCATGAGGCGGGCTCGCTCTCTGCCCGAGAAGGTCCCGGCAATCCCTGCCGCTGCATTCTTCCTGACGACCTTCATCATGGCCTGGAGCAGCTCGGTATAGACCTTCCTGCCGGGCATGGTGAGCCTTCCCGCATAGTAGAAGAACTGGAAAATGGGGGGAGCGGGGCACGGCTTGAGCCTCATGTAATCGTAGAACTCGATGCTCAGCTCATCCTGGATCTTCTGTTCCTCCAGGACTCCCCTGAGCTTGTCCTCGTTGATCTTGCTCCCTGCCTGCTCCTCTACGAACGAGATGAGCGCCCTGAGATCCTTGCGGTGGTAGTCGATAACCCTTTCTTCGGTGAGGGTAGCAGGGAAATTGAGCTGGAAGAGGGGAATATCGAGATAGGAGGACATGAACTGAATCGCATTTGCGTTGGTGTCACAGATGCCCGGCGCTCCGCAGACCATGAAATCAGGCATTTCTGCAAGGCCCGCCAGGTAGGCTCCGAGCGACCCCCGCTGCGCTGAGCACGAGGTCTCGGTGAACCCCAGCTCGCAGCAGTAGTCCATGTATTCGGAAGTAGCCTTCCTCAACGCAAGGGTCCCGAACACGGTCATGGGCTCCGCCCACACCGGCACGACATTGTCGAAGGCGTACATGATGTGCTTGGCCGTCACGAAGGTGCCGAGGCAGAGCTTCTTGCCCATCGCGTGAGCTGTGAGGACATCTCCGAGGTACTCGGAAAACATCTTCAGAAACAGCCTGCCCGATTCACCATGCCTGAGGATCGTGACCAGCACCTTACTGAAGCTCGGCAGGACACTCAGCAGTCCCTCAAATTCCTTCTTCGTGCCGTCGGTAACCTTACTGCCTGCATCGAAAAGGCTCCACAGCATCCAGTCGTAATTATATTCACGAGTTTCTTTCTTCATGGCACCCCCGGTGTTAAGCCGACATGTTGAGAACAGCCCCGGATTTTATCCTCTTGACGTAGAGCTCCGCCCTTTCTTTTAAGACATCAAGGCCGGCCTTGCGTGAGATATACTCGAGCGCTGCAACCGCCGTTGCCGGGAAGAGGGTCAGCGCATCAATGGCCCGCTGTCTCTCCGCCACCATCCTGCCTTCATCCAGGGCGATATCGCGCAGGACCTCCACGGCAATGGAATTTCTATCAATCTGGCACATCTCAAACCTCCTTTGATTCTCTCTCCAAACCGCCTAACTGAAACGTAGGTGGGCGTGGTCTACGAGATGCGCTCGATGAATGCATCGATGCGCATCCTGATCCTTCCGGTTTCCACCAGGGGGCCGTATTCCCTTTCCAGCCGCATACAGGGAATCCCGGCCGCCTCCATATCCCGCTCAAGTACCCCGTTTTCAGACCCGTGGAGATCACAGAACCTGATGTTCTGGAGAACGACGCCATCAATGCGGGCCTTCTTCACGATATCAAGGATATAGGACCTGCGTTCCTTGTAATATCCGAGCTTGCGGGGACAGACGCTGCTCTTGAGGTAGTGGGAGGCAAGGGCGCGGACCGGGTCTCCCGTCTCATCCACGAGGGTTGCATAGGAACGTGAGCCGAAGCACACGGTTTCGGCAACGACAACGGCACCTGCCTCCTCAATGACCCGGATGAAGTCGAGATCGTCGCTTGCGCTTCCAACGAGAAGCAGTCGCTTTTTCCCATCAGAGACATTTTGGGCCTGATCGAGCCCCGTGATGAGCTTTTTAAGTATGGAATTGAATTGCTTACGAGGCATGGCATGGCCTGCTATCAGGACAGCCATCGCATCCTCACCCGAGATAGGGGTATGTTCGCTGTACCTCACGGCATCGAGTTTCTGGAGGAGCATTCTCCCTTCGTTATAGAGTTTGACGGCCTCCTTGATATTTTTATGCTGGATCTCCACCTCGAAGTGTTTCTCAAGTGAGTGTATAAAGTTGCGCAACTCTCCCTCATAGAAATCTATGCTGTAGTCCACGGATTTATGAGGCACGGAGAAATACTCGAAGTATGGCGGCAGAGTTCCGGGATGGTCCTCGCTTGCCTTCCTCCAGCACTCATACAGGCGCCGCATGGAATCACACCCGTTCGTGATGACGGCACCATCAAGAAAGCTGTACGAGCCCTGGCCTGCGAGCTGGACCATACATTTGGGAAAGCTGCAGTTAACCGGTCCGAAGTAGGAATCCCCTATGGAAAGCGACTTGATACCGATACCCCTCAACCTGAAAGGGAGTACCCCGGCCGCATGGAGTATCTCTTCAGGGATGAAGGTGCATGAATATCCGACGACCTTTCCCCCGCCAGCCTTATATTTCTGTACATATTCATTGTACAGGGTATCCACAATACCCTCGACCTTTCCAATCATTTCACACCCCCGAAGAAGACGGCATATCGCCTACAGACTTCAATTCGCCCCTATACCTGTCACTGCTCGTGTCCCCGCCGTTGCCTGTCAATTCGGAGATACCCCTCGCAAGGACGGGCATCAGGGCTGAGGCAAGGGGCTTCAGCGCCTCTGCCAGATCAGTTACAAGCCACTCGGCAGTCTTCGAGATATCCTCGGTCCTTATGGAGTCAACGGCACCGCTGATGAGACTGGCAACAAAGTCGGGTTTTGCATCATGAATCCTGTTGATGACCCTGCAGGCGGTATTGATCAGCTCTGCAACCTCAAATGTATCCAGATCCGTCACGCTTTCGGATACTGCTGCCTTCAGGCTGTTTTCATCCAGATTCTCGATGAGGGAAAGCCTGCGGCTCGTGGCTTTGATGTGCGAGCTTTTCGCTGCTCCCAAGGATGCGATCAGGGATACCAGAACCCGGGGATTCGCAGAAACAGCTTCAGCATAAGCATTTGCCAGAGCTTCCTTGTCTTCAGCAAGCATGATGCGGGTCTTTCTCACGAGTTCCGGATCGATCTCCCTGAAATACGCTCCCATGAGATCGGTGAAATATATCTGGAGGAGGGACTTACTCCCTTTTCCGACCAGGAGGCTCCCTGTATGCAGTCTCCTGTAGACCTCTTTAACCGTATTAACGAGCTTTGCCGTTTCTGCGCCGTTCATTCCCTTGACGAGGGAGAGGATGATGTCGGCGAACAGGTCGGGGCCGATGGTCTTTTCGATGGGAACCAGAACCTCCCGCAAGGTCCTTACGCAGGTATTGGCGAGGGGAATCAGTGTTGCGACAAGTGTACCGACCTTGGCGGGATATCTCCAGAGATGCTCATTGAAGGCTTCTATGGTCTTCAGTACGCCTTGATCGCTTCCTTCGACCATCTCCCGGATCTCTCCGAAATCGGTGTTCGCGATGAAATCCCGTATGGAATTTCCTCTCACATCATCGTGTATCCCGGGAAACAGGGTGCGGTTTTCATTGACCGATGCCGCAAACAGCGTGATGAGGCGCCCTACGTCGGCTGCAATCGATCCGGAGTCATCCGGCGGCTCATGGTATATTCCCCTGGAAAGAAGGCCAATGACCGGAGACGCGATCGTTTTCTTGAATCTGCTGCCTCCCGACCATTGATCCAGGAAATTCCGGATCACGGAGGATATCAGACGTCCCTTTCCCTCGGTCCGTATGACTTTTCCCGCGATACGTCCTATCGTATCAATAATCTGTTCCTGATATTTACTGGTGATCATGCCCGAGATCCTCCTCATGAGCTGCTTCAGCTCCCAGACACCATACGGCTGGCCCCATTATGCCGACCCTGTTTTTATGCTTCTCGTTGTCTGCAATGTGAAGCACCCTTCCTGGAGAAGATGGGATGGATGCATCTCTCGTACAGACAGTCAATGCGATATGTCGATACGGCATCGAGTACGCTGCAAAGGCGGGAGCAGCCATGAATTGAATTTCCGTAACGTTGAATAGTCCCCAGCACCTTATCCATGCTCCCCTTCCCGGAAATGTGAGTAGCTTCCACAGAGTTTTTCAGGGGAGAGAAGGCAGGCGCCTGGCCTGCCTCTCTCCCCTTCCCGTGCCTTTGTTATTTCTTCTTCGTCTCGCCGAGCAGGTTTTTCGACAGATACCTTCCCAGTGCCAGAATCGACTGGACGGGCGGCAGCCCCCATGCCTCCGGGATCACTGAACAGTCGCAGACATAGAGGTTGTCGAACTGTGTCTTGAGGTTCGAGTCCACGAACTCGCCGAGCTTCACGGTACCGCCCGGATGGGCTGCAAAATAGTATGTTCCATAGATACTGTGGCAACCGGCATGTTCGAGGATTTTCCTTGCTCTCTCCTTGCCATGCAGGAGCTTTTTCTTCTCCTTGCTTCCGAGTATCTTGAGAACCTGTCCGCCGTCCGTGAGCCTTCCACCCAGGGCATCTTTCGATTTGACCATAATCCTGAACGTCTTCTTGCCCTTGAAGAGCTGGTCGAACCGGAAGACCTCTGTGGCGAAAATGTTTTCATGGAGCCACAGGGGGAGGGCCATGTCGGTCATGAGGTATTCGTCGTCCGGGAAGGCACAGCCGCACTGCATGGGCATTTCGTTTTCCTTGGTGATATACTTGTGCTCTCCGCAAACGGTAATGAGAGGATCGAAGAAGAAATCATTCCCCACGTCCTTGATGCCCGTGGCCCTGAGGATGCACGGCGACCCGATTCCGCCTGCTGCAAGGACGACGGTTGAGCCATAGGCCCGGTACATGGTACCCTTCATCTTGAACTCGACGCCCACCGCCTTCTTGTTCTCCAGGAGGACCCTCACCACCTTGGCGTGATTGAGAAGCGTGGCCCCGTCCTTCAGTGCATCTCTGACCCACATCAGCGAACTCCATTTGATGTCCCTCGGATCGTTGACGCCCCACTTGTAATCCGGTGACCACTTGTCCTGAATGATGTACTTGTCAAGGGGTTTCCAGTTATATCCTAAGTCCTGGGCGCTCTCCCGCATCGTCTTGGCCATCGTCGTTATCATGTGTTCTTTCAGGGGGCCGATGAAAGGGAGCTCCTTGCGCACTTCGTTGTCTGCCTCTTTGAGATCCACACCCTTGGCCTTGAACATCTCGAACGGTATGGGATAGGAGGTTCCGTAATAGTAGATCGAGCTGCCTCCGGTGCAGATACCGCGAACCATCCCCAGTACCTGTGGCGTCAGGAGCAGGCTCTTGAAAGGTATCAGCATCTCCATAACCGACTGTACGACGCCGCCGTTCGGGGCATTACCCGGCCCCCACTCGAGCATGAGAACCTTTTTCTGCTTCCTGGCCATGTCCCTGGCAACGGTTGCCCCGCCAGGCCCTGTTCCCACCACGATCACATCATAGTTATCCCTTGCAACGACGCTTCCCAGGTTACCCATAGTTCTTCCCCTCCTGTCCTGCTTTTAGTGTATTTGATATCCCTTGCTCGGGCGGCTGGGGCGCTCATGCCGACAACGTTTCTCGCACCGAAGACCGCGAGGAGAGCTCCTGTAGATTTCCTCACCAACAGACATGAACTTCATTACAGTCAACCGCTCCTTATGTACGATGGAGAGAAAATAGAAAAAAGGATGCCAAGCGAATGATCAGCTTTTTATGATTGTATTACAATATGTTAGCTGAAAGAGAGCCGCCCCGGGGTGTTATCGGAATGTAAAATCCTGACACATCTGTAAAAAATCACATGTGTAAATTCAGGTTCCCATACCCTTTCTTGTGAGCTTGTGCTCGCGGATTTTCTTGTAAAGGGTTGGACGGCTCATATTAAGAATACGTGCTGCCTTGGCGATATTCCAGTCGGTCTGCTCGAGGATGCGGACCATGAGTTCATGTTTGTTTTCCTTACCGGGAGGCACTGTATGCGCATGCACGTTCCTGTGCGAGTGTGTCCCAAGATATGGGGGAAGGTGTTCCGGTTTTATGATTCCATCGTTGCATACCACGAAGGCGTGTTCGATCACGTGCATGAGCTCCCTGATATTACCGGGCCAGTGGTAGTTCATAAAGAGATCCAAGACCTCTTCTGAGATATCATTCAGGGTTTTCTTGTACGTTGTCTCGAACATGTTCCTGAAATGCTCAACGAGCAGGGGAAGATCATCCCGGCGCTCCCTCAGGGGGGGGAGCTCTATCTCGACGACATTCAGTCGATAGTACAAGTCTTCCCTGAACTCTCCCCGCCGTACCTGCTCTCTCAGATCCTTGTTCGTGCTTGCGATCAATCTGGCTTTGACCTTCCTGGGCTTCGAATCGCCGACCTTCTCAAATTTCTTTTCCTCGAGCACGCGAAGGAGCTTCACCTGTATTCTGTGGGAAATGTCACCGATTTCATCCAACAGGATCGTCCCATCTTTTGCCATTTCGAAGCGTCCTGTCACGTCTTTGAGCGCCCCGGTGAAGGCCCCTTTGACATGCCCGAACAGCTCGCTCTCCAGCAGGTTCTCCGCCAGTGCAGCACAGTTTACCTTTATGAAGGGCTTGCTTGAACGCTTTCCTGAATAATGGAGGGCATTCGCCACAAGCTCTTTGCCGGTGCCGCTCTCACCCGTGATCAATACCATAGTGTCGAGATCAGAAAGGGCCTCTACTAGACTGAAGATGTTCTGGATTCTTTTGCTCCGGCCCACAATGTTGTGAAAATGGCTCCGTTCCTTGAGCTCCTCCTCAAGGTCATGGAGCCTTGTGATGTCCCTGATCACGCACACCACACCCTTGAACTCTTCATTTTTATTGATGAGCGGAGAGGTAGATACATTTACGACCTGCCGGGTCTCATCCTGCCGGAGGCACTGAATGGGGACATCTTTTACCGGCTTCCTGGTAAGGAGCGTTTTTGAGATGACATCGATGCAGCCGTGGCCGCAGGTTTTCAGACATTCTTCCAGATGCCTTCCTTGAATGCACTTCTTCTGGATGCCGCACAGGGTTTCCACCTGGTTGTTTACCTCTATGACCTTTAGATTTTCATCAACCGTAATGATGGCATCTCCCACGCTCTGGAAGATAGCCTCAAGATTGGCTCTGTAGGATTCTTTTTCGAGCGTGATCCTCTCGTTTGCATCGAGAAGCATTTTGTGGTTGATGGCAAGCCCGGTTGCGTGAAGGAGGTCGTCCTTTCGAACGGGTTTTATCAAAAAATCAAAAGCCCCATGTCTGAGGGCCTCGGTGGCATTTCCGAGAGTCGGCTTTCCGGTAATGATAATAACCGGGCAGTTCGAAGTAAGCTTGTTGATTTCCTTGAGGAGGTCCATGCCGGATTCACCCTTGAGCATGAGATCGAGAAAAACGAGATCAACCGGGGAGGCGAATATCAGCTTCTTGGCCGAAGCGAGGCTCGGGGAAGTGACCACATCGAAGCCTGCCTCCTGGAGGAAATGGGTAAAGGTAAACCGTATGCTCTCCTCGTCGTCAACGACCAATACCCTGTTTCTTTTTATTTTACTTATTTCTTGCATTCTCGTACCCATCCCTGCCTTTTGCCGGAAGGTCGATGGCGACCTTGGTATATTGTCCGAATGTGCTCTCAAAAGAGAGTCTGCCTGCATGGTTCTTTATGATGCCGTGGGAGATATGCAGCCCGAGGCCTGTCCCTTCGTTGAGCGGCTTGGTGGTAAAGAACGGCGAGCAGATCTTATCCATGATCGTCCCCCGGATACCCGTCCCATGATCGCAGAAGAGGACCCTTACACCTTTTTTCCTCCCAATTCGAATTTCCCAGGCCTTGATCTCAATGATCTTGTTCTTATGGGTACCACGGTACTTTTTGTTCAGAGCATAACGAGCATTGCTGAAAATGTTGAGAAAGACCTGTTGTATCTGCTGACCGTTGCAATGGATCCTCGGAAGCCGGGAAGGGATGTCAATCTTCAGATGTATTCCGTCTTTTTTCAGCAACTCTCCGACCAGACCCAGGGTATCGTCCAAGATGGAGTGAAGCGGGACAGATGTGTACTCGTCCTTTCTCTCCCGTGCAAAAGAAAGAAGCTTGTCGACAATGCTCGCTACCCTCTCTCCCTCCTTGGCGATTCTTTCCAGGATAAGTCTTCCGTGTTGCCGACCGTCGGCCCGATCGAGGAGTATCTGCGTATAATTCAGGATTCCGTTGATGGGGTTGTTGATCTCGTGCGCCACACCTGCTGCGAGTTCGCCCAATGACGCCAGTTGACCGGTACGCACGGCCTCTGCCTGGTATGCTTTCTTATCCGTGATGTCCCTGAAAAGCGTGAGGATCATCTCCGGCGATCCCTTTTCGTTTCTGCTCACTGGGCTCACGGTATTCCAGTAATCCATACGAGACCCGTCACGCCTGACGAGCTGCCCTTCCCGCTCCCTGCTTTTTCCCTGCTTCATGCACTGCATTCCGATGCACGGTCTGCACGGCGCGGAGCGCCCGAAAAAAACAGAGTAGCACTTCGCATTCTCCAGATCTTCTCCGAACAGGTTCATGGCATGCTCATTCGCCCACACTATGGACCACTCCCTGTCGATTATCATCATGGCGTCGGTCACAGCCCTCAGGATAGCCCTTACCCTCCCCTCGCTCTCCTGTAACGCCTTTCGTGCAAGCTCAAGTTCTGCACTATCTATGCCAACTCCGACCTGATAGTAGGCGTCATTGATGATGGTCTTTACCCCGGTCAGGAAAAAGGGAATGGCAGATCCGTCTTTCGTGAAAGCCGTGGCGTGGACGCTCGACCTGCCCATCGAAAAGACTTCCCGTATCCCCTCTTCCACGGCCCTTGCATCATCTCTGAAAAAATTCAGCACGTTGAAACCCTCGAGCTCCCTGGAGGAATATCCGAGCTTCTGCTCGAAAGTTTTATTGTGTTTTATCAGGCGGTAGTTTTCATCAACGACATAGAAGACCGAGGGTATCGCTTCGACAACGTCTTCCGAGAATTTTTTCTCCTTCAGCAGATTCTGCTCGACCGTCTTCCTCTCCTCGATCTCCTTTCTCAATCTCCTGTTCGTTTTCCTCAAACGATCCGTTCTGATGCGCACCAGTTCTTCAAGATGACTCCTGTATTTCATCACCTCTCTTTCGGCTGCCCGAAGCTCCGTGATGTCCCGGACAATGCCGTGGAATCCCGTGGGGACACCTCTTGCATCCTTTGCCAACGAAACGGAGAGCTCAATCACCTTTGCCGATCCATCAGGTCTCACGACGTGCATCTCGACAGCCTGGATGGGCACGTCATCCAAAAAAACGCTGTTGAATATCTTTTTCATTTCCAGTGACTGCTGGACGCTTCCCAGCACTTTATACGATTTGCCGAGGATCTCCCTTTCCGGATATCCGAGAATCCTGCAGAGGGCCTTGTTGACCGATATAAACCTCCCGTACAGGTCGACCTCGTAATACCCGTCTATGATCTGGTCGAGGATGGTTTCTGTTTTCTGTTCTGATTTGAAAAGGGCGTCTTCGACGTTCTTGAATTCTGTGAGATCCTGAAGCGTCTGAACTGCACCGATTATCTCCCCGTTCTCATCATAAAGGGGTGTGGCGGTACAAAAGATCCATTTGCCATTTTCGCTAAGATGAGGGAAATGAATTTCAAGAGTATATGCACCATCAACATGATCCACCTTGCGTGCGCTGCTGCCATAGCTCTCCTTGATTTTCGTCAGAGTCGACTTGTCGACCACAAGATCTGCAAGTGTCTGTTTCTCCTCCGTATAAAAAGGCATCCACTGTCTGTTGCTGAAAACTATATCTTCGCGTTTTATCCCAGTAATCTTCTCATAGGCCTTGTTGCAATAAATCACGTGGTGCTCAGCATCGAGTATAAAGGTAGCTATCTTGATTGAATCGAGAATCTGCAGAGGGTTCTTTTCCACGTCTTTGAGCGAAGCTCGGGATTGTACACTCGAACAAGAGGAGCTTTCTCCGCTCCCTTTTCTCGATTTGTTTTTCTCCGAAACAGGTTTGGCCATAATAAATCTACCTTCTGTTCGGTCTTTTCATCCTCAGACTAATATTATCATTTGACAATCATATCGTATACCTTCATTTACCTGCTCACAGAAACAACCTGATCAAATCGGTTTCCATGGATGTTTTGTCTCACCAGATTATGAACAGGGGGACCATGAAGATAGTCTTGCCGCAGACAGCACATGCGTAATTTACACAATTATAGCTTTTACAGTACAAACAAGGCAAATTGGAACTCTATGAAATTAATCATTATTATAATCAATAAAATTTGGCATTCATTATGCCTGATTGTAGTGAAATAGGCCCCTGTTCATTTCCCATGCATCAGACCCTTCACCTTTTTAGCTGTTATTTTAACTGCACGCTTCATCATAGTCGGGACAACAACAGTAGGTAACAATCTTTCCCACTCTACATTGGCTTCATCATATCTCCTGAAAAGTGAAATGGCATCGAACTTACATTTGGTCGTACAGATGCCGCATCCCACACACATATATTCATCTACAAATGTAACGCCACAGCCAAGGCAGCGCTCTGTTTCCTTCCTGATTTGCTCTTCTGTAAAAGTGCCACGTAAATCTTTGAACGACTCTATAGACTTGTTTCCGTCAAAACGATTCGTTCCCTGTCTCGGAAGAGTATCATATCCTTTCAGATCAACGTTCTCTTTATCAAACGCACGATACTCTCTCTTGTTGCGACCGAGAACAAGGCTCTGTCCGGGATGTACATAACGGTGAATCGAAATTGCGCCTTCTTTACCCAAGGCAATAGCATCGATAGCATACTTCGGCCCGGTCAAAACATCACCGCCGGCAAATACATCCGGCTCTCCGGTTTGTAACGTGAGAAGATCAGCTCTGATCGTTTTGTCAGGGTTGAGTTCAATCTTGCTGCCTGCGATCAAGTTTCCCCAATCTATCGCCTGCCCCACTGAAACCAACACGCTATCAGCATCGACAACTTTTGTGTCACGGTCATCATATACGGGGTTAAACTTACCATTTTTATCAAATACAGAAACGCATCTCTTGAATTCTACGCCGACAACCCTGCCATTTTCGGCAATCATACGTTTCGGGCCCCAAGAGTTGTTGATGGTAATACCTTCTGACATTGCTTCTTCAATTTCTTCATCAAGAGCAGGCATTTCACTACGGCTTTCGAGACAGTACATGTCAACTTTTGAAGAGCCGACTCTGGCTGCGACTCTCGCAACGTCGATGGCAACGTTACCACCACCGATTACAACCACATTTCCCTTGAGGTTGACATCATTGCTCATGTTAACGTTACGGAGGAAATCAACACCAGTGACAACGCCATCGTTATCTTCACCTTCAATATTGAGTTTCCTGCCAGCTTGAGCACCGATCGCAAGGTAAAATGCTTCATATCCTTGGCCTCTTAAATCATTAAGGCTGACGTCTCTACCAACATCGACGCCTGTCTTGAACTCGACGCCCATTTCCTTCAGGATATCGATTTCCGAATTGATTACATTCTTTTCGAGCCTGAAAGAAGGAATTCCGAACGTCAACATACCGCCGAGTGCATTGCTCCTTTCGAATACTGTTACCTTATAACCATCAACAGCTAGATAGTAAGCGCAAGAAAGCCCGGAAGGACCTGCACCTACGATTGCAATTTTATTTCCATATTCATTTCGGCGTTTCGGTATGTATCGATGATCCGTGTTCATGTCCTGCTCGGCTATGAACTTCTTGATCTCGTCGATGGCGATAGGATCATCGATATCGCCCCTCGTGCAGGCAGATTCACAGTTTCTCGGGCAGATACGTCCGCATACTGCAGGAAACGGATTTTCGTGCTTGATAAGTTCAAGCGCCTCTCTATATCTTCCTTGTGAGGCCAGCTTTATGTAGCCTTGAATGGCTATATGAGCAGGACATTCTGTTTTACAAGGACTTGTGCCGCTGTCGACGACATTTTTCCTGTTTGTGCGATAATCGGGATTCCATTTATCCTTGCTCCATAGGGTATCATAGGGAAGATCACGTTTTTTCTCGACAATGGGGGTTTTAGCGCAAAGTTTCTGCCCCAACTTCGCTGCGTTAATCTGACAATTTTCAACACATGCTCCGCAAGCAACACATTTATTTTTATCCACCCGTGCAACATAATTCGAACGTGCCATATCAGGAGTGTTAAAATACGAAGCAACTCTTAATCCAAAACATGAACATCCGCAGCAGTTACAAACCGCCCACGGTTTCCCGACCTCGTCAATATTAGTTATCTGATGCACGAAGCCGTTTTCTTCGGCTTTTTTGATGACTGTAAAAGCTTCTTCCCGGGTAATCCTTCTCCCTCTGCCTGTGCGTATATAGAATTCAGCGAACCCCCCAAATTGTATGCACATATCTTCCTTCAAGTGACCGCAGCCTTCTCCCATGCTTTCTCTTGTGATGCGGCAAGAACAATCCGAAACCGAGATTATTTCTGCTTCATTGATATATTTGGAAAGTTGCTCATAAGATGCTACCCTGTTCTCACTCGAAATGGCCTCATCGACTGGGATGACGCGCATAAGACCCTTACCCACAGTAATATTAGGTGCTAATATAGCCACCCTTCTTCTTGTGAATTCTTCAAAGCACTCGGCAATTTGAGGATATTTTTTTACATTTTCCTGGTTGTTGACCATCGCTTCCATAATGCCCGGAGCCCATACTTCCAAGGAGAATTTATCAACGCCATTGATTTTGGTAACAAAGCAAACCCCGGCAACAGCCAATTCCCAAAGAAGTTTAGTTGTTTCCTCCAAACCTCTACCGCACCTGGAGGCGACTTCTTCAGCAGTTCTAGGTTTGCGAACCTTCAGCGCCAGTGCCACTTCAGCCATTTCGTCTGTAACAACAGGATCCAGAATTCGATACTCCGGATCCGAGGTTTTTAATACCACACAGGTTTTTGACTCAATGCTGATTTTGTTTGCAAGCCTCATTATCTTTGATCTCATTATCGTTCCCCACTCGTTTTCATCCTGTTAAAAAACCCATGCTTTCCTGACGACCGGTGCACCTCTCTTAAAAAATCTGTCTCGGGGTCTAATATTTATCCAGGGGTCGATCGTGTATCCGAGTACTTATTGCAGCTGCGGCCAGTGTTTAACGGGAGTGCCAGTTCAAGATCTGATACCGGGAAGCTGGCACAAGGGTGCATGTATCCAAATAATTTGTCAGCTTGCCTTCTACCGTCATTCTTGGGTGATACCCAAATCTTGCCGCTTATGAGTCTGGTCCGGCAAAACTGACACTCTCCCGATCTGCAGACCGACGGCGGTGACAGCTTCCCCCGCTCCAAAGCTACGAGCACGGATTCTGAAGCAAGAGCAGGAATAGTTATGGTATCTTTCCCATCATGTACCTTGATGGTGAAAGTTTTGCCCTGAGCCTCGTAAGGATAGTCCTTAAAGAGAGTCGGGTTTTTTATCTCTCCATAAGCCTCCATGCGAATACGTTTCCTGGGTATGCTGAGTTTCTCCAGTTCACCGGCAACGAAGTCATACATGACCGCAGGGCCGCAGATAAAATAGCTATCCTTCGAGGGATCACTGTGCCTGTTGATAATGTCAGCGGTAATGAATCCCTCTTCGATGGGATCGGGACAATCTTTGCGCGGCAAACAGCCGCTGAAGACATAGACTATCCGAAATCTGTCAGGCATTTCCCTGGCATATTTATTGAGTTCATCAAAAAAAATGATGTCCTGGCCGTCGCTGCACCCATAGATGAGTTTCAACTTTATGTTGAGCTTTCCTGCAGCCATTTCTCGTACCATAGATCTGAAAGGCGTGATGCCGGAACCTCCAGCCAGACCCACGACTGTTCCGGAATCCCTCAGGGGCTCGTGATACATTAATCCATAAGGCCCTGAAGCAGACACCGGGTATCCCGCTTTCCAGGTCTCCCAGATATGGGTGGTGAGGAATCCGCCCTCAAGCCTCTTGATGGTAATATCATAGAATCCATCCAGGGCATCCTGTGGAGAAGAGGCTATTGAGTAAGGTCTGGATACAGCATGGTCATTAATCCTTTCCTTTATGCTGATATATTGACCTGCCCGAAAATAGGCCAAGGCTTGCGTTCCCTTGGCCTTATCAGCCATGAGACGATACGTCCTCGTTGTCTTTGTCTCGTTGATTATCTCAGCTATTTTTAAATTTTGTATAACAGGATGGAGCTTGTCACTAAGGATGTTGATGTAGGGTTCTTCGATATTCTGAACAGATAATCTTCTCAGAAAATATTTTCTCTTGGGGACAAGCATTAAAAATGCCACGAGATCCTGTATGTTTCCCTTTACATGAAATCCCAACCGTTCCATTATGGATGTTATTTTTGATCCTCTTTGTGTACTCATGCGTGCGCCCCCGGGTTCCTTCCCATTTCTTCCAAAGCGTACAGTGCCATTGTTCTTCCATTGAGCATGGCGCTGCTGTAACCCAAAGATCTCGCGCCATATGCACTGGCGATTCTCAAGCCTCTGATCAGTTGGTCCGCCTCCATCATCATGACTCGGGGAATAACACCATCCCACCCATAGGTTTCGTAACCGTAGATGAGTCCCTGGTAGGAATTTGCATATCTTGCATATGTGTGGGGTGCAGCAATCTCGATCTCTTCAATGTGTTCACTGACAGAGGTGCCTGTCCCCTTTTCAAAACTTTCTATGACTGCCTTTGCTGTCTCGCTTTTCATGGAGTAATAATTTTCCGCTGTGGCACCTTTCCAGGCCTCCGGTTTCGGGAGAACAGTCATGGAGAGAATCGTCGTTCCGGGAGGTGAGCAATCCGGGAGAGCATTGTTCAAACAGACCGTGGCCTGCATTGTCGGCCTTCCGGGGAGGTGGAGATCGTTATAGAGCTTCTCCGTGTCCATGATGTCATAGATGAAATAGGAGTAGTCCTTCAGTCCTAGTTCTTGCGGAGACTTGTCGAGTCCAAGAAATACGATAAAACCCGATATGCTTTTCCTGCGCCCGGATAATTCCTGGAGAGCCCTTCTTGGAACCTCTGAGGACGGTTCGATCATATGCTGGTAGAGATGATAGGGAGATGCATTACATATCACCTGGGTGGTCAGGATGGTCTCACCTAATGATGTTTTTACCCCCTTGACTTGACCATTCTCCACGAGCACCTTTTCCACCCGGGTGTTACACTCGATTTCTCCACCGCACTCCTGTATCCTCTTTCCGAATGCCAATGCTATCTCGGTGGAGCGGTAGCGAGGAATTGCCGCCTTTCTCCTGATGTATTCGTAAACCATGTATCCGTAAAAGGAGAAATCCATGCGGGTCAGAGGAACACCCAAATAACACCAGTATGCGCTGAGTATGTCTCTGGCCCTCTGGGGCATTTTGACCGCCTCGAAGACCTCTTCAACAGAATAGGCTCCCGTCTTCAGGAAGTTTGGATAGTTTCGTAGCATGTAGGGCTTGCTTAAATCCCTTACTCGAGTCTGAAGGTCCTGGACATGATACATGGCCTCGCACGCCTCTTGTGCCAAGTCAAAGAAAAGTCGGACCGCCTTTTTTGAGCCTGGGACATACCCTTCCATCGCATCTATGAATTCATTCACCCCGAAGGGGAGGACGACATCGATGCCCTGTGAAGCAACGATCAGTCTGTATGCCTCTGGAACATGAATCCAGTCCACCTCCACGCCAAGCTCGTCTAACATCCTCCGGAGTATGCCTTTATCGCTGGCCGGCCCAAGCTCGCAAAGCTCATGGAGGGATGCTTCAAATTCGAATCGCCCCCGGACGAAGCTCGTGGAGAATCCACCGATGATATTATGCTGCTCCAGCAGGAGTACTTTTTTACCCTTCACGGCGATCTGACAGGCAGCTGCCATACCACCGTTACCTGCACCGATAACGACCGCATCGTATCGACGTTGTGTTGGATGCTTCATATAACCTCCTGCCCCGTTTCCTCTGTGGTTGTTCATTCCGGTTCCTTGTTCTCTGTGCCGGTTGATTGATCGCTCAAGAACGTAATGCTCTCTTTCAGCAAGCCATTTTGAAAGCATTTGAATATCCTGCACAAAGAGACAGACCTCGATGCATCAAATAACTCTTTTTTCATATGGGACAGACAACATCAAAAAGGATGCCATCAGTGAAGATTCTTATATTTATGCTTATATTACAGCAAGCTAGAGAAATAGTATTTCATGTGAACTTTTTAGAATGTTAAATTTTAACACAACTGTAAACTTCAAATTTGTAAAATCATTTCTCCGTCTGGCAGGGCTTCAAGGCAAACGGTATCGGCAGGGTCCACTCGGATGAAGATCTCAGAGATTTATGCCTTGCCTGCCATGTAAATTATGACACCATCTCCATCCCCAAACCTTTCGGGAAGATGTTCCGGATATGGCCTCCATACAAATTAAGCCACCCTATAAAGAAAAAGGACCCGGCATCATCTGCCGAGTCCCTCTTTTAATTGGTGGGCCATGTAGGGCTCGAACCTACGACCTACTGATTAAGAGTCAGTTGCTCTACCTGTTGAGCTAATGGCCCATGTTCTTACTGCGAGTACGCCCGGGGCGACTCGAACGCCCGGCCTGCGGATTCGAAGTCCGACGCTCTATCCAACTGAGCTACGGGCGCATATATCATAAAAATTGGGGTGAGTGAAGGGGATCGAACCCTCGGCCACAGGAGCCACAATCCTGCGCTCTACCAACTGAGCTACACTCACCACACGCTCCGGCACGCGCCTGAGAGGATTCGAACCTCTGGCCTACGGATTAGAAGTCCGTTGCTCTATCCAACTGAGCTACAGGCGCCCATCCAACCTGCTTGGTCGGGGCGAGAGGATTTGAACCTCCGACCCCCTGCTCCCAAGGCAGGTGCGCTAGCCAGACTGCGCTACGCCCCGTAGACGAGCCATATAGCAGAGGGTATATGGAATGGCAAGAACTTTTTCTCCCGGGTTTCCTGCCTGTTAACTGTCCGGATTATTTATAATTTATGATGCTTTTATCGCTTAACTTCCCCAGCGTATGAACGCTGCCGCCACGTGGGATTCTCCTGCCGGTCCCTTCCCTCTTCTCCTGTGCTTTTAAAAAACTCACGCCTGCTCTCTGATCTCCCTGACCAGGCGCTCTTCGGCCTCTTCCATTTCCCGCGCCTCCTCTTCAGTTCCCCGCTCGTGGTCGTACCCGGTGAGATGGCAGATGCCGTGCACGAGGAGCTCAAGCATCCTCTCCCTCGCGCTCATCCCAGCATCCTGTGCCTCCCGGGCCGCCGTCTCGGCAGAGATCACCACGTCGCCCAGGTGCTCCCCGAGGGGGCCGTCCCCCTCCTGCTGCGGGAAGGAGATCACGTTCGTGGGCTTGTCCCTCTCGAGGTAGGTCCTGTTGAGCTCCCGGATCTGGTCGTCGTCGAGGACCACCACCGAGAGCTCCGCATTTTCGATGTGGAGCAGGGCAAGGGCCCTTGTGGCCCACTCGCCGATCGGAAGATCGTCTATGGGTACGCGCTCCTGGAGGTTCTGGACCTCAATGACGACCATTGGGGGAATACCTCTCGTAGGCTTTGATGATCTTTGCCACGACCTTGTGGCGCACCACGTCGTCCTCGCTGAAATGGACGAACCCGATCTCCTCGATGTTCTGCAGGATCTGCACGGCCTCGTTGAGCCCTGATCTCACCCCGGAGGGCAGGTCGATCTGGGTGACGTCGCCGGTGATGACCGCCTTCGAGTTGAAGCCGAGCCTCGTGAGAAACATCTTCATCTGCTCGGAGGTGGTGTTCTGGGCCTCGTCGAGGATGATGAAGGCATCATTCAGGGTGCGGCCCCGCATGAACGCCAGGGGCGCGATCTCGATCTGGTCGCGGCTGATGAGCCTCAGCACGTGGTCGTGCTCGAGCATGTCGTAGAGGGCGTCGTAGAGAGGCCTCAAATAAGGGTTGACCTTTTCGAGGAGGTCGCCGGGGAGGAAGCCCAGCCTCTCGCCCGCCTCGACCGCCGGCCTCGTGAGGATGATCCTCTCCACCTTCTTCTTCAGGAGATAGGATACGCCCATGGCGAGCGCGAGGTAGGTCTTGCCGGTCCCTGCCGGGCCTATCCCGAAGAGGATGTCCTTGAACCGCATCGAGTCGATGTAGCGCTTCTGCTGGAGGCTCTTCGGAACGATGACCTTTTTCGTCGAGGAGATGTAGATGCTGTCCTTGAACACCTCTTCGAGGTTGACGTTCCGGTCTTTGGCGAGCATGCGTACGGCATACCACACATCGTCGGGATAGAGCGGAAACCCGTTCTTGACGAGCCGATACAGGTCTTTGAGCGCATGCTCGGCAAGCTGCACGTCGAAGTCCTCGCCGGAAAGCTCGACCGTGTTGCCCTTGAGCGAACACTTCACCCCGATGGAGTCTTCGAGGATCTTCAGGTGGGAGCAGCTGTCTCCTGCGAGCTGACGCAAAACGTATGGATCAGAAAATTCTACACTGGGCATTTAAAACCATTCTGCTTTTTGATCTGTCTCATACAAGTTCTGATATATCAAAACACATGGAAAAACAAGGCCCTCTTCGCTCGGCACCCCTTTCCAAGTACCGGCAAACGCACAGGGAATTCGTGAAATCTCTCGCGCGCAAATTTTCGTCTCGCGGCATGCGAGCATCTGAATATCTCTGGCATTCTTTATATTGCGCTCGAAATTTTTGTGTACTATGTACGGTCTCATGTTCAAAGCAAAGGTCGTGGATTCATTCAGCGCAGCCCACAGGCTCCGCGAGTATCAGGGAGATTGCGAGAGGCTCCATGGACACAACTACCGTATTGAGGTCGTCGTTTCATCCCCTTCTCTCGATGAGCAGGGGATCGTCATGGATTTCAGGGAATTGAAAAAACTCCTCAAAGGTGTCCTTCACGAGCTCGACCACCAGTACCTGAACGACCTTGCCCCCTTCAACGAGCGGAATCCCTCTGCGGAAAACATCGCAAAGCACCTGTTCGAAACGCTCTCTCCCCTCATCAAAGAGCCGGTGCGGCTCTTTGAAGTCACCGTATGGGAGAACGATGCGAGCTGCGTCTCCTACGCACCATGAGGATGCAAGCCATGAAGGACGTGCAGAGACAGAGGCCTGACAATCCCCTCGACATCCAGAAGGTCGGGGTCAAGGGAATCTCCTATCCCATAGTCGTGGCCGACAAGCTCAAAGGCACGCAGGACACCGTGGCCTCGATCAACCTCTACGTCGACCTCCCGAAGGTGTTCAAGGGAACCCACATGAGCCGGTTCATCGAGGTCTTGAACGAGTACAAGGACCATGTCCACATCAGGAATTTCGAGCACGTCCTCAACGAGATCCGCTCTGCGCTCGAGGCCGAGAGCGCCCACATGGAGATCGACTTTCCGTACTTCATCGAAAAGAAGGCCCCGGTCACCGGTTCCGTGGGCTTGATGGAGTACCGGTGCTCGCTCATGGGCACTGTCGGGAAGAGACGGGAGTTCAAGGTGGGGGTGAGGGTCCCCGTACAGACGCTGTGTCCCTGCTCGAAGGAGATCAGCGAATTCGGCGCCCACAACCAGCGGGGGCTGGTGACGGTCATTGTCCGCTACGAGAAGTTCTTCTGGATCGAGGACCTCATCTCGCTCATCGAGGGGTGCGCCTCGAGCCCGGTGTATCCCATCCTCAAGCGGCCGGATGAAAAATACGTGACCGAATACGCCTATGAGCACCCCATGTTCGTGGAGGACGTCGTCCGCCAGGTCGCCTCAACGCTCAGCACGAAGAGCGAGTTCTCCTGGTACTCGGTCGAGGCGGAGAACTTCGAGAGCATCCACAACCACAGCGCCTACGCCTATATCGAGAGTGAGACCCATGGATAGGGATATCCTTCCGGTCGGAAAGCTCCCCCTGTCCCTGCTCGAAAAGCTCCTCAAAACCATCCCTGCAGGCAACCCGGATGTCCTTGCAGGGCCTGGCATCGGCATCGATGCGGCAGTGATCAGGTTCGGGGAAGAGACCCTCGTGTTCAAGACAGACCCCATCACCTTCACGAGCGGGAACATCTCCCGGTACCTCGTCACCGTGAACGCGAACGACATCGCGTGCATGGGCGGGACGCCCCGCTACCTCCTGGCGACCTTTCTCCTCCCCGAGGGCAAAACCACGCCGGCGAATGTCGAGTCCCTGTTCAAAGACCTCGAAAACGCCTGCAGGTCAAGCGGCATCGAGCTCGTCGGCGGTCATACCGAGATCACCTACGGGATAGATCGGGCCATCGCAGCAGGATTCATGATCGGTACGCTCGAAGGAAGGGAGCTCATCAGACCGTCCGGGGCAAAGCCCGGGAACGCCGTTCTGCTCTCGAAACGCATCCCCATCGAGGCCGTCTCCGTCATTGCCTCCGAGGTGCCCGGCAAGCTCGGCCTCGACAGGAAGACGATCGAGGAAGCCAGGGATCTCCTCTATCATCCGGGCATCGGCATCCAGAAGGAGGCGGCCATCGCCCGGGAGACGGGCGGCGTCACCGCCATGCACGACCCCACCGAAGGGGGCCTGGCAACGGGGCTCAAGGAGCTGGCCCTGGCGGCAGGCTGCGGCATCGAGGTCGAGCGGGACCGCATCCCGGTCCTCGAGCTTGCCGAAAAGATCCTCCCGAGGTTCTCCATCGATCCCCTGGGCACCCTTGCCTCGGGGTCCCTCGTGGTCTGCTGCCGAGAGGAAAGCGCCGAGGCCATCCTTGCGGCATGGAGGGAAAACGGCATCGAGGGGAGCCTCATCGGCAGGATCACGCCAGGGCCGGAGATGATCCTCGTCGAAAACGGAACGCGCAGGCTTCTCCCGGAATTCCCGGCCGACGAGATCGTCAAGATTTTCCGGTCGTAGCGCTATTTCTTCACGAGCTGCATGACGAGCGAGGTGTCGCCGTTTCCGGAGAGGAACTTCTCGTTGGCAAGCAGCTTCAGGAGAAGATCGATGTTGGTGATGAGCCCCTCGATCCTCGTCTCCTTGAGCATCCGGTTCATCCTTCTCAGCGCTCCGTTGCGGGAGCTGTTGTGCGCGATGAGCTTCGCGAGGAGCGGATCGTAGTAAGGGCTGACGACGCACTGGGGAAAGATATGGGTATCGATCCGCGCCCCCGGGCCTCCCGGGAGGTGCAGAGAGGTGATGGTTCCGGTCGTAGGCATGAAGTTCTTGGCCGTATTCTCCGCATTGATCCTGCATTCGATGGCATGGCCTTTGATGACGGGGCTCTCTGTTCCCACCCGGGCGCCGGCTGCCACCATGATCTGCTCCCTCACGAGATCGATCCCGGTGATCATCTCGGTCACCGGATGCTCCACCTGCAGCCTGCCGTTTATCTCGAGGAAATAGATGTCTCCGGCCTGGTCCATGAGGAATTCGACCGTGCCGAGCCCCTTGAACCGGATGGCGCGGATGATCATCCCGGACCATCTCCAGAGATCCTCCCGCACCCTCTCATCGATGTTGGGGATCGGGGCTTCTTCGATGATCTTCTGGTGCCTCCTCTGGATCGAGCACTCGCGGTCGGAGAGAATCTGTATGCCTCCGTGCTCGTCGGAGAGGACCTGAACCTCGAGGTGGCGCGGAGACTCGATATAGTGCTCCAGGTAAACCTCGTTGCGGCCGAAGGCTGCGCTCGCTTCACTGCTCACGCCGGCAAACTGCTGCCGCAGCTGCTCTTCGTTGTAGGCCACCTTCATGCCCCTGCCCCCGCCGCCGTAGAGGGATTTCAGGATCACCGGCATCCCGAGCTGCCGGGCCAGGACGACCGTCTGGTCGATATCCGAGATCACGCCGTAGGAGCCGGGAATGGTCGGTATGCCTAAGGACTGGGCCACTTCCTTGGTCCTCGACTTGTTGCCGATGGTCCTGAGCGTGGCGCTGGAGGGGCCGATGAACGCGATCCCGTTCTGCTCGCATATGGCGGCAAAATTGGGGTTCTCGGAGAGGAATCCGTAGCCGGGATGAATGGCATTGGCCTTCCACCCGACAGCAGCGCTGATGATCGCCTCGATGTTGAGGTAGCTCTTCGAAGGCTGGGCCGGACCGATCTGGACCGCCTCGTCGGCATAGGAGAGGTATTCCATGTTCGCATCGGCCTCGGAATACACGGCAATGGTCTCGAGCCCCATCTCCTTGGCAGTTCTCAGCACCCGTAAAACGACCTCTCCGCGGTTCGCGATCAAGAGCCTCTTCATGAAACCAGCTTTTATGATGCCGGGAAGGGCAAGTCAAGCCTCTCGAATGAATGGGGACAAGTCTTGCTTCCTGCCGATCGTCCCGGCACAGAATATCTGGAAAGCGGTATGATCCTCCCCGCTTCTCAAGGCAGCACAAGGCAAGACCTGACCCGGCCGCAGATCCGGCCTTGAAGAATCCCTCTCTGCATGCTATTCGGAAATTTGGGGAACCATTGTGGATATTGTCAGGCTCACAGCGGGAAAAAAGAAGATATTCGAGGATTTTCTCCGATCATATCTGGCTCGCGCAGATTCCGGCTCGGGGATCTTCGAGGCCTTTTCCTACAGCCTCACGGCAGGAGGCAAGCGGCTCCGTCCCATCCTGACGATGCTCGCGTGCGAATGCATGGGCGGAAAGGAAAGCGATGCCCTGCCGGCAGGCCTCGCCATCGAGATGATCCATACCTTCAGCCTCATCCATGACGATCTGCCCGCCCTCGACAACGACGACCTGAGGAGAGGGCGTCCAACCTGCCATGCAAAGTTCGGTGAGGCGACGGCCATCCTCGCGGGGGACGCCCTCATATTCCAGGCACTGTCCGTGATCAATTCCTCTCCATACCAGGAGGACGTCAAGCTCGACATCCTGAAGTGCATCTCGGATGTCTGCGGCGTTGAAGGCCTCGTCCAGGGTGAATACCGGGACGTCGTGGCAGAAGGCAAAGACCTTTCCCTCGATGAGATCGAGGACATCTACCGGAAGAAGACATCCCGTCTCTTCGAGCTCTGCATGTATGCAGGCGCACGGGTAGCGAGTGCGGATGCCGAGAAGATCGGACGCCTCGTCCGGTACGGGACATACCTCGGCCTTGCCTTCCAGGCGATCGACGATATCCTCGATATGACGTCGAGCGAGGAGATCCTGGGCAAGAGCTCGGGCAAGGACCTCGTCCAGGGCAAGGCCACGGTCGTGAAGGCCCTCGGGCTGGACGGAGCGCGCCTGTGGGCCGGGGAAATGACGAGCAGGGCAGTCTCGAGCATCGATCATCCGGACAACGGCGCATCCTCCTCCTTGAAGGAAATCGCCCGGTGGATGCTCAAGCGGGTAATGTGAGGGAATGCAGAACATACTGGAAACCATATCTTCACCCAAGGATATCAAACGGCTGAGCCTGCACGAGCTGGAGGCCCTCGCGCTGGAGATCCGCGAGTTCATCATCGAGAACGTGAGCCGGACCGGCGGGCACCTGGCATCCAGCCTCGGCACCGTCGAGCTCACACTGGCCATGCACTATGTCTTCAACGCCCCCCACGACAAGATCCTCTGGGACGTCGGGCATCAGGCCTATCCCCACAAGATCCTCACCGGGAGAAAGGATAATTTCGCGAGCTTAAGGCAGACAGGAGGGGTGAGCGCCTTCATCAACCCCAAGGAGAGCCCGTACGATCCCTTCGTATCGGGCCATACCGGCAATGCCATCCCGGCCGCGAGCGGGATCTGCGAAACAATGGCCAAGGCGGACTGCAAGAACCGGGTGATCGCGGTCATCGGCGACGGATCGCTCTCGAACGGGCTCACCTTCGAGGGACTGAACTTCGTGGGTACGAACAAGCAGAAGCTCATCGTGGTCCTGAACGACAACAAGATGTTCATCTCCCCCCGGGTCGGGGCCGTAGCCGATTACCTGAGCAGGATCATGACATCGAGAAAGGTCCGCGAGGTCAAGGATGAGATAAAGGGCCTCCTCAAGCGAATTCCTCTGGGCGGGGACACGATCTACCGGGTCGCGAAATACATCGAGGGAAACCTCAAGGGCGCGGTGACCGAAGGCACCCTGTTCGAGGAGCTGGGGTTCAGGTACGTAGGCCCCATCGACGGCCACAGGCTCGATCACCTCATCCAGGCGTTCCGGAACGTCTCCACAATGCACGAGCCCATCTTTCTCCACGTCGTCACGAGGAAGGGCAACGGCTACAGACCCGCGATGAAAGACCCCGAGCACTTCCACGGCGTGGGCAAGTTCGAGCTCGAAAACGGCGACCTGAAGACCGAGCCCAATGCCGTAACCTACTCGGATGTCTTCGGCAGGGCCCTCGTGAAGATTGCCAAGAGAGACCCGCGCATCGTTGCGATCAGCGCTGCCATGACCGCGGGCACGGGCTTGAAGAATTTCGCCGCACGCTATCCGGACAGGTTCTTCGATGTAGGCATTGCCGAGGGACACGCTGTCACGATGGCTGCAGGTATGGCGCTCTACGGCCTCAGGCCGGTAGTGGCCATCTACTCGACCTTCCTCCAGAGGAGCTATGACGAGATCATCCATGACGTGGCCCTGCAGAACGCTCCGGTGATCTTCGCCGTAGACAGGGCAGGCCTCGTAGGGGCCGACGGCCCGACTCACCACGGCGTATTCGACCTTGCCTATTTCAGGAGCATCCCCAATATGACGGTCCTCGCACCCAGAGACCACCTCATGCTCGAGCGGATGCTCGTGCACGCCGTCAGGATTCAGGGGCCGGTCGCCATCCGGTATCCCAGGGACAAGATCGTTGCCAGTCCGCTCAAGCCCGGCAATGTAAAATCGGGAAAGGCAGAGGTCCTACGGGAAGGAACGCGGCTCGCCGTGTTCTGTGTCGGGCCTTTGTGCTATGACGTTCTCGAAGCCGTAAAGAGAATGGACGACATTGCCGTCGTCGACCTCGTCTGTGCAAAGCCTCTCGACAGGGAGACCGTATGCAGGATAGTGGAAGCCTGCCGGGGCAGGTTCATCGTGGTCGAAGACGGGTGCACGCAGGGAGGAGTGGGATCGGCAGTCGTCGAATCGCTCCGGGACCTCGCGTACCCCTTGCGGTTCGATCTCCTGGGCCTGCCCGATGCCTTTGTCGAGCACGGCTCTCTGTGCGATCTGAAAAAGTTCCTGGGGCTCGATCCTGAGGGAATCCGGAAGGCGATCAACAGGCTCTTATGAAGATGCGCCTTGACAGACTGCTGGTCGAGAGGGGGTTCGTCGAAACGAGATCAAAGGCCCTCGGTCTGATCATGACCGGCCGCGTGCTCGTACGGGGCGCTCCCGTCACGAAGGCGGGAACCCCGGTCGAGGAAGATGCCGACATCTCCCTGAAGGAGTCTCCGAAGTACGTGAGCAGGGCGGGCGGCAAGCTCGAGGCGGCGCTCGACGCCTTCGACATCGATGCCTCCGGAAAGATCGTCATCGATATCGGGGCATCCACCGGCGGGTTCGTCGATCTCATGCTTCAGCGCGGGGCTTTGAAGGTCTATGCCGTGGACGTGGGCCACGGCCAGCTCGACTGGAAACTCCGCTCGGACAAGAGGGTGATCAACCTCGAAGGGATCAACGCCCGCTCCCTCGATCCCGGCCTGATCCACGACCTGTGCGATATCGCAACCTTCGACGTATCGTTCATCTCGCTCAAGCTCGTCATACCGCCCGTGCTCAAAGTCCTCAAACCCTTTTCCGACATCATCGCCCTCATCAAGCCCCAGTTCGAGGCGGGCAAGGAGCACGTCGGCAAGGGAGGCATCATGAAAGACTTGCATGTTGCACAGGAAATAATTCATGATATGGAAGAGTTTCTCTTGTCGTTGAACTGTGAGGTTTTAGGGACGATCCCTTCCCCCGTAAAAGGGATGAAGGGAAACCAGGAATATCTCGTCCACGCGAGCTACAGAGGATAGGAATGAAGATCACCATTGCACGATACGCGGGCTTCTGCTTCGGGGTGAGGAGAGCCATCGACATCACCTTCAAGGTGAGACAGAAAAACCCTGGCAAGAAGATCTACACTTTAGGCCAGATCATCCACAATCCCCAGGTCATCGAGGCGCTCAAGCGCCGTGGAATCGGGATCGTCCACGACGTCGACGACGAGCGGCTCCGTTCGGGTGACATCGCCATCGTGCGCGCGCACGGGATATCCCCGGAAAAGAAGAACGCCCTCCAGGAACGGGGGATCGAGGTCATCGATGCCGCCTGCCCCATGGTCCTCAAAGTTCAGGCGATCATCAAGAAGGCCACGAAGAGCGCCGACCTCGTGGTCATCGTGGGCGACAGGAACCATCCGGAGATGGATGCGCACCTTGGTGTGGCAGGCTCGAAGGGGGTCCTCGTGGAGAACATCGAGGACGCCATGAAGCTTCCCCACGTGGACAGGCTTGCCGTGGTCGCCCAGACCACCTTCGACGTAGCCATCTACAAGGACATCGTCAATGTCTTAAGAGAGAAGTCCGGCATCCTGGACATCTCGGACACCATCTGCCGGTCAACCGTAGACCGCCAGAACGAAGTGAGGGACCTCGCAAAAGACCACGACACCTTCATCGTGATCGGGGGCAGGGATTCGGCAAACACGAAGCGTCTGGCAGAGATCGGCGCAAAGGAGAAACGGCAGGTCATCCGGGTGGAGGCGCCGGAGCAGCTCCGTGACGTGAGCATTTCCCAGACCTCGAAGGTCGCCGTCATTGCCGGGGCATCGACGCCGCACTGGGTGATCGAGGAGTGCATCAACACCCTGAAAGATTCCCACACCCATACCGGCCTCGAGAACACCGTGCTCCATCTCCTCGTGAAGACCCCTCTCCTTCCGTCGCTCGGGAGCGTCGGGGTGGCCATGGCTGCATTCGTTTTCTGCGGCCAGGGATATGCCTGGAATGTGCTCCTCACCGTATTCTTCCTCGCCTTCGCCTGCACGGGCCCCTATCAGGAGTCCCGGCAGTGGCCGATGTGGGCGATATCGACCGGCATCGCCACCTCGATATGCCTGCTCACCTCGGGCCTGATCGGCGGACTCCTCGTGATCGGCGTGGCCCTGCTCCGCCCCATCATCGACGTGGGGGGCGTGAGGGATTACATCAGGAGCCTCTACGGCCTCGTCATCTTCATGCTCATCTCGGTCATCACGCCGTTGAGCCTCACCTCCTCTCCCGTGAATCCGAACCTTCTCCTGCTCGCGGCCTTTGTGACGACCCACTACCTCGGTGCGGAGATCCTCCTCGGGCTCAAAAACATGGAGAGGGACGCCATCATCGGCCGCATGAGCCTGGCGCGGTACATCCATGAAGATCACTCCATCCTGGCCCTCGAATACGTGATCATGGGGCTCGCGCTCATCCTCTTCCTGAGCTTCCCCTTGAGGGTTGCCCCTGCGCTCGCTTACGGCCTGCTTCCCTCGCTCTTCTTCCTCGCGAAGGGCATCGACTTCTACAACGAGCAGGTCATCTTCGACAACCGGATGTACACCCTCTACGTGCAGGGGCTGTGGGTGATCCTGCCGGCAATGGGAATCCTGTGGAAGTTCACGATGATGTAACCCTCTTTCTTTTTTGATTCCCTTTGGCTGCTGATTGACTTAAAAGGAGATATCATTATCTATAGTTTATGAAGAGATACGGGGAGGCACGAGATGGAAGAGAAGAGACTTGGTGATTACATCGACATCGCGATCCAGAGGGAAGAAGAGGCCCACGATTTTTACACGGATCTCTTCAACAAGGTGCATGATCCTGCTGCACGGGAGGCGTTGCAGCTCCTCGCAGGAGAGGAGCTCAAGCACAAGGCGTTCCTCGAAAGCTACCGCGACGGCGGCTACCGGAAAGACGCTCTCCGAATGAACCAGACGATCGACTACAAGATCGCCGAGCACATGGAAAAGCCCGATACCGAGGGCAACATCGAGAGCAAGGACGTCTATCTCATCGCCGCCCACAGGGAGCTCAGTTCCTGCAATTTCTACAATGCGCTGGCAGACCTCCATCCCGAAGGGGAACTGAAGGACATGTTCAGGAAAATGGCGAGCGAGGAGCTCAAGCATAAGGAAAAGGTCGAATATCTCTACTCCAATACGGCATTCCCCCAGACCGCCGGGGGATAACCGCTTTTATCAGGGCAAAGTAGAGACCTGTATAAGCTCAAAGGAAACAAGATGATTGCTGGTGTCCGGTTGAATACTATCCTCATTTTGTTTCTTGCCCTCTATGCCCTGGCAATCGCTGTACGCCTGATTCTGTACATCCTGAACAGAAGAAGCCTGGAGAAGTCAGGCGACAAGGTGCCCCCGGAGTTTGCCGGAGTCGTCACCCGGGAGACCTTGAGGAAGATGCGCGATTACACGATTGCGACGGGCACCATGGGAATAACCGAGCACATCGCCTACGATCTCTTCCTCATCCTGGTCGTCCTCTCCGGGGTACTTCCCTGGCTCACCGGAGCGATATCCTCTCTCGGGATGAACTTCGTGATCTCGGGAATCGTCTTCTTTTTCCTCTGCTACCTCGCCCTGGGGATCTTCGAGATTCCGTTCGATCTCTACAGCACCTTCATGATAGAGAAGAGATTCTCTTTCAGCACCATCACCGTCGGCACCTGGGTTTCCGATCTCATCAAGTCCCTGCTCGTCTCGGCCGTGCTCATGGGCGTCTTCCTCGCAGTATTTTTGAGCCTCATCACGTTTGCACCCGGAACGTGGTGGATCTGGTCATGGCTGTTCTTCATCTCGTTCCAGCTCCTCGTGTCCTGGCTCTACCCGGTTCTCATCGCTCCTCTGTTCAACAAGTTCGAGCCCATCGAGGACGAGAACCTCCGCGAACGGATACGCTCCCTGGCACAAAGCGCCGGCATCCACGTCAAGGGAATCTACAGGATGAATGCCCTCAAGCGGAGCAGGCACTCGAATGCATACTTCACAGGCCTCGGCAAGTCGAAGCGCATCGTGCTCTTCGACACCCTCCTCGAGAATCATACCCCCGATGAGATCCTCTCGGTCCTCGCCCACGAGATGGGCCACTGGAAGCTGGGCCATGTCTGGAAGCAGCTCGTGGTTTCCTCCGCCGTCTCCCTCGTGCTCTTCTATGGGGCATATCTCGTGGTGAACAGCAGCCTCTTTTATGCATCGTTCGGGTTCTCTGTAATGGCCCTCTATGCCGGCCTTTTTGTCCTGAGCATCTTCGCCAAGCCGGCTGCCTTCCTGTTGAGCCCGATCGGCGCAATGATCTCGAGACACTTCGAGCGCCAGGCCGACGACTACGCCTATGCCAAGATCGGGAGTCCGGATGCGCTCATAAGCTCGCTCAAGGAGCTCGCCACCCACAACCTGAGCAATCTCCATCCCGATCCTTTCTACGCCTGGTTCACCTATTCACATCCGCCCGTCGTCGAGAGGATCAGGCGTCTCGAAAACATGGAGAGAGAAGTCAGCGCTTCATCCGCTTAGCATCTCTGCGCACGAGTATAAGACTTCTCCTTATGCTCACTGTATTTTCATTCAATCGTGGAGCAATTAAGCTCAAGTATAAGGAGGCAGACATGAGAAACTGGAAAACCTTTGCAATCGCCCTTGCGGTCCTGGCCCTGCCTTTGGCAGCCTCGTCCGCAGGATTGGAGTTCGGAGTAGGAGCGTGGTATGTGAATCCGAGCGGCTCGATATCATATGCACCGTATGGTCCAAATCAGTTCATCGGTCTGAGTGGTGCGGGCGTCGACGAAGAATGGCAGCTAACATTCAGGCTCAAAGGCCAGCCACCGGCACTTCCGGGCATCTATCTCCAGGCGGTGCCGATGTCGTTCAGTACATTCGGCGGAAACGGGGGAACCGATTTCGAGTTTTCTTTCGGGGACGTATTGTTCAACCCGGGCGATGAAATCAAATCCGACTTCTTCCTCAATGTCTATGACGCTGTCCTCTATTTCCCCATTCCGCTCATCAAAACGGCAACCCTCAACGTTTTCAGCGCCGAGATCGGGGCCGGTGGACGATGGATAACCGTCAGGGCGGAGCTGGAAAACAGATCCACCGATGATCTTCTCACTTCTTCCGTCATCGACGATGCCCAGACAGCGAATGTCGTCTTTCCCGAAGGCTATGCAGCCGTTCAGATCAGGCCGACGGAAAAGATCTCTCTCGACGGCGAGATCTGGGGTTATTCCTGGAATGGCGACAAGTTCTGGTCCCTCGTCGGCAGGCTCAAGCTCAAACCTGTGGGCCCCCTGATGATCTCAGGCGGGTACAGGTATGATTACTACAATTTCGAGCAGGATGACCTGAGACTGCGAAATACTCAATTCAAGGGGCCGTTCGCCGAGATCGGGGTCATGTGGTAAGCGAGAGCATCCTGCCAGGACGGATATTCCGTCTTGGCAGGAGAGTGAAGCGATTCCTGAATATTGCGTATTGACAAGATCGTTCCTGTCCGGACAATGATAGGGACATGGGAACGATTGCGGAAAACGTGCGGAGCATCCTCTCGGGTATCCCGGAGAACGTCGATGTGGTGGCCGTGGCAAAAGGCCACACCGCCCCGGAGATCCGGGAGGCTGTCGAAGCCGGCATCAGATGCATAGGCGAGAACTATCTTCAGGAGGCAAGGACCGTGATCCCGGAGGTCGGGAGCAGGGTAAAGTGGCATTTTACCGGCCACGTCCAGAAGAACAAGGTCAAGCTCATCGTGCCGCTCTTCGACCTGATCCAGACTCTCGATTCGTACGAACTCGCAGTGATGATCGACGAGCATGCGAGAAAACACGGCAAGCTCATGCCGGTTCTCGTCGAGGTCAACAGCGGTAAAGAGCCTCAAAAGTCAGGGGTCATGCCGAGAGACGTTGCCGCCCTCATCGAGAAGATCCATGCCCTGGAGCATATCTCGGTGCAGGGGCTCATGACCATGGGCCCGTTCCTCGATGACCCCGAAAAGCTGAGGCCCTATTTCAGGGCGACGAAAACCCTTTTCGATGAAATCGCGGGCATGGTCATCCCGGGGGTGGAGATGAGGCACCTCTCGATGGGAATGAGCGACTCCTACCGGATCGCCATCGAGGAGGGAGCCACCATGGTCCGGATCGGAACGAAGCTCTTCGGCCCGAGGGGCTATCCGCGCTGAAGGATCACGGTTCGAAAACGAGCTCCATCCCCACCTCGGCGCCGAGGATGTCCGCCGCCCTCATGCGGTTTGCGGCGATCTCGATGGTCGATGCGCTTCCGCAGACGAGGGCCGGCTCTCCCGGAGGGATGTCCGAGAAGGTCTGAGCGATCCTTTCGATCCGCGTCTTCCCCACGAGGACGGCGCATCCCTGCTTCAATTTCGAGCAGTCGACATTGGTGATCACCGTTCCGAACCGGTCGATATGCACGACCATGGCCTTCGCAAGGTCGAACCGGACCGGGTTGGTCAGTGGCTGCCCGAGCTGCTTCGGAGGCACGCCCTTCATGATCTCCCCGACCGCCGGAGCGAAGATATCCCGCGCATGGAATGTCGGGGAGATGTGACCTTCCGGCCTCCAGAGAATTTCGGTCGCTTCATCTGCAGGATAGAGAAAGGAAAAGACGCCGTTGTCCGGGCCCACGAAGGTATGTCCGTCCTTCTTAAGCGCAACGGCCGCCCGTGATGTGCCTACGCCGGGATCGACCACGCACAGGTGAATGCTCCCGGCAGGAAAATAACCGTACGAGGTGAAGAGGAGCCATGCCGCCGAGAGGACTCCGTACGGGGGGACCTCGTGGGTGATGTCGACGATTGTCGCATCCGGCAGGGCAGAGAGGATCCTCGCCTTTACCTGGGCCACATAGGCGTCCTCTGTACCGAAATCGGAAAGCAGCGTTATCAGCGGGCGGCTCATGTATGCTTTATATGCTGTTGCGAATGACCCAAGTCAAGCGAGCCTTGCATGATCTTAGGGAATCGCTTATAGTGTCTCCATGCTCATCCAGGAAGAGAACTGTTTTTATCCGGACGGCTTCATGTATTCCGACCCGTCGGAGCACGGCTTCGTCAAGGAAGACTTCTGGGTGGAAGACAGGCTCCACTGCTGGCTCATCGAGCCCAGGAACAGGAAGGCCGATCCCGCAGCCGTCGTTCACCTTCATGGGAACGCGGAGAACATGACCTCCCATGTCACCGGCTCTCTCTTCCTGCCCGAGATAGGCCACCGCCTCATCACCTTCGATTACGCCGGATACGGAAGGTCGAAGGGAACGCCGACGCTTGCGGGCATCCAGGACGATGCGCGCGCCGTGTTCCGCCATGTCTTGGGCATGCCGGAAAAATTCGGGGACAGGATCTTCGGGTTCGGCCAGTCCATGGGGGCGTATACCCTGGGCCGGGTCCTTCCCGACCTTCCCGCGCTCAAAGGGGCGATCCTCGAAGCAGGGCTCTATTCCTTTTACGATCTCTTCGTGCAGGCGTATCCGCAGATGCGCTGCGAGGTGCCGAGCGAGGGATTCTCCGCACTCGACACCCTGCCGCTGAGCCCTGTCCCGAAGCTGTTCATCCACGGCACCGGCGACATGGTCGTGCCCTATGAGCACTCCATCAGGATGCACGAGGCGGCATCCGAACCCAAGGAGCTCATGATCCTCGACGGTGTGGGCCACATCGATGCCTTTATCTCCAGGCACGCACGGAGCTACATGGAAAAGATCCACACGTTCATTCTTGAAAACAGCTGAGAATACATACGGCCCTCGGGCATTTTCAAAGAAAAAAATATTCACACCCCTTGATAATTGGGTTTACGAATGTAATATATGTTCTGTAAGAAATATTAGAGAATACAGTAACCTGTCATAAGGTGTACGGCATTGGCTGGCCCAAAGAGGAGGTTTTTCATACGCGGGGGGTGAATTCCCCCCGCTGGTTTATTTTACCCCTGTGTCGAGGCGGCTTCCCGGCCCCCGGACTCTGACGGATTTTCCACATCGAACGTAAGCTCATTGTTTTTCAGCCCCACCTTCACATGCGAGCCGTCCATGATCTTGCCTGCGACAAGAGCCCTGCCGAGGCGTGTTTCGAGCTCCCTCTGGAGGAAGCGCCTCAGGGGGCGGGCACCGTAGACCGGGTCGAATCCCTCCCGGGCGATGAACTCCTTGGCCTCATCGCTCAAGCTCAGCGTGATCTCCCTTTCGGCCAGGCGCCTCTCGAGCTCTGCCGTGAGCAGGTCCACGATCTTCTCGATCTCGGGCAGGGTGAGCGCCTTGAAGAGGACGACCTCGTCGACGCGGTTGAGGAACTCGGGCCTGAAGTGCAGCCTCAGCTCGGACATGACCGCCTCCCTCGTCTTGTCGGTGATCTCGCCCGTTCCCGTGATCCCTTCGACGAGGTCCTGAGAGCCGATGTTCGAGGTCATGATGATGACGGTGTTCTTGAAGCTCACGGTCCTGCCCTGCGCATCGGTCACCCGCCCGTCGTCGAGCATCTGGAGGAGAACGTTGAACACGTCGTGGTGCGCCTTCTCGATCTCGTCGAAGAGGATCACCGAGTAGGGCTTGCGCCTCACCGCCTCGGTGAGCTGTCCGCCTTCCTCGTACCCGACGTAGCCCGGAGGCGACCCGATGAGCCTCGAGACCGTATGCCTCTCCATGTACTCGCTCATGTCGATGCGGACGATGTTGTCTTCCGAATCGAACAGGGCTTCGGCCAGAGTCTTTGCGAGCTCGGTCTTCCCGACGCCCGTGGGGCCTAAGAAGATGAACGACCCGATAGGCCGGCGGGGGTCCTTGATCCCGGCACGTGCGCGGATGACTGCATCCGCCACTGCCTGAACGGCTTCGTCCTGGCCGACGACCCTTTTATGGAGGATTTCGTCGAGCCGGAGGAGCTTTTCCTTCTCGCCTTCAACCAGCCGTGAAACCGGGATTCCCGTCCAGCGCGACACGATGTCCGCGATGACGTCATCTGTCACGCTCTCACGCACGAGCTGCTTTTCCCCTCGCGACCGGCTCTCGGCCTCGAAGAGCTTCTTTTCGAGCTGGGGCAGCTTTCCGTAGCGGAGCTCTGCCGCCTTGTTGAGGTCGTACTCCCTCTCCGCCTTCGAAATCTGGAACTTGACCTGCTCGATCTCGTCCCGCAAGGCGGTCACCTCGTGGACGGACTGCTTCTCCTCTTCCCACTGTGCCTTCATCCCGTCGGCCTGCTCCTTGAGGTCCGCGAGCTCCTTGCGAAGCTCCTCGAGCCGTGCGATGCTCGCCTTGTCCTTTTCCTTCTTGAGGGCTGCCTCTTCGATCTCGAGCTGCATCACCCTCCTCGTGATCTCGTCGAGCTCCGCAGGCATGGAGTCGATCTCGGTGCGGATCAGGGCACATGCCTCGTCCACGAGGTCGATAGCCTTGTCCGGCAGGAACCGGTCGGTGATGTACCGGTTCGACAGGACCGCTGCCGCCACGAGCGCATTGTCCTGGATCTTCACCCCGTGGTGGACCTCGAAGCGCTCCTTCAAGCCGCGCAGGATCGAGACGGTGTCCTCGACCGAAGGCGCATCGACCATGACCGGCTGGAACCGCCTCTCGAGGGCGGCGTCCTTCTCGATGTACTTCCGGTATTCGTCGAGGGTGGTGGCGCCCAGGCAGTGGAGCTCTCCCCGGGCCAGCATGGGCTTGAGCATGTTTCCGGCATCCATGGATCCTTCCGCACGTCCCGCGCCCACGATGTTGTGGAGCTCGTCGATGAAGAGCAGGATCCTGCCCTCGCTCGCCTTGATCTCATTGAGGACCGCCTTGAGCCTCTCCTCGAACTCGCCCCTGAACTTGGCCCCGGCTACGAGCGAGCCCATGTCGAGGGCGAAGATGGTCTTGTCCTTGAGGCCTTCGGGAACGTCGCCCCGCACGATCCTCTGGGCAAGCCCCTCCACGATGGCGGTCTTGCCCACGCCCGGCTCGCCGATGAGCACCGGGTTGTTCTTCGTCTTCCGCGAGAGGATTCGGATGGTGCGCCTGATCTCCGCATCCCTGCCGATGACCGGGTCGAGCTTGCCGAGCTGCGCCTGGGCAACGAGGTCGATCCCGTACTTTTCGAGGGCCTCGTAGGCGGCCTCCGGGTTGTCGCTCGTCACCCTCTGGTTGCCGCGGATCGCGGTGAGCGCCTGGAGGACCCTCTCCTTGGTAATGTTGAACTGGGCGAGGATCCTTCCCGCAGGGGCCCCTGTCCCTTCGTCGATCATGGCGAAAAGCAGGTGCTCGACCGAGACATACTCGTCCTTGAGCCTGGCCGCTTCTTCCTTGGCCTTTACGAGCATCCTGTTGAACCGCTGGGTGACATAGACTTTCCCGGCCTCTGCACCCGGACCCGAGACCTTGGGCCTGCGGTCCAGGTCCTTCTGCACCTCGGCGGTCAGCGTGTCCACGGGGATGTCCATCCGCGCCAGAATTCTCGGGATCAGGCCGTCCGGCTGCTCCAGGAGGGCGAGGAGGAGGTGCTCGATATCGAGCTCCACCTGCCCGTACCTCACAGCAATGTTCTGTGCATTCTGGATCGCTTCCTGGGACTTCTGGGTCAGCTTGTTAACGTCCATTCCTACCCTCTCTTATTCGCTTGAATGATTCATGCTTTTATTTCTGTAGGTAATCTTTCAGGTTATTTCAAGATCGTACCTGATGAACAGCGGTGCTCCCATAAAAAAGGGGCTGCTTGCCAGCCCCTCGAAAAGAATCTTCCATAGTGAACGTGTCAGGAGCTCTTGATCTCGATCTTCTTCTGCTCCTTCTTCTCTTCGTGTACCTTGGGCATGTTGATGGTGAGGACACCGTTCGAGAAGCTTGCCTCTGCCTTGTCGGGGTTCACCTCGACGGGGAGAGGAATCACCCTCGTGAACGAGCCGAACGAGCGCTCCGCATAGTAGGTCTGCTCGCCCTTCTCCTCTTTCTCTTCCTTCTTCTGGCCCTTGATGGTGAGGGAATCCCTGCTCAGGTTGATGTCGATGTCCTTGTCGCTCAAGCCCGGGAGCTCGGCGCTCACCTTCACCGATTTCTCATCCTCGGTCATGTCGATCTGAGGCGTGAACGCGGTCAGAGCGCCTCCCGCTTCCGAATAGGACCTCAACCCGAACCCTTTGAAGAAATCATCGAACAGCCTGTTCATCTCCTGTTGGAAAGCATCGAACGGTGATAGCTCCGTACCTGCGGGAACATTTCTCCTTCCCCATCTGAAGGGGGACAACGATCTCATGGCCATAGTGTCTACCTCCTTTTCTTTTTCAGGTTATTACTCTGCCCGAATGGGGATATGCTTGGGTTTGGAACTCTCTGTCTTGGGCAGGACGATGCGTAGCACGCCGTCTTTGAGCGTTGCCTGGATCTTATCGCGATCGACCGCCTCGGTGATGATGAAGGACCTGAAGTAGTCGCCGATGCCGTACTCTGTATAGGCGAGCCTCCGGGTACCCCATTCTCCCGGGCCGACCCTGCCCTCGATCGTGAGGACGTCGTTCTCGAGGGTCACGTTTGCATCTCCCTCGCCGACACCGGGCATATCCGCCGTAATAATAATATTGTCCTTGTCCTCGACGATATCCACATTAGGGAGATAGACGTTGCCCGTCTTCATCCTCTCTGTGGGCAGATTCTGCTCTGGCCCCTGTTTTTTCACCTCTACGGTACTCTTTTCAGCTTCCATGTTCGTGACCTCCTTTTAAGCTGCTTTTATGCTGATCTTTTTGGGTTTGTCGGATTCAGCACGGGGCAATGTGATCTTTAAGATTCCCTTGGTATAGTCAGCTTCCACCTTCGAGCTGTCAACGGTGAAAGGAAGCTGGACCGTACGATAGAACGAGCCGCCGCTTCGCTCTCTGCGCTGCCATGACTGGCCTTCCTTGAGCTCCTGCTGCGGACGTTTCCCTTTTATCGTGAGCATGTCGCCGGCTACGGAAATGTCGATATCCTCCGGGTTGACACCGGGAAGCTCCGATGTGACGATCACATCGTTTTCACTGGTGAGAACGTTAACCGGCGGGAACTTTGCAAGTCCGGGCCGGACGTATCCTGAAAAGACATTGGCCCAGTCCCTTTCAATGCGTTCCATCTCGCGAAAAGGGTCCCAACTCCACCCGATTCTGCCGATTCTTGCCATGACCCTCACCTCCACTGGATTTTTTTCTTTAAGTAGGGCCTGGAAAATAAATTTCAAGGGAGGTTTCCGCGCATACCGTGAAATTCCCTGAAAACCAGGTCCGTAAGCCCTTTCATGGCCCCACGTGCCGGTCCTGGTCAGCCGGGGGAAGGCACGTGATGCCGACGCCCCTGCAAAAGCGTATGTCTTGAGCACAGAGGTACGTCACCGCGAGCTTGAGTGCAAAACTGCGCCAGGATTACGTCTCCTCGCAACGGTGGCTTCCCTCGAAGCCCGGAATGAAATGATTCATGAAAAGGTGCTTGTAATGGGATAATTAAGAGGTCTTCCACGATTTTCAGTGAAAACTCTTCTCTGTACAGGAGCTTGTTTTGGTGCTAAATAACGGGCCAACTCCAATGAAAGAGCACTGAGAAAGTATGGCAGCAAAAGGGAAGATAACGATCGATCAGGTACTGTGCAAGGCGTGCGAGCTGTGCATAGCCGTTTGTCCTGACGAGGCGATCCGGCTCTCGGAAGGCCTCAATGACAAGGGATACCATCCAGCTGAATATTCCAAGGACACCTGCAGGGGCTGCGCCTTGTGCGCGGTGATGTGCCCCGAGGTGGCCATCGAGGTGTTCCGTGAATAAGAAAGTCCTCATGAAGGGCACGGATGCCATCGGTGAAGCCGCCATCCGTGCAGGCTGCAGGTGTTACTTCGGCTATCCCATCACCCCGCAAAATGAGATCCCCGAGTACATGTCGAGGCGGATGCAGGAAGTCGGCGGGGTGTTTCTCCAGGGCGAGAGCGAGATCGCTTCCATCAACATGGTCCTCGGCGCGGCCGCGGCCGGTTTCAGGGCCATGACGAGCTCCTCGTCCCCGGGCATCAGCCTCAAGCAGGAAGGGCTGTCGTTCCTGGCCGCACTCGAGCTCCCCGCAGTCATCGTCAATATCAACCGGGGAGGCCCGGGCCTGGGCAACATCGCCCCGAGCCAGGGAGACTACTACCAGGCCACCCGCGGGGGAGGCCACGGCGACTACCGGATGCCCGTGTTCGCCCCGGCATCCGTCCAGGAGCTCTACGACATCACCATGCACGCCTTCGACGTGGCCGACCTGTACCGCTCGCCGGTCATGATCCTCGGCGACGGCATGATGGGCCAGATCGTGGAGCCCATCTGTCTCAAGGAACGCCCCGAGGTCGAGCTTCCACCGAAGGACTATATCCTCGACGGGGCCGAAGGCAGGCCGTCACGGATCGTCAAGTCTCTGATCCTCGACGCCGCCGAGATGGAAGAGCACAACTGGAAGCTCAAGCGCAAATACGACCTCATGCAGAAGTCTGCCCAATGGGAAGATTATCTCATCGACGATGCGAAGCTCATCGTGATCGCCTACGGCACCGCTGCACGCATTGCAAAGGGCGCAGTGAAGCGGGCCAGGTCCGAGGGCCTGAAAGTGGGCATGATCAGGCCCATCACCCTGTGGCCCTTTCCCAGTGAAGCCATACGGAGCGCCGCGAAGAAGACCAAGATCTTCCTCACCTTCGAGATGAGCACAGGCCAGATGGTGGACGATGTCCGCCTCGCCCTCGAGGGAAAGGCTGCATGCGAGTTTTACGGCCGCCCCGGGGGTGTCGTTCCTCTTCCCCAGGAAGTTGCACGGATAATCGAACGCTTCTGGCTGCAGAAGGAGTTGTAAGAGATGAAACCGGTATATACACGACCCACATGCCTCAAATCCGCACCCTTCCACTATTGCCCCGGCTGCGGCCATTCGATCATCCACCGGCTCGTCTGCGAGCTCATCGACGAGATGTCTTTAAGGGGAAAGGTCATCTGCATCCCTCCTGCGGGCTGTGCCGTGCTCGCCTACAACTATTTCGATTTCGACGTGTGCGAGTCGGCCCACGGCAGGGGCTGCGCCATCGCCACGGGGTTCAAGCGCGCCAGACCCGACCGGATCATCTTCACCTACCAGGGTGACGGGGACATGGCCGCCATCGGGACGGCCGAAACCCTCCACGCCGCGAACCGGGGGGAGAAGATCACGAGCATCTTCGTCAACAACGCCGTCTACGGCATGACCGGAGGGCAGATGGCCCCCACGACCTTGCTGGGCCAGAAGACCTCCACCTCTCCCTACGGCCGGAGGCCGGAGGTGGAAGGCTACCCCTTGAGGATCACGGACATCATCGCCACCCTGCCCGGTGCGGCCTATGTCACGAGGACCTCGCTCGCGACCCCTGCCAAGATCCGGGAGACCAAGAAGGCCATCAAGAAAGGCTTCGAGGTCCAGATGGCGGGGATCGGCTACTCGCTCGTGGAGGTTCTCTCGCCCTGCCCCACCAACTGGAAGCTGAGCCCCCGCGATTCCTTCACCTACCTCGCGGAAAGGATGGAGAAAGAGTACCCCATCGGGGTCATGAAAGACGTCACAACGAAAAAAGAAGGATAGAACAACCATGCTTCAGAAGACCATCATGAGCGGAATAGGAGGGCAGGGAATCCTCTTTTCCGGCTTGTGCTTTGCATGGGCAGCCATGCTCGAAGACCACCACGTCACCTACCTTCCCTCCTACGGTGCGGAGATGCGGGGCGGCATCGCCTCGTGCACCATTGCCATATCGGATGAGGAGATCGCCTCTCCCGTGGCTTCGTCACCCAATTACCTCGTGATCATGGACAACTACTCGCTGCAGCGGCTCCAGAACCAGACCGTCTCCGGCGGTCAGGTTTTCATCAATACGAGTATCGTGACCCAGAGGCCTGTCCGGGGCGATATCGAGGTCGTGGATATCCCGGTGAACGAGCTCGCCATCAAGACCGTCGGTGAGCGCTATGCGAACATGATCATGCTCGGCGCCTTCGTCAACCGGACGCATCTCGTCAAGGTCTCCACCATCATCGACAACATGGGAGAGATCCTGGGCAAGGGGAAGGAACGTTTCAAGGACAAGAACATCGAAGCCTTGCAGATAGGGTACGATTTTTTTTCAAGGGAGAAATAGGTCATGGCAATCAAACAATTCCGTCTTGAGACCGCTAATGTATCCGGCAAACTCTCGAACTTAAGCGATGTGCTGGGCAGGCACGGCGTCAACATCAGGGCCATCTCGGTCGGTCAGGAGTCTGCCGAGATTTCATCCATCTCCATTGTCGTGGACGACCCCAAGAAGGCCAAGAACGCGCTTTCCTCCGAGGCGATCGAGTACCAGGAAACCGGCGTCCTCGCCGTGGAAATGCCCGACCATCCCGGCGGAATGAACGCTGTCCTGAAGCCCCTTCGGGACGCAAAGATCAACGTCATAACCATGTACCCCTACATCGGCAGGGCCTCGAACCCCATCATGATCCTCGAGGTGGACAACACCCCGGTCGCAACCGAGGTGCTCAAGCGCAACTGGGTCAAGCTCTGGGACAAGGAACTGTATCGGCTGTAGCAATTCCCGGGTGATCCTGGAAATCAATCCTCTTCCGGCCGGGGAGTGAGGAGCGCCGGCAGGTGTTTGAGGGTCGTCTGCCCGACATTTACCATGGTTTCATAGGCGTTCAAGGCGGAAGCGCCGAGGCCCAGGCCAGCAGGAAGCAGCCTCGATCCCTTCCGGAAGGGCAGGAGCCTGCGCAGCATCTTCTGGACGCCCCGGCTCACGCCGGTGTTCACGTACTGGCCCGGCAGGGTCTTGGTGACGTACTCCCTGCTGATGGACCGGAAATTCTCACCCTTCTCGATGCCGGAGACCCCGAACACCTCGCCCACGACCAGAACGGCGAACTCCTGCATGGCATCGATGTCGTCGATCTGCACACCGTGGAGGGAGCACAAGGACAGGATGAGGGTCACGGACTGGTCGAGGAGAAAGAAGTTCTCGACCCCGAGGAGCCCGAAGGAGAGGATCGTGCCGAACCCGGGGACCACCGAGGGCAGGTTGATGAGGGAATTCCTCACGGCCTGCCCCTGGGCCAGCTTCTCGATGAGGTTCTGGGAGACGATGGCGAGCCCGGACCTTTCAATGTCGACCCTCATGTCATCAGCGAACTGGAGGGCCTTCTTCCTGTTTCCCTTGATCAGGTTGGCCATGAGCAGAAGGAACTGGTCGCTCAAGAGATCGAACATTAAAGCGCCTTTTGTGCGGTCTCCGCTCATCTTGAAATCCCATTGACATATATTAAATTCTTAATAATATACAAACACGTATTTACTTGGAAACTTGAGTAATTGTAAAGGGGCCGATTTTGGATCAGATAAACGTCTATCATATCCTTCCTTTATTATCGGTACGCCATTATTCAAACTCTCATACAAAAACAAGGAGGAAAGAGAATGGGTATTAAGTCCATCAAGGATCTGGACTTGAAATCGAAAAGGGTGCTCATTCGAGTCGATTTCAATGTACCGCTCGATGAGAACGGCAACATCACCGACGACTCCCGGATCAAGGCCGCCATGCCGACCATTCAATATGCCATCGATCAGGGGGGGAAAGTGATCCTCATGTCCCACCTCGGCCGCCCCAAGGGAAAGGTGAACAAAGCGCAGAGCCTCATCCCCGTGGCGCGCAAGCTCTCCGAGCTCCTGGGAACGAGCGTCAACATGGCACCGGACTGCATCGGCGGCGAGGTGAAGGAGATGGTCGACAGCCTGAAACCCGGCGAGGTGCTCCTGCTCGAGAATTTGCGGTTCCACATCGGCGAGGAAAAGGACGATCCCGAGTTCGCCAGGGAGCTCGCTTCCCTGGGCGACGTCTATGTCGACGACGCCTTTGCCACCGCCCACCGCGCTGCAGCGTCCATCGTGGGCATCTGCAGGTATATCAAGGAAAAGGCTGCCGGGTTCCTTATGCAGGGCGAGGTGAACTACATCAACAAGGCCATCAGGGAGCCGAAACACCCCTTTGCCGCCGTTATCGGAGGGGCCAAGATATCGGGCAAGCTCGAGATCCTCGAGAACCTCATCGCCAAGGTGGACAAGATGGTCATCGGAGGAGGCATGGCCTTCACCTTTGTCAAGGCGCTCGGCCAGGACATCGGGAAGTCCCTCGTGGAGGACGACCTCATCGGCAAGGCCCGGGAGATCATGGAAAAGGCCAAGGCTAACGGCGTGAAGTTCTACCTGCCGGTCGACTGCGTATGCGCTCCGGACGCAAAGGCGACCAAGGGTATCGAAACCACCACCATCCAGGAGATCCCTTCCGATCTCATGGGCCTCGACATCGGCCCTGCGTCCGTCACCCTGTTCGGTGAGGCGCTCGCCGGCTGCAACACGATCGTCTGGAACGGCCCCATGGGCGTCTTCGAGCAGAAGGACTTTGCGAAAGGCACGTTCGAGATCGCGAAAAAGATCGCTTCATCAAAGGGATTGACCATCGTGGGCGGGGGTGATACAGATGCCGCATTGCATGAGAGCAACCTGTCCGACAAGGTCAGCTTTGTATCTACCGCAGGCGGAGCCTTCCTCGAAATGCTGGGAGGCATCGAACTGCCCGGGGTGAAGGCTCTCGAAAGCTAGGAGCTCATACGATGAGGAAACCACTGATAGCCGGCAACTGGAAGATGTTCAAGACCTATGACGAGGTCTTGAGCTATGCCGGAGATATCATACAGCGCATATCCGATGTCAAAGATGTCGAGATCCTCATCTGCCCCCCATACGTCTACATCCACCCCCTGATCGAGGCGCTGAAAGACTCGGCCGTCAAGACCGGCTCCCAGAACGTTTTCTGGGAGGACTCGGGCGCGTTCACCGGCGAGGTCAGCGCGCCCATGATCGCAAGCATCGGCACCGAATACTCGATCGTCGGCCACTCCGAGCGCAGGCAGCTCTTCGGCGAGACCGACGAGACGGTGGGCAGGCGCGTCCATGCAGCGTTCCGCGGCAGCCTCACGCCGATCGTCTGCGTAGGCGAGACCCTCGCAGAGCGCGAGGCCGGAACGACCTTCGACGTCGTCGAATCACAGGTGAGGAAGGGCCTTGCCGGCCTCGATGCAGATCAGGGAGCCTCTCTGGTGATCGCCTATGAGCCGGTGTGGGCCATCGGCACGGGGAAGACCGCCACGCCCGAAATGGCCCAGGAGGTCCACGGCTTCATCCGGAAGATCCTCTCGGATCTCTTCGGCAGGGAAGTATCCGAACAGATCCGGATACTCTACGGCGGCAGTGTGAAAGGCGACAATATCGATGCCCTCATGGCACAAAGCGATATCGACGGCGCCCTCGTAGGAGGAGCGAGCCTCGATCCCGCATCGTTCGAAAGAATAATACGTTTCAAAAGGTGATCAATTATGTACGGAGCACTGTTAGCAATTCACATCCTGGTATCGGTCCTTCTCATCATAGCCGTACTCCTGCAGTCCGGCAAAGGGGCCGACATCGGCGCTGTCTTCGGCGGCGCAGGCAGCCAGGCCCTCTTCGGTTCTGCAGGGCCGGCGGATTTTCTCAACAAAGCCACCCGGGTCCTCGTGGTCGTGTTCATGCTGACCTCGCTGACGCTCGGGTATTCGAGCTTCAAGCGGCCGAGCCAGAGCATCATGGACAAACCCGCGGTCACGGCACCGGCACCGGCAGTTCCGGGAAAGGCAGTTCCGGGACCGGCAATGCCCGCACCGGCAGCACCTGCTCCTGCGGCCCCGGCAAGCCAGACTCCTGCAGCACCGGCCCTGCCTGCCAAGTAGCAGCGAAACCCTCTTTACTCTTCGAAGGCTGATTCACGTGCCCCGGGAAACCGGGGCACGTCGATTCTTAAGGGGTTCGGCCCTCCGCCCTTCTTACCCCGCAAACCCGGTCGCAGCGCCTGCTGTCCGCGGACAAATTGACATCCCGTGCCTGTCCGTGGTAAGGCTGACGAAACACATCCAATAATCGTAGGACACCTTGAGGGGGCAGCCGTGTACTGGAATAAAGATCATGAGTGCATCACGAGGGAACGTCTGGAAGAGGTTCAGCTTCAGAAACTCCGGCAGACGCTGAAGAGGGCAGCAGGATCTCCGTTCTACAAGGCAAAGGGGATCGCAGACTATACGATCAAGGACTTGAGCGACATACGCAAGCTTCCGGTCACCACGAAGCAGGACCTGCGCGACGCCTATCCCTACGGCATGGTGTGCACGCCGATCGACGACGTGGTGCGGCTTCACTCCTCCTCGGGCACGACGGGTACGCCCACGGTCGTGTACCACGGAACGAACGATATCGACAACTGGACCGAGCTCGTCACGAGATGCCTCTACATGATGGGCCTGCGCAAGAACCACGTGTTCCAGAACATGATCGGCTACGGCCTCTTCACCGGTGGCCTGGGCCTCCACTACGGCGCCGAGAGGCTCGGGTGCCTCACCATCCCGAGCGGCCCGGGCAACACGAAGCGCCAGCTCAAGTTCATGAAGGACTACCATACGACTGCCATCCACATCATCCCGAGCTATGCGCTCCACCTGGCCGATACGCTCGAATCCGCAGGCGTCGATCCGAAGAAGGAGTTCCCGGACTTCAAGTTCGCCATCCTCGGCGCCGAGCCCCACTCGGAAGAGACACGGCAGAAGGTCGAGAAGTTCTTCGGCATAGAAGCCTTCAACTCCTACGGCCTCTCCGAGATGAACGGCCCCGGCGTGGCCTTTGAGTGCCCGGAAAGGAAGGGCATGCACATCTGGGAGGACGCCTTCCTCGTCGAGATCGTCGACCCTGACACCCTCGAGCCGCTTCCCCAGGGAACGAAGGGAGAGCTTCTCCTCACCACGCTCAACCGCGAGGTCATGCCCATCATCCGCTACCGCACGAGAGACCTCACCTCCATCATGCCCGGCTCCTGCGCCTGCGGCAGGACCCACGCACGGCTCGAGCGCTTCTCCGGCCGGAGCGACGACATGATGATCCTCAAAGGCGTGAACATCTTCCCCATGCAGATCGAGGCCATCCTCATCGGCATCCCGGGTGTGGGCCGCAACTACCAGATCATCCTCGAGCAGAAGGGCAACAACGACCACATGATCGTGCGCGCGGAGATCGACCCGTCCATAAATGTCGATGCCTACAGGAGCCTCGAAAAGCTGCGGGAGAGGATCACCCGCGAGCTCAGGGACGAGATCCTCATCACGCCCGAAGTCGACCTGTGCGAGCCCGGAAGCATCCCGGTCGCCCAGGGCAAGGCAGTGCGGGTGATCGACAGGCGGGAATTGTAAAAATGCATATGTTGTCGTCTCATCTGTCGTTCCCGCGAAGGCGGGAATCCAGGGGGTTTTGATCATTCTTGCCGGAAGAATCTGCACGAAGCGTTGGATAACCGGGGGCTCTTCCGTTCCCAGACAGCCCTTTTTGAAGCAGCCGAGGCTTGCCTTGCGGGCAGCCCCGTAAACTCGCTCCTCTTCGAGGAGCTCAAACAGTACGAGGCTGAGCGCCCTCCAGTCTTCACCTGGGCTGCATTTGCAAAAAGAGCTGTAATGTCCACTCCAGAGCCCCCGGTTATCCAACGCGGTGCGAACAGGCACATGGGGAATTGATTTAATGTTTAACGCCATACTGAATATAGCTCGGGAGAATCTGAAACCTACGGTGACTCAAGCTTGTGAAGCACTTAATAATCTTATGGATTCCATTCTGAGAGAATGATATCATTTATTTGAGTGCTGCTTAACATCATGAACTGACTCCAGGCATTTCTTGATAGGTACGATGCATATGAGAGGGGACAGAAATCTTTACAAACAATATTGCACGAGAAAATTTACATTTTATAAACTGTCCAGTGGCAGGAAAATGTAATGAAAAATATCCCCCAATGCCCTGATGAACTACCTGCAAGCATCAGCGATTTGTTGATAAGACTTGGGAATCTTTGGGCGGAAAGCAATGTCTGTCCACAGATAAAAAAAGAAATAGTTATTGCATGGGATACAGTCCTCAAAGAATGGGCTCATGACGATTCCTTGCCACTGCTCATTCGAAAAGTCTCATTAGTAAGAGGTTCGGAGATAATTCATTCTTCAGGCAGAAGAATCATACCTGCGGATAACTCACCCGCTCAATGGGTTTGTCATTTGGCGCTAATGGGAATCGTTCCGACAATCACAGAGATACGAGAAGCCTTTTTAAATGACAATATCCCCGTTTCGTTTGCTCATAAAAAGGAAGAAAAGGATCAGAGGAAATATCACTGCACACTTGGTCAATATACTATCAACAAAGATGGTTGGAAGCTCTGCCACATTTCAGCAGTGGGTCTCAATGATCGCTCCTCCCTGAGCAGCATAGACATCCAAGAACTAAAGAAAGTCTTCTTCAATCTTTTGAGCCCATCAAATTATTTCCTTCTTCCTAAAGCCTGGGGCGGTTTAGGTGAAACTGATGAATTCATCAAAGGATATCTATCTGAAAAAAACAAATGAAGAGCATTCAGAATGTGTTGCAACCCTAGTCCCTTGTCAGTTATGATACTGCGGGTATAATCTTTTCAGTTTGATGCGGGCATCATGAGTAGTAAATTGCCAATCGACCCCTTTCTGGCGCATATTGCGGTTGTGCTCCCAGCCTTTGGTCTCACGTCGCAAGGCA